>NVUJ01000011.1 GCA_002733135.1 Cycloclasticus sp. | reverse complement strand
GTGTGGTATTGCTATTACAGCGGCTTCTAACACATCAGGGTGCCCCATGATGGCGTTCTCCAATTCAACCGAACTAATCCATTCACCGCCGGATTTAACCAGATCTTTGCTACGGTCCGTTAACTGCACGTAACCGTGTGGGTCAATTTTGCAGACATCGCCGGTTTTAAACCAACCGTCTTCGCTAAATTTATCTTTAGTATCCGTGTCTTTATGATATGCCCCCGTAATCCACGGGCCTCTGAGTTCTGCGTCACCCTGTGAAATACCGTCCCAAGGTTGAGTTGCACCTTCTTCATCGACAATGCGTACTTCAACAAAGGGAAGCGGGATACCTTGTTTTATTCTGACTTTATATAGCTCTTCGGCACTCAAATTTACCAATTCGCTTTTGATATGACCGATGGTTACAATGGGTGAAGATTCGGTCAACCCCCATGCTTGGGTAACCCTCATATCGAACGCATCAAACGCTCGAATTAATGACTCTGGAACGGCGGCCCCTCCAATCACCATGCGCATATTGGGGGCTGTTTTCCAACGCTCAGGTTCAGCCTCCCTAGCTTCTTTAATCGCCAGCCAAACCGTTGGCACGCCTGCACTGAAGGTAACTTGCTCTTTTTCATATAAATCCAGCAGGCTTTCAGCATCTAAGTGTGGCCCAGGAAAAACCTGCTTCGCTCCGACCATCACCGACGCATAAGGCAAGCCCCAAGAGTTAACATGAAACATCGGCACGACTGGCGTAATCACTTCGTGTTGACTTACCGCGAGGCTATCTGTCATAGAGATAGCCATCGAGTGTAAAACAGTTGAACGGTGGCTAAAGACGATGCCTTTAGGTCGCCCTGTTGTGCCAGATGTATAGCACATGCCAGCCGCTTGATTTTCATCAATCTCGGGGTATTCAAAATGACTATCGCCGGTCAATAAATACTCTTCATAATTCGTGTACTCATCGGCAACCACTTCCCCCGTTAAAGGCACAACAATCACTTTTTTAAACGAGACCTTGTCTTTAAATTGCTTATACAGCGGCAGCAAAATATCATCGACAATTAATATTTGGTCTTCAGCGTGATTGGCAATATAAGCAATATCATCGGCTGATAACCTGAGGTTTAAGGTATGTAAAACCGCGCCCATAATAGGGATGCCTAAATAGGCTTCAAGATGAACAGAATGGTTCCACATTAACGTAGCAACCGCCTGCCCCTGCTTGATGTTACTTTTGGTTAACGCTGAGGCTAGTTGTTTGGTGCGTTTTTGCACCTGACCATACGTTGTACGGTGTAGCTGCTTATCGGGCATTCTCGAAACGACTTCTACGTCTGGGAATAATAAACCGACCCTCTCAACCAARTGWGGYAASGTGAGTGGRAARTCCATCATRGTGCTTTTAATCATGCTNNCTCNNTNYMKYTTRRYKMGAWCKTRSRRMWWYTRTTTTTTGAAAAAKTCYTKTARRGCWGCTTCRTGYTCAGGCGCATGATGCAACATGGCTTGATTMGCKGCRCATAAYTCRAGGTGATCGSTAAAGTTCAAACGATCTGTCGAATTAAGTAAACGTTTGGCTARCCTTAATGTATCKGCWGATTTRCAKGCTATCGAYTTGGCTAWTARCATRGCTTCATCAAGTAAKTCTTCTGCGGGYACTACTTTTAACAACAAGCCCATGTCTAACGCTTCATYKGCTTTAAAAATACGRCCRGTCAATAYCAGTTCTGCGGCTCGTTGTGCACCGACTAATTTRCTSAGTAACCACGCGCCGCCATCTCCAGGAATAATGGCCAARTTTAMAAAGGTTGAACCGAAACGGGCTTTGTCTGAAGCAATACGAATATCGCACAACATKGCTAARTCWARRCCWGCGCCYACWGCCGCWCCATTCACYGCGGCAATTAATGGTTTTTCAAAGCCATACATAAGTTTTGATAAACGGTGAATACCTTGTCGATAACCTTCCTGAAGCACTAAGGGCTCACCGGCAAACATCTTCTTGCGGTTAATCATATCCTTAACATTTCCGCCCGAAGAAAAAGCCCGATCAATACCCGTTAACACGCAAACATTAACCTCGTCATTTTTTGCAAGGTCGTTAAAGGCTTGAATTAAGTCCTCAAGCATAACGGGATCGGTTACTGCGTTCATGGTGGCTGAATCACTCATTGTAATAAGTGCAACGCCGTCGTTAATACTGACTAAGATCGTGCCTGACATAATTAAAACCAGTGTTTTTTCAATAAGATTTTATTTTCGCACGCTTGTTTATGTAGCGACTTTCTATCATCTGGGTGGGCTATGCTGATGAGCGCTAGCGCCCTTTCCGATACACTTTTTCCCTTTAAATTGACGATACCGTATTCGGTCACCACATACATCACATCTGAACGCGGGGTTGTTACAACGGTACCAGGGGCGATACCCTGTACTATTCTTGATATTGGGTTGCCCTCAGCGTCTTTATAGCGAGACGATAAACACATAAACGATAAGCCACCTTTGGATTGCACTGCGCCACGAACGAATTGCAATTGCCCACCGGTACCTGAGATTTGACGGTAGCCAGAGCTTTCTGATGCCACTTGCCCGGATAAATCAATTTGTAGACAGTTGTTAATGGAGACGACATTGTCATTCGCCGAGATGAATTGAGTTAAATTTGTCTCGTCCACCGGCAAGCTTAAACACATATCATTCTTGTGAATAAAGTCATATGTTCTTTTTGTGCCTAAGGCAAAGGCAAAGGTGATCTTTCCGCGATGGGTCTGTTTTTTCCAACCGGTGATTTTGCCGGCTTCAACTAAATCGACCATGCCATCAACAAACATTTCAGTATGGATGCCTAAGTCTTGAATGTCAGACTCTGCCAGTGCTGAACACACGGCGTTAGGCATGCCACCAATACCAATTTGCAAACAACTGCCATCTTGCACTAAAGGCACAATATAGCCGGCAACCGTCCTATCTAAGTCTGTTATGTCTGCATTTGGTAATTCAAATAAAGGCGCGTTATCGCCTTCAATCACGGCATCAACTTCAGAAATATGAACGCTGCCTTCAGTACCGTAGCAATACGGCATTTCTGTGCAAGTTTCCACTACAATTTTTTTGGCCACGTCACAGCTAGCGCGCACATAGGCATTGGTTGCACCATAGTTAAAGTAGCCATGCTCATCCATTGGCGTTGTCTTAATGACAATCATATCCACTTGACGATATTGGCGGTAAATTCCTGGGCCTTCACCAAAATTAAATGGCACATAACTCTCTAGGCCTTGATCAAATTTCTTGCGGTCATAACCCGAAAAATGCCAGTTCTCAAAGGTAAAATGTTGCTGTTCAGGGTCACATTCAATCACTTGTCTGGCGCGTGTTGATAGCGTGCCCCTAATCGTCACATCTGTTAAACGGTCTTTTTGTGCGGCCAACGCAACATCAAATACATCGGGTTGCTGAATAGACATGCCAAATTCAAGCATATCACCACTGTTTACCCAATTAGCCACATCGTCCGCAGACTTTATTTTTTCTTTTAGTAACGCGTGTAACATTGCCTCTCCTGTTCTATTTAGCCTTAAATTTTTTCTAACCGCTATTACGGTTTCATTACGGTCGCTTCTCCAGCGATGACTGGTTTATTTGCTACGGTACAAATTGTTTCTAGGACGACCACCTTTCTTCTTTTATTAATCGATGTAATCGTCACTGTCGTTTTAACAGTATCACCAATCATAACGGGGTTTTTGAATCTCAAGCTTTGTTTTAAATACACCGTTCCAAAGCCTGGTAACTTCGTACCAATCGTCGCACTAATAAACCCCGCAGATAACATTCCATGGGCAATTTTTTGTTTAAATATGCTTTTAGAGGCGTATTCCGCATCGACATGTATTGGGCTGAAATCGTTAGTGACACCTGCAAATATATCAATGTCTGTTTCAGTTACCTTTTTATTCATGGAGGCCGATTGCCCAACTTCCATTTGTTCAATACTAAAACCTTCTTTCATTTATTACCCTAATGTTTTTGAATAGTCTATGCATTTGAAATTAGCAACCTTTAAAGATTGCTTTCCTTTTTTCAGTAAATGCGCTGGTGCCTTCTTGCATATCGTACGAACCAAAAATCTCACCAAAATGCTTTGCTTCAACTTCTAGCCCTTTGGTAATTGTAAGGTCATTGCCTTCATTCATCACCCGCTTGGCAGTACTGACGGCCAGTGGAGAATTTGCGTTGATTTTTTCTAGTGTGGTTGTTGCTCCTGATAGCATGTCTTCTTTTGTTTCAAATACTTTTACAACAAGTCCACATTCTTTAGCCTCATCAACTTTTATATTACGCCCCGTATAAATCAATTCTTTGGCTTTATTTCTGCCAATTAACTTAGATAGTCGTTGGGTGCCACCAAATCCCGGAATTAAGCCTAATTTAACTTCTGGTTGGCCGAAAATTGCTGTCTTAGTCGCGTAAATAAAATCGCAACTCATGGCCATTTCGCAACCTCCACCAAGGGCAAAACCATTGACACAGGCAATAACGGGGTAAGGCAGCTCTTCGAATAGCAAACTAACTTGCTGGCCAAGCACCGCAAAGTTAAATGCTTGTTCTTGTGTCATATTACTCATTTCCACAATGTCAGCACCGGCAATAAATGCCTTTTCTCCAGCCCCTGTAAAAATAAGACCACGCAGGTCTTCGCTATTCTCTTTTAATATGCTTAGACATGCTTTTAGCTCTGTATGCACTTGAAAATTTAATGCATTTAAGCTTTTTTCTCTGCTAACAGATAAAACAGCAAATTCGCCTTTTTTTTCTAACGTTATTGTTTTAAATTTAGTATTCATAAACACCCTTTTTAACTTTCACACCTAGGCGACCGGCGCTTACGTATTTTTTAAGTAGCGGACACGGTCTGTACTTTGTATCGCCTAAGCCTTCGTACAAAACTTCCATAATGGCTAAACACGTATCTAAACCAATAAAGTCGCCCAGTTCTAGCGGTCCCATTGGTTGGTTGCAACCTAGTTTCATCGCGTTATCAATACCTTTTGCATCAGACACACCTTCAAACAACGCATAAAACGCTTCGTTAATCATTGGTACTAAAATTCTATTAACAGCAAAGCCTGGGATATCATCAGCCCGTACAACTGTTTTACCCATTTTTTCAGAAAGCGCATCGACGGCATCAATTGTTTCATCAGATGTTTCAAGGCCAGTAATCGTCTCGACCAGTTTCATGACAGGTACTGGGTTCATAAAGTGCATACCAGCCACTCGATCTGGTCTATTCGTTACAGCCGCAATTTCTGTAATTGAAATTGATGAAGTGTTTGATGCCAAAATAGCATCTACTTTAATAATTTCATCCAACTGTTTAAATATCTTAAACTTTATTTGCTTGTTTTCAGTGGCCGATTCAATCACGATATCGCAGTTTTTAAGATCTTCCATGACTGTTGCTTTAGAAATTGCAGCCATTGTTGCATCAGCGGCACTTTGGTTCAACTTGCCTCTTGAAACGCCTTTATCAAGCTGTTTATTAATGAATTCGAACGCAAAGTTAAGCCCGTCTTCATTGATATCAAACAAAATCACTTTAAAACCTGATGCAGCTGCAACTTGCGCAATTCCTCGCCCCATTTGCCCAGCCCCTACAACACCTACCAATTTAACTTCTGACATAGTTTTTCCTTTATTTATTTCGTTTAGACACTTCTTCAAACATCACRATGTCMRCYTCGGTAACGGTTTTAGCCATTGARGCYGACATRCYCAYWTYTAWATYAWYAATYGTATAAYTAYTCATYAYKTCCTCTTAWKTTRTCCAATTTGGTTTTGTTTTRTTRAARAAGGCATCWATGCCYTCYTTWGCTTCRKCSGTTTCCCAAAYRTCYGCYAAKYTTTCYGTTGTATAYKRYGMRCAKTCYTCWTCWGARTGSGTYRCAACRWAATCAATKAGYKTYTTWGCKGCRCTSAYWGARKYWGGGCCACAYTTTAAGATAARCGACACTTCTTTCTCTACYRCYTCATCTARWTCKTTCTCTGGAACAACAACRGCGACTAGRTTCATTTCTTTTGCGTCTTGGGCATCAAATATTCGTGCATTGAAAAAATTACGCCTCGCGTAGCYCTCGCCAATACGYCGMACAACRTACGGWGAAATAGTTGCGGGTATYAAWCCTARTTTAACTTCTGTTAAACCGAACTTAGCTGTGGCAGAACAAACAGCAAAGTCGCAGACAGAAACCATGCCAACACCGCCACCAAAAGTAATTCCATTTACTTTAGCTATCAAAGGTTTAGAAAGGTTATTTAATGTATTAAGTAACTTAGAGAGGTGACCGCTTTCCTCAATACGCTGGTCACGCGGCTTACCCATATTGCTTTTCATCCACGCTAAGTCACCACCAGCACAAAAGCTTTTTCCTTCGCCTGTTAAAATAACGGCTCGGACTGTATCTGAAGCGTCGATATCATCAGCAACGTGCTGTAGTTCATGAATAAGCTGCGCATTTAAGGCATTGTGCACATCGGGGCGATTCAACGTAATGGTCGCGACACCACGGTGATCCGTCACAAAACGTAAACAGGTGTAGTTCATCCGTTTATTGGCAACCGTTTAAAAACACATCGGTATATTGTTCCACCAACGTATTAATGCTGTCACCATTCGGCTTATACCAAACGGATGACCAATTTAAGCAGCCAAGAATCATCAAACGAAGCAATTGCTCGTCTACGTCTTTGCGAATAACGCCTTCGGCTTTGCCTTGTGTCATTAATTTGCGCCATTGTTGTTCGTAGTGTTCACGTTTAACCCGTACCGCTAGTTGGACGGCTTTAGGTATTTGCCCGTTATTGCGTATGGTGGTGGTTGTGTAATCTGGATGTTTTAGAATAGCGGTTAAATGTCCACGAATATAGGCTTTCAGTCCTTCTGTAAACGTATAGCCGTCGTCTAGTTGTTCAATTTCTTCGCCCACCGTGTCACTAATAAATTGAATGCTTTTATCTAGCACTTCTGTCATCAAGGCCTCTTTTGAAGGGAAGTGATAATACAAGCTCCCCGCTTTCATATTCGCCGCTGTGGCAATGCCTTTCAAAGAGGTGGATTGGTAGCCTTGCCGACTAAACATTTGCGCAGCCTTATCAAGGATAAGCAGCCTTGTCTTTTCTTTTTTTAGAACAGGTTTTATTTGAGTTATCGGTGACGACATGTTTTCTAATGGCTGTTAGATTCTAATTGGTATTAGATTTAGTATAGTGCTACTATTTATCGATAGCAATCATACAGAGAGTAAGCATGCCCTTTAATATAAAAATTAATGATGAAATTGATGAATTAAGAGACGCCGTACGCAAGTTTGCAGACGGTGAAATAGCCCCCATTGCGGAAGAAACTGATCGAACAAATGAATTTCCAAATCGTCTTTGGAAAGAGTTTGGAGACATGGGCTTGCTCGGCATGACCATACCCGAAGAGTATGGCGGTACAGGGTTAAACTACCTCTCTCACTTAGTTGTAATGGAGGAAATATCGCGTGCCTCTGCCTCTATTGGCTTGTCTTATGGCGCAAACTCAAATTTATGCCTAAACAACCTCTATCTAAATGGGTCGGAAACGCAACGAAACAAATATTTGCCTAAATTATGTACCGGTGAATACATTGGTGCGCTAGCCATGTCTGAATCAGGCGCGGGCTCCGATGTTGTGGGTTCGATGAGTTGCAGCGCCGTTAAAAAAGGCGACAAATGGGTCGCTAACGGCACCAAAATGTGGATAACCAACGGACCCGATGCGCATGTGCTTATCGTCTATATGCGTACCGCTGGACCAGAAGCTGGCTCACGCTGCATGACAGCATTCATTATTGAAAAAGATTTCAAAGGCTTCAGCACCGCCCAAAAGTTAGACAAACTCGGTATGCGTGGCTCAAACACCTGTGAGCTTGTTTTTGAAGATTGTGAAATACCTGAAGAAAACGTATTGGGCACAGTGAACGAAGGCGTTAAAGTCTTGATGAGCGGCCTCAACACTGAACGTATGGTGTTATCGGGTGGCCCTATCGGCATTATGCAAGCGGCGATGGATATTTGTTTGCCTTACGTCCACGAACGCAAACAGTTCGGTAAACCGATTGGACTGTTCGAATTAATGCAAGGCAAGATGGCTGACATGTACGTGGCGCTGCAATCGACACGGGCATTCGCTTACCGTGTAGCTGAGCAATACGACAAAGGTAATGATTCGCGTAAAGATGCGGCTGGCCTATTATTGTTCGCGTCAGAAAACGCGGTAAAAGTTGCGCTTGAAGCAATTCAAACATTGGGTGGCAATGGCTACATTAATGAGTTCCCTACAGGGCGTTTATTACGTGACGCAAAACTCTACGACATTGGTGCGGGAACGAATGAAATACGCCGCATGTTAATTGGCCGTGAGCTATTTGAAGACACTAAATAACGGCTATTTATAATGAGTGCAACGGACGTCGTTATCGTCGCTGCAAAGCGCACACCGTTAGGTTCCTTTCAGGGGCAATTTTCCAGCTTAAGTGCAACGGATTTAGGCGCAGTTGCAATAGAGTCGGTGCTTAAATCAAGCCACGTAGAGGGCGCTGATATAGACAGTGTTCACTTTGGTTGTGTATTGCCAGCGGGATTAGGCCAAGCGCCTGCTCGCCAAGCTGCGCTTAAGGGTGGCCTTCCACTATCGGTGCCTTGTAATACGGTTAATAAAATGTGTGGCTCGGGCATGCAAACATTGATGTAYGCSTATAACCARATTAAAWCGGCTGACGCAAAAACYGTTATTGCCGGYGGTATGGAATCTATGACGAATGCACCCTACCTGCTACCYACTGCTCGCGGYGGTCAAAAGATGGGTAACGGRGAYATGTTAGACCATATGTTTTTTGATGGYTTRCAAGATGCTAAGCACGGCAAATTAATGGGCACATTTGCAGAAATGTGCGCYGARAAGTTTAATTTTACTCGTGAACAGCAAGATGACTTCGCTATTCGTTCTTTAGAGCGAGCCAACAASGCKATKAGTACCGGTRCGTTTGCCGCCGAAATYGCYCCCGTCACGGTGAASAAACGTAAMSAAGAGYKRCTCKTTGAWACRGATGAGTCACCACTTAACGCTAARTTAGATAAAATWCGGGGTTTACGGCCCGCTTTTAAAAAAGAYGGAACAGTCACCGCGGCTAATTCATCCTCAATTTCTGATGGCGCGTCTGCACTTATATTAATGGATGCGGAAGAAGCTAAAGAAAAAGGCATGCCTATTTTGGCAAAAATTACAGCGCATACCACTCATGCACAAGACCCTGATTGGTTTACCACCGCGCCCATTTATGCCATACGAAAACTACTTAAAAAGTGCAACTGGACGACAGATGACGTTGATTTATTTGAAATTAATGAAGCCTTTGCCGTTGTTACGATGGCTGCCATAAAAGAGTTGAGCCTAGATTCAGAAAAAGTAAATGTTAATGGTGGCGCTTGTGCTTTAGGCCACCCGATTGGTGCATCGGGCGCTCGTATTGTCGTCACCCTACTCCATGCGCTGAGAAACCGAGGCTTAAAAAAAGGTATTGCCAGTTTATGTATAGGCGGCGGTGAAGCCACGGCAATTGCGATAGAAATTCC
This sequence comes from Cycloclasticus sp., assembly GCA_002733135.1. GTDB lineage: Bacteria > Pseudomonadota > Gammaproteobacteria > Methylococcales > Cycloclasticaceae > Cycloclasticus. The sequence continues at coordinate 62,237 of NVUJ01000011.1, read as the reverse complement.
ATAATTAAGGTTAACCATGCCCATCATTCAATCAAAATTAATTAATGCATCTAGTGACTTCAAAGAGAACGTGGAGCAAATGCAGTCTCTTGTTGGCGAAATGAAGCAACGCATTGATACGGCTGCGTTAGGGGGTGGTGAAAAATACCGCGCAAAACATATCGCTAGGGACAAGTTATTACCTAGGGATCGCATCAAAGCATTACTGGACCCAGGTAGCCCCTTTTTAGAACTGTCGCAATTAGCCGCCTACGGCATGTATAACGACGATGCACCTGCTGCAGGCATTATTACGGGTATTGGCCGTATTCATGACAACGAAGTCATGGTGGTGGCCAATGATGCGACAGTTAAAGGTGGCACCTACTACCCAATGACGGTTAAAAAACATTTGCGTGCACAAGAAATTGCTCGTGAAAATAACTTGCCCTGCATCTACTTGGTCGACTCAGGCGGCGCTTATTTACCGATGCAAGATGAGGTGTTTCCAGACAAAGAGCACTTCGGCAGAATCTTTTTTAATCAAGCGAAGATGTCGGCGATGGATATTCCACAAATAGCGGTTGTCATGGGCTCTTGTACGGCGGGTGGCGCGTATGTTCCAGCAATGTGTGATGAGTCAATTATTGTTAAGCAACAAGCCACGGTGTTTTTGGCGGGCCCTCCTCTCGTTAAAGCCGCAACAGGTGAAGAAGTGTCAGCCGAAGAGCTGGGCGGTGCAGAGGTACATTGCAAACAGTCTGGCGTAACAGACCATTTAGCCGAAGACGATAGCCATGCCCTGTCGATAGCACGAGATATTGTGTCGCACTTAAACCGAAAAAAAGACGTGTCATTAAACGTTCGTGCAGTAAAGGAACCCTTATTACCGACATCAGATTTATTAGGCATTATCCCTAAAGACGCCAAACAACCGTTCGATATTCGAGAAGTAATTGCACGTCTGGTAGACGGTTCAGAGTTTCATGAATTTAAGCCGTTATATGGCAGCACCTTGGTGTGTGGCTTTGCGCATTTACACGGCTACCCCGTTGGTATTATTGCCAACAACGGTATTTTATTTTCGGAATCAGCGCTTAAAGGGGCGCACTTTATTGAATTATGTAATCAACGGAAAATACCGCTGGTGTTCTTGCAAAATATCACCGGTTTTATGGTGGGTAAAAAGTACGAACATGAAGGCATCGCTAAAAATGGTGCGAAGATGGTGACGGCCGTTTCATGCGCCAGCGTGCCTAAGTTTACGGTCATTATAGGTGGTTCGTACGGCGCTGGTAATTACGGCATGTGTGGCAGAGCGTTTGGTGCCCGTATGATGTGGACATGGCCAAACTCGCGTATTTCTGTGATGGGCGGCGAGCAAGCAGCGTCGGTATTAGCCACGGTTAAACGTGATAATTACGACCGTAAAGGTGAAAAATGGTCTGCTGAAGACGAGGAAACCTTTAAGGCGCCAATTCGTGATGAGTATGAAGAAAAAGGCAACCCCTACTATGCCACTGCACGTTTATGGGACGACGGTATTATCGACCCGCGTGACACACGAAAAGTTCTAGGCTTGGCCATTGCCGCTTCTCTTAACGCACCGATAGAAAAAACAAATTACGGCATCTTTAGGATGTAATGTTTATGACACATTTATATCGCGTCATGAGCGCAAAAAAAACAAGGCATTTAACAACGAAAAAACGTAGTTTATATGCCATAAATGAGGATTTTGAGTTGATAAATAACGCCGTATTTTCAAGCGTAATAGTGATAGGAATGTGTCAACATGTTTAAAAAAGTTTTGATAGCAAACCGTGGAGAAATAGCTTGTCGAGTTATTTCAACGCTTCAAAAAATGGGCATCATCAGTGTTGCTGTGTATTCGGATGCTGATCGCCATGCTCGTCACGTTAAATTAGCCGATGAGGCATATCACATTGGTGGTTCACGCCCAGATGAATCGTATTTACGAGGTGATGAACTCATAGCACTGGCAAAACGCATTGGTGCTGAGGCTATTCACCCAGCCTATGGTTTTTTATCTGAAAACAGTGACTTTGCACGCGCTTGCCCAGCAGCGGGCATTACGTTTATTGGCCCAACGGCAGACTCCATTAAACAAATGGGTGCAAAAGATGCCGCTAAAGCATTAATGGAAACAGCCAATGTGCCCGTAGTGCCGGGTTACCACGGCGACAATCAAGATGCTAACTTCTTAAAAGCTGAGGCTGAAAAGGTTGGCTACCCGCTGCTTATTAAAGCGGTATCTGGCGGTGGTGGTAAAGGCATGCGTGTTGTAACGTCAGCCGATGAATTTTTAGACTTACTGGACGCGGTTATGCGCGAAGCACAGAACGCCTTTGGCGACGACCGTGTTTTATTAGAGCGCTATATCAGCAAGCCACGCCATATTGAGTTCCAAGTGTTTGGTGATACACACGGCCATTACGTGCATTTACACGAACGTGAGTGTTCTTTGCAGCGCCGTCATCAAAAAATTATTGAAGAAAGCCCTTCACCCTTCTTGGATGATGAAACACGTGAAGCCATGGGTATTGCAGCGGTTAATGCGGCTCAAGCTATTCAATATGAAGGCGCAGGCACCATTGAATTTATTGTTGGCGAAGACCGTTCATTTTACTTTATGGAAATGAATACGCGCCTGCAAGTAGAACACCCGGTTACCGAAATGGTCACTGGGCAAGATCTGGTGGAATGGCAATTACGCGTTGCTGCTGGCGAAGCACTGCCCCTAGCGCAAGAGCAAATTACAAGCCAAGGCCATGCGTTTGAAGCGAGGCTATATGCCGAAAATCCAAACAATTTATTTTTACCGTCAACAGGCAAATTACACCGGCTTGTGTTTCCTAAAGCGAGTGAAACGTGTCGAGTGGAAACAGGTGTGGAACAAGGCGATACCATTAGCGTGTTTTATGACCCGATGATCGCCAAACTGGTTGTTTGGGGTGAGGATAGAGAATTGGCACGCAGACGCTTAATATCGTCCTTAGGCGAATGCGGTATTTTAGGCGTAGAAAACAATATTGCATTTCTAGAAACCTTAGCCAATCACCCAGACTTTATTGGCAACCATATCGACACACAATACATTGATGCGAAGTTAGAAACATTGCTAAGTGACAGTGTTGTTGAATTACCTCAGAACGTATTAATGGCCGCCAGCGTGCGTCTATTAATGGATGAACAAAAGTCCGTGGCTAATATGGCGGCAGCATCTACAGAACCTAACTCCCCTTGGTTTGACACGACCGGTTGGCGACCCAATGGGCAAAGCGAACGCAATTTGTTTTTTAACTATCAAGACGGCGATGATATTGAAGTGGTTGTGACCGAGCACGATAAGCACTTTGTGTTTCACCAAGATAACGATGTGGAAGTTCTGTTAGAAGAGGTGGACGATAACGTTATACGCCTACAACTTAATGGCGCATGGGAACGCTTCACACTTCTTAGAGTGGCCAATGAGTTGCTAGTTTCATGGCAAAACCGTTGGTATTCACTGAATGTAGTGAACCCCTTTGAGCCTGACTTATCTAACCTGTCAGCGGCTACCAGCATTATTGCACCCATGCCTGGGAAACTATTGAAAGTATTGGTGAGTGATGGCGAAGCTGTCGTTGCAGGACAACCCTTAGCCATATTAGAAGCGATGAAAATGGAACACACATTGACGGCCTCTTTTGATACGACTATTGATAAAGTATTTTATGCAGAAACTGATTTTGTTGAAGCAGATGCGACATTAATCACCTTTATCGAGCAAGATTAACCAATGCCTAGCTACCCAAAAACCATACGTATTGTTGACGTTTCGCCAAGAGATGGCCTACAGAATATAAAAAAAACCATTTCAACGGCACATAAAGTCGAGTTAATTAATCGGCTACAACAGGCGGGTGTTAATACCATTGAAGTGGCGAGTTTTGTTAGCCCAACATGGGTGCCACAAATGGCGGACGCGGCTGATGTACTCTCTCAACTGGATTTAAACAGTGGCACAAATTTCACCGTATTAACGCCAAACTTAAAGGGTTTTGAACGTGCGTTAGCATCAGGCGTTAAAGAAATCGCGGTGTTTTCAGCTGCGTCAGAAAGCTTTACGAAAAAGAACACTAATTGCTCTATTGATGAGTCTTTAGCGCGTATTGAAGACATTATGCGTTCTGCGTTAGAGAATAATATTCGCGTGCGTGGTTATGTATCCTGTGTGCTGGGTTGCCCGTATGACGGTGATATATCGCCTGACAAAGTAGCTTTCGTCACCCAGTCACTGGTTGATATGGGCTGCTATGAAGTGTCGCTTGGCGACACCATTGGCATCGGTACACCGTTAAAAGCAAAAGCTATGTTAGAACGCGTTTTGCAGGAGGTTAATGCCAATCAAATTGGCCTGCATTTTCACGATACGCGTGGCCAGGCACTCGCCAATTTATTAGCCTGCCTTGAATATGGCATTGCCAGTGTTGATGCTTCTGTTGCTGGATTAGGCGGCTGCCCCTATGCCAAAGGCGCATCGGGTAATATATCTACTGAAGATGTGGTTTATATGCTTCACGGCATGGGTATTGAAACCGGTATTGATTTAGACAAGTTGGCGCAGGCTGGACACTTCATTACAAAAAAAATAGGGGTCAGCAATAATAGCCGCATTGGCCACGTACTCAACTAATCAGGTTTAAACATGAATAAACAGCTTTGGAAGCCCTCTCAATCACGCATTGAGCGTTCCCAAGTTTGGCAGTTTGCTCAAACCATTAATCAACGCTACAACCTTTCTCTAAATAGCTATAGCGAATTATACGACTGGTCTATCGACAACATCCCCGCATTTTGGCAAAACATTTGGGAGAGTAACGACGTTATTCACTCTACGCCTTATTCATCGGTCGTTGACGACATTCATAAAATGCCCGGCGCTACATGGTTTGCCGACTCGCGCTTAAATTTTGCAGAAAACTTACTGCGCTTTCGCGATGACCGAACCGCGGTGCATTTTTGGGGCGAAGACCAAATTAAAACACAGCTCAGCTATGCGGAACTTTATGCCGAGGTTGAAAAACTAGCCCACAGCTTACGCGAAATGGGCCTGACCAAAGGCGATCGTGTGGCGGCGTTTATGCCCAATATTCCTGAAACCCTTATCGCTATGTTGGCAACAGCCAGCATTGGCGCTGTTTGGTCATCTACCTCACCTGATTTTGGTATTAAAGGCGTACTGGATCGTTTTCAGCAAATCAACCCTAAAGTCGTGATTGCGGCTGATGGCTATTTATATGGCGGTAAATACATCAATACGCTGGATAAGCTGAATGCCATTATTGAATCCCTGCCCTCTGTGGAAGCTGTTGTGGTGGCAACGTATGTTGAGAAACCTGAGTTAGGCCATATCAATAACGGCATCTTTTGGGATGACTTTTTAGCCAAAGAACCCACGCCGTTAGTCTTCGAACAATTACCGTTCGATCACCCCTTGTACATCATGTATTCATCTGGCACCACCGGCTTACCCAAGAGCATTGTACATTGTGCGGGCGGTGTACTACTTCAGCACCTTAAAGAACACAAATTACATGCTGATATGGGTCGCGATAAAACCCTCTTCTATTTCACCACCTGTGGCTGGATGATGTGGAACTGGTTAGTGTCGGGCCTTGCAACCGGCGGCGCCATTGTACTGTTTGACGGAAACCCGTTAAAACCGGATAACCGCATCATGCTAAAGATGATTGATGCTTTAAACATCAACATTTTTGGTACCAGCGCGAAGTACATCGATACCCTTGAAAACATGGGCATAACGCCCAAAAATTTATCCGAATTCTCGTCACTAGAAACGATTCTGTCAACCGGTTCACCCTTGCTGGAAAAGAGCTTCGATTACGTTTACCGTGATTGGAAAAGCGACGTGCTATTGGCCTCTATGTCTGGCGGCACGGATATCGTTTCCTGTTTTGCTGGCGGCGTACCGTGGCTACCGATTCATCGTGGCGAACTACAGTGCAGAATGCTCGGTATGAAAGTGGAAGCGCTCGATGAACAAGGTCACCCCATTATTGGTGAGAAAGGCGAACTAGCGTGCAGCGCGGCGTTTCCAGTGATGCCTATTTATTTTTTAAATGACCAAGACGGCAAAAAGTATCACGAGGCATATTTTGATGTGTACCCCAATATTTGGTGTCATGGCGACTATGTTGATATTAATGAACACGGCGGCGTGCGCTTCTTTGGGCGTTCAGATGCAACCTTAAACCCGGGCGGCGTGCGCTTAGGCACCGCCGATTTATACCGCGTGGTTGAAGCCTTACCCGAGATTTCAGATTCCGTCGCCGTAGGACAACGTTGGGACGGTGACGAACGTATATTATTATTTGTTATGTTAAATGATGGTGCTGTGTTTAATGATGATTTACAAATCAGCATTAAAAAAGCCATTAGGGATAAATGTAGCCCACGTCATGTACCCGCATTGATCATCGAAACCAAAGCGATTCCCTATACATTAAGCGGTAAGAAAGTTGAATTGGCGATTAAAAAGTTGATTCACGGTGAAGCAGTTAAAAACAAAGATGCTTTATCAAATCCTGACAGCCTGGATTTTTATCAGCAGCTGACATTTAATTTAGAATATAAGTAAAAACTGATGAAAGTCACTGACATAAATTTTAATTCACTTTAGAATATTCATTCTTAAATCAAAACTAAAGGTGGCAGTAACATGGCAAGAAGACAAGACAGATTAACCGTAGACGATGTAAACGGCGCATGGGCGATTATTCCAACGCCTGCGATTGATACGGGTGATCAATGGCAAACTGAAGACAGTGTTGATTATGATGAAGTGGCTAAAGCTGTTGAAGGCCTAATTACTGCCGGTGTTGATGCGATTATGTGCCAAGGTACGTTTGGTGAAGGCGCTACGCTGACTTGGGAAGAAAAGAAGAAAATGATGGAAGTCATGGTTGAAACAGCCAATGGCCGTGTCCCGGTGTTTGTTGGCGTAACCACTATGAATACTCGCGAAACCATCCGCCAGTTAAAACACGCGCGTGATATTGGTGCAGATGGCACCATGCTGGGCTTACCTATGTGGCAACAAATAGACGTACCGGGCGCTGTTCGTTTTTACCAAAATGTGGCCGAAGCCGTACCTGAAATGGCCATTTGTGTATACGCCAACCCAGAAGCGTTTAAGTTCGATTTTCCTGCTCCATTTTGGGCACAAGTCGCAAACATCCCACAAGTTATTACTTGTAAATACATCAATATTGGACAATTACATTTGCATACCTTGGTGTCACGTAAACAAATTCGTTTCTTACCACTAGAATTTGATCACGCCGATGCAGCTAAAATGGACCCTGAATTCCACACAGCCTTTTGGTCACCTTGTGCTTGCACAGGCCCAGAATTAACCATTCACTGGCGTGACAGCGTTAGAGAGTCTGTTAAAACAGGTGATTGGAGTGTACCCGATGCTTTATACGGCAAAATGATTCCTGTGTTAGCGAATCTATTCCCACCGGGTGGTTTTACTGAGTTCTCACGTTACAACATTCAATTAGAAAAAGAACGCATCAATGCCGGTGGTTGGATGAAAGCAGGCCCTTGTCGCCCACCCTATCAATCAGCACCGGCAAACTATTTAGAAGGTGCCGCTAAAGCCGGTTCTGGCTGGGCTGAGTTAGCCAAAAAAGTTATTGATGGAACACTTTAAGTAAAGTAGTTAATTAATTGTTTTTAAAAGGGAAGTAATTAATTTTACTTCCCTTTTTTTATTGAGTTTTCACGCGGGCTAGACCTCTCCAATCGGTTGTATATTGGTTTGACCGATTGATAGGTACCGATTGCCACAGCTTTTTATTATCTACCGCGGCGAGTGTTATTTGCTTATTAAACCGTTGGTTTATTTGATCTAAGGTCGACATCAGTTTTTCGCTGCGTTGATCTGCGTTTGCTGAGAATAAGTCGTGTTGCGTTACTGTGGCGACTCGCGAATTAGTAATATCGCCTAAAACAACACCCGCTTGCTGGTATTGATAACCTTCTTTATAAATACTGACCAGTAATTGCTTGGTGATTTTTAATAAGTCTCGGCTATCATGCGTGGCAGATTTCAACTTGTAATGTGCGGACTTTGAATATAATTCACTGTTATCAAACGGACTGGTGCGAATAAATACGCTGACTTTTCTTGCTAGCCCTTGTTGTGCGCGTAGTTTTTCTGCCGCACGTAAGCAAAAGACGCTGAGGGTTTGCGCTAAGTCTTGTTGGTTAGTGAGCTTGTCTTTAAAGCTTCTAGAACAAATAATTTGCTGTTTGGGTTTGGCTGGCTCAGCAAAGGACATAACAGGCGTCCCTTGTAGCTCCTGTACGGTCTGTGCGAACGTTATATTGAAGTGTTTTCTAATAGATCTTATAGGTTGTGACTGTAAGTCCCAAACAGACTCGATACCCAGCGCGTTTAACTTTTCAGTTAATCGGCGGCCTACACCCCAAACCTCATTAACGGCGGTTATTTGCATGATTTTTTTTCGCTTAACGGCATCGCTAATATCAACCACCCCGCCTGTTTTTGGCCATTTCTTAGCGGCGTAATTGGCTAACTTCGCTAGTGCTTTAGTTGGGCCAATACCGACCCCCACAGGGATGCCAACCCACTGCCATAAGCTATTTTTAATTTCATGCCCTAATTCGCTCGGTTCACGGTTGGCTCTATCTAAATCTACGAAAGCTTCATCAATAGAATAGACATCTGTTGTTGGAGAAAAGGCAGATAAGCTGTGCATAATGCGTGCAGACAAATCGGCGTACAAAGGATAATTAGAGGAAAATAGCTGAATATCGTGTTGCTCAATAAGGTCTTTCACCTGGTGGACGGGTACCGCCATTTTAATGCCTAAGTCCTTAACTTCTTGGCTACGCGCAACGATACAGCCGTCGTTATTGCTGAGTACTGCAACGGGCTTATTTATTAGGTCTGGGCGAAACAATCGTTCACAACTGACATAAAAGTTGTTGCAATCAACAAGCGCTATATTTGCAGGCATTTAGCGGCTTTTTTGACGAATTTAGACATTGTGGATAACACTGGTCACCACACCCCAAATCACCATCTCTGCGCCCTCATTCAGTGGTATGTCTGGGTAGTCGGGGTTTTCAGGGGATAGTACCAACTTGCCTTCTTTGGAGCGTAAACGCTTAACCGTTAATTCGCCATCTAAGGCGCATACGACTACTTTGCCAACGCTGGCATTTATGGAGCGATCAACAACCAACACATCACCGGGGTGTATGCCTGCGCCGAGCATAGACTCCCCTTCTGCACGAACAAAAAAGGTTGAAGCAGGTTTGTTGATAAGCAACTCATTAAGGTCGAGTCTTTTTTCTACAAAGTCATCGGCTGGAGATGGGAAACCCGCGGCAACACTGGCTCCGTAGAATGGAATAGACGGCACAGGGCCGTCTAAAGCAGGTAAGAAAACGCCCGGATGATTGATAATCGCATCACTCGTTTGTTTCTTTTTATGCTCGAGTAATTCGGTAACCGTGGCTAATAAACTTTCTGGAACCCGAACGGCTTTCGTCGGCTCACCATATACGGAAGAGCCTTTCTTGCGCCCTGCTCCGGGGCGTGAACCGCCTCGCTTTGATGTGTCTTCTGTCATGGGAATCAGCTTTTATTAAAATACATTTGATTAGTGTACATAAATCAAAAAGCAATGAAAAGGTGTTTTAAAAGTTATCCACCGAATCTGTGGATAACTTTGTGTAAAAGTCGCGTGAAAATGGAAAATTTGAGTGCTGGCTTGACCTTAGAAAAACTGTTCAAATTTTGAACAATACGTCAGTTTAAATAGAGCAATTAACGACCTTATGTTCTTGAGCCCCCAGTCCCTCTACTTCGGCAATGATTTGGTCACCAGCATTCAAAAATTGCGCTGGCTTCATACCTAGCCCGACCCCTTCTGGGGTGCCGGTAAAAATCAAATCGCCTGGTTGTAGGCTCATAAATTCATTAATATAGCTCACGAGCTTTTTCACCGAGTGAATCATCGTGCTGGTATTACTGGATTGTTTGCGTTCGCCATTTACATCCAACCGTACGTTGCACGACTGGTACTGCTTAAACTCATCCAAGGTGACGAAATACGGCCCAATCGGCGCGAAAGTATCGGCACTTTTACCTTTTAACCATTGCCCACTGCGGTGCTTTTGAAAATGCCGCTCTGATACGTCAATACCGGTACAGAAACCAGCGATATGCTCTTCTACTTGATTTTCAGTAATATATTTAGCCTCTTTACCAATAATCACGACCAGCTCTATTTCCCAATCCACTTGAGAGGCGTTCTTAGGGCGTTCAATGTCATCGAACGGGCCATTTAGCGAACTAACGGCTTTAGTGAACAGTACAGGCTCATCTCGCTGCTTAGAGCCAGTCTCTTTGATATGTTTATCGTAATTAAGGCCAACAGCGATAATTTTGCCGGGGTTGAGCAAAGGAGCACCGATCCGTTCGGCCTTATCAATAAGCGGTAACGCGCTAATATCTATGTTTTTTAACGACAACAAGCCGCCTTTGGCTAGAAATGACGATGAAATAACATCGCAAACGTCATCCAAAGAACGCATTTGTTCATCAGCATCTAATATGCCCGATTTTTCTTGCCCTTTAGGGCCATAGTTCAGTAGTTTCATAAAAGAATGCCTTTATACCCAAAGGGCATGAGTTTCATTGAGCTAGATTAAAAAGCAAATCTAGCTAATTCAGCTTTATAATCATTAACGATGAACGTTAAACAAATACTCTTGCTAACTTGCTTAAGCGCACTTTTTTTTAGTGCAAACACTATAGCAAAGCCGCAACGCGTTGTTTCTTTAAATTTATGCGCGGATCAGTTATTGATGGCGCTATTAGAACCCGAACAGTTAGTGGGTATTACCCAATTGGCATCTGACCCCGGGGCTTCTTATCTGTATGAAACCGCCGCTCAATTCCATCAGCATAACGACCGCATTGAAGAAGTGATGGCACTTAAGCCAGACTTGGTGGTCGCTGGTGCCTTTACTGCGCAGCCAACCAACCAATTACTCGAAGAGTTGGGCTACAAAGTGATTACGCTAGGGTTGCCAGTAACGATTGATGGCATTATTCAACAAATTACCTTTTTAGGCGATGAGTTGGGTCAACAACAGCGGGCTAAAAAGCTGATTAAAACACTGCAAGATGAGTTGGCTGAACTAGCGCAGGGGCGCAAAAACGTGCCTCCATTGCGTGCAGTGGTGTACTACGCAAACGGTTATAGTGCTGGCAAGCAGACCATTGTGGATGAAATATTAAAGCAAGCGGGGTTGGCGAATATAGCCGCTGAATTAAACCTAGATTACATCGCACCACTTTCGCTTGAATCATTGCTTAAATCTCACCCCGACATTCTTTTGTTGGGGGAGTTAGGCGATAATACTGACTCGTTAGCCCACCAAATATTACGCCATGATGCTCTTGACCGATATGCAGCACTCAAAGAGGTACGAAAAATAATGATTCCTGATCGCTATTGGAGTTGTGCTGGTCCTTCAAGTATTGCGGCGGCATCGTATTTACAACAGAAGGTTTTTCACTAGTATGGAATCGTTAGATAGCCTAAATCAGCAGACACAAGAAAAACGCTTAACGTTTAGTTTACTAGCGACATTATTTATTCTTTTCGGCCTATCGCTATTCATTGGCGATGCTAATATTAATTTAATCAATGCCTTATCTAGTATATTTAATGGTGAATCTACCTTAAGTGCCATCATTATTTCAGACATTCGCTTACCTAGAGCAGTATTGGCCGTGCTGATTGGTGCATCATTGGGATTATCTGGCGCGGCTTTACAGGGTATGGTTCGTAACCCCCTAGCTGAACCGGGTGTGATTGGTGTTTCAACCAGCGCCGCATTAGGCGCGGTCATTGTGTTTTACTTTGGCTTCGCCACAGCTTTTCCCTTGGCATTACCGCTAGGCGGTATTACTGGCGCCCTGCTCGCTGTTCTATTCCTTTATTTGCTCACACGTAGTAATAACAGCATGTTAACGCTTATTTTGGCGGGTGTGGCTGTTAGCAGCCTATCGGCAGCTTTAACCGCGCTGGCGCTAAATTTGTCGCCCAACCCTTACGCCTCACTTGAAATATTCTTTTGGTTAATGGGCTCACTGGCGGATAGAAGCTTTACACAAGTCTGGTTGATACTCGCCCCTACTCTGATGGGTTGGTGGTTAATACTCAGCACGCGGCGTGACTTGGATGTTTTATCGCTGGGTGAAGATACGGCTCAGTCACTCGGTGTTAATCTACAACGCTTAAACAAACGAATCATACTGGGCGTTGCACTAAGCGTTGGCGCAGCGGTTTCAGTGAGCGGGGGTATTGGTTTTGTTGGGCTTGTTGTTCCACATTTATTACGCCGCTTTGTTGGCTACCAGCCCGGGCGGCTACTCACCTGCAGTGCACTAGGCGGCGCTGTACTGCTTTTAGCGGCGGATATGACTGTTCGCCTACTGCCAACGCAACAAGAACTAAAAATTGGCGTATTAACCGCCCTATTAGGCGCACCGTTCTTCTTACATTTGATTCTAAAATCAAAACGGGAATGGGCGTCATGAGTTTAATCGCATCCAATATTCACGTAACGCTGTCTGGCAACGCTATTTTAAAAGATATCAACATTGAATTCTCCAAAGGAAAACTCATTGGACTCATTGGCCCAAATGGCGCGGGTAAATCAACGTTAATTCGTGTTTTAGCCGGTTTGCAAATGGTTGAGTCTGGGAATATTACCTTTAATAACAAACAATTACACACTTTCTCAAGATCTGAGTTAGCTAAAAAAATTACCTATTTACCACAATCAGGCATATGCCATTGGCCGATGACGGTTGAACGTGTGGTGATGTTAGGCCGGCACCCACACAGAGATAGCCAGCGTTTAAACGATACCGACATGCAATCGGTTGAACAAGCCATTGAAGATGCCGACGTGGCTCATCTTAAGGGACGTTCTATTAATGAGTTGTCTGGTGGTGAGCAAGCTCGGGTTATGTTGGCGCGCGCACTCGCAACACAAAGCGATGTTTTATTGGCTGACGAGCCCATCGCCTCACTCGACCCACGACATCAAATTGAAGTGATGGCGCTGTTACAATCGTTGGCGAGTAAAGGTAAAACCGTTATTGTTGTACTGCATGAGTTGCATTTAGCGATGCGTTATTGTGGCGGCTTGATTTTATTGGATAAAGGAAGAAAAGCCTCAGAAGGCATGCCTAAAGATGTGCTGACGACAGAAAATCTGCAAACTGTTTATGGTATTAATGCGATATTTGGAAAACATCAAGGAAGCGACTGGGTTTTACCGTGGGGACATAAAAAAGAGGAGAAAGCTTAGCCTCCCCCTCTTTAAATTATTATTGCTAAATGCCTAATTTTTACTTGTTAACTGGTTGATAGTTAATTGAAAAGAAGATATTCGTACCATCCGTATTATAACCAGCGACCGTTTCATATTCCTCATTGAATAAATTGGATACTTTTACTTGAGCTGTAAAGTCATTATTTATTTTATAAGCACCTACAAAATCAACAGTCGCAAACCCTGCAAGTCTGCGGGTATTAGCGGCATTATCAAAACGACGACCAGAAATAAATACCTTACTAGCCAAGCTAAAGTTGCCCAACGACTTGTATGCATTCAATGTGAAGGTTTGTTCAGCACGTCTCGCTAATAAGTTGCCATTATTAGCATCCCCACTTTTATTTTCAGGGTCCATCCAAGAAAATTGACCATCAATATGAACCCCTGCTAATTCCGTTTCTGCCTGTAGTTCAAGACCTTTTATAACGGCCTTAGAAATATTTTGTGGTATGAATAAGGAATCTAACATGATTAAGTCTTTAATTTTTGTACGATAGATATTTGCTGACCAGTTAACGTTAGCATGTCTTCCAGCTAAACCCAGTTCAAAGGCTTTGGAGCGCTCTGGATCTAAATCAGGGTTGCTAGTAGGAAACCCAAAGAAAGGGGCGTTGTACAAATCAATTAGAGCAGGTGCAACAAAAGCCGTTCCAAAAGAAGCGGTTAAGCGCAAGTTATTTGATATTGCCGTTCCCCACGCTATATTACCTGTCGTATGACTACCAAATTGCTCGTTGTCTTCATTTCTAAATGCCAATTGATACGAATGAGAACCATATTCACCAAGTAATTGAGCAAAAATTGCGGTGCTATGACGACTTGTTTCAGTAAAGCCATTTGATTCTTTAATTTTATCGTCTTCATAGTCATAACCAATGGTTAATAAATGCTCATCATCAATTTGAAAATCATTTTGTAAACTAAAGTGGTCTTGTTGGTTGTCAGCAAAACTAGTGGCGAATGCCCCTTTATTATCAGCTTCCATGCGACCTTGACTAAGCGTTGATTTAATAGACCACGTGTTAGTTACATCGAACGAAGCGGTGGCACCAAATGTGTGCTGTAAAAAATCAGTGGTATTAAAGTAACCATCGTATTCACTTTCACCTTCGCTGTATAAATTAAAGAATTCTACTTCAGCATTATTCTCAAAACGATGCCCGATACGTAATGAAGCATTTGCATTTCTATAAGCATCTCGGTCTGGCTCTGTGGCGAAACAACCTATAAATAATGTACCGCTCCTACCATCACAGCCATTAAAACCATCTGTTTCTGTATAACCACCACTTAGGCTATACCATGAGGATGCATCACCACCAGATATGCCGAAACTTGTTTCTTTTGTACCGTGCGTTCCAAAACCAACAGAAATAGATGGTGTGATATTACCAGAGCCTTTTTTAGTGAAAATTTGAATTGTTCCACCAATAGAGCCAGATCCATATAAACTCGATTGCGGCCCACGAACCAATTCAATACGATCAATTAAGTTAAGTGGAATATGCTCAATTTGAGGAGCGCCAAATGCATTTGTCGCCAATTTCACACCATTTAAAAGTATTTGCGTGTGATTTGACTCTGTTCCACGCAAGAAGATAGATGTTTGTTTCCCCAATCCGCCCGAGTTGCTAATAACAACACCAGGAAGGCTATTAATGGCCTCAGCAACGGTTTTAAATTGATAGCGATCAATATCTTCTTTGGTGATGACAGAAACAGATGCCAATGTAGCATCTGTTGTTTGAGCTGCTCGTGCAGCAGTAACAATCATCGTATTGTCTTCAGCAAATGCAATGGTTTGGGTTAATAAGAAAGCAGCAATACTAGCCGCTAAAATAGTTTTTTTCATGAGTTTCCCTCGTTTAAGGCGCAGCCCCGCGCCAATTAATATAGACGCTACAAGAGGAAGTTTGATGAGGTTGAAAAATACAGAAGAGTCAACATCAGCCAAGTTGCCCACCCGCAACGTACCAGTTTGCTTGTGGCAGGTCTCCGGGCTCATAAGTGGTCTAATGACCGATGCATCGCCTTCCCATGTTTTACACAGTGGCTGTTGATACACGTTGCTTATATACCGTTGCGGGGGCAGCGCTGGGTTTGGCTAATGCCGTACCAGCTTCCCTTTTCATTGAGTGCTATACTCAATACCAAAAGCGAGTACATTATCGTCTTTTTGCATAGTGCTAGTCAAGCAAGCGAAAGTACGAATAAATAAAATAAAAAACAAATACCCATGAATTCACACACCATTAAAGTATTACTTATTGATGACCATGAGCTGGTCAGAAGTGGTATTGAACATCTTCTTAGTTCTGATCTCGATATTGATGTCGTTGCAGTTGGTTCATCCGGAGAAGATGCTATTAGGTTGACAGAAAAGCTTAACCCAGACGTTATTCTTATGGACTTAAATATGCCCGGCATTGGTGGCACAGAAGCCATCAAGCGTATATTAAGGAAAAACCCAAAGGCCAAAATAATTGCATTAAGTGTATATGATGATGGGCCTATTCCACATCAAGCGATTAATTTTGGGGCTAAAGGTTACATCAATAAAGGCTGCCCAGTTGATGAGATGATTAAGGCTGTTACAACCGTTTTTAAAGGTGGAAACTACCTCTCATCAGATGTAGCTACTAACCTTGTTTTTAGCGCGCAAGACGTTGAACAAAATACATTCAGCTTATTGAGCGATAGAGAATTACAAATAGTTACCAAAATTGTTGATGGGCACAAGATTTCAGATATTGCCGATGAACCATCTATAAGCCCAAAAACCGTCAACACACATCGCTACCGGGCGCACGAAAAATTAGGCATTGCTAGCGATATTGAACTAGTCAGGCTTGCCCTAGACCAAGGCCTACTTGGAAATTGATAATTTTTTTAATTTTCGACTCGTTTTAAATTCAATCATAGGGTAGAATTCGCGCTCAATTTGATTGCCTGGGTGGTGAAATTGGTAGACACACGGGACTTAAAATCCCGCGGCTTTAACGGCCGTGCCGGTTCGATTCCGGCCCCAGGCACCATTGAATAACAAAGCCTCAGCATTTAACCGTGCTGGGGCTTTTTTATTAAGTGCGATTTTGCAGAATTCCTTGCGTTTGTTTTTCAACCTCGCTAGAGTATTAATCGTTGTAAGCAGTAACTGGTTAGCAGGTCGATTCTTGCCACCTAGTATGTGGACAAGGGCAAGCGGCCTCCATTTTAAACCTTTTGGGGTATATGGAAGTTTGGATGCTAGAACGTAAAACAACTGTAGCAATACATGTTCGACGGATCGCATTCAGCGAGCTGTCATGGCTTTCTTTTTTCCCGGTTTTTTCTTTATGTGAATTTTTTGAACAGGTCGCCCCCGCCCCTGTTTTCATTCCATGTTATTCAGAATATTGCATGCGGAGGCGACAATTTGAACGAAGCTAATATTTCGCTCGGACCTTTCGTTGTTTACTTTCTCGCTGTACTGGCTTTTGTCGGCACGACTCTTTTTCTATCTCATCTACTCGGACAAAGGCGCGCCAATGCGGCCACGAATGTGCCTTTTGAGTCGGGTGCGTTATCTGTCGGTTCACCACAAATTCATATGGCCGTTGAGTTTTACTTGATAGCTATTTTCTTCGTTATTTTTGATCTTGAAACGGTATTTATTTTCGCTTGGGCGGTCGCTTTTTTTGAACTTGGTTGGAGTGGCTTTGCTGCGATAGGTTTGTTTATTTTTATTTTAACCGTCGCATTGGTTTATGAATTACGCTCAGGTGCATTGGATTGGGGAATTAAAACAAGAACTGGTTCAAAAAAGGGAAACTCTTAAATTATGGAATGGAATTTAACTCGCCCCGAAGACTCAGTTGGAACTTCCCCAGGCTCAATGAGCCAGAGTATGGAAGAGCAAATTCAACGGAATGTTATGTTCGCTAAGTTAGATGATTTGATTGCTTGGAGTCGCGCTAATTCACTCTGGCCATTTAATTTTGGTTTGTCATGTTGCTATGTAGAAATGGCGACTGCGTTTACCAGCCGTCATGATATTGCGCGGTTTGGCTCTGAAGTTATCCGTGCTACGCCAAGGCAGGCTGACTTGATGGTTATTTCCGGTACGGTATTTCGCAAAATGGCGCCGGTCGTTCAGCATTTATACGATCAATTACTTGAGCCTCGCTGGATTATTTCAATGGGATCTTGCGCTAATTCTGGCGGTATGTACGACATATATAGTGTGGTTCAAGGCGTTGATAAAATTATCCCCGTAGATGTTTACGTACCAGGGTGCCCTCCTCGACCTGAAGCGTTGCTGCAGGGCTTAATCATGCTACAAGAGTCTATTAAAAAGGAACGCCGCCCACTAAGCTGGGTTGTCGGTGATCAACAAGTGATTAAACCGGAGATGCCGTCAAACCGCGATCTTTTGCAAGAACAAAGAAGTCAGGTAGTACAGCTACGCAGTCCAGATGAAATTTAGGAGTAATAACGTTAATTAATGGCTACATCCATTCGCTAATAACAATTAAAGCTAAAACAGCTACGGAATTTGAATGCTTAAAACGGAGGTATTAGACAATAACGGTACGTATGTGGACGATTTATTCGCCCGCCACGGCGCTGATGTGTTTGATACTCAGTTAACTAAGGACAATATTCCAACCTTATGGATAAGCCGCAATAAATTAATCGAGATACTTGCGTCTTTAAAAAAAGAATTTCCAATGTTGTTGGACTTGTTTGCTGTAGACGAACGTTTACGCGAGCATAAGCCGAAAGCCGCCAAAGATTTTACGGTGGTTTATCACTTGTTAAATTTCAGTCGCTGCGAAGAAATTCGAATCAAAGTGTCGGTGTCTGAAGCCGATATTTCTGTACCCTCGGTGATCAGTGTTTGGCCCAATGCGAATTGGTATGAACGTGAAGCGTGGGATATGTTTGGCGTGGAGTTCACCGGACACCCTAACCTTTGTCGAATTTTATTACCGCCAACTTGGCAGGGCCATGCGCTTCGCAAAGATCACCCAGCTCGTGCTACCGAAATGGATCCGTTTAGTCTTGATGAGGAAAAGCAAGCGCAAGAAATGGAGGCGTTAACATTTCGACCTGAAGATTGGGGCATGCAAGAGAAAACCGAAGAGACAGAATATATGTTTCTTAATCTAGGCCCAAACCATCCATCCGTCCACGGTGTGTTTCGCATTGCTTTGCAGCTTGACGGTGAGGTGGTTGTCGATGCAGTGCCGGATATTGGTTATCACCACCGTGGTGCGGAAAAAATGGCTGAGCGTCAAACATGGCACTCGTACATGCCTTACACCGACCGTATTGATTACCTAGGTGGTGTTATGAATAACATGGCCTATGTGATGGCAGTCGAATCATTAGGCGATATAAAAGTACCCGACCGAGCCAAAGTTATTCGTATTATGCTGGCCGAATTATTCCGTATCTCCAGCCATTTAGTTTTTTATGGGACCTTTGCTCAAGATGTCGGGCAAATGTCCCCAGTTTTTTATATGTTCGCGGACCGTGAACGTTTATTCGGCATTATTGAAGCGATTACAGGCGGCCGTATGCACCCGGCTTGGTTTCGGATTGGCGGCGTAGCACAAGATTTACCCATCGGTTGGGAAAAACTAGTCCGAGACTTTATCGACAGCATGCCTGCCCGTATGGATCACTATCAAAAAATGGCGATGGATAACAGTATCCTTAAAGAACGAACGGTAGACATTGGTACTTACAGTACAGAAGAAGCAATAGATTGGGGTATTACCGGGCCAAATTTACGCGCTACTGGCATGGATTGGGATTTACGTAGAGATCGCCCTTACGGCGGTTATGATCAGTTTGATTTTGAAGTTCCGGTCGGTAATAAAGGGGATTGCTATGACCGTGCAGCTGTGCGTGTTGAAGAAATTCGCCAGAGTTTACGCATTATTCGCCAGTGCTTAGACAATATGCCAGAAGGCCCCTATAAAAGTGATCATCGTTTAACGACCCCGCCACCTAAGGAACGCACCTTACAAGATATCGAAACTTTAATTCACCATTTTTTGAACGTCAGTTGGGGGCCTGTGATGCCAGCAGGCGAAACCTCTTTTTTGATTGAAGCGACAAAAGGTATTAATAATTATCACCTAATCAGCGACGGAGGCACTACGTCCTATCGAACACGCATTAGAACGCCATCATTTCCGGCGCTACAGCAAATTCCACTTATTAGTCGTGGGCTGATGATTCCTGATTTGATAGCTATCATCGCCAGTATTGATTTTGTCATGGCAGACGTGGATAGGTGATTGAAATGAATGTCTCTATCCCTACCTTGCTAAGCGATACCGAAATTACCGAGATAGATGCCGAAGTCGCGCACTTACCGACACCTGCAGCTGCGGCAATTGATGCGCTTAAAATCGTTCAAGAACATCGAGGATGGGTCTCCGATGGCAGCATTAAAGCGATTGCTAAACACCTGAATATGTCGGCTGCAGAATTGGATGGTATTGCCACTTTTTATAGCATGATCTTCCGTAAGCCCGTTGGTAATAAGGTTATTTTATTGTGTGACAGTATCAGTTGTTGGATAAAAGATTGCGATGGATTACAGAAAAAAATTACTCAACAATTAGGCATTAAAGCAGGAGAAACAACGGCAGATAATGAATACACTCTTATACCTGTCACGTGTTTAGGCGCTTGTGACAAAGCCCCCGTATTAATGGTGGGCGATGATTTACACGAGAATATAGACGAGAAATACCTGCAAGCGCTCTTTTCCAATCGGCCAGTGGAGGATGAATGAGTCTGGATCGTCCATTAACGCGTAATGTAAGAGCGGATAAATCACCAACCTATTTCACGGCTTATGAGGCTAATGGGGGTTACCTCGGGTTACGCGCTGCACTGGGTAAATTATCCCCCGATGAATGTCTCAAAATAATTACAGACTCAAACTTACGTGGTCGTGGAGGCGCGGGTTTTTCAACCGGCATGAAGTGGAGTTTTGTACCCAAGAAAGGCGACTCAACTGGGCATAGATACCTCATCTGTAATGCAGATGAAATGGAGCCAGGTACTTTTAAAGATAGATTGTTGATGGAATGTGATTCGCATCAATTAATCGAGGGAATGATTTTATCGGCCTATACCATACAGGCCGATGTGGCTTATATCTTTATTCGTGCCGAATATCCTTATGCAACAAAAATATTGCGCGAAGCCATTGCTGAAAGTTATGCCAACGGGTATTTAGGCAACGATATTCTTGGCAGTGGCTTCAATTTAAAATTATACGTTCACGTTAGTGCGGGTCGTTATATTTGCGGCGAAGAAACGGCGCTTATCAGCGCACTTGAAGGTAAGCGAGCTAACCCACGAGCCAAACCACCATTTCCTCAAGTGAGTGGTTTATGGGGCCGCCCTACTATCGTCAATAACGTTGAAACCTTATGTAATATCCCTCACATTATCGAACGCGGTGCCGATTGGTTTAAATCGTTGGGTATTACCGAAGATGCCGGTACAAAATTATATGGCGTTAGCGGTCGTGTAAAGAACCCAGGCTGCTGGGAACTGCCGATGGGCACGAGTATTCGTGAAATATTAGAACAACACGCGGGTGGTATGGAAGATGGTTACCAGTTTCGCGGATTATTACCGGGTGGTGCCTCGACGGATTTTCTTGTTGAAGAACACCTAGACTTAGCCATGGATTACGAGACGATTGCAAAAGCTGGTAGTCGTATGGGTACCGGCACCATGATTATCTTAGACGACAAGACATGCCCGGTCGGTTTCGTAAAAAACTTGGTGGCCTTTTTTGCCCGTGAGTCATGCGGATTTTGCACGCCCTGTCGTGATGGCCTGCCTTGGTCAACACAGGTATTGAACGAACTTGAGCTGGGTCGCGGTAGAAAAGAAGATATGGCCACTCTGGCGCATCACGTATCGTTTATTGGTGATATGGGTAATACGCATTGCGCCTTAGCGCCGGGGGCGATGGAACCATTAGGTAGCGCCATTAAATATTTTCGAGAAGATTTCGAAAGTCATATTACTAATGGTTGTTGTTCTTATGCCGTTCAAGAATCAGAGGTAATTACTTAATGCCTATTATTCAAATTGACGGTCAAGAACACGAAGTCGACACAGGACAAAATATCCTGCAAGCCTGCTTGTCTTTAGGCTTGGATCTGCCCTACTTTTGTTGGCACCCATCGATGGGTTCGGTCGGTGCGTGTCGTCAATGCGCGGTGGTGCAATACCAACATGCCGAAGACGAACATGGCAGGATTGTAATGGCTTGTATGACGCCCGTTACCGAGGGTGCTTTGTTTTCCCTAACGGGCGATAAGGCACAACGTTTTCGTGAAGGTATCGTTGAGGCTTTAATGCTTAACCATCCTCACGACTGCCCAGTTTGTGCAGAAGGTGGAGAATGTCACTTACAAGATATGACGGTGATGGTGGGTCACCGCGATCGTAAATATAGGGGCAAAAAAAATACCCACCACAATCAATACCTAGGCCCTCTTATTCATCATGAAATGAATCGCTGTATCACCTGTTATCGTTGTACTCGCTATTACAATGATTACGCGGGTGGAACAGATCTTGCTGCAATGGCAGCCCACGACCATATCTATTTTGGTCGTCATGAAGAAGGTGTATTGGAAAGTGAATTTGCTGGCAACTTAGTCGAAGTTTGCCCTACGGGCGTCTTTACCGATAAACCCTTAGTGCATGAATATACGCGCAAATGGGACCTGCAATCTGCACCATCCATTTGTACTAGTTGTGCCGTTGGCTGCAATACGTCGCCGGGTGAACGTTATGGAAAGTTAAAGCGTATTCATAATCGATTCAATGCAGACGTTAACGGCTACTTTCTTTGTGACCGAGGCCGTTTTGGTGCCAATTTTGTCAACAGTGTAAATAACTTAAATTACCCTGGATCGCGTACTGAAGATGGTCGCTTTAACGCATTAGACCAGCAGCAAGCTTTGCTTAAAATGGCTGAGGCATGCGACACCAATAACATTGCTGGTATTGGTTCGCCCAGAGCATCTGTTGAGGCAAATTACCTATTACGTACCTTAGTTGGCGCCGATAATTTTGCACCAGGTTTTAGTGACGTAGAACAACCATTAGTTGAACTTGCGCTAACAATTCAACAAAGCAGTTCTGCGATGATAGCGGATATCAAAAACATCGAATCGGCAGACGCCATTTTGATTTTAGGTGAAGACGTTACCAATACGGCACCGCGTATTGCACTTGCACTGCGCCAGAGTGTGCGTAACAAAGCTTACGAATTGGCCGCAGATTTAGGGCTTGAAAGCTGGCAAGATAGCGCGATTCGCACCTTAGCGCAAAATCAACGAAGCCCCTTGTTTATTGCAACGGTTGGCGATAGTCGATTAGACGATGTGGCCGAAGAGCGTTTTAACTTAGCACCAGATGATATAGCCCGTTTGGGTTTTGCTGTTGCAGCTAATATAGCTGGAGAGGCTAATTTAGGTTCGGATGATGAGCTTCAACAAAAAGCAAAAAACATAGCAAAAGCACTAAAAAATGCCAAGCGGCCACTGATTATATCGGGTACGAGTTGCGGCAATAGCGCGCTGATGGAATCCGCCGCTCAAGTGACCCAAGCGCTGTGTAATGCCGACAAACAACCCTTACCCTTATTAAGCATGATCGTTGCTGAGGCAAATAGTCTCGGACAAGCTATGTTAATTAGCGATAATGCGGTGAGTTTGAGCGACCTGACAGCGCGCGCCTGTGCAGGTGCATTGGAAACCTTGGTGGTGCTAGAAAATGACCTTTATCGTCGAGGTAAAGAGAAAGATATCAACGAACTATTAGAAAACATCACTAATGTTATCGTTATTGACGGCTTAGATAATCGCACCTTATCAGCCAGCTCACTCGCTTTACCTGCTGCCAATTTTGCCGAATCCGAAGGTACGTTAGTCAGCATGGAGGGCCGTGCTCAACGCCATTACCCAGTTTATTTGCCTAATGCCCAACGTCGTGCAAGTTGGCATTGGTTATTAGCGTGTTTAAAACAGATGGGGCGTGACGAGGTGACTGAAATAGAGTGTTTTGACGATATTACACAAGCCTGTGCAACACAAAATAGTTCGTTATCGGGCATCACAACCGCAGCGCCTAATCATCAATTCCGTAATATTGGCGTGAAGATACCACGTCAAACTCATCGATATAGCGGCCGTACTGCGATGCGTGCAGATATTTCTGTGCATGAGCCTAAGCAGCCGGTGGATAAAGAAACACCGTTGGCTTTTAGTATGGAGGGGTTAAATCGTTCTCAGCCTGGTTCATTATTACCCTTCGTTTGGGCTCCTGGTTGGAACTCTAACCAATCGTTACATAAATTCCAATCAGAAGTTGGTGGGCAGCTTAAGCTTAAAGGAGGTACAGCGGGTACTCGATTGTTACAAGCGACGGACAATTCTAATAACATCGCCCTGTTTGAATCACCGGCCGCCTTTAAAGCACTTAAAGGGCAATGGCAAATGGTGCCAAGGCATAAAATTTACGGCAGCGATGAGCTGAGTGTACATAGCCCCGCTATTGCCAAATTAGTGCGACCTGCGTTTGTGGAAATTAATGCCAGCGATGCAAAGAAATTAGGTGTTAATGACGGTGATGGCGTTGATTTGAATGACAACAAGGGCGACAAACTTACAACCTTGGAAGTGAGTATAAACGACAGTATCGCTACAGGTTGCGTCGGTTATAGCGTCGGTTTTATTGCTACAGAGAACCTTCTTGCTGGAGAGTCGTTAGTCCTTAGTAAGGCTGAAAACTGGAGTCCTAGCGAATCGCAACAGGCAGTGAGCAGTGGGGTTAGCGATGTCTGAGTTAGGGACAATGGTATTCGGCTTGGTGCTTATTCTTGCTGCTGTTGGTGGCGCGGCATTGGTTACTTGGTTCGAACGACGATTGCTCGGTATATGGCAAGATCGTTACGGCCCAAATCGTTTGGGCCCCTTTGGTGTTTTACAGGTAGCAGCTGACATGATTAAACTGCTAACCAAGCACGATTGGGTGCCACCCTTCTCCGATAAAATGGTCTTTATATTTGCCCCTACGGCCATCGTTGTAGCAATGTTATTGGGTTTTACCGTTGTTCCCTTCGGGCCGGATCTTTACGTTATTGATTTAAATATTGGCTTACTGTTTTTTCTCAGCATGACCTCATTAGCCGTCTACAGTGTCTTGCTAGCGGGTTTGGCCTCCAACAATAAATACGCCCTACTCGGTGGATTACGAAGCGCGGCGCAAATGGTGAGTTATGAAGTTTTTATGGGCTTATCGCTGATGGGTGTAGTGATGCTCAGCGGTAGTTTTAGTCTACTAGATATCGTTGAAGCGCAACGCGATCAATGGTTTTGTATACCGCAGTTTCTAGGACTTTACGTTTTCTTAATAGCGGGTGTCGCTGAAAGTCATCGTTTACCTTTTGATTTACCTGAGGCAGAGCACGAGTTGACCGCAGGTTTTCATACAGAATATGGCGGTATGAAATTTGCCATGTTTATGTTGGGTGAATATTTAGGTTTAATTCTAATCTCCTGCATGATTGTTACCCTCTTCTTCGGTGGTTGGTTAGGCCCTTGGTTGCCACCCTTACTGTGGTTTTGTATTAAAGTCTTTATTGTTATTTGCTTTTTTATTTTGTTGCGGGCGGCCATTCCGCGTCCGCGATATGACCAACTGATGTCGTTAGGTTGGAAGTATATGCTGCCATTAGCATTGTTTAATTTAGTAGTAACCGCGGTTATAGCTTTAGCAATGCAAGGACAAGGGTAATGTTTAAGTCATTAACTAGCCAACTTCAAACCATGTGGACGATACTGCAGCACACGTTCACTAAAGCTGAGACGGTGCAATACCCAGAAGAAATGCCTTATCTAGCGCCGCGTTATAGAGGCCGTATTGTGTTGACTAATGACCCAGACGGCGATGAACGTTGTGTCGCTTGTAACTTATGCGCAGTCGCTTGCCCTGTGGATTGTATTGCTCTTCAGCAAGGCGTTCGTGATGATGGGCGTTGGTACCCGCAGTTCTTCCGAATCAATTTCTCTCGCTGCATTATGTGTGGTATGTGCGAAGAAGCTTGTCCCACCAATGCCATTCAACTAACGCCCGACTTTGAGATGTGCGAATACGACCGACAAAGCATGGTGTATGAAAAAGAACACCTACAAATAAAGGGCACAGGGAAATATCACGATTACAATTTTTACCGCGTGGCGGGGTTAGCTATTGCCGGAAAAGACAAAGGAGAGGCGCAAAACGAGTCTAAGCCAATTGATATTAAGGACTTACTACAATGATTGAAGTGTTATTTTACAGTGCCTCGGTTATCGCTTTATTAGCCACTATATTGGCGCTCACTCGTTCTAATGCGGCACACGCGTTAATTTACCTCATCGTTTCTTTGTTAGCTATCGCAGTGCTATTTTTCTTGATGGGCGCACCGTTTGCCGCGGCGCTAGAGATATTGATTTACGCGGGTGCGATTATGGTGCTGTTTGTCTTCGTCATTATGATGTTGAATTTAGGTGAGGTTGGTGAAGCGCAAGAACGTGGCTGGCTGAGCGTTAAAAGCTGGATCTTGCCTGGCATCATGGCCGCCCTACTCTTTATAGAGTTATTAATCGCGCTGTCTATCTCAAGCGAACAAACAATCGCCTTAACCAGTGGCGTAGCCGTTCCGCCCAAAGAAGTTGCTATGTCATTATTTGGCCCTTATGTGTTGGCGGTGGAAATTGCATCAATGTTATTACTGGCAGGTTTGGTCGGTGCTTATCACTTAGGTCGTCGCTTTATTGTTCGTAGAGAAGGCGTACATGAGGGAGGTGACAGCTAATGGGCGGTTTGCAAATCCCACTCGAACACGTTTTGGTACTCAGCGCGTTGTTATTTTGCTGTGGGTTATTAGGCTTGATGTTGCGTCGAAATATTATTTTCATGTTGGTTTCTTTAGAAGTCATGCTTAACGCATCGGCGCTAGCTTTTATTGCGGCTGCCGCGAAATGGGGGCAAGCGGATGGACAAGTTATTTTCCTTTTGATACTCACCATCGCCGCCGCTGAAGTGTCTGTAGGTTTAGGTTTGGTGTTACAAATTCAGCGCCGTTTCAAAACGTTGGATATGGATGCGGCGACCGCCTTGAAGGAACGCTAAGGTGAATTTACTCTGGCTTATTCCTATGTTTCCACTGCTAAGTGCCGTGCTATTGATTGTTACTGCTGGGCGCCTACCAAAACAGTTAGTGGCAATACTTGGAGCAGGTTCGGTTGGAGCTGCCGCTGTTTGTGTTGCCCTATTAGCCAATGATTTTTTTGCGGACGGTCAAATACGTGAACTGACCCTATGGACTTGGATAGCACTAGATAACTTCACGCCCGGCATTTCATTTTACGTAGATGGGTTAACGGTGGTCATGATGTCGGTAATAACCGGTGTCGGCTTTTTGATTCATTTGTACTCGCTTGAGTTTATGGCTGATGATGAATCATTCTCGCGTTATTTCGCCTATATGAACTTGTTCGTGGCGGCCATGTTGTTATTAGTAATGGCCGATAATTTACTGCTGTTATACCTCGGATGGGAAGGTGTGGGTGTCTGTTCTTATCTATTAGTCGGCTTTTGGTACCGAGACCCAAACAATGGTAAAGCCGCCCGAAAGGCTTTTGTTGTAACTCGCGTTGGCGATGTGGCGATGGCTTTAGGTTTGTTTTTGTTATTTACTGAATTGGGCACGTTAGATATTCAGCCGCTAATGGCCGCGGCTAATAACCAATGGCAAGTGGGTGATACATTGCCTATTTTGGCGACTGCACTATTGCTCGGCGGAGCGGTCGGTAAGTCAGCACAATTACCGCTGCAGACTTGGTTGCCTGATGCGATGGCTGGCCCAACTCCCGTCAGCGCACTTATCCACGCAGCTACGATGGTAACCGCTGGTGTTTATCTGATTGCTCGTACTCACGAGTTATTTTTGCTCGCCCCACCAACCATGATGGCAGTAGCGTGGGTAGGTTTATTGACCCTGCTGCTGGCCGCTTTTGCAGCGTTGGCACAAAATGATATCAAACGCATTCTCGCCTACTCCACCATCAGCCAGATTGGTTATATGTTTTTAGCGATGGGTGTCGGCGCCTTCAGTGCCGGAATTTTTCACTTAATGACACACGCTTTTTTCAAGGCATTACTATTTTTAGCTGCTGGGGCAATTATTCATTGTTTACACCACGAACACGATATTTTGCGTATGGGTGGTTTGCGTAAACGTTTACCCGTTGTTTTCGCCAGTTTCTTAATTGGCTCAGCTGCGTTAGCGGCACTACCCTTCACGTCAGGTTTCTACAGCAAAGATGCCATTTTACTCTCCGCCTGGCTAACAGCAGATATTGGACCCATATTATGGTTAGGCGGGCTATTGGGTGCGTTGCTGACGGCTATTTATAGCTTCCGTTTAGTTTTTATTGTGTTTTTTGGTCATGCCAACACCGAACCTGATAGACAGCCCGGCTTGAAAATGTCGATACCTTTAATATTACTTTGTGTTCTAGCAGCAATCGGCGGTTGGATTAACATACCGTTGACTGAGGTGTTCGCATCCCCACCTTCTGATCATTCATTGATTGCGCATAGCGTGGAATATATAGGCATAGCAACGCCCTTATTGGGCTTACTTATCGCTTATTTGTTATTTTTGAGCCGCGCAATGTCTATTGCAAAATTAACTGAATCAACAGCAGGCCAAGCCATTCAAGGGTTCTTACGTAGTGGCTGGCGCTTTGATGCCCTGTATCACTACACATTAGTTTGGCCGTTTGTTGGCATTGCCCGTTTGTGTAAAAACGAACCAGTCGACCAGATTTATAATGCCATTGTATGCACCTTAAAATGGTTCCATCGTCGCTTAATAATCGTACAAAACGGCGAGCTTCGGTGGTACGCCACAACGATGGTGTTTGGCATTGTGATATTCGTTGCTATGATTTTGAGGCACAGCTTATGAGCTTGTTAATACTCATTGCATTTTTAATCGTTGGCGGCTTAATTGCGTTATTTTCAGAACGCATTAATGAGCAATTACCACGTTGGGTATCACTCGCAATTACGATCTTGGCGCTCGGTTATATTTGGCTGTTTTGTCGTCAATTACCTATTGAAAGTTTTAGCGTAATTCCTAACCCAACTGACGGTAGCAGCTGGTTAATTCATTTGCGTTTGGAATGGATCCCAAGGTTTGGAATCGCTTTCGAATTGGCGATGGATGGCCTCAGCTTATTACTCGTGGTGCTAACGTTGTTGCTTGGTATTATCGCGATTTCCTCTTCATGGGTAGAAATAAAGTTTAAGCCCGGACTATTTCAAGCCAACGTATTGTGGTCACTTGCAGGCGTTATCGGCGTGTTTCTTGCCATGGATTTATTTCTATTTTTCTTATTTTGGGAAGTCATGCTAATACCGATGTATTTGCTCATTGCAATTTGGGGACATGAGGATAAGGCCTACGCGGCAATGAAATTTTTTATCTTTACCCAATTTTCCGGCTTGTTGATGTTGTTATCCATAGTTACTATAGCGTGGCAAGCAGCCATCATAAACGGTAGTTATAGCTTTAGTTATTTTGATTTATTAGGCGTGCCATTCGATAGCTCACTCGCCTTTTGGATGATGTTAGGGTTCTTTATCGCATTTACCGTGAAATTGCCCAGTTTCCCCTTTCATACCTGGTTACCCGATGCGCATACTCAAGCACCAACAGCGGGTAGTGTTTTACTTGCTGGTATTTTACTTAAGACAGGTGCGTACGGCTTATTAAGATTTTGTATCCCGCTATTCCCTGAAGCATCAATGGAGTTTGCTCCAATCGCAATGGCTTTGGGAGCAGCAGGGGTCATTTACGGCGCGGTATTGGCCTTTGCACAAACTGATTTTAAGCGATTAGTCGCCTACAGTAGCGTCAGCCATATGGGGTTTGTGTTACTGGGGCTTTATGCTTGGAATAATTTAGCTCTGCAAGGTGCTGTGATGCAAATGGTCGCTCACGGCGTGAGCACCGCCGCCTTGTTTATGATGGCCGGCGCTCTTCAACATCGGTTGCATACTAGAGACATGAACCAAATGGGCGGACTTTGGCACAATGCACCTCGAATGGGTGCCTGTGCGATGTTTTTTGCTGTTGCTTCATTAGGCTTACCTGGTCTCGGTAATTTTGTCGCAGAGTTTTTGGTGCTTGTCGGTTTGTTCGCCGTACAGCCTTGGTTTGCGGTTATCGCTACCTTAGGTTTAATTGGAGCCGCCGTGTACTCACTCTGGATGATTCAAAAGACGTTTCAGGGTGAACCCAATAATGAATTAGTAATGGCTGACTTTGGGGTTAGAGAAATGGGCACAATGGCCGCGATGATGATTGCTTTGATATGGCTGGGGCTTTATCCGCAACCCGTTCTTGACCTAGCACAACCTGTATTAGACAGTTTACGAGTCTTCTTGGTTGCTAGCCCACAATTAGGTGGGGTGAGTTAGCTGATGATGAATGCTGATTATCAATCATTATTACCTCTTATTGTATTGTCTGCTGGTGCAACGATACTAATGCTTCAGATTGCGTTTAGGCGCGGTATTGTGCTAACGGCAACACTAACGACGTTTGTTTTGTTACTAGCAGCTTGTTCAGTTGTTCCTGCAGCAAGCAGTATACCAAGACTGGTTACCCCGCTACTCCAGGCGGATCATATAGCGTTGCTGTTTTGCGCGTTATTCTGTGTTGCAGCGGCGGTAACCACCGTGTTGTCTATAGACTATTTAGGACAGCGTGGCGACCAACCAGAAGAGTACTTTTTACTGCTGGTTCTTAGTACTCTGGGCGCCTGTGTGCTCGCCTACGCAACACACTTCGCATCTTTATTATTAGGTATGGAATTAATGTCTGTTGCACTGTACGCGCTTATTGCTTATCCTGATAAATCAGTTCTACCTCTAGAAGCCGCAGTAAAATACTTGGTGTTATCAGGGGCCGCTTCAGCCAGCATTTTATTTGGTTTCGCGCTTTTATATGCAGCAACAGGAACCTTGGAATTTGTTGAGCTAGGTCGGCAGTTGGGCGCTATTCCATCCGGTGATTTGATGTTGCTGGTGGCGAGCTTCATGATTATATCGGGCATAGGCTTCAAACTATCTTTAGTCCCCTTC
This sequence comes from Cycloclasticus sp., assembly GCA_002733135.1. GTDB lineage: Bacteria > Pseudomonadota > Gammaproteobacteria > Methylococcales > Cycloclasticaceae > Cycloclasticus. Next base: position 31,535 of record NVUJ01000011.1, on the reverse strand, counting down.
CACGCATGGACACCAGATGTTTATGACGGTGCGCCAGCACCAATAACCGGTTTTCTTGCTTCTGTTTCTAAGGCAGCTATTTTTATTGTTTTATTACGCTGGTTTATAGAAGCCGATTTGTTCCGTTACAGCATTCTTATAGAAAGCATTACTATCATTGCGGTTATCAGCATGTTGGTAGGGAATTTATTAGCCTTACTGCAAAAAAATATTAAACGCATGCTCGCTTATTCTTCTATTGCTCACATGGGATATCTGTTAATTATTCTAGTCGTCAGCAGTGATAGTAACTATAGGGCGCTTGCAACGGAGGCTGGAATTTATTATTTAGTTGCGTATACAGCAACTACTTTGGCGGCTTTCGGTTTACTGACAATGATTTCTGCACGGCACACAGTCCGCGAAAATGTACAGTTGGATGATGTACACGGCTTGTTCTGGCATCAGCCGCTATTAGCCAGCTTGATGTTGGTATCGTTGCTATCGTTGGCGGGTATTCCCCTCACCGCTGGCTTTATCGCCAAGTTTTACTTATTCAATGTAGCTATCACCGGTTACTACTGGATATTGCTAGCTAGCTTGGTTATAGGTAGTAGTATTGGTATTTATTATTATCTGCGGGTGGTTTTTTATATGACGCGCTGGGGTGATGAACAGCAATCAACACTTAGTCTAGTTAATAGACCGTTAGCGCGAATTATTTCCTGCGCCCTAATAGCCAGTATTTTACTTTTAGGTATTATTCCCCAGCCACTTATGGAGTATTTAAAGTCGATAACTTGAGCTAAACTTTAAGCGTTATTATTCAGCGATAGCTAGTAACTCGACATCAAATATTAAAGTAGAGCCGCCTTGTATTTTCCCAGCTGATTGCTTGCCGTAGGCGAGGTTGCTAGGGATATAAAAACGTGTTTTCTCACCCACCACCATCAGTTGAAGGCCCTCTGCCCAACCCTTTATTACTCGGTTAAGTGGAAATGTTGCTGGCTCTCCGCGGTCTACAGAGCTGTCAAACACGGTGCCATCAATAAGTGTGCCGTGATAGTGAACGGTTACTTTATCTGTCGCCTTAGGGTGAATATCCCCTGCGCCGTTGTTAATTACTTGATACTGAAGGCCAGATTCAGTCGTTATAACGCCGTCTTTTGATTTATTTTCTTCCAAGAAATCAGCGCCTACTTGAAGGTTTTCTTGTGAGGCGACGGGGTTGTTCATAACTCGCTGGAATATAAAATAAACAGCGGCTATAACGACAATAATAAGAATTATTTTCATAATAATTTATTTAATAACAACCAGTTTAGAAATAACTTTTTTAACACCACTAATGGTGTTTGCTAGGCGGACAGCACGGGTTATTTGTGCAGAGGTTTTAACGTGACCATGAAGCGTTACAACACTACGATAAGTGTCAACGTTAATATCAAAAGCATCTATTTGGTCATCTTTGATAAATGTGGTTTTAACACTTGCAGTAATCGATATATCTTCCGAGATAACACCGAGTGGCCGTTCGTCGGTTCCAGCAGCGTAGCCGCCTGCACCAGCCCCACCTACTAATACAGCTGTGCAGCCATTGATAAGAAATACGCTAAGAAAGGCAAAAATAGCTAGTGATTTATTCATTGGGTTTCCCATTAAAATATAATTAATTGCACGTATGAACTGATTAATTATCAGCCTTTTTATGTTGTGCGTTCAGTTGTCGTAGATAGTTTAGTTTATCAGAAATTTTTATTTCTAAGCCTCTATCAATTACTCAATTGTATCTTCAAACACATCGGTTCCTTCAGGAACTTCAAATTGGAATAAATTGGTATCAATTGATGTATGTATGACTACGTGTGTAAACAGCAATTGAGTATTTTGTCCAAAATTATCTTTCAGCTGCATGCGTGCTAGTGTTCCATTTTCGAAGCCAATAAGGATATATTCAAAACCGCTCGAATCGCTTGTTGGCATTAACTTTAGCCATTGCAAAGTATCTTTCTTGTCTGTTTCAATAATGGAAAAATGTTGATTTAGGTCTGACGTGCCAAGAATGATAGACAAAGGTGTCGAATCCATGGATGCTGATGAGTTTTTTATGGTGACTTGTTCTAAATCTTCATCGTATATCCATAGTTTCTTACCATCAGAGACGATCTTTTGAATGTAAGGGCTTGAGTAATGCCAACGGAACTGCCCCGGTTTTTTAACCCAAAACTTACCGTTAGATGTCTGAGTCAAGGAACTTTGTTCGCTACTAATGGTTTGTGTAAATTGCCCACTAATCTGTTGGTAGTTTTTTAGATGCTGCTGTAGCGTTTCTCCGCCATTATTAGCATGACTAGACACGGCAATAGCTAATAATAACAGTAGCGTTAAACGTAGAAATCTCATATCACTTATAGCTCGGGTGGTGGCGGTGCTAAAACTTCTCGCGAGCCATTCGACTGCAACGGCCCTACTACGCCGCAACGTTCCATTTCTTCAATCATCCTAGCTGCGCGGTTATAACCAACCCTTAATTGACGTTGTACTCCAGAAATGGAAGCTCTGCGCGTTTCGGTAACGATGCGCAATGCTTGATCGTACAGTTCATCTGAATCTTCAGATCCGCCGCCAGACGCACCGTCAAATTCAGCTGGGTCAGACGCAGTAAGGATGGCTTCAATATAATTAGGTTTGCCTTGCTTTTTAAGTTGTTTAACGACTTTATGAACTTCGTGGTCGTCTACAAAGGCACCGTGTATACGTTGTGGAAGTCCAGAGCCAGGTGGGAGGTATAACATGTCACCATTACCTAATAACGATTCAGCTCCGCTTTGATCAAGAATGGTGCGCGAATCAATTTTAGAAGAGACTTGAAAAGCTATGCGAGTTGGAATGTTGGCTTTAATCAAGCCTGTTAATACATCGACAGACGGGCGTTGAGTCGCTAACACTAGGTGTATACCAGATGCGCGAGCCTTTTGAGCGAGTCGAGCAATTAATTCTTCGACCTTTTTGCCAACCACCATCATCATGTCTGCTAATTCGTCAATAATAATGACAATTTGTGGCAACTCTTCAAGGGCCTCCGCCTCTTCATCATCTATAAATGCGGTTGGTTCCCATAATGGGTCAGCTAATGGATTTCCTTCTTTTATAGCGTCTCTAACTTTTTTGTTATAACCACTCAGGTTTCTAACGCCCAATAACGACATTAATTTGTAACGCCTTTCCATTTCAGCGACAGACCAACGTAATGAATTTGCCGCTTCTTTCATATCCGTTACAACGGGCGTTAATAGATGCGGAATACCTTCATAAACAGACAGTTCCAACATCTTTGGATCTATCATAATCAGACGAACTTGGTCTGGTGTTGCTTTATATAATAGGCTCAAAATCATGGCGTTAATAGCGACTGACTTACCGGAACCCGTTGTACCTGCCACTAATAAGTGAGGCATTTTTGCGAGATCGGCAACGGTTGGTTGGCCTGAAATATCTTTACCAAGTACAAGGGTTAATGCTGAACTGGACTTTTCATACGCTTCAGATGAGAGAACTTCGCTAAGCCGAACCATTTCACGAGATTCATTAGGAATTTCCAATCCGATAACTGATTTACCGGGAATAACCTCAACGACGCGAACACTGGGAGTAGACATTGAACGCGCCAGATCTTGCGCAAGCCCACTAATTCTGCTGGCTTTAACGCCAGGTGCTGGTTGTATTTCAAAGCGTGTGATAACAGGACCCGGGTGTACAGCGACCACATCAACGTCCACGCCAAAATCTTGTAGTTTAATTTCTACTAATTTTGATAGTGCTTCTAACGCAGCTTTAGAATAGCCTTGCACGTGATCTGATGCTTCATCAAGTAATGATAGTGTTGGCAAAACTTCGCTGTGCTCTTCAAACATACCAACTTGCTTTTCTTTTTCGACGCGTTCACTTATTTTAATGTCACGTATGATGGGTTCAATACGTGTTTTAGATTTACCAAGAAACTTTTTCGACTGTTTTTCAAATGTTTGACTACGCTTCTTTTTAGCGTTTTCAGACGTTTTCCTTTCTTTACTATCCAAGATGTAATTCCTAAGGACAGCAAATAAAGAAAGTGATAGGAAGCCGATTTTATCCATTAAGCCCATCCAAGAAAGGCCGGTTGATAGTGTGATGCCGATTAAAAAGAAACTTAATAAAATAAGCGTTGCTCCTTCAAACGCAAACAATTTAATTAGAACATCGCTTAACTCAAGCCCGATAATCCCACCTGCTGAACCTGGAATTGACATCCAATCTTGATAGTAATGCATATTAATTAAACATGCCCCGGCAATTAAAAACACAATGAAACTAATCCAGCGGACTGTTTGATGAACCATTGAGTCTGCGTGCGCCATTCTCGCCTCAGACAAAAATTTCCAAGAACTGCTGAATAACATAAAAGGGAAGCTAAATGCCATTAACCCAACTATCGACAGCATAAAATCTGCCATCCAGGCGCCAACCACGCCGGTGATATTAAATACCGTTTGGCTTGAACCACTATGTGTCCAACCAGGATCGTTCACGTCATAACTTAATAAAGAGCCCAATAAGAACAGGCCAAAAGTAAGTAAGACCAAAAAGGCTGATTCTCTTATCAACTTAATAGCTTGTTGGTGCGTGGGCGATACAGTTTTTGATGTAATTTTTTGATTCACTTAAAGGTATATTTTTTCTAGGTAATTCGATTAACTATATGTTATTTAAGAATAAAATTAAATATTAATTAATAATTTTTTATTTTTAGTATTAACTGCATTACGCATTATCTTATCATTTTCAAACCAGTTGTTTAGGGTTAATCGATGGATATATGAAGGTAATATCGCTGATAGTGCTTGCGTCGCTGTTCGAGGAACGGCTCCCGGCATATTGGTGACACAAAAATGCGTAATACCTTCTTCTATGAAGGTAGGGTTGCCGTAGGTAGTTGGGTGCGTGGATTCGATGCAGCCGCCTTGATCAACGGATATATCTACAATAACACTACCTTGTTGCATTAATTTTAGGTGCGAGCGCTTGATTAAACGAGGTGTTTTCTTGCCGGGCACGAGTAATGCGCCAATTAACAATTGTGTAGATGGTAGTCGTTCTATACAGGCTTTTTCGTCAGATAGGCTATGAATGGAGGCGTTTAATTGTGTTAGCTTATCCAATGCTGGGGGATATTTATCATAAACGTATACATTAGCGCCCATATTGCTTGCTAATAAAGCGGCTTGAGTGCCCGCAGACCCTGCGCCTAGGATGAGAACTTGGCCCTTATCTATGCCTTCTTGTGAGAACCCTGCAATTCCACCAAGTAAGACACCAATCCCTCCTTGTTGAAGATGCATTAAGTTGCTGCCGATTTGCACAGAGAGCTTTCCGGCAATCTCACTCATAGGCTTTAAAATAGATAAGACGTCGTTATCTCGAATAGATTCAAAACCAACAGCGGTTAAGCCAATATCAAGCAATTTTGTCGTTAATGTTGGGTTTGCCGCTAAATGTAAAAAGCAAAATAATGTATGTTCAGCGGTTAAATACTGCAGGTCAACTGCTATTGGTTCTTTAACTTTAACGATGAAGTAGCACTGTTGATATAAATCTTTAGCAGATGCACAAAGCCTAACCCCTACTCGTTCATATTCTTCATTGTCGTAGCCGCTCAGAATGCCAGCATCTTTTTCAACAAAGACATGGTGACCTAGCGAAATCAGCGCATTACAAGCATTTGGCGTCAATGCAATTCGCCCCTCAAAAGGTTTTATCTCTTTAGCGATACCAATATTCATAATTATCTCTTTACCAGCTAAACGCTTATAGCCATACTACTCCATTTTAATAAATGACAGAACGTACGAGGCGTGCTGTTGTTCTCTTTTCAGACTAAATTTCAGGAACAGCTTATGAGTGACACGCAACACCATCGATTAATCATCTTAGGCTCCGGTCCTGCTGGCTATACTGCTGCTGTCTATGCTGCCAGAGCTAACCTGAACCCTCTATTAATTACAGGGATTGAACAAGGTGGTCAATTAATGACGACAACAGATGTGGATAATTGGCCCGGTGATATTGAGGGTCTACAAGGGCCAGCGTTAATGGAACGAATGAAACAACACGCCGAACGCTTTGATACGAAAATTCAGTTTGATCATATTCATACGACAGAATTGCAGCAAAGCCCTTTTAAACTTATTGGCGACGCTGGAACATATACCTGTGATTCACTCATTATTTGTACTGGCGCATCGGCTAAATACCTTGGCTTAGAATCAGAAGAAGCATTCAGAGGTAGAGGCGTGTCTGCTTGTGCAACTTGCGATGGCTTCTTCTATAAAAACCAACGGGTTGCGGTTATTGGTGGTGGTAATACAGCAGTTGAAGAAGCGTTGTATCTGTCCAATATTGCAGCACACGTTACAGTTATTCATCGCCGGGATTCATTTCGCTCTGAGAAAATATTAGCAGATAAGTTAATGAAAAAAGTGGCTGACGGTAATATTTCGGTTGAGTGGTTTAATCAACTTGATGAGGTGTTAGGAGACGATATGGGTGTCACCGGTATGCGTATTAAAAATACGCAAGACGGTAGTACCAGAGATATTGAGCTAGAAGGAGTCTTTGTGGCTATTGGCCACTCCCCTAATACGCAAATATTCGATGGACAACTAAAAATGAAACACGGCTATTTATCAACCCAAAGTGGCAACACAGGTAATGCAACAGAAACCAGTGTTGCTGGCATTTTTGCCGCTGGTGATGTGGCAGACTCAATCTATAGACAAGCGATTACTTCAGCGGGTTCTGGCTGCATGGCGGCATTAGATGCCGAGCGTTTCCTCGATGATTTGTTAGAAGCTTAAAGGCTCGCTTCTATCATGCTGCCTTGGTTAAACGCAGATGACGATACAGAAGATTTTCCTGATTTAGATAACGCATTAACCGACCCAAATGGCCTTCTAGCCGCAGGCGGTTCTTTGAGCCCTGAGCGCCTATTAAAGGCGTATCGTGCGGGCATTTTTCCTTGGTTTGAAGACGATCAGCCGATACTTTGGTGGTCACCGGACCCAAGAATGGTACTTAGGCCAGCAGAGATTCATTTATCTAAAAGCCTCCAGAAGGTGCTTAAAAAAGCGGAGTTTAACTGTACGTATGACCGTGACTTTTCGGCGGTCATACAGGCGTGTGCGCAACGCTCAGATGAAGAAGGCACATGGATTACGGGTTCTATGAAAAAGGCTTACCAAGCACTGCACGCAATAGGTTACGCGCACTCAATTGAGGTGTGGAAAAATAACCAGTTAGTTGGTGGCCTGTATGGTGTTGCTATTGGTCAGTTTTATTTTGGAGAGTCGATGTTTAGCCGCTGTTCTAATGCGTCTAAAGTGGGTTTTGCATTTTTAATGGAAAATCTACAAGAGTGGCAATATCAATACGTTGATTGCCAGCTGCAATCCAATCACCTTGAAACCTTAGGAGCCTACGAAATATCACGAAATGATTTCAGCACGTTATTGGATAAATACTGCCCAAGAAAGGTTTCAATAGACGCATGGGTATGCGATAAATAATAAGCATGTTAAATAAACCCCAACGTTCCCTATCACTGTACATTTCCTCTCCGCAAGCTTGCGATTATTTAGACAATAACATCGCTCAAAATATTTTTATTTCACCGGAAGAAAAAATTGATTCAGTCACTTATGAATACCTATTAAGTGTCGGGTTTAGGCGCAGTGGGGAATTTATTTATCGTCCACATTGTAAAGCCTGCCAAGCGTGTATCTCCTGCCGTGTTCCATTAAGTAGCTTTAGCTTATCTCGTAGTCAAAAAAGGGTTCTTAATAAAAATAAGGACTTAGAGAGAAAAACGGTAAATGCGGAGTTTAATGATGAGCATTATGCGTTATATCTCAAGTATCAACGCTCACGGCACGCAGGCGGCGTCATGGAAAATTTTGATGAAAAGGCTTATAAAGACTTTTTATGCCAATCTCCGGGCGAGAGTGTTTTTATAGAGTCATGGTTGAATGGCCAGCTTGTCGCAGTTGCGCTAACCGATGTTTTTCAACGTTCAATGTCTGCTGTTTATACCTTCTTTGACCCTGACCATCCTACTAGGAGTTTGGGTACGTTGTCTGTGTTAGAACAGATCCAATGCGCACAGTCATTGAATAAAGATTACCTGTATCTTGGGTATTACATTCAAGCGTCTAAAAAAATGACCTATAAAGCAAATTTTCAGCCGTTACAATTATTTGAAAATGATAATTGGGTGTCATATAAAGACAGTCTTTCGGAAAAATAAACTTTTTAGCCAAATGATGGGCGAAAACCCGCTAAATAGTGTAAAATCGCGCCAAAATTAATGCCTAACGGCATAACTATCACTACTAAGGTAAATAATGGCTAAAGAAGATCAAATCGAAATGGAAGGCGTTGTAACAGATACGCTACCTAATACAATGTTTCGCGTGAAGTTAGAAAATGGACACGTCATCACTGCTCATATTTCTGGCAAGATGCGTAAACATTACATTCGAATTCTTACTGGCGACAATGTGAAAGTTGAAATGACACCTTATGACTTAACAAAAGGTCGCATAACGTACCGCGTTAAATAACAGCAGCTATGCGAAGTAGGTACTTAAGATTAAGAGGAGCCGATTCTTAATCTTGTTTAATTAATTCTTTAACGGGCTGAGTGATAGTAAAGTCTAACGTGTCATCTTTAACGTAAACTTTTACCGCCCCACCTTCTGTTAGTTGCCCAAACAATAATTCATTCGCAAGCGGTTTTTTAATAAACTCTTGAACGGTTCTTTCCATAGGTCTTGCACCCATTTTTGGGTCGTAACCTTTTTTAGCCAGCCAATTGCGAGCATCGGCTTCTAGTATTAAGGTTACGTTTTTTTCGTGCAGTTGAGCTTCAAGCTCGAAAATAAATTTATCGACCACGTGAATGATCACATCTTCATTCAATGAATCAAATTGAACCACGGCATCTAAGCGATTACGGAACTCAGGCGAGAATGATTTTTCAATCACTTGCATGGTGTCAGTTTCGTGTTGTTGCTCAGTAAAGCCTATAGATGCCCTACTTCCTTCTTGGGCACCCGCATTAGTTGTCATAACGAGCAGGATGTTTCTAAAGTCAGCTTTTCTACCGTTATTATCAGTTAAGGTTCCGTGATCCATGATTTGTAATAACAAGTTAAAAATATCTGGATGCGCTTTCTCGATTTCATCTAATAAGAGAATAGCGTGAGGGTGTTTATTGACTTCCTCAGTTAACAGACCACCCTGGTCAAAACCGACGTATCCCGGCGGTGAACCTATTAACCTTGATACGGTATGACGCTCCATGTATTCAGACATATCAAAACGAATCAAGTCGACACCCATAATTTTCGCTAATTGGCGCGTCAGCTCTGTTTTACCCACACCCGTTGGACCAGCAAACAAGAATGACCCAATCGTTCGCTCTTCGTTACCAAGGCCTGCTCGGCTTAGTACAACGGCATCAGAGACTTTATCAATAGCATCATCTTGACCAAACACCACAAGCTTAAGGTTTTTAGATAAATCTTTGAGTTTATCTTTGTCTTTGAGTGTAATACTTTTCTCCGGGATTCTAGCTATTTGAGAAATAATCTTTTCAATATCTACCTTTTGAATAATTAACTGGCGCTCTTCTTCAGGTAACAAACGTTGTCTAGCACCCGCTTCATCTATTACATCTATGGCTTTGTCGGGTAAGAACCTATCATTAATATAGCGATCTGCCAACTCAGCCGCTGTAACAATACTATCGGCACTGTATTCGATATTGTGATGCTCTTCATAACGGCTTTTTAAGCCTTTCAGTATACGAATCGTATCGTCTACGGAGGGTTCATTAATATCAATTTTTTGGAAACGCCTTGCCAACGCATGGTCTTTTTCAAATATGCCTCTAAATTCGGTATAAGTAGTTGAACCAATGCAACGTAGTTGGCCAGATGCCAACGCAGGCTTAATCATATTTGAGGCATCCATAACGCTGCCAGAGGTTGAACCAGCGCCAATAATAGCGTGTATTTCATCAATAAACAGGATGCTTTTTTCTTCACTTTCAAGTTGGGATAACAGCGATTTAAAACGCTTTTCGAAATCCCCCCTGTATTTAGTCCCTGCTACCAATGACCCCATGTCTAATGAGTAAATGGTCGTATTTAACAGTACGTTTGGTACATCACTGTTTTCAATTTTCAATGCCAAACCTTCGGCAATGGCGGTTTTTCCAACACCGGGTTCTCCAACCAATAAAGGGTTGTTTTTACGACGTCTGCAAAGTGTTTGAATGGTTCGTTCAAGTTCTTTTTCACGACCGATTAGCGGGTCAATTTTTCCTAGGTTTGCTTGCTCATTTAAGTTTGTTGTGTACTTTGTTAGAGGGTCCCTTGCCTCTTCAACAGTTTCTTCGTGAGTAACTCCTTCATGGTTTGAGAGTTCTTCATCGTCAATTTTCGCAATGCCGTGAGACATATAATTAACAACATCCAAACGAGACACATCTTGGCGGTTCATTAAATAAACGGCTTGAGCGTCTTGTTCACTGAAAATAGCAACCAGTACATTCGCGCCTGACACTTCCTTTTTACCAGATGATTGCACATGAAATACAGCGCGTTGTAAGACGCGTTGAAAGCCTAATGTGGGTTGGGTTTCACGCTCGACATCTTCAGGAAGAATGGGCGTTGAGTGTTCAAGATAGGCTTGTAGATCAAGCTTTAACTGCTCAGAGTCTCCCCCTGCTGCTTTATAAACATCTGAACCAGATTGGTTTTTCATCATCGCGAGTAACAAATGCTCCACGGTGATAAATTCGTGACGTTGTTCATGAGCGAAGTGAAATGCTTCGTTCAAAGAAACTTCTAATTCTTTATTTAACATGACTCAGCTCCGTTAATCGCTTTGTTCCATTGTGCATTGCAAAGGGTGTTGATGTTCTTGTGCATACGTTATGACCTGTTGTACTTTTGTTTCTGCTACTTCCTTAGTATAGACGCCACACACACCAATGCCAGCGGTATGGACATTCATCGTGATTCTAACGGCCTCTTCTTTTTCTTTATAGAAGATACTTTGCAAAATAGACACGACAAAATCCATAGGGGTAAAGTCGTCATTTAGTAGTAACACCTTATACATAGGTGGCTTTTGCAACTTTGGCTTAGCCTCTTGTACGGCGAGGCCTCCATCGTCATCATGTTCAAAAGGTTTGTCTGACATAGTTCGTTTATTCAATCTCTAGTTATTCGTTATTTTGACAGAAAAAAAGGCTACTTGTTCTATAAAGCTGAATTAAATAAAACGACTTCAGACAGGTAAGCAATTATTCGGCATAAAAAAACCTCACTATATTAATGGAGGTTTAGTAGTTGTTTTTCAAGTAAGAATATACGACTACATATTCTCCCGCACCTCAACCTCACCTTTAAGTCTAGATAGTGCGATAAGCCTCAGCATTATTTGAATACCTAGGCCTCCAATCGCTAAGGCTGACCAACCGAGTACGACAAAACCCCAGTGTAACGGTGCTGTAAACAATTCCTCCATAAACCAAAAGGTATGCCCCCATTCATTTAAGCCAACATTGGGCAGTATCATAAAAGGACCAACAATAAGGATAATGAAGGGAATAGAAATATTATCGGCAAACTGTGGCAAACGTGTACGGGCATATAAAAAAGAAGAAACACCCGCAATGATATAAGCAGGAAAGGTTCCGTAAAATAAAACGATATGACTGGGTGTAAAGTCGGTATCTCGCACGGTAACTTGGTGCCAAGAGGCATCTTGTTCAGCAAAAAAACTGGCTGCCCAATAGATGATCCATGTATAGCTTAATAGCCATAGAAACAAGGTAAAGTAGCGTCTTAATTCATCCGCAGGTGAGATGTTAAAAACATCTTTGTCCCTTGTTTTTAAAAGATAGCCCCAGATTGAAGCCGCCAACAGGAATTCGATAATCCACTGCGCATACAGAAGATTCATCCAATAGGTTTGAAACTCGGGCTCAAACGAATCCATGCCCATATCCCAAGCAAACACTTGCTGATAGACCCTCCAAGCGACCATTACGCACAGTATTCCCAAAATAATAAAGATAACCGCCTTAACGTTAATTAAGTTCTTTGTTGGGTCACTGATTGATTCAGTCATTTCTGTCGATGGCATAGCCCCAAATTAACACCTAACCGGCGTTTAAACAAATGGTGTGAATGCTTTATGTTTAGCTAGAAACGAGTGATACGAACTCCGCATCAATATCTGTGTCGATATACGCCATGCCAAGCTTATTCAAATACTCTAAACGGTCGGCCTTCATCAAATCAATATCGGGTATCCCTGCGCTGCAATCTTGGTAAATTTTAGCGACATACGCCATGTACGCCTCACCTTCTTTAACCATCAATAAACTTGCCGCGCCTACATCAGGGCGAACCATAGCGTTTTGTTCTTCGGGTAACTTAACCGCAAAAACGATGGGGCTTTCTTCTTCCTCAAAACGAACGCTGCGCTCGCGAACGGCTTGCTGCGCCCAGTAATAAGCAAGCTGTTTGCTCTGCGTTAAAAAGACGGGTTCGGTAGATTCAGTGTAGTCATTACCAATCGTTGCCATGGTGTTTTTCGCTGCTAGCTTCATTGCCCTATCACCTGAACGCTTTAGGCCATATGACTGAATGGAGCTTACTAAGGCAAAAGATGTGCCGTGATACCAAACATCACCCGTGGCAAAGCCGTCTTTTGTTAATAGCTCTGTTGCGTCCTGTAGATAGTTTGGAATATCACTCATTATTCATTCACCTTAGCTGTATTGGTTTATTAGTTAAAGAAAAAGGCGACATTCAATTAAGGATGTCGCCTTTTTATTGCCATGGATGGCATGTATCCTTGCAATGCAGGAGCAATTGCTCGGAAAAACACGTTAAACTTTTAAGGCTTAGCTAGCCAGTCTCAAATCATCTTAGATTAAGAGAACTGGTTAGACGTATTCTTCGCACCACCGGCTTTAAGCGCGTTTTCACCAGCAAAGTATTCTTTGTGATCATCACCCATGTCTGAACCCGACATGTTTTGATGTTTAACACAGGCAATTCCTTGCCGGATTTCTTTACGCTGTACGCCAGCAACATAGCCAAGCATACCTGCATCACCAAAGTACTCTTTAGCTAGGTTGTCAGTAGATAAGGCAGCTGTATGGTAAGTAGGTAGCGTAATCAAGTGATGGAAAATATTCGCTTCACGAGCAGAATCAGCTTGGAATGTGCGGATTTTTTCATCAGCAGCATGAGCCAAGTCAGTTTCGTCGTATTCAGCACTCATTAGACCAGCACGATCGTATGCAGAAACATCTTCACCAGCGGCAATCATTGCGTCAAACGCTTGTTGACGGAAGTTTAGCGTCCAGTTGAATGATGGGCTGTTGTTGTAAACCAGCTTCGCATCTGGAATCTCTTTACGCACTTCGTTCATCATCTCAGCGATGTCAGCAACGCTTGGCGTAGCCGTCTCAATCCAAAGAAGGTCGGCACCGGCTTTAATCGCTTCAATAGAATCGAAGACACAACGCTCTACACCTGTGCCTTGACGGAACTGGTACAAACCAGAAGGTAAACGCTTAGGACGAACCAATTTGCCATCACGGTTAAAGAATACGTCGCCTTCAGCCATGTCAGCTACGTCAATTTCTTCGACGTCTAGGAAAGAGTTGTAACGATCGCCTTGATCGCCAGGCTCTTTAACAACAGCGATTTCTTTAGTCAGGCCAGCGCCTTCAGAGTCAGTACGTGACACGATAATACCGTTGTCGATACCTAGCTCTAGGAATGCATGGCGTAATGCGCGGATTTTAGAATGGAAGTCAGCATGAGGCACGGTTACTTTACCATCTTGGTGACCACATTGCTTTTCATCAGCGACTTGGTTTTCGATTTGTAGTGCACAAGCACCCGCTTCAATCATTTGCTTAGCCATGATGTAAGTTGCTTCAGCGTTACCAAAGCCCGCGTCGATGTCAGCAATAATTGGCACAACGTGTGTTACGTGGTTATCAATGGAATCTTGAACGCGTTTTGCAGCAACATCGTCGCCAGCTTCACGAGCCGCATCCAAGTCACGGAATAAACCGCCCAGTTCACGAGCATCCGCTTGACGTAGGAATGTGTATAGTTCTTCAATCAAAGAAGCAACAGATGTTTTTTCGTGCATAGACTGATCAGGTAAAGGCCCAAAGTCTGAACGTAACGCAGCCACCATCCAACCTGAAAGGTACAAGTAACGACGATCTGTTTTGCCCTTGAAATGTTTCTTAATAGAGATCATTTTTTGTTGGCCGATAAAACCGTGCCAGCAACCAAGTGATTGCGTATACTTAGTTTTGTCTGCATCAAAGACAGCCATGTCAGCGTTCATGACGTCTGCTGTGTATTGTGCTACATCAAGACCTGTTTTGAATTTGTTTTGCGCGCGCATACGTGCAATTGATTCAGGATTGATTGGATCCCAAGATGAACCCTTGGCTTCTACCAATGCTGAAACAGCATTTATATCATTTGAATAAGATGACATTGTTATCTCCTGTCGGTTAGTTAAATTTAAAGTTTAAAAATTGTAAAGCTGAGTTAAGTGGAAATGTTTTTTTAGTTCAACGAAACTTATGGTCTGTGACTATAAGTATTCGTAGGCGGATACGGTTAAGAAATCCACCAATTCTTCTGACGTTGTAAAACGATCCATGAGTTTTGCTGCTTCATCAAAACGACCTGCGTTAAAGCGTTCTTCGCCCACTTCCGACTTAATCGTTTCCAATTCTTCAATCATAAGTTGGCGGAACAATTCAACGGTTACTTTTTTGCCGTTGCTTAATTCTTTACCGTGGTGAATCCACTGCCAGATAGATGAACGAGAAATTTCAGCCGTTGCCGCGTCTTCCATCAAACCGTAAATTGGCACGCAACCATTGCCTTGAATCCAAGCTTCAAGGTATTGAACCGCAATACGAATGTTAGCGCGCATACCCTCTTCCGTTCTCTCGCCTTCACACGGCTCAAGCAATTCTGCAGCTGTAACATCAGCATCATCCGCACGGCTTACGCTCATTTGGTTGGCGTTACCTTCACCGATGTATTCATCTAGCACAGCCATCGCTGTATCCGCTAAACCAGGGTGAGCAACCCATGTGCCATCGTGGCCATTTTGTGCTTCAAGTGTTTTGTCGTCCACCACGCGCTTTAATACCGCTGCATTTTCTTCAGGGTCTTTAGACGGAATAAACGCCGCCATGCCGCCCATCGCTAACGCACCACGTTTGTGACACGTTTTAATCAATAAGCGTGAATAAGCACTTAAGAAAGGCTTGTTCATCGTCACCGCTTGGCGATCTGGAAGCACGCGATCTGGGAAATTTCTCAGCGTTTTGATATAGCTGAAGATATAGTCCCAACGACCACAATTCAACGCAACAATATGGTCGCGGAATTCGTGCAAAATTTCGTCCATTTCGAACACAGCCGGTAATGTTTCAATCAATACGGTTGCTTTAACTGTGCCGCGCTTAATGTCGACGAGGTCTTCCGCTTTATCCATCACATCCGCCCACCAACGAGCTTCTTGATGCGATTGAAGTTTAGGAATGTAAAAATAAGAAGCAGAACTTTTCGCCATCAACGCTTTATAGTTATGGAAAAAGTAATAGGCGAAATCGATTAAACCGCCAGGAATTTCTTGGTCATATAAACGAATGTGCTTTTCAGGTAAATGTAAGCCACGCGCACGACAGATTAATACGGCCGGGTCTTCGTTCAATTCGTAATGCTTGCCAGATTTAGGGTCTTCTAACGAAATGGTGCCATTAACCGCATCACGCATATTGATTTGGCCTTGCGCTACTTTTTCCCATGTAGGAGACAAAGAGTCTTCAAAATCAGCCATAAACACCTTAACGTTCGCGTTTAAGGCATTAATAATCATTTTACGGTCTACTGGGCCAGTAATTTCTACGCGCCTGTCTTGTAGGTCGTCTGGTACGCCTAGAATATTCCAATCGCCATCACGGATGTCTTTTGTTTCAGGTAGAAAGTCAGGTAACTTACCGGCATCAGTCTCAGCTTGCCTTACTTGCCGCGCATCCAATAGCGCGCGTACACGAGGCGCAAACTCTTCCGCCAGTGTTGCCACAAAATTATTGGCTTCATCGGTATAGATGCTTGCATATTCAGGCGTCATTTCGCCTGTAAACGTTAGTTGTTTCATTCCTAAAGCTCCTAAAACTGTCTTATACGAGGGTTCTGCATTGCATTATATGGCTTTTCTACCCCTCTACAATCCCAATAAAGCTATCTCTATCATTAATAAAATTAATGATAGAATGATCCTATGACAGAACCTATAATAAAAGCCAACAGGCACAAACAGTTACGCTCATTTTGCATGGCGGCGAAAGTGGGAGGGTTTTCAAAAGCAGCAGAGTTATTGCAACTGAGCCAACCATCGGTATCACTACAAATACAGAGCTTAGAGAAAGAACTCAAAGCAAAATTATTTACACGTAACGGCCCTAAAATATCGCTAACCGATGCGGGTAAAAAACTATTAGAACTGGCGCAACCACTGGTAGAACAGATGGATAGCCTACCAACGCGCTTTACCGCCATGAATGAACCAGAAGAAGCCGCCGAAATTAATATCGCCGCCGGTGAAGCCAGTATTTTGCATTTGCTACCCACTATTATAGAAACGTTTAAACAACGCTACCCCAATGTACATATACGATTACATAACGTATCGGGTAAATTGGGCGTAGATGCAATTAGAAACGGCGAAGTAGACTTTGCCGTAGGCCCTATGTTGGAAGTGCCCGCAGATATCCTTTATAAACAAGTGTATCGCTTTGTACCCGTACTCATCATGCCATTCGGCCATCCACTCGCCTCGTTAAACGATGTAACGCTAAAAGATATTGTCCAATACGACCTTATTCTACCACCACAACACCTTAATACATGGCGCATTGTGGATGACGTGCTTCAAAAACATAAACTACGTTACAAAACCTCGCTTGAAGCGTGGAGTTGGGAGATTATTAAGAAGTATGTAGAACTAGGTTTGGGTATATCTATCGTTACTAGCGTGTCTCTAACAGGCGATGAAAAGCTTATTTCAAAACCCTTATCAAAATATTTTCCTGATAACTATTATGGTGTTACGATGAAAAGGAAAGGTGCTTTATCAATGCCAGCAAAGAATTTTATTGAGTTAATTGACCCGAGTTTTTTCGGAGCTATTAATATTCATTAAACGTTTAAAAAACTCAAAGCGTTTTTGTAGTTACCGTAACACATGAGCCACATAAGCCACTGTAAAGGCCGTTTCTTGAAATGCTTTTAATCCCGTCTCAGCAAACGCGACGGGTAAGCTGTTTTCCGATTGCCCAAGCTTAATATCCTTTTGCGACAACATAACCACGTCAATATCGGCCATTAGCTGAAGTGCAGCCTCTAATTTAAAACCAATAGCGCCTCCGGCAAACCTCCCTTTAGGTGGGCGTTCTTTAATCGCCACCTTGTTAATGCCATAGTCATTCATTAATTTAACGAATGTCGTTTGAAAATACTGAAGGTCTTCGCACGTATGATTTTTAGGTAAGGTTATTTTTCGCACCCTGCAATCGGGTAAATTAAATTGCAGATTATCCAATTCAAGCAAACAAATAACCGCATCATTAGCCGTCAGCTCTATGCCGCATATCTTCATATATATTCCTTAGTAAAAAATTCAAGCGCCCTTTTGCTAAGTCGCATTATTAACAATGAAGCTCGGCACCAGAGCTCATGATTATTAGTGCTCAGTATACAAGGCTATCAACAAGCCGAAACATTGCTAATGTTCACCCCCTTTCATCCACAAACTTAACTTCTTAATGTGATCAGTTTGGGCTCAGTCACCTATTGTTAGATGCACGTTATTCAAAACTGGTAATCAAATCTTTCTATGTCACTCTCAAACCATTTTTGCACTATTTCGATTGTTTCTTCATCGTAATACTCTCGGAAGTTTCCGCGGTTAGAATTTTTTATATGCGGCAAGGATACTTTCTTTCCAATCATTTTTACTACTTCATTGAATTCTCTCTCAAGATTCTCAAAACGTATTATTTCATCTATCATAAAGTTTCCATTCTTATCCGAAATCCAATTTGTTTGAGGCATAAACATTTTTGGAATGTCATAATAAAAAGCATCCTGATTTCCATATGCGCGTTTCACCCACTCTTTAAATTCAATTGGGTTGTCTTGCAAATCAGTTTGATTTGTTTTAACGCGATAATGGTAATGTGATACAACTTTATCCCAAGGGTTTCTTACCACGGTGAAGGTTAGCTTTCTGTTCCAATTCTTTTGTCCAATTTCTGCGCTTTTTTCTAACGCAGTCTTATGCTCAAACGGGATATTTAAAGCTTTCTCAATACTGCTTCCGCCGGTTTTGTTAATATGAATAAATACAAATTCATCAAGATAACTATGTTTCATTGAGTCAATTACATGTTTGGTTCTCATTAATATTCTTTTCATTGGCTTTCTGTTTCTTTGGCTCTAATGCTCTGAAGTAATTCTTTTCGGCATCTAACGTTTTTGAAATGAAGAGGGTTAATCCATCTATTAACCTCGTATAGATACTAAAAGTTTACGTAACAAGGCAGTTTTAAGCCAGACTTAACTGTTTTATTCTATAATGATTCATCAATCACTATTACTACCCCGCATGATCTGGAAACCCAATGTTATCGTGGCTTCACTTGTTGAACTTGACGGCAAATTTCTTATGGTGGAAGAAGAATCTCCGACTGGCGCTGTGTTGAACCAGCCCGCTGGGCATCTAGAGGTGAATGAAAGCTTGGAAGATGCGGTGGTTAGGGAAACGCTGGAAGAGACGGGGTATGCGTTTACTGCTACGGCTATTGTGGGTTCATATCTATGGCATAACGATGCAAATGAAACCACCTACTTCCGTACGACATTTTTAGGCACTGTTGGGGCCGCTAACGAAGCGGCGATTTTAGATAATGGAATTATTCGTGCGCTTTGGATGACTTACGATGAAATTTCGGCGAGCAAAGATAGGTTAAGAACTCCCGTTATCTTAGAAAGTCTGAATGATTATCTTGCCGGTAAACGTTACTCGTTAGATATGATTAAATCTTACCTAAACGGACCCTAGCAACGCTTCAAAATGAATATGTCTAAAATAATGATCGGCATGTCTGGCGGCGTTGATTCATCTGTTGCGGCGCTGGTACTACTTGAACAAGGTCATGATGTAACAGGCTTGTTCATGAAAAACTGGGATGAAGATGATGGCACGGAGTACTGCACGGCGAAAGAAGATTTAGACGATGCACAACAAGTGTGCGACAAGCTGGATATCGAATTAAAAACCGTCAACTTTGCCGCCGAGTACTGGGACAATGTTTTTGAAGATTTTCTAAAAGAATACGCCGCAGGCCGAACACCCAACCCAGACATTTTATGTAACCGCGAGATTAAATTTAAAGCCTTTTTGGATTATGCTACTGAACTTGGCGCTGATTACATTGCTACCGGACATTACACTCAAATTACAAAGCAAAACAATCAATTTCAACTGTTACGCGGTTTAGATAATAATAAGGATCAAAGCTATTTTCTTTACACCTTGAGGCAACCTCAGCTGAGTCGCTCGCTCTTTCCCATTGGCCATATGGAAAAACCAGCAGTTCGTGAACTAGCCGAAAAAGCGGGTTTTATTACCAGCCGTAAAAAGGACAGTACTGGTATTTGTTTTATTGGCGAACGCAAGTTCAAGGATTTTTTACAGCAATACTTACCTGCACAACCCGGCGTTATGCAAACGCCAGAGGGTGAAGCTATTGGCGAACACCAAGGCTTAATGTATTACACGTTAGGCCAACGGCAAGGTTTAGGCATTGGCGGCATTAAAACAGCGGCTGAAGAGCCTTGGTACGTTGTAAAAAAGGATTTAATCAATAATATATTGGTGGTGGCTCAAGGTCATGGTCACGCTCTATTGCAAAGCCATACACTGAATGCATCGCAATTGAGTTGGGTTAGCGAGAGTGCCCCTTCAGAACACTTTAGTTGTACGGCCAAAACACGCTACAGGCAAAAAGACCAAGCCTGCGAAGTAACCGTATCGGACGATGGACTGTGCATTGTACAATTCGAGGATGCCCAACGAGCCGTAACACCGGGTCAATCTGTTGTTTTTTATGATAACGATGTATGCCTAGGTGGCGGTATAATAGATTCTACTTCTTAAAAAAACTTATCCAATAATCACAATGACTCTAGATACATTAAACGCCCTTTCCCCTGTTGACGGTCGCTATGCTGGTAAAGTTGACGAATTACGCCCTATTTTTTCTGAATTTGGACTCATTAAAGCCCGAGTAACAGTTGAAGTGCGTTGGTTACAGGCTTTGTCTGAACATGAAGGCATTACAGAAGTGCCTGCTTTTTCAACAGACGCGAATGATTTATTGGATTCGATTGTTAATAACTTTTCATTAGACGATGCTGGCCGCGTTAAAAGCATTGAAAGCACAACAAACCATGACGTTAAGGCAGTTGAGTATTTTCTAAAAGAAAAGATTGCTGACAATAGCCAGCTGGCCGCTGTTAGTGAGTTTATTCACTTTGCTTGTACGTCTGAAGATATCAACAACCTGTCATACGCCTTAATGCTAAAAGAAGGCCGTGACAAAGTAATAGGCGATGCGATAGCCTGCGTTATAGATGATATTAAGGCAAAAGCGCTAGATTATGCAGGCGTGCCATTATTATCTCGCACACACGGCCAAACGGCCTCGCCAAGCACCATGGGTAAAGAGTTTGCGAATGTTGTTGCGCGTTTGAATCGCCAATTATTACAACTGGAAGACGTCGACATTCTTGGCAAAATAAATGGCGCTGTGGGTAACTACAATGCACACTACTCCGCTTACCCAAATCTAGACTGGCCCGCTTTTGCTGAAGACTTTGTAGAATCGCTTGGTTTAACGTTTAACCCCTACACTATTCAAATTGAACCGCACGATTACATCGCTGAATATTTCCATGTATTAGCGCGTATCAATACTATTTTGATTGATTTCTCACGAGACGTTTGGGGCTATATTTCTGTCGGTTATTTCAAGCAAAAAACGATTGCCGGTGAAGTGGGTTCATCCACAATGCCGCACAAAGTAAACCCTATTGATTTTGAAAACGCGGAAGGAAACTTTGGTATGGCTAATGCGTTGATGAATCACTTTTCAGAAAAACTACCTATTTCAAGATGGCAGCGAGATTTAACCGATTCTACTGTCCTAAGAAACCTAGGCACCTGTCTAGCGCATAGCTTAATTGGTTTTAAATCATTACAAAAAGGTATCTCTAAGTTAGAAATTAATGAAGCTAAACTACTAGCGGATTTAGATGCTAACTGGGAGGTTCTTGCAGAGCCTGTTCAAACGGTTATGCGTCGCTATGGTATTGAAAAACCATACGAAAAACTTAAAGAGTTGACGCGTGGCCAAGGTATCAATCAAGCGTCTATGAAAGCGTTTATTATAACCTTAGAGATACCTGAAGACGCTAGACAACAGTTATTGGAGCTAACGCCGGCTAGTTACACGGGTTGCGCAGAAGATTTAGCCAATAATATTAAGAATAACGCTTAAACAGTGACACTGTTCATATTGCGTTAAGTTTCAGGTGCCATACTAAACATCAATACAGGGTAATTTAGATAAGTTCATTTTCTCTCTCCCCTCCTTATATGAACTTTGAGCCCTGTATCCTAAACCGAATCTTATGATTCGGTTTTTTTTGCGCTATTGCAATTCCTCATAAGCACTGCTTAACTGTAGTGGTTACATAACTTTCAAGGAGATTATTATGTCCACAGATTCGCTAGAAAGCGCGGTTTTTAGGGAAACCAATACAGTATTTGATTTAAATTCATTTGATGAAGACAAACTGGCAATTATTAAACTGATGGATCAGGCGCAAACTGAAGTTAATATTTTTAGTCATGTCTTATGCCCTAAAATTTTCGATACAGACATTGTTATTAGAGCTTGCGAGAATTTTTGTTTAAAGAACCACAGAACAAAAATCAATATTCTCATTAAAGACAGTCGCCCAATAACACGAATTTCTCATCGCTTATTGGGGCTATCTCATAAGTTGTCTAGCAGTATATTCTTTAAAAAACTTAACCCGACAGTTTCAATGCGTGAAGATGATTTTGTGTGTTTTGACAGAAGCGCCTATTTTAAACTACCCAATAACGAGCACTATGCAGGCAACTGTAATTTTGCCGATGCGGACTATACTGCGCATCTTTTATCATTTTTTAAAGATGCCTGGGAGCGTAGTGAGCCAGATGTTGAGTTTCGTTCAGCCATATTATGAGAGCTGCCCTTAAATTAGTATTCAGGTAAGAAAACAACCCATTTTTGCCCACCGGCCTGACTAGCCACAGACTCCAAGGTACCGTTATAAATGGTGACCAGTTCTTTCACAACGGCTAAGCCAATCCCGTGTCCTTTTACAGTTTCGTCTACTCGAATACCCCTTTGTAAAACATTATCAAGTTCATCTTCAGCGATACCTGGCCCGTCATCTTCAATAATGAATTGAATGCCCGATGAAGCATCCTTACTACCTTTTATAGAATGGAGACTCACTCGAACCGTCGAATCGGCCCACTTATAAGCGTTATCTAACAAATTACCGAATAATTCAAACATGTCGCCTTTTTCAGCATTAAATACAGTATCGTCATCGACTTGTTGCATTAAATTTAGATTTTTATCCGCATATACTTTATCTAAAGAGTTTGTTAATTGTTGAATAATGGGCCGTAAATTCAAAGGTGCGGATATAGTTTGGTGTCCTTTTGCGGCTGCCTTTTGTAATTGATAATCAACTAGTTGCCTCATTTGCAGAGTTTGGACTTCCAATGTTTCTATGTCATCTGCCGATAAATCCGGTTGGTTGTATAAACCTGTTAAAACAGAAAGTGGAGTTTTTAAACTGTGCGCTAAATCAGCCAGGGTGTTTCTATATCGTTTAAGGTGCTTACGTTCGTTATCTATCAGCTTATTGAGTGTGCTTGCGAGGTCTTTTAATTCCCTACTGTCATGGGAGTGTAAGTGTTGAATTTTACCTTGATGAATCCCCTCTAAATCAACCACGATTTGTCTTAATGGCTTAAGGCTTCTTCTAATAATTAAGAATTGAACGGTGATTAACAATACGCCAATACCCACTAGCCATTGCCATAATACTGAGCGAAAGTTCGCGATTTGCATGTCTAAAGTTGCCGTTGAACCAATAATGATGAACTCGAACGCGCTGGATTTGCCAGAAGAATTCTCTAAAATCGCTTTATAGTGTAATTCTTTATACGATTGCTCACCCAACTGCTTTGTAATAAAGGTTTTTTGACCAGCATTAAGACTGGCTACGCTTGCCACATTTATACCTACCGACGAAGAACTTCTCCAAGACACAATCCCCTCGGTATTATAAATATAGGCCGACAAACCAGAATTTATTCTAGAGAACCTTGGTTCTGATAAATTTGAGGGAATGTTGATTTGGTTATTGTTACTTAATTCAACCTCGGCCAAAATTGAATAAAGGTGAATTTGTAACTGTTCATCCAGAGCACTTTCAGCACCCCTTTTGTAAGCCGCATCAAACACTAACCCCGCAAGGCCTAAAAAACAAAAAAGAACCAACATGGCAGAACCAATCAGACGCGATTGAATGCTGCTGTTCATAACAGTATGAAGGCGCTTACGCTTGATTTAGAGGAATGGAGAATCTATAACCTCTTCCTCTAAGCGTTTCAATGGGTTTATGTTGGTCGTTCGGATCTAATTTTTTTCGTAACCGACCAATAAACACCTCTATGACATTACTATCTCTATCAAAATCTTGATCATAAATATGCTCCGTTATTTCTGTTTTGGAAATAACTCGTCCTGAGTGCATCATCATATATTCCAGCATCTTATATTCGTATGCCGTCAATTCAACCGGTTCATTATCGACAATGACTTGCTGTGCGTTGGTATCTAAAGTTATTGGCCCACAGCTTAATTCAGCACTAGCTAACCCAGCAGAACGGCGTATTAGCGCATTTAAACGCGCAAGCAATTCTTCGTTATGAAATGGTTTAACTAAGTAATCATCAGCACCAATTTCAAGTCCTTCGACTTTTTCTTCCCAACGAGTTCTGGCGGTAAGGATAAGTATAGGAAAGTTAATATCTTTGGCACGTAATTTTTTAATAACTTCAATGCCAGACATGTCTGGTAGGCCTAAGTCAATAATCGCAACGTCTATGGGGAATTCTGTTCCCAAATAAAGCGCCTCTGCCCCATTACCAGCCGCATCAACTGCATAGCCAGTTTTAGTCAAGGTAGCAACCAATTGGTCTTGTATAGCTTGGTCATCTTCAACAACAAGCGCTCGCATATATAAGTCCTTTTAATAAAAATTTATTTGTTAGGGGTGCTTTTAAGGCGAATTTTTTTAACTCGACCCTCGTTAGTGAGAACTTTAATAACGTGTGTAGGTTGGCCATCTATTTGCAAGGTTTCAGCGCCAAGCACTTTGCCTTTTTTTTGTTTTTTTACACGGTTAACTGCTTCGTCTAATGTGACATGATCAGCCTTAGCTAAAATAATAACTGAATCGCCCGCTAACACGGGCAAAGAAACTGAAATGTTCAGCAGGATAACGAAAAGCAATGTTTTTAAATACGGCATAAAATTAAGTTGTATCATTTTCTATTAGATAGTTTATTCGTGTCGTATGAATTCTAGCTGAATAACATAGAGCGTCCAGCCTCTAAAATAAATTATTATGACTCATTGATGCTAATCGAGACGTAAATTCAGCCATCGCTGCACCCATACTCTTAGCTAAGCGTTCAAACAATGGTTTTTTCGCAGTAAAATCAACAATATTTTCTTCGCCAATTTCATCTTTAGCGACGGACTGCACATTACCTATGGCATCGGTTAAACCGAGTTGAATACTTTCTGACCCCGCCCAAACAAGACCGCTGAATATATCTGGGTTATTTTGTAAGCGCTCGCCCCTGCCCTCTTTTACGGCCTTAATAAATTCTTGGTGAATATCGTTTAGCATGCTTTGCACATGAGCCTTCTCGCCAACATTTACGTCAGAAAAAGGATCTAAAAATCCTTTATGTTCACCCGCTGTGTATAAACGACGTTCGACCCCCAAGTTTTTCATTGCTTCTGTGAAACCAAACCCGTTCATCACCACGCCAATAGAGCCGACGATACTAGATTCATTAACAAATATTTTATCGACAGCTGATGCGATGTAATACCCACCCGAGGCGCATAAATCTTCTACAACAGCATGGACGGGGATATCCGGGTTATTTTTTCTAATGTCCACAATGGCTTTATACACGTAACTTGACTGTACTGGACTGCCGCCAGGAGAGTTCACGCGTAAAATAATGCCCTTGGTATTAGGGTCATTAACGGCGTTATGTAAGCTTTCAATGATTGTTTCTGCATCGGCCTCACCACCCGAAACAATAATCCCTTTAACATCAATAACGGCCGTATGTGGACCACCACCTGATAATTTCGAGCCATCGCCCAACGGCGAATAGGCAATGCTACTTAGAACAATGATGTAGGCAACGAATAATGATTTAAAAAAGATACCCCAACGGCGCGCCCTCCTTTGCTCGACAACAGAAGCCAAAGCCACTTTTTCTAAGACAGAACGTTCCCATTGCTGATCATTAAGATCTGATTTATCTTTACTAAATAAAGCCATTATTACCCCTTAAATAATTCCGTTAAGTTATTTATACACCCCAACGTTGCATGTTTCTCGAGTATCTCACTTGAATGTGCACCCGTTGCAACACCAATGCTATCAATGCCAGCATTATTCGCCATTTGTAAATCTAATGTTGAATCTCCAATCATAATGGATTTGTCAGGTGCGATGTTTGTTGCTTGCATAATATCAAAAAGCATATGCGGGCTGGGTTTAGAACTCATCGTGTCTCCACAGCGACATTCAGAAAAAAACGAACGGAGCCCAGTACCATCTAAACCTCTATCCAATCCAGCTTTGCCTTTACCAGTAGAAATAGCCAGCGTTTTATCCGCCTTTTTAAGCCGGTTAAGGACTGCGTGTGTTTCGCGAAACAAATCAGAGGGCGTAGACGGTTTAGCTAGATAGAGATGTCGGTAATTTTTAACCATCTCAGTTTTTTGATGTTCAGTTATCGTTGGATAAAGCTGCAACATAGCTTCGGTTAAACTTAAACCGATGATATCTTTACACGATTGGATATCGGGCTTATCGAGTTTTTGCTCCTCGGCAACATCACGAATACATTCAACAATCCAATCGATTGAATCTACAAGCGTTCCATCCCAATCAAAAATAATTAAATCGTAATTACTGATCATAATGTCTCTAGAAAAGCACTAAGTTCTTTATCTAACGGTGCTTCGAAAGTTATTGATTTATTGGTTATTGGGTGAATAAAGTTCAGCTTACTCGCGTGCAAAAATAACCTTTTTAACCCTTGCTCCCTATATTGTTTATATTGGTTAGGTGTGGAATACCGCTCATCACCGGCTATGGGGTGGCCGACATGCTTAGCATGCACACGTATTTGATGGGTGCGCCCTGTTTTTGGTGATGCAGACACTAACGTAGCGTTTTTGTATTGAGCCAACTTGGTCAACAGCGTTTCGGATTTTTTCCCTTCCGGATGGACGCGAACCCTATGTTCACCGGTAGGCAGCGTACGTTTTTCAAGCGGCGCATTAACATTTATACTGTCTTGGTGAATCACGCCGCACAGCAATGCCGTATATGTTTTATTAACGGTTCTATTTCTCAGTAGAGTTTGCAGACTATTGAGCATTTTTCTATTTTTGGCGATGAGCAAACAGCCTGAAGTAGCTTTATCAATACGGTGCACCAACTCTAAATAACGTTCATCTGGGCGTAAATGTCGTAATACATCAATAGCGCCATGACTATTAGCAGTACCACCGTGTACAGCAATGCCAGAAGGTTTATTCAACAATAACAGATCAGCATCTTCAAAAATGATACGTTGTTGAATCGCTTTAATCATCCAGCTGGCGGCGGTTGATGTTTGTTTTTCATCAACTTTAACCGGCGGGATTCTAACAATATCTTTAAGTTGCAGCCGGTATACGTTTTTTGCTCGACCTTTGTTAATTCGCACTTCACCACGGCGAATAATTTTGTAAATATGGCCTTTGGGAACCCCTTTAAGCAGGTTAATTAGAAAATTATCTAATCGTTGTCCAGCAGAATTTTCATCAACTTCAATATATCGAACTTCTTCATACGATTGTACTTTCATAAATACTTAACTTTACTGCTTATCTGATTGATGTTAATGAAATTTTTTGCTATAGTCCAAAACAGTTTGGCGCACTAATGTGGAGCGTCAAATACGGTAATCATGATAACGGTTGTCTATAAGCAAGGCTAATCAATCGTTTAATTATCGTAATACAGAATCTGAATAATCAGTTTATAACTGGCATTCAAACGGGGTTTTATTCGCTCGACCCATGATGAGCGATTTTATTTGCCCGCCTAAACAGAAATTTTATACGGACATTTCAATAATAAGCTTATCATAAATCAAATAAGCTTCAATGTCCGACACCGTGAGAAACCTACTAATTAAACAAGTATAAATAGTTGAAAGATAACAAATAATGAATCAATCAATACAATCTCACAGGCCTATTATTTCTGTGCACAGCGTGGCATCAGGAAAAGAATACAATGAAAAGAATGTTAATCAATGCAACTCACGCCGAAGAGCTGAGAGTTGCACTAGTCGATGGACAAAAATTATATGACTTCGATATTGAAGTCCCTGCAAGAGAACAAAAGAAATCAAATATCTACAAAGGGGTTATCACCCGCGTAGAACGTAGTTTAGAAGCCGTATTTGTTAATTACGGCTCTGATCGTCACGGTTTTTTACCGTTCAAAGAAATCACCGGTTTTTCTATTGGCCTAGATACGCCAAATGTTAAAGATAAAAACGACATTAAAGAAGGTCAAGAGCTCGTTGTACAAGTAGAAAAAGAAGAACGCGGTAATAAAGGCGCGGCACTCACCACGCAAATAAGCCTAGCAGGAAGCTATTTGGTATTGATGCCGAATAACCCAGGTGCTGGCGGTATCTCGCGCCGTATAGACGGTGAAAACCGTACTGCCCTTCGCGATGTGCTTAACCAACTTGAAATACCGGACACTATAGGCCTCATTGTTCGTACAGCGGGTATTGGCAAGTCTGTAGAAGAGTTGCAATGGGATTTAAATTATCTGACCCACTTGTGGGATGCCATCAACCTAGCTTCAGCTGACCGTAAAGCACCTTATTTAATTTTCCAAGAAAGTAACTTTGTTATTCGTTCTATTCGCGACTATTTACGCGCAGATATTGATGAAGTACTGATTGATAGCGTCAGTTCGTTTAACTTAGCGCGTGATTTTATGCAGCAAATTATGCCGCAATACATTGCCCGCGTAAAACTGTACGATGAGTCAGTTCCACTATTCACCCGTTACCAAATAGAGAGCCAAATAGAAACGGCCTACGGACGCGAGGTACCTCTTCCATCAGGCGGTTCTATTGTTGTTGACCCTACAGAAGCATTAACGTCTATTGACATTAACTCTGCACGTGCAACCAAGGGCAGTGATTTTGAAAGTACCGCGTTAAATACCAACCTTGAAGCAGCTGACGAAGTGGCACGCCAATTACGCATTCGTGATATGGGCGGTTTATTCGTTATCGACTTTATTGATATGGGGCCGTCTAAAAACCAACGAATGGTTGAAAATCGCATCAAAGAGGCGACGAAACATGACCGTGCGCGAATTCAGTTCAGCAAAATATCTCGTTTTGGCTTACTTGAAATGTCACGTCAAAGGATCCATTCCTCTCTAACCGAATCTAGCTTACCGGTTTGTCCGCGTTGTCATGGGCAAGGCACAATAAGAAGCGTTGAATCATTATCGCTCTCCGTTATTCGGATTCTTGAAGAAGAAGCCATGAAAGAGAACACAGCGCGTGTCATCGTTCAATTACCTATCGATTGCGCCACTTTTGTGCTGAATGAAAAACGTTCTGAAATTGAGCAAATTGAGAAAGCCCATAAAGTGATTCTGATTGTTGTACCCAATAAACATTTTGAAACGCCTCATTTCGAAATTGAACGGATACGCTCCAAAGAAGCATCTGGCGATAAAACAGCGAGTCACGAGCGAGTGCCTAACGAAGATGTACGTGACGCAAAACCATATCAACGTGAGCCACAAGCTCAACAAAAAGCCGTTGTACAGAATGTCATGCCTACAACAGCTCAACCAGCTCCGAAAGCCCCAGAAAGCAAAGGTTTTTTTAAACGAATAATCAATAAAATTATTTCACCTGCGGAGAAAGAAGAAAGCACAACAAAGAAAAAACCAACTGACGCGCAAAAGAAAACCCAACAAAACCGTCAGCAACGCGGAAAACCAAACGAAAACCGCAATAGAAACCGCAATCGTAATAGGAACAAAAACGCTAATAGTGGGCAAGATAAACAAAATCAAGCACAAAAAAATAAAGCAGATAACAATCAGCCACAAGGGAAAAATAAGCCCGTAGAAAAAGTGGCTGATGGCAATAAAACAGAACAAGCCTCAAAGCCACGTAGACGTCGTAGATCAAGCCGTTCTAATACTTCAGATGCTAATAAACAAGTTAATTCAACAGTTGAAACTGGCATTTCTAATGTAACAATACCCATTGATAATAAAGAATCTGTTCAAGAAATAAAACGGACAGATAAGGTCGAGAACGCCCCTCAAGTTAAAACAACAGAGGCGAAACCAGCGCAACCTTCTGTAGCTGCGGCAACCGATAATAAGGAAACAACTAGTGCGCCCGTAGAAGCTAAAGTTGATAATAATCAAGAGCAGGCGGAAACAAAATCCGGTGTTCGCCATCCTCGCAGAAGAAGGCGCTCATCAACGGCTAAGCCAAAAATAGCTGAACAAGCAACTCCTGTAGAAACATCAGCCCCGGCACCCTCTGAAATCCCAAAGGCAGAAGCACCAAAGCCACAAGCTGAAGCTCCAAAAGTAGAAGCGCCTAAACCACAAGCTGAAGTCCCAAAGGTAGAAACACCAAAGCCACAAGCTGAAGCCCAGAAAGCAGAAGCGCCCAAACCGGTAGTGGAAAAACCAAGCTCAGCAGAGCAAGCTAAAACAAGTAGTGCTACAAAGACCGAAAAGCCTGAATAAAAAAGGTATAGCAGTTAAATAAAAACCCCAGTTTAAGCTGGGGTTTTTATAGCTGTAATCAAAGGAAATCTTCATAACCCTAAATTTTTGTTAAGTTGGGGCAGAAACTTTATTGGATAATCGCTTTAGCTAGTGCCGTAACTTCAACGACCATAGGCCCAGGAGCCTTCTCAATAAGCTCTAATCGTCTATTATAAAAATCTAGTGATTTCATTTGGTGAATAAGTACAGAGCCGTTTGTTGCGGTTTATTCAGGCAAAACAACCTCCAATTTCATCTTGCGTATTGTGCTTGTAATTGGAGCCACAATCGCAAACCCAGTATGTTCATTAAATACTTTACGAGAGATAACAAATGCGGGTCTACGTTTCATTATTTCTTTGCCCGAACTTGGGTCGAAATTAAGAAAAACAATCTCGCCTTTATCGGGTATGTACATTAAGTTTCCTTACCCGTAGGCTTAGCATCAATCCATTCTCGATCTTCTTCAGTCACTTTAAAGCACTCTTTTGGGCTGCCCGCTAAAAGCACCTCAAGACTGGCCTCTTCTTTAATGGGTGTTAAAACTATCTTGTTATCCTTAATGGTCATATCGAGTTTTGAGCCAACGTGTAAACCTAACGTTTTTACGATCGCTTTTGGAATGCTAACGATGTTAGCGCCTCCTGATTGTCTAACGGCTATTGCTGTCATGGTAAAGCCTCATATACCTAAAATAGTTATACTATTATATAACTCCACTCATTGTTTTACAATAGTATAACTATAGTGCGCTTTGAATCTTTGCTCAAAGAGTAAAAACTACCTAAACCATTTTCGCTTTCGGCCCACGCATCCTTTCCCTGACTCGCCGCCCTGTTAATTCAGCAATAGCGTCCTTAAAGTAATCATTACCTAAGACTCGCCCTTTCTGTACCGACACACGAATATCACCAACCACTCGGCTATCAATACGTGCATCAAACAAACCTGTTACCAACGATGCAAAACTGAGCCACCCCAACGGTTGAAAAGTGAGCCACATGACTCACACTGATGCTTTCCATAATGAGGAGCATCATGATCACA
>NVUJ01000010.1 GCA_002733135.1 Cycloclasticus sp. | reverse complement strand
CGTATACTGTTTGTGCTTTTCTTTTAGGGGTTTCATGGTGACACTTTCTCCGTTAGGTTTTAGTGTCCATTATTTTGGGGGAGGTCTCGCGTCGTACTTAACTTGCTTGTTAGCTGTCTTGATTCGTGCGTTCATCTAATAAATAGTTTCTAAGTTTTCTTTCACTTCGCATTACGTAAAGAATGTATATTTTATCTTTTTCAATTCTATAAAATATTCGACATGGGTTAACTATTAATTCGAGATAACGTGAATCTTGTAGCTCTGGCACTTTACGACCAGTTTTTGGAAACTCTTCAAGCCGATCAGTGTTTGAAAAAATATTTTGAACTAGGTTTTTTGCGGCACTAACTTTATTTAGTGCTATATATTCAGCGATTTCATTTAAATCTTGTAATGCCGGCTCTGACCAAATTACTTGAGCCATTTACTCATTTTTTCTTTTGCTTGTGATTGCGTATATGTGCGATTTTCTAATATTGACGTTTCACCACGAGCAATTCCTTCCAATATATGCATACGGTTCTGTGTTAATTCGTAGTCTTTAACATCAACCAAATATGCTGATGGTTGCCCATGCTCTGTTATTAACACCGGCTCCTTTGATGCATGTAGCTCAGCTAGAATCTTTGTGGCTTGGCGTTTAAGCGTTGTTACGAGTTCTGTTTTCATAAAGTGATAGTATAGTATCACTTTATGTTTTGGCAAGTTTTTATTACAGCTAACGGCCGAGTTGAGCGGCTTGTAAAATATATGGGTTCTGATTGAGCACAGCGAATGAGTGGCCGATAGATTTTACATGCCTCTCCAACGACTTGTTCTCACTAGGGTACCGCCGAACTTGATTCACCAAGCAAAGGTTCTTTAAGTTATTGCCGCTCAACTCGGCCGTTTTTAACTGTCCGCTGAATGCTTTTGTTATGTGATTTTAATTCCCAGTGTAATTTACTGCAATATACTCTCCACCTATTGTAAGAAAAACATAAAGTTTTTGTTTGTCGGCGTCGGTGATTTTTTTATTGACGTAAATTACCACCCATTCAGGGCGACCATCTAGCACTTTTTTATCAACTGAACTTGCCTTTATAGATGTCCAGCTTTTATCAATCTTATCTCGTTCGAGAAGTGAGGCGATAACTTCATCAGCATTTTTTTCTGCTACTTCTTGACTGACAGGTGTTTGTGCGTGGCTGTGACCATGATCATGCTCTGAACCTGCCAAAACAGGTGCGCCAAAAAGCAAGGACGATAAGATAAGTGTTGTTGCTAAATTTTTCATAAGTTTTCTCCAGATTTTTAGTTAATTGAATCGTGTTTGCTCGGTTCATGGCCGTGTGAATTATCATCATGTGAGTGCGCTCCATCTGAGCAAGCAGCAATCATGGAGATAAAAAAACCAAGTAGTAATAATTTTGCTTGTTTCATAATATTCTCCTGTTAATCAATGGTGTCATGTGTGGTTTTAGTAGGCATTAGAATAGGTTCTTTTTTCTGGCTATTGCTCTTTAAATCCAGACGTTTATATTCGCCCGTGACATTTAAAGTAATAACTACTGGGGAAGTATTATTATTTTTCCAGTACCAACCGTGCGTACCTTCAAAAATGGTTGTTAAATTACCGCTTGCATTAGGCTTCGTACCTTTTTGAAAGCTTTTAAAATAACCTGTTGTATCACCTGATGGTTCACCATGAAAATCAAAAAACAATTCCCCTTTATCAGTTTTCCATGCGTATTCAAGCATTGCACCTTTGGCAAGTTGCAATTTATACTCTTTCTCATCTCGCGCTGGGATGTGGATAATAATAGTATCCGTCCAGTGAAGTTTTTTAGTTTGATTTTCAACGATCGTTTGTTGTGCTGGCTGTTGCGTACTGACAACAAATTCTTCTGCATTAGCCGTATGTTCATAACCGTGCATCTGCATCAGAAAAAGAAAAGCACCTGCAAGGATTAACAAATGGTTTGAAATTTTGCTAAAGGTTGGGAAAAAATGGCTTTTTCTAAATGCAGCAATCAATACCAACATAATCGCTAAAGCAGAGATTTGTCCAAGTTCTATACCAACATTAAATGAAATAATATTCATTAATAGTTGATCTGGGTTGAGTGGTAATTGCTGTAAGCGTGTCGATAATCCTAAACCATGTATTAGCCCTAAGCTAAATATCATTGCGAGCATATTCGGTACTTTGACGTTTAGATATTTTTTAAAGCCATCAAGGTTGTGGAAAGCGATGTAACAAACACTTAATGCAATAATGGCATCAATTAAAAAATAATTGATTTGAATGGCATTAAAGGTTGCATAAATCAGTGTAATACTGTGTCCAACCGTGAACGCAGTAATATATTTAACAATATCCCTAAACTTCGTTAAGAAAAAGATGATGCCAAATACAAAGGCTAAATGATCATAGCCCGATAACATATGGGTTGCACCAATCCAGATATAGCGCAGATTTCCCCCTTCAATAATAAGTTGTTTTTCAGCCTCAGACATACCATGTCCAAAAGCCAAACTTGCAAAAAGTGTAATAAAGACAGCTAAAAGCCATCGCGTTTGTTTAATAACAGATAACATAAATACCTCGTTAAATTTTATTTAGGGCGACAGAATGCACCCTAAAACAATTAGAGTTCCTGAATCAGCGAAATTGCTGTTGACAGGTTTTTACAATAAAAAATTTAAGAGGTTTGTGGTGGAGCGCGTGGATTGACCGTTGAAAAGCTGAAATAGCTTAATTTTGCATTTGTAATCTCTGGTATTTTAATATTAACCAGCAAAAAGGGCTGTAATAAACTGGCAGACTTGGCAATTAAAGCGGTTGAGAGATTCTTCTGTTTTTCTTGTTTTGGAATACTGCATTCATGAATAAGTACGATTACGTTCGCATGGCTTTCTTGATGAGAATCAGCAACGACAGTCGTTTGAGTCGCTAGATTGTGAGCATGTATTTCAGCTTGATGTTGATGATGGGTTTCATCGTGATTGTGTTGCTCGCCCAAATGAATGTGAGCAGTTGCCGACTGCATTGTAAGAAACGCAGTTACTAACAATAGTAACAGTAAGTAATTTGGCCAAGGCTTAGTTGTTTTTATGCTCATAATTTATTCATTTTAACAAAACATTGTGCCGTGCGATATGTTTTTACACATAACGCTTTGCTAACTTGCCATTTTATACAGAGCAGAGTGAAACGGCGCGGCGTATAAAATGGTCAACGTTGAGCTGCTTGTTGGGCTATTAGAGTTTATCTGAAGCGTCAGGTTCAATATCTTTAACCTTAGATAATGCTGTTTTGAATTTTCTCCTGCTTCCTTTTTCAGCTCTTTCCGATAAATATTTTTCTGTAGTTAAAGCAGACATTTTTTCTGCTAATGCAGTAGCGACAAACTGATTAATCGAAATATTGTCTTCCCTAGCTAAGTTCCTAACACTTTCATGAAGTGAATCAGGTAGCCTTAAACTTATTGTACTCATGATATATCTCCTAATTTACGAAAAAGTTCTTGTGGTGTTATAGCTTTTAATTTGAATTTCTTTATGTCTTTAAAATCTTTTATGTTGTGAGTCACAATATAATTACACTCTGCTTCTACAGCTAGCTCAAGAACAAAATCGTCACTTGGATCTTTTAAATTAGGCCTCCATAGAAAATGTACTTTTCTATGCTTACCAACCGTACA
The DNA here is from genome assembly GCA_002733135.1 of Cycloclasticus sp. Taxonomy (GTDB): domain Bacteria; phylum Pseudomonadota; class Gammaproteobacteria; order Methylococcales; family Cycloclasticaceae; genus Cycloclasticus. The sequence goes on along the minus strand of NVUJ01000010.1, from coordinate 72,543 downwards.
TACATAATCAATGATATCTTCTATATCTGAGTGTGTAAGCCCCAAGTTTCGTGACATTCGCTTAGCCACGGATTCGTACTCGAGAACAAGCGGTACAGATAAGACGAATGTGAATTTTTTTACTATCTATTAGTGACAGCAGTTTAAATGAAGCCCAACGACTTGTTCTCACTAGGGTACCGCCGAACTTGATTCACCAAGCAAAGGTTCTTTAAGTTGTCCGCTGGAGCTATTTGTTAGGCGATTTCATTTGATGAGTACACCATTTTTTTGAAGTCTGTTTCCCTGAGAATACGGATTGACGTACCTTTTGATATAAGCTGCTCTGCTTTGCGGTGCTTGGAACTTTTCTCATGCCCTGCTAATTTTGATATATCCTGATCGCCAACAACCAACATGGTTGTTTTCTTTGTCAGGCTAGCCGCAACCTGACAACCTATTTTTGATGCCATATCGGCAGCCTCACGTCGTGGCATTTCTAACGCACCAGTAAAGACTATAACTTCACCATACAGAGAGCCTTCAGAGTTGCCATCTCTCTTTATCGCTGCTCCTGAACTAATATTAGTAGGGTCAATTGGTTGATTTATCCGTTTTAACCAACCCTCAATATCTAATTTGTTTTCTCTTGATGCTGCTAAAAGAATATACCCTGCTGCTTTTGCGTCTTCTAAAGCATCGTGGTGTTTAAATTCATACCCTAGAAAATTACATACATTATTTAAACCGTAACCACGCCACGAGAATTCAGACCATGTTCTGCGAGCCACGCGCGCTGAATCAAGCCAAACAGTATTTAATTCTTTAAGACTATATTTATTTAAAGCCTGACTTATAGATACCCGGTCAAAGTGCGTGTGGCATACGGAGACTTCATTATTCATGAAGTAAGCTAACTTGTCTGTAATTTCAGGAAAGGTAGGCGAACCCGCAACATCTTCTTCAGTTATTCCATGTATATCGATATTGATAAAATCGAAATAATCTTCTGGGTCAACTAGAGATGACCATTCCTCTACCAACTTACCATCAATATATTTAGCTATCCCAATTTGGCAAATTGAAGACATATCTGCATTCGCAGTTTCAACATCAAGTGCGATGAAATTCAATTTTAAAGCCTTCCGTTTTTAAGCATTACCATATTTCTTAATATCGCCAGTGTAGATAACTTTCATACCTGTTTTTGAGCATACAAGCTCAGTTTTTTCTGATAATTCTATATCTAAGTCATCGCCTCGCAACCCTTGCCATTGAGCCAAATAGAATAGAGTGCCATATTTTTCCTTTTTCTTTATTTTTTTCTCTACGTCACCTTTCCATCCCAGTACAGGAAGTTCACCATTTTTTGCTCGCTCTGCTAACTCTGGCTCTTTGTCACTTAATTTTCTTCCAACTTCCCAGCAAGTAATTAACCCATTATCGGGGTCTTTCCAGCGTTCATCCCAGGAAAGCTCGCCTCTTAATGGCTCACTATAAGATTTATAAACACGTTTTCATTTCCATAGTCTCATTCTTTCTTCGCCTAACGCTTTAAATAAGCCGCCGCGCTTTTTGCGGTCGGACTTAATTTTTTTGTATGAAATTTCCATATGTTTTTACGCAGCTAACGTTTTAGCTAACCGGCGCGATGCTTTTTCGCGTCCGAGTTTAGTGCCTTGTTAGCCATGATGTCGTGTAGCCCACCAGAAATATATTTGTGAAGCACACTTGATACTAAAGTTTGATAAGGGATGCCTTCTTCAAGTGCACGTCTTTGCAATGACTCAAGATCGCGATTTGAAATTCTGATGTTAATTCGTTTATCTTTTTTAAACGTGTTTGCGGCAGTAGCCTGTAACATTTTCTTACGCTTCGGCGTAAGAATAGATTTGAATTCACCTGCTTCAAAATCTTTAAGAATTTGTTTTTCCTCTTTGCTAAGTTTAGGGTGGCTCATGATGACTCTCCTAGGTATATTTTTGTAGCCTTTCGGCTGGGAATAACTGTTTTTAAAAATAACTCTTTTTGATTTTCTACATATGGGACCAAGTATGCGTAGTCATCTATATCTATAACAAACATACGCTGACTTGGGTATTTATCACTATTTGGGTGCTCAACATCATCCAATAATGCACCTTGCTGTAAATAGAAAACTACATCCTCAAAAGAAATGCCACGTTCTGATATCAGCTGCTGATTTTTAGTGGGATTCCAATTTATTGGTTTCATGCTTTCGAGTGTAGCACAAATGTGTGCCTATTGGCATCATTTATTTTGTTTTGATTGGCTAACGGCCGAGTTGAGCGGCTTGTAAAATATATGGGTTCTGATTGAGCGCAGCGAATGAGTGGCCGATATATTTTACAAGCCGCTCCAACGACTTGTTCTCACTAGGGTACCGCCGAACTTGATTCACCAAGCAAAGGCTCTTTAAGCTATTGCCACTCAACTCGGCCGGTTGCGAACGTCTAGCTCACCGGAAAATGCGAGCGCAGCGAGTAATTTTTCCGGTGCAGCTACTTGTTAGGCGCTGCACTCGACTTCCTTAGACTTACTCCAAATATCTTGGTAAATCTGTTTTTTTGCTACCGCTATTGGTGTTTGTAGTGGAATTAAATATGTAGCTTTTTTGCCAGCATCTTTAATTGAGCCCCCAATAATCCAAGCCACATCTTGATCGATGAATATAATGCGATCATGTAAATCTTTGCTGCGCTTAAGATCAATGTCAGTACCGTACTGTTTCTTATGCTTCTCAATATAAGCATTGATGTCTTTAGAATAATGGTCAGCGAGGATTTTTATATCCAGCGCTGGGTTTGCTGATGAAAGATAAGCATCAAATGCCTCACCATTAAAATATGGATCTACAATCATGACCTCAGTTTCAGCTGAATTAATAACATCCTTTAGATCTGCAAAAAACCTATATACGTCACCGGGTGCATAGGCACTGCCTATGTCACACCTATCTTCGAGCTCAAGTTCAAGTTTAATTTCCTCGATTGCATCAAGAACTTGGCCTTGGATTTGGACAATTGCGTGCTTCCAATACTGGACAAGACTATTGAATGAGGATTTGAACTGTACTTTTTTGTCAATTCCAAGGCGTGATAATAACGCACCAACTTTTGATAGCCACTGCCGCTGCGGGGATGACGTATCCATTATTGCTTTCTCACCAAATTCGGGAGCGCTTTCTAAAGCTTCGGTTAGCTTAAGAAGCAATATATGTTTCTCAATAGGGCCATCGCCTTCGAGCTTTTTAATCATTCTTTCAAGTTGATCAGTCATATGATGCCTGAGTTGTTTTTACGCCTAACTACCAAGATGTGCGGCGCAAACGAAGCGCAGCGTAGTTTGCGTCCGAACGAGCGCCTTGTTAGACATTGTTGCCAAGTGCCGTAGCAACACCTTCTTTTGCCATTTCGCCCAACCTACTTCTTTCATGCTGGTTTTCACCTAGCCAATTAGGTATTAGTGCTCCTTGAGAAGCAAAATGCTCTACATGCACTACTGTTATTGAACCATCTGTATATGTAACATCGTTTACCCACCTCCATTCACTTGGACGTGATTTATTAAATAATTTGAATGACTCCTTAACATAGTTTTGTTTTGATCCCATACCAAACATGATGATTATTTTCGTTTTCTCTGGCAGTTTAACCAGAAAATTCGAAACACAATTATTTGTCACAGTTTGGCCAAACTCTGTTCTTACAAATTTATCGAGCATTCCTCCGCCGGAGCCTTTCCATTTATTTTTCTTTTCATCGAATTGTTCAACAGTACATCTTATTAATGAACCAAAATGAAACCTACTACTTTTGTTAGATATTTCATTGTCTACAGCCAGTTTTAATGATGCGTTATCAGCTTTAGGTAATAAGCCAATATGTGCAAGTATTTTCCCCACATTAAGCCTGCTACCTTTGTAGGCAATTTGGTCGTGTGGAGTATTTTCTAAATCCCCAGCCTGTGTTGGACCTTTAGAGAAACCGAGAACCACAATCTCTGCATTAGAATTACCCCAAGCTAATGGGTTAGATGTAATTCTCCAGTTACCATCAGTTTGCTTGGTATTGTCAAAAATTACTTCTTGACCTTGATAACATCTGGTACATGAAATGCGACCATGCTCTGGCAGTTCGTTCATTGTTTCTCCTATATGCCTAACGCCTTAAATAAGCCGCCGCGTCTTTTGCGGTCGGATTGATTTTTTTGTTAGGAGCATTACACATGAATAAACTAGTTTTAGATATAGAGAAACCAACATTACAAAATAGGGTTCACAGCGCCGCATTTATTGCGAGCATGGGAGCCGAAAATACAGGGATTGGGACTAAAGCTCGATTAATGCATCCCCTTCGTGAATTTTCGGATGAGGATTCACAACGCGAGAGCGCCCGATTACTGGGTAGCGTCCTTGCTGCTCTGCTACAAGCCATGCCTCCTGAGGAGATTGAGAAGATTTTGAGAGATCAAGCCGAGTCTGCGTTTTTTGCTGATTGATGTCGCAGACCACGTGAAAACACCCAGACGACAACCGAAGAACATCCCCAACTTCGACGGTGCTAACTGCTTTGCATCTTTTCCAGTTTCCGTCATCGCCATCGGACAGGTAGTGAAGCTTGTATTTGTACACTTTATTACTCCTAACAGTGTTAATAAACGGAAGAGATTGTCCACGTATTAGTTACATATAGGTGGACAGCACTTCCATGTATTTTAATATTAAAGGCTTAAAGTGGAACTTTAATGCTTTTAAGTACTTAGCTTAGCATATCGGCTCTTTTTACTTTACGATGGATGAAAAGTTATTAAGGTTTCCATGTTTCAGAATAAATCTACTTTACCAACAAAAGAAAATGCATTGACTGGGCGTGAAGAGCCAATGCGTGTGCCGAGTTCTCATCATGTTTTCCATGGACATAGTTTAGTGGTGCCTTTTCCAAAAGATTATCAAACAGCGGTATTTGGCTTGGGTTGTTTTTGGGGAGCAGAACGTAAGTTTTGGCAGTTAGAGGGCGTTTATTCAACAGCGGTGGGTTATGCGGCAGGGTTTACGCCTAACCCAACCTACGAAGAGGTATGTTCTGGGCAAACGGGGCATAACGAGGTGGTGTTGGTGGTGTATGACTCTGTGGTTATTTCATATGCTAATTTATTAAAAACGTTTTGGGAGTCGCATAACCCAACACAAGGTATGCGGCAGGGTAATGATAGGGGTACGCAATATCGGTCGGGTATTTATTATTCGTCGGATGAGGAGGCTACTTTAGCTGAAAATACTCGAGATGCGTACCAACAGCAATTACGTGAGTCTGGTGTGGGTGAGATTACGACGGAGATTTTATCTGTTTCTGAGTTTTATTATGCTGAGCATTATCATCAGCAGTATTTGGCTAAGAATCCGGGTGGGTATTGTGGGTTAGCTGGGACGGGTATTGAATTATAGTTTTCGCTGCCGCGAGGGCTTTCATTTCTTTTGCTTACCCAAAATAAACGAAACAAAGAAAAGGGTACCCTAATCTCAGTAAATCATTGATTTTCGGGTTCACACGTAAACTCGCTACGCTCAGACAACGTGCTCACTTATCCGAAAATCAATGATTTACTAGCGAGATAAAGGGATGGGTAAGTCAAAAGCATTTATAACGCTGGTTTTGACTTTTATCACCCTCTTGCACTCACTGAAAAACTAATAATTAAAATAGAGCTTTCTACTGTGGTTGTTTGAGCCTGTTGTTTAGGCGAGTTCCACAGTAGCTATTTTAATTATTGGTTTTGAAGGAACCCTTCAGGGTGAGGGCAGTTGGGTGGCATTTTTCTGGTTACTCTTTTGTTGCTACTGACAAAAGAGTCACTCGACCTTTAGGGCGAAACCCTAACTATCAAATTACGTTGCTTTAAAAACCTGGTGTAACCCAGATAAAAGAAAATGAACGCCCTCGTGGCAACGAAAAGCTAAGTTATTTAGAAATATGGGCATGTAAAAAGCTTTTAAAGTTACCGTGTACCGTTTAAAAGAATATCAAACCGGCCCTGAAATAATCGGTAACTCCCAATGAACAGCCCCCTTCCCATGTCGTTCCAAATACTCATTAGCTTCACTAAAGCACCCAGACCCCAAAAACCCCCGATGAGCTGATAATGGTGATGGGTGCGGTGCTTTTAAAACCAAGTGCTTTTCCGTATCTATAAACGCGCCTTTCTTTTGCGCATAAGCGCCCCACAACAAAAAAACCACGTGTTCATTTTGTTCATTAACTGTTCGAATAATCTTGTCTGTAAAGGTTTCCCAACCTTTACCTTGGTGGGCGTTGGGTTGGTTATATTCAACGGTCAATACGCTGTTAATTAATAGCACTCCGTGCTTTGCCCAACTGTCTAAGCAGCCGTGCAAGGCGTGTGGAATACCTAAGTCTGTTTGGAGTTCTTTATAAATGTTGCGTAACGAAGGCGGGATTTTTACATCGGGTTGAACAGAAAAGCACAGGCCATGTGCTTGATGAGGTTGGTGGTAGGGATCTTGCCCTAAAATAACGACTTTTACATCTTCTAAGGGTGTTTTTTCAAGCGCATGAAACCAGTTTGATGAATGCGGGTAGATTACTTTGCCATCGTTTTTTTCTAAGCGTAGAAACTCTTTTAAGGTGAGCATATAGGGCTGCTCTAGTTCGTGGTCTAAATAAGGTTTCCAACTTTTTGCGTTTGACAGAGCCATTTTTAATTAACTTGATTAGCTAGCCTAGTCGCTCTATCTAGCAATTCATTTGAGTTTTCTAAGCCGTCAATAAATCGTTTTGGTATGCCGTTAATACCGATTTGTGCGCCAACGAGTGCGCCGGTTAGCATCGCTCGCGCCATGTTTTGCCCACCACCATTGATGGCGTGTAACACAGCACTTTCGAAGTCGTCTGAATAGCGTGCCGCTAAATAATAACAAGCGGGGAATTGGTGGTACACCGCGCATGGCATACCGTATACGAGTGAAACTTTCCAAGCGGGATTAATAATATCTTCATGCGCTGCACGAGCGATGCTGGACGGTGTTAGTAGTGCATCGGGTGATGCGAAAGTGCCTGCGCCAGACGGTTTGCTGCCCGGTATCGTCATGGCGTGGAAAGGCAGCTCGTGATCGCCAACCAGCTTCATTAACTTGCCTGATATCTCCTCGTCCAACGCGTGGCCTTGTACTAACATGCCCAACACAGCGCCATAGGCTACTGTCATGGCGTTAATAGTTTCATCGCATTGGGTGAGCAGTGTATTGCTTGATATTGTGCTGGCGAGCTGTTTGGGGTTGTTGGCATAGCGGACAGATAGGGCTAATATGCGTTCTGCCGCTTCGGTGTTATCGGTAAAGCCAGCAACGTCACCCCAGGGTCTATTGTGTTGGGTTCTTAATACCCACGCTTCGCGAATAGATTGGCTGGTAAAGCCGCCTGGACCAACGTTTGCCGTGCCATCTAATAGTGGGAACAAATCGTTGTCTAATCGTTTGCAAAAATCAGTTTCGTTATATTCACCAGTGGTCAGCATGGAGTCGATCAGCATATTGAGAACTAGGCCGGATTGTGATTGTTGGCCAGCCTTCATACCACCGTGATAACGGTCGGGTTGTGGGTCGGTGTAGTCGGTTATCCAATCGCCATAGAGGCGGTGTTGTTCGTCGAGGTCATAAAACCAATGTGGGCCTAAACCTAGTGCGTCACCAATATATGCGCCCATGATGGCGCCGATTGCGCGGTCTTGATGGCTAATGCTTGACATGTTTGCTCCTTAATAGATTTTTATTTGTTATATCACTTTGTTCGGTTGAGTGCATCACCTTAGAGGCGGCTTTGTTTCTCTGGTAAAATAGACTGATGACTAGTAATGACAAAATAAAGCTTAGATTCAATAAACTGCAAAAACGCTTGCGACGCGACATGGGGCAAGCAATTGCCGACTACAATATGATTGAAGAGGGTGATCGTATTATGGTGTGTTTGTCGGGCGGTAAAGACTCTTACACGATGTTGGATATATTGCTGAACCTTAAACAAAGTGCCCCCATTAGTTTTGATATATTAGCCGTCAACCTAGACCAAAAACAGCCAGATTTCCCTGAGTATATTTTGCCGGAATATTTAGAATCAATATCTGTGTCGTATCACGTGATTGAGCAAGATACCTACAGTGTGGTTAAACGAGTTATTCCCGAAGGTAAAACGACTTGTGGTTTGTGTTCAAGAATGCGCCGGGGGGCGTTGTATGCCTATGCTGAAGAGCACGGCTATAACAAGATTGCGTTAGGCCACCATCGCGATGACATTCTGGAAACGTTTTTCTTAAATATGTTTTATGGTGGGCAACTGAAGGCAATGCCGGCAAAACTAAAGAGCGATAACGGTAAACACATTGTGATTAGACCGTTAGCGTATTCTCGTGAAAAAGATATCGCCGAATTTTCTGAATTAAAAGGTTACCCGATTATTCCCTGTAATTTATGCGGTAGCCAAACCAATTTACAACGTGTACAAATGAAGGCAATGCTGAACCAGTGGGACAGAGATTTCCCTGGCCGTGTTGAAACGATATTTAATAGTTTGAAAAACATTAGGCCATCACAGTTATTGGACAAAGAGTTATTCGACTTTGAAAGCTTGTCACAAACAAGCGAAGTAGAAAAATTAGTGTCGCAACCGGTTGTTTTTCCAGCCATGCAGGCGAACCAATAACATGGTGGGCTCTTTCTTATTACGCTGGATATTGTCTTTTTGGGTAAAGGTTAAAGTATTGCCTAGGGACGAAGAATGGCTTAAGGGACTTGAAAATAAAAAAGTATGTTACGTCACATTTAGCGACTCCTGCTCAAAACAAATCGTTTTAGAACAAGTATGTCGTGATATTTTACTACCGTTACCCTCGAATGGGATAGAAATAGGGGACGATGCAGAACCCTATGCGCTTTTTTCTTTAAATAATTTAAAAACCCACTCTCCAAATATCGCGCCGCAGCGTTTAGCGCGCTTGATTGATGCTGTTAAATCATCGGATGAGGACATTCTTATTGTTCCAGTGTCTATTTTATGGGGACGTGGCCCGCGTAAGTCAGGTGGTTTTTGGAGTAGTTTATTTTCAGACGAAGGCTATAAATCCAATATTTTTTCTCGATTTATGTCTGTTCTATTTAACGGACGAAGCACTTTGGTGAGATTTGGTGAGCCGGTTTCGCTGGACAAACTCCTAGAGGATAAACAGGACACGCCGTATATAACGCTTAAGTTAACGCGCGTGTTGCGAGTTTATTTGGCTAGAATGAGATTGGCTACTGTTGGGCCGGATCAACCATCACCCAAAAAACTCGCTGAAGAATTACTTAAAACAGAGTTAGTTCAAAAGGCTGTTGAGCGAGAGGTCAGCCGTAATAAACTATCTAGACATGAAGCCGAAGAACAAGCAAAAGCTTATGCGCTTGAGATTGCAGCGGTTATAAATGTTCGAGCAGCCATGGTGCTAGAAAAGATTTTAGGCTGGTTGTGGAATAAGCTATACGACGGCATTGTGCTGCATCACTTCTCGCGTGTTGAGCGTTTGTCACGAGAACATCAAATTGTTTATGTGCCGAGCCATCAAAGCCATATGGATTACTTGGTTTTATCCTACGCGCTCTTCACAAGAGGCTTGGCTGCACCCCACGTTGCGGCGGGTATTAATTTAAATATTCCTATTGCAGGCCCGTGGATTAGGCGCTGTGGCGCGTTTTTCTTAAGGCGTACGTTCAAGGGAAATGTTTTATATGGTGCGGTTTTTGAGTCCTACATGGGCTATTTGGCGAATAAAGGCACAGCGGTTGAATATTTTGTTGAAGGCGGGCGTAGCCGCACAGGACGCAAACTAAAAGCCAAGCCTGGATTGTTGGCGATGAGTGTTCGAAACTACATGAGAGACCATAAGCGTTCGGTTGTGTTTTTGCCGGTTAACTTCGCTTATGAAAAATTGGTAGAAGGTGAAACCTACGTCAATGAGCTGAGTGGCAAGCCTAAAAAGTCTGAGTCTGTGATGGGCGTTTTACGTTCATTTAAAGCATTGAAAGATCATTTTGGCCAAGTACACGTGAATTTTGGTTCGCCTATTTATTTGGACAAATTAATAGAGTCAGAAAGCCCAACTTGGCGTCGGGAAAATTGTGTAGAAGATAAAGAGCTGGTTAGCACGGTTGTTGATAAATTGGGTGCTCAAATCATGTCGGGTATTAACGAGGCAACACACGTTAATGCCATTGGCTTATTGGCAATGGCTCTATTGGGTGCGCCGGGTCAATCGTTAAGCCAAGCGGATTTAAAAAGGCAGTTAACGTTGTATTTAGCGTTACTGGAAGCTGCGCCTTATTCCAAAAATATCACGCGCCTTGATTTAGATGCGGATGAAATTATCGATTATTGCGTTGAGTTTGGTGTATTAAAACGCCAAGAAAATGAGCAAGGAGTTGTCTATTCTATTGAAGGTAATGATGCTATTTTGTTGACCTACTTTAGAAATAACATTGTTCATTTGTTCGCCTTCCCATCCTTCGTTGCCTGCTGTTTTTTGAGTAATCAATCACTAAGTCAAAAACAAATTACTCACTGGTTTAAATTGGTCTACCCCTTCTTGCAATCTGAGCTGTCGATGTGCTGGAATACGCGACAAATAACGAGTGTTGCACATAAAGTAATGGCCTGTTTAATTGAGCAAGGTTTGGTGAAGCAAAACGGTGATCAACTGACGGTAGATAAACCTGATGAAGGCGCGTTGAACACCATGGCTGGTGGTGTGTTATTGAGTTTGGAGCGCTTTTATTTAACGGTGGTGGTCGTTAAACATCACGGTAAAGATGCACTGACGCGCTTTGAGCTAGAAAAAAGTTGTGGAAAAATAGCTGAAGAATTATCTGAGTTAAGCGGTTTGAACTCACCGGAATTCTTCGATAAGGCCTTATTTAAAGGCTTTATTGAAATGCTGTTTGAACAGAACATTATTTGGCCGGGTGAGAAAGGTAAATTAACCTATGGCAACGTGCTTGAGTCTATTATTGATGACGCGGGCCTTGTGATGAGCCAGCACGTTAGAAAAAACATACATCAAGTGATTGAGTAACGATAGGCGTTTAACTGAGTTGTTCATAAATCCTAAAGCCCGCGATGTAAGTGCCTGCTGCAGAACCCAGGGTACTTAGAAAGAACACCAGTAAAGTTCTAGATACCCTGTTTTTCCACCACCCACTTAATTTTGCGGTGTCTTGTCTTAAAGTGGAAAAGTCGCCTACTCTGGGTTTACGCACCCATGCTTCTACGGCGGCAGTCACCATGCCGGCACCAACGGTTGGGTTTAACGAGGTGAGTGGCGCTGCTAAAAAAGCCGTAATAATGGTGATAGGGTGTGCGTTGGCTAACAAAGCACCCAAGGCAGACAATCCCCCATTAATAACAATCCATTCCATAACGAGCTGCCAGCCGAGTTCCGGCGCGCGATTAAAGCCGATGCCGAAACCGACAAAGACTAAACCAACGATGACCCAAGGGATCAATTTTGGCCAACGGCTTTTGGCGGGAATGGAGTCCAGTTCTTCTAGTGTTTTAGTGTCTTTAAGTTCGTTTTCTAGGTAGTTTTTAATACCTTTAAGGTGCCCTGCACCGATGACGGCCAATACGTTTTTATGTTCGCCAGACTGCGCCTCATCAAATAAACGTCGAGCCATGTATTGATCGCGTTCATTCACTAATGGGTCGTAAATTTCTTTTGAAGATTCGGCAAACTGGGAAAAAGTGGCGTCTAGCATATCGCCTTCTTTTAGTTTTTCTATGTCTTCCTCACTTACTTTTTCTGAGAACATTACGCTGGCGAGTAAGCCGGAGAATAGTTCCATACGTTTCCACCAAGGAACATTCCGGTAGACGCGTTTTAGTGTTGTGCCAACATCACGATCAATCAACAGCACAGGTATGTTTTTTTGTTGCGCTATTTCGGCGGCCTTTTTCATTTCTGCGCCGGGCTCAATGCCCAGTTCATCGGCCATTTTTTGTTGGAATGCACCCAACGCTAAGCTCGCCGTAACCATCGCCGCTTTGCCGCTTTTAATCACGCTAAATAAATCCATCTTAGACAAACTATCAGGGTCTATTAACGCGTTGTAACGCCCTGGGCATAATTCAATCGCTGTGGCGTCAAAGTCTTCATTTAATAATAGAAATTCAACGGCATCTGCGCTAGCTTGTGAAACGTGTGCTGTGCCTAATAAGGTAATGTTACAACCGTTTATGGATAGTTTTTCTATGGGTTGTTCGTTTAGCGTGTCCAAAATTAACCTTTGATATTCGTAGAGGTTTGTATGAGAAACCTTGAGTGAGAAATTATGCAGCCATTATACCCAGATGGGGTAAGTGTCAGGGAGAAGCTGATGAAAACTTCTACGTGGTGGAAAGTTGATGAGCGATGTTGGTTGGGCCCCAGTCTGATGGCACTAAAAACCCGCGATCTAGCTCCTTGTTGTTTGTAGTTGGGTTAAAGCCTGCGATGCTAACAGGACGATTGTATTCAGATAGAAAAACATCTACTACTTCGTTGCTCGTATAGGATTGAATTTTGCCGTCGAAAACCTGTTCAGCGAGCCATTGCTTTTTATTAAGAATACGCCAGCGAAGAGGGGATGTTTTATAGTGCGTAGCAAACTCGCTAAGTCTCGCCCACCAACCTTGTAAATGGTTGTTTGCGATAACGCTAGGCGCTGCGCGTTCAGCTTGCAAAATTGGGTAGAACAACCGCCCTTTCATCAGGCACACTTTTTCGTCTACGTGTATGGCTAAGTTTTTTAAGGTAAGTTGTGCTGCGGCTTGTTCAGAGAGCTGACTTTGCCGTGTTTGCATTTTCTGATATTTATTAGCTAATTTATCTTGCAGCATGGGACCGCACCAGTTGTCAATTTGGCTGGTGTCGTTTATGCCTAAATAAAATTTACACGCCACTTCCCAATGTTGAGTTTTGTTGGTTAGGTGGTCTTGTAGAATAAAATCAAATTCTCCAATCGTTCGTTTGTCGTGCTGTACTTGGAGATTATGAGCCAGCACTTCATAGCGACTACTTGTTGTAAACCAATAGTTTAAAAGCGTTTCAAAATAATGCCCTAGCCGATGGTCTGTTTGCTCAGCGATAAGATGGCCTAATGCATTAGGCTTAGCATCAAGCTGTTGTAATTGATCCGCGTACTGTGTGGTTGCTTGTTGCCAGAAGATGTCGTTCGTCCAATTGCAATGATTTTTATTTCCTTGAAGAAGGGGTGGGCTATTTAAAACCCAATCGAGGTCTCTGACGGCAGTATTATTTTTTAGAGGTGATGCTTTAGGCACTATCAGGTGTGTTGAATAATAGGTACAAGTCGATAATACAGTCTGGGATTTTCTCTGCCATATCGTCCATCAACTCGTCGTTTTGGCTGAGGTCATCCATTTCATCGTCTAACAATTCAGAGCAGCTGAGTATCGGTAGCGTCAATTCAGCCACTTCCTCAGGGTGCGATGTGAACCATAAGTCTTCTTGCATAAAGACGCCCTGCATAAAGCCTGCTGCCCATAAGGTTAGGGAGTCTTCATCACCTTGTTCATTGCTGCTATCGGGGAACTCACCGTTTAACAGCGATTGTTCAATGTCACTTTGGAGCTGGGAAATTGCATCTGAAAGGCGTTTGTCAATGTTCTCAGTAGCTAAAATTTCTGTCAGTATTTGTTGTTGGCTAAGGTTGCCGGGGACGATCGCTAAGCTGGTCAAAAAACCCTGCATTTCGTCGAAATACATGGCGTCTTCGTTCACTGAGTCGGCACTTAAATAGTCGGTTAAGGTGTTCATGTAGGGTTGTTATCAGTTATTTATGACTGCCGTCGCACCACGGCATATTGTTAGATTTTCCGCAGCCACAGACATAAAGCTCCTCGTCTTTTTTAGCGATGTACACGAATGGGCGTATGCCGTCGGTTTGTTTATGGCTGCCATCACACAGGGGTGCCTTGCTTGTTTTTCTACACTGGCAAACATAAATTTCTTCATCTTTTTTAACTGAAATGACGTGCGGAGATTGTTTGTTATACATGTGGATGACCTTCGTGAAATGAATAATAGGATTAAAAAGCGTAAAGCTGTAATATTGGTATCTTCACAATTTACAGACGAATAAAACGTATGGAAACATTAACACAACTGCTTAATTCAATCAGTAGTTTTGTCTGGGGGCCAGTCATTTTAGCGCTGCTACTAGGCACAGGTATTTACTTGATGGTTGGCTTGTTATTTATGCCCATTCGACAATTAGGTACAGCGTTTTCGTTGTTATGGCGTGGTCGTAAAAGTAATGATTTAGATGACGGTGAAATTAGCCCTTTTAATGCGTTAATGACATCACTCGCCGCGACGATTGGAACCGGCAATATTGCTGGGGTTGCAACGGCTATATTTTTAGGCGGCCCGGGGGCGATTTTTTGGATGTGGATAACGGCGCTTGTTGGCATGGCAACCAAATACGCAGAGGCGGTATTGGCGGTTAATTTTAGGGAAGTTGATGAGAATGGCGCGTATGTGGGTGGCCCTATGTATTACATTAAAAATGGTTTGGGCGATAACTGGCGTTGGTTGGCATTCGCATTTTCAATGTTTGGTGCGGTGGCGGCGTTTGGTATTGGTAATACGATTCAAGCCAACTCAGTGGCTGACGCACTCGGCAGCACGTTCAATATTCCAGCTTGGCAAACAGGCTTAGTAATGGCCGTTATTGTGTACGCCGTGTTGGTGGGTGGCATAAAGCGTATCGGTAAAGTAGCTTCAAAACTAGTGCCTTTCATGGGTATAGCTTATGTGCTTGGCGCGGGCATTATTATTGTTCAACGCTTAGACTCCGTGCCAACGGCGATTATGTTAATTGTTAACGACGCGTTTACTGGCACTGCGGCAGCGGGTGGTTTTGCGGGTGCGGGCATTATGGCGGCGATACGTTTTGGTGTGGCTCGCGGTGTTTTTTCCAACGAAGCGGGGCTAGGAACTGCACCTATCGCGCACGCGGCGGCAAAAACAAACAACCCTGTTCAGCAAGGTAAAATTGCTATGTTGGGTACATTTATAGACACGATAATCGTCTGTACGATGACGGCCTTAGTGATTATTTTAACCGGTAGCTGGACCAGTGGCGAGACGGGGGCATCGTTGTCTGCACACGCTTTCGGCATGGGTTTGCCTGGCTATGGTGAATACGTAGTGAGTTTTGGTTTGGCTATTTTTGCACTAACGACTTTGTTGGGTTGGAGCTATTACGGCGAGCGTTGCGCAGAATATATTCTAGGAGTGAAAGTTATCCCCTGGTATAGAATCGCTTGGGTACTGGCTATACCAGTAGGCGCAGTAATGGATTTAGAGTTCTTATGGCTATTGGCAGATGTGCTTAATGGCTTAATGGCGATACCTAACCTTATCGCTTTACTGTTATTAAGCCCAATTGTCTTCAAATTGAGTAAGAAGAAAAATTAGTAAATGCAGCTTATACGTTGGCGACTTGTTGGCTGGTTTGTGTAACGTTACTCATGTCGAGCTGAAACACTAACCACTTTTCGAGAAAATAATTTGATTCCCATTTGCGGTTGAGAATATCTTTGGGGGTCGTTTTGTGGAAGTTCGGTGTTTGCCAATGACCAACAATTTGGATAACTTCCATAGATTTGGTATCCATATAGACACGACACTTAAAATTAATATGAGGCGTTTGCCCCGGGACTAATTTATCGCGCAATATGAGTGTGTATGTAAAGGGCCCTGTGTCGAGAATTTCTGTTTGAATAATCGAACCACTGGTGTTATTGCTGCCAAGGTTTGGCGTTAAACGAATGAGCCGCGTGAAATTTTCTTCACACAAGGTTTGCAAGCAAAAAGATTTATTAATAGGCCTGAGTTGGCTCAGCATTAGGGCGTTGAATAACTCGCGTTGGCGCTGTCTGTTTCCCAAACGGATACGTTGGTAACGGGGAAACCACCTGTTTTTACGTGCTCGAAAATTAATTTGGCTAGAAACTCAGCCGTTGGGTGCTTGTCAACGACCATCACGCGCTCACCTGCTTGTTGAAGCATGGGTAATATGGGGTCGTCTTTATGTAACAACATATTGTGGTCAAGCGTGTCATCAAGCCATTTTCCAGCAAATTGGTTTATATCCGAAAAGTCACAAACCATACCTTGGGTATTAAGGCTGTCAGCTTCTAATGTAATGGCAACGCGAGCAGAATGACCATGAAGGTTTTTACACTTTCCTGGGTGGTTCATGAGCCGGTGCCCATAGCAAAAAGTTAGGTTTTTAGTAATGGAGTACACGATAAATCCTTAAAATCATGAGGCTTTGATGCCTTCAATAGTTGCTGCTACATTATATTCATCATGGTTAACGTTTTCAATTCGGGTAACTTCAATGAGTGCATTTAATGGGGGTTTAATTGAACTAATGGTAATGTGAAGTGCTTGCCCAATGTTCAATATATGTTTTGTTCGAAAAGAAATACCTGAGGCTGATAAATTATTAACAGTACCAAGTCCTTCTTCAATTGACCCAAGGCGAAAGAACGTTAACTCAGCATCAGAGCCTGAGCGTGTGAATCGTCTGTTGTCAGTTGAATCTCGTGTCGCTAACGTCATGAATCGTAAAGGTTCGTTTATGGGTTTGGTTTTAAGTTTAACTGAAAGCCGATCAAACGAAGAAACTTATTTTTTAAAGCGTGGATAGAGTCTGGTTACTTGAATTATGCACTAAGATTTGGGAATATGCTGGATTAGGGATGGAGTTATATATGTTGCGTCGCAATATTATGCTAGAATACTATCGGCCAGGCTGTGAAAGCCGCAATTGTATTTAATAAATAATGAGGAAATGAAAAATGAGTCAGAGAGTTGCATTAGTTACAGGTGGTACAGGTGGTATTGGTGAAGCAGTATGTAAGCGTTTTATAGAAGACGGTTATAAAGTAGTAGCTGCTTATAACAACAAAGAAAAAGCTGAAGCGTGGCAAATTGCTCAAAAAGAAGCAGGTTTAGATATTGATATCGTTCATTGCCCAGTCACTGATTTTGACGCATGTGGCGTAGCGATTAAATGGGTTGAAGACAATGTTGGCCCTATCGATATTTTAGTAAACAACGCAGGTATCACTAAAGACGGCATGTTTAAAAAAATGCCTATTGAACGTTGGGATGCAGTTATCGATACGAATTTAAACAGCGTATACAACATGACTCGTCAAATTTTTGAAGGCATGATTGAACGTGGCTTTGGTCGCATCATCAACGTTTCATCAGTAAATGGTCAGTTAGGCCAAATGGGCCAAGTTAACTATTCTGCTGCTAAAGCAGGTATGCACGGTTTTACTAAAGCATTAGCTCGTGAAACTGCACGTAAGGGCGTTACGGTTAACACAATCTCTCCAGGCTATGTTGCAACACCGATGGTGATGGCGATTGCTGAAGATGTTCGTAAGAAGATTGAAGGTGGTATTCCATCAGGTCGTTTATGTAAGCCTGAAGAAATTGCTCATGGCATATCGTTCTTGGCCAGTGAGTTGGCAGCCTATACAACGGGCTCAGATTTGAGCATGAACGGCGGTTTGTTCATGCATTAAAACTGGAAGGGCTGCTTAATCGCAGCCCTTTTTTTATGATAATAAAAAGATTATTTTTAGGGGAAGGGAAAAGATGGCTATTGAAAAAATTTATAAAGTAACAGCCGAAGTAGCAGCGCATGCGCATATCAACAAAGAGCTATACGAATCAGAGTATAAACGCTCGATTGAAGACACTGATAACTTTTGGAATGAAAAAGCAAAAGAGTTTTTAACCTGGTCGAAAGAATGGGACACCACAGTTGAATATGACTTCCCTAAGGGTGAAGTTAAATGGTTTAAAGGTGGTAAGTTAAATGTCAGTGTTAACTGCTTAGACCGTCATTTAGAAACGCGTGGCGACCAGCCAGCGATTATTTGGGAAAGTGATGACCCAGAAGTCGATAAAACATACACATACAAAGAGCTCCATGCAGAAGTATGTAAGTTTGCCAATGGCCTTAAGTCATTAGGTGTTAAAAAAGGCGACCGAGTTTGTATTTATATGCCGATGGTGGCAGAAGCGGCTATTGCGATGTTGGCGTGTGCCAGAATTGGTGCGGTTCACCTTATTGTATTTGGTGGTTTTTCTGCCGATGCACTAAAAGACCGTATTGCGGACTCTGAGACAGCGTTGGTTATTGTTACCGATGAAAGTGTTCGTGGTGGTAAAGCGGTTCCTCTAAAAACAAATGCAGATAAAGCCTTAGAAAGTTGCCCACTTGTTACAAACATGGTGGTGGTTAAGCGCACAGGCGGTGATATTGCTTGGGTGGAAGGGCGCGATGTTTGGTATCACGAATTATTAGACGCTGCGTCAGATGATTGTCCGGCTGAAGAAATGGACTCAGAAGATCCATTGTTTATTCTTTATACATCGGGTTCAACAGGTAAGCCTAAAGGTGTTGTACACACAACAGGCGGTTACTTATTGCACGCTGCGATGTCACACAAATATGTTTTCGACTACCACGAAGGTGATGTGTACTGGTGTACAGCCGATGTCGGTTGGGTAACCGGTCACTCCTATATTGTTTACGGCCCATTAGCCAATGGCGCAAGAACACTTATGTTTGAAGGCGTACCAACGTATCCAGATGCCTCACGTTTCTGGCAAGTGTGTGAAAAACATAACGTTAATATTTTCTACACAGCGCCAACGGCAATCCGCGCGTTAATGGCGAAAGGGGATTCTTTTGTCGAAAAGTGTGATTTAAGTAGCTTGAGAATTTTGGGCAGTGTGGGCGAGCCGATTAATCCAGAAGCATGGGAATGGTATTACCATAAAGTAGGTGGTGGCCGTTGCCCAATCGTTGATACATGGTGGCAAACTGAAACGGGTGGTATTTTGATGACACCACTTCCAGGCGCAACCGATTTAAAACCAGGTTCTGCGATGCAACCTTTCTTTGGTGTTGAGTTTGGCTTGGCTGATAACGATGGCAACGAAGTAACGGGTAATCCTGCGGAAGGCATATTGGTGATTAAGAAACCATGGCCGGGGATGTTCAGAACGTTATTTGGTGATCATCAGCGTTATATTGACGCGTATTTTGCTAACTACCCGGGCTTGTATTTCCCCGGTGATGGCGCGCGTCGTGACGAAGACGGTGACTATTGGATTACTGGCCGTGTAGATGACGTGATTAATGTATCAGGGCACCGTATGGGCACAGCTGAAGTCGAAAGTGCCCTTGTGCTGCATCCAGCGGTTGCTGAGGCAGCGGTTATCGGCTACCCACATGATATTAAGGGTCAAGGTATTTATGCGTTTGTTACTTTAATGGATAGTGCGCAGCCAAGTGATGAATTACGTAAAGAGTTGGTCATGCACGTACGTAAAGAAATCGGTCCGATTGCATCACCGGACGTTATTCAGTGGGCGCCGGGCTTACCGAAAACGCGTTCAGGTAAAATCATGCGCCGTGTTTTACGTAAAATTTCTGAAAACTTGATTGATGAATTAGGTGATACATCAACATTGGCAGATCCATCAGTGGTGGATGAACTGATTGCTAATCGCCCGAATAAGTAGTTTTCGATAGATGTAAAAAGCCCACTTTAAAGCGGGCTTTTTTATGGTCTAAATTTAATTAATTTAGTCTTTGGCGGGTAAAGAGGGAAAGTCCAAACCGGCCATTTTTTGCATCACGCGTATCACTTGGCAGCTGTAGCCAAATTCGTTGTCATACCAAAGATAAAGTACACAAGAGTCGCCCGTAGCGATGGTTGCCTTTGAATCAATCGTACAGGCTTTACGCGCGCCCACTAGATCGGTAGAAACGATTTCAGTTGATGTGGTGAAATCAATTTGCTCGCGCATAGATGAGTGAAGGGCTGTTTCACGCAAGAAGCTGTTTAAAGCGCGTTTATCGGTTTCTTTTTCCAGGCGAAGGTTCAAGATGGCCATTGACACATTGGGTGTTGGAACGCGGATGGCATTACCCGTTAATTTTCCTTCTAACTCAGGCAAGGCTTTAGATACCGCTTTAGCCGCACCTGTTTCCGTAATCACCATATTTAGCGCGGCTGCACGACCGCGGCGCTCACCTTTATGGTAGTTGTCGATTAAGTTTTGATCGTTGGTATAGGAGTGAACCGTTTCAACGTGGCCTTTGATAATGCCAAATTCATCATTAATGGCTTTTAGCGTTGGGGTAATTGCATTGGTGGTGCAGCTGGCGGCTGAAACGACTTTATCTTCAGGTTTAATGTCATCTGTATTAACACCGAAGACGATGTTTTTAACGTCTTTACCGGGCGCTGTTAATAATACTTTGGCGGCGCCTTTGGCCAAGAAATGCTCGCTTAACTCTGCTTCGTCACGACGAATGCCTGTGTTATCAACGACTAATGCGTCATGAATGCCATACTGAGTATAATCAATTTCTTTTGGGTGACTGGCGTAAATCACTTGGATTAAGTTGCCGTTCGCTAATATAGTGTTGTTTTTTTCGTCAACTTTGATGGTGCCTTTGAACGAACCGTGCACAGAATCTCGACGAAGTAGGCTGGCGCGTTTTTGTAAATCATTGTCGCTGCCTTTACGTACAACGATTGCCCGTAGACGCATTTTATTTCCTGAGCCCGTACGTTCAATTAATAAACGCGCGAGTAAGCGGCCAATGCGACCGAAGCCATATAAAACGACATCTCTAGGTTGCGAATCGAATTGTTCTTGAACTTGACGTATACCATCACCTAATTTTTCAGCAAGAAAGTCTTCAATAGCTAAACCACTGGTGTCATTTTTGTACTGTACAGATAAAATGCCTAAGTCTATTCTGACGGGGCCGAGTTTCATTTTTTCTAACGCGGTTAGTACTTCGAAACTATCGTGAATAGACAATTCGACTTTTTCAAACTGACGAACGTAACGATGAAGCTTTAAAAGGGTGACAGGTGAAGCGTTTATAAGTGTTCTTCCGTAAATTTTAAGAACTACTCCACTACTGCGGTACATTTTCCCAATCATGGGGATCATAATTTCAGCTACTTCTTGGCGGCCTTCCCATTCCGCAAGATGTTGATCGTGTTGTTCTGCGCTCATTAAATATCCTGTCGTTGTCTAAGTTTTGAAAAATAGAATTATACCAAAGTTAAAGAAAATCGTGCGATGCAACCTTGGGTTAAATTTACGGTAATGTTTTGAAAAATATAAATATGTTTATTTAGCGTCTTTACTAAAAATTACGCTGAATAGAAAACAAAGCAAGTTCTTCCATGGCTTTTTTAAATTTATTATCGGGAATGCCAACCAAAGCATCTATCGCTTTTTGAGCCTCACCTTGAGCATATTTAGCCGTGTAATCTAGCGATCCAGTGGATTTGATAATATCCAGAATATCAAGGTACGCCGCTCGGTCACCATTCTTAATCGTTTCTCTAATAAATTTCACTTGCTCATCTGTTCCGTTAGCCATGGCGTGAATTAATGGGAGTGTTGGCTTGCCTTCAGCTAAATCATCGCCCAAATTCTTTCCGAGAGCCTCTACATCGGCAATGTAATCAAGCATGTCGTCCATAATTTGGAATGCGTTGCCTATATGTAATCCGTATGTGGCAAATGCTGTTTCCACTTCTTCGCTTTCGTTGGCTAATACAGCGCCAAGTTGAGTGGCGGCTTCAAAAAGTTTTGCTGTTTTTCTACGAATTACTTCTAGATACTGAGCTTCGTTTGTATCAGGGTTATTGATGTTGAGTAGCTGTAGAACCTCACCTTCTGCAATGGCGTTAGTCGTGTGGGATAAAATATCCATTACGCGCATATTATTTATGCCTACCATCATTTCGAATGAACGTGAATATAAAAAGTCTCCGACTAGCACGCTTGCAGCATTGCCCCAAATTGCATTGGCGGTTTCGTCACCACGGCGCATATCAGATTCGTCTACTACGTCATCGTGTAATAATGTTGCCGTATGAATGAACTCAATGACAGTGGCTAATGTTGTGTGGTCTTTATCCTCGTAACCAAGTGTGAGTGCTGATAGAGCCACAAGCATGGGTCTGAGACGTTTACCTCCACTGTTAACAATATGAAAGCCGATTTGGTTGATGAGTACAACGTCAGAATTAAGTTCATGTAGTATCTCTTGATCGACTAATTTCATGGCGTTGTCCATGAGTTCTTGAATAGCTCTAAAGTCGATTTCTGGCTGTAAGGACGGGGTTTCTGTACTGCTCATGTTGCGAATAGCGTAAGGTGATTTAAATTAGCTAGGTATAATAACAAGTATTTAACTGTAAAAGCAGTTAAGAAAATGCTTTTCCTTTATTAATTGGCATTGACCAACAGCGCACTAAAGGATAAAATTCGCCTCTTTTTTAAAACCACCCACAACTAGGGAGTCTCTAGACAATGTACGCGGTAATTCAAACAGGCGGTAAACAATATAAAGTCGCCGAGGGTGATTTCCTTAAGATCGAAAAATTAGATGTTGAAGAAGGTAACGAAGTTACGTTCGACTCAGTGTTATTAGTCAACAGTGAAGCGGGCCTTAAAGTTGGTACGCCAACATTAGATGGTGCTACAGTGACAGCGACGGTCAAAGCACAAGGGCGCTTGAAGAAAATCAATATTATTAAATTTAAACGCAGAAAGCACCATATGAAAAAAATGGGCCACCGTCAGTATTATACTGAGGTTACAATTACTGGTATCAGTGAAGGCAAATCTGCGACAAAACCTAAAGCTGTTGCGAAACCTAAAGCTGTTGCGAAACCTAAAGCTGTTGCGAAACCTAAAGCTGCCGCGAAACCTAAAGTAGAAAAGGAATAATCGAATGGCACATAAGAAAGCAGGTGGTAGTACTAGAAACGGTCGCGATTCCGAGTCAAAACGATTAGGCGTTAAACGTTACGGTGGTCAGAGTGTTCTGGCGGGTAATATTTTAGTTCGTCAACGTGGCACACGTTTTCATGCAGGTGAAAATGTAGGTTGCGGTAAAGATCACACATTATTTGCAACAGAAGCGGGTAAAGTGATTTTTGAAGTTAAAGGTCCAAAACGTAGAAAATACGTCCGCATCGAAAGTGCTTAAATAAAAAAGCGATACACTGCGGTAATACGGCAGGTGTTAATTTTAAAAAACCCTGTCTTTGACAGGGTTTTTTATTGCTTTAAAAGCAAAGCTTAAGAAAGTAGAGAAAATAACATATGAAATTTGTAGATGAAGCAACGGTTCGTGTCGAGGCAGGCAATGGCGGGAAAGGCCATGTCAGCTTTAGGCGTGAGAAATATATTCCTTTTGGTGGCCCGGATGGTGGTGATGGCGGTAATGGTGGTAGCGTATACTTGCGAGGCACAGAAGCATTAAATACCTTAATTGATATGCGTTTTAACCGCATGTTAAGAGCAGAACATGGTGAAAAAGGTCAAAGTAAAGATTGTACCGGTAGAGGCGGCAAAGATTTGTTTGTACGAGTTCCCTTAGGGACAATTGTTTACGACAATGGTACAGATGAGTTGATTGGAGATGTCACAGAGGAGGGTCAAAAGCTTTTGGTAGCCTCTGGCGGGTTTCATGGGTTAGGTAATACGCGTTATAAAAGCAGTACGAATAGAGCGCCTAGACAGTTCTCACCTGGTTCGGCAGGAGAACATAGGGAATTGAGAATGGAGTTGAAGGTACTAGCTGATGTTGGTACTTTGGGGTTACCTAATGCGGGTAAGTCTAGCTTAATTAGAGCTATTTCATCCGCGCAGCCAAAAGTGGCCAATTACCCCTTTACGACATTGCATCCAAGCTTGGGTGTGGTGCGCGCCGATGAGTTGCGCAGTTTTGTTATCGCTGATATCCCCGGTATTATTGAAGGTGCGGCAGATGGCGCAGGTCTAGGAAATTTATTTTTACGACATTTGTCACGTAATAATTTATTGCTTCACGTCGTTGATGTTGAACCCTATGAGTCAGATATTGATCCGGTATCAGCGGCAAAGGCGGCAATTGTCGAAATAGAAAAATGGGGTGGGGATTTAGCGCAAAAACCACGTTGGTTGGTACTCAATAAAATTGACCTATTACCTGAAGATGAGGTGGATAGTTTTTGCCAAATGATTGTTGATGAATTGAAATGGCAAGGGCCGGTATTTCAAGTGTCGGCGATTAGTAAGCTGGGAACTAAAAAACTAGTACATGCGATTATGGATTATCTGGAAGAACAGAAAGAACTACAGTTAAGCGAAGAAAATACTGAACAGAGCGACTAACTAATTATTATGAAATCACGAGCCAGTTTAAAACAAGTTAAATGCTGCATTATTAAGATAGGTAGTGCGGTACTTACTGGTAATGGCCAAGGTTTAAACAGGTCTGCTATTAATCATTGGGTCGCCCAAATAAGTGAGCTTAAATCTCGTGGTATTGATGTCATTGTTGTGTCATCCGGCTCTGTTGCTGAAGGCATGGTGAGGTTAGGTTGGGATGTTCGCCCTCACGCGCTTCAGGAGCTTCAAGCGGCGGCTTCTGTGGGGCAGATGGGGCTTATCCAAGCATATGAAGAAAGCTTTCAAGCAAAGGGGTTTAAAACGGCGCAGGTGTTATTGACGCATGATGATTTGGCCAATAGAACGCGATATTTAAATGCTCGAGCCACCATTAAAACGCTGTTGGATTTATCGGTGATTCCTATTATTAATGAGAATGATGTGGTCGCAAACGAAGAGTTGCGCGTTGGTGATAACGATACCTTAGCCGCCATTATCGCTAATTTGATGAGCGCAGATTTATTAATGATATTGACAGATCAAGATGGTTTTTTTGATAGCGACCCTCGAATAAATAGTCAAGCAAGGTTATTAGAACAAGTCAGTGTGAATGACGAGTCGTTGGATAGAGCGGCAAGTGGCGGCAGTGGTGATCTTGGACGGGGAGGCATGCAGACGAAATTAATAGCAGCGCGAATAGCTGCTCGATCTGGTACGGCTACTGTAATTGTGCCTGGTCTAAAACAGCAGGTTATTTTAGATGTTATTGATGGCGAGACAGTCGGCACGTTATTGACTCCAGAAGAAGCACCTGTACCGGCTCGCAAACGTTGGTTAACAACTCATTTGGATATCAAAGGACAACTGATATTGGATGACGGTGCAATTAATGCCATTAAGAAGTCGGGCGTTAGCTTGCTACCAATAGGTATAGTCAGTGTCGAAGGAGTGTTTGACCGAGGAGAGCTGGTTAATTGTGTCAGTCACAGTGGTAAGGTACTTGCTCGGGGTTTGGCAAATTACAATTCTGTAGATATTGATAAAATAAAACAGAGTAAAAGCTCAGATATAGAAAAGCTCATTGGTTATGTGAATGAGCCAGAAGTTATTCATCGAGATAATTTAGTGTTAGTTTAGTGGATAAATAGAAAGCAAAAAAAAGCCAACCATAAGGTCGGCTTTTTTTGAATTCAGTGTTTCTTATGCTTGCTGTAGTTTAACAATACGAGCATTTAGGCGGCTTTTTAAACGAGCCGCTTTATTTCTATGTATCAACCCTTTGTTAACAGCAGAATCGATGTAAGGAACGGCTTCTTTATAGGCTGCAGCAGTTGTTTCTACATTACCTTCTTCAGCACTATAAACGACGCGCTTAATTTTCGTACGTAATCTAGTACGAGCAGCCATGTTTAGTTGGCGGTTTTTTTCTGCTTGTTTGGCGCGTTTTAACGCTTGTGCACTGTTAGCCAAGGTGAATCCTCAAGTGGTGTAAAAAAGATTGCGCATTTTGCTTAAATATTCGCGTTTTGTCAAGTATCAACTGCAATTCCTCATGAATTCTTAACTGCCTTTTGTAGAATCTTTACTGTTTGCGTCCCCTCATCCCTTTATAATGTTGGCTAAATTAATGCGCTGAGGTGAAGGCTCTGAGCAAAACGCTTATAAAATCGACCGCTATCGTAGGTAGCATGACCATGATTTCACGAGTTTTAGGGTTCGTGAGGGATATGGTTATTGCGCGCTTTTTTGGTGCGGGTGAGGGAACGGATGCCTTTTTTGTGGCATTTAAAATTCCTAATTTTATGCGACGTTTATTTGCAGAAGGCGCTTTTTTGCAAGCGTTTGTGCCTGTGTTGTCGGAGTATAAGGAAAATAAGTCGTTCGATACGTTAAAAGAATTAGTAGAAAAAACGGCGGGGACTTTAGCAGCAGTTTTGTTTCTTATAACGTTACTAGGGGTTATTGGCGCGCCAATCCTGATTTTTATGTTTGCGCCGGGTTTTGATAGTGACGGGCCTCGTCACGAATTAGCGGTTGATATGCTGCGTTTAACATTCCCTTATTTGTTTTTTATATCGTTAACCGCGATGGCGGGCGGTTTATTAAACACCTTTGGTAAATTTGTTGTGCCAGCGATTACGCCGGTGTTTTTAAACCTGTCATTTTTAGTGGCTATATTTTGGCTCTCACCCTTATTAGATGAGCCAGTAATGGCGTTGGCCTGGGGTGTGTTGTTGGCCGGTGCTGTGCAGCTCGCGTTTCAATTTCCGTATCTTGCGAAGTTAGGTTTAATGCCAAGGCTGAAGTTTGACAGGGATCATAAAGGCGTTAAAAAAATCATGAATTTGATGCTACCCGCTTTGTTTGGCGTATCAGTAACACAAATCAATTTATTGGTGGATACGTTGCTCGCATCATTTCTGGTAACAGGCAGCGTGTCGTGGCTTTATTTTTCAGATAGATTGGTGGAGTTCCCGTTAGGAATATTTGGTATCGCCTTGGCAACGGTCATTCTTCCTACGCTGTCAAAAAGCCATGCGGCGGAACGGCACGATGAATTTTCGGCTAATTTAGATTCAGGACTGCGTTGGGTGATTTTGCTAGGGGTGCCTGCTGCCGTTGGCTTATTCTTTTTAGCGCAGCCGATGTTAACCACTTTGTTCCAATACGATGCTTTTACGACCCATGACGTTGATATGGCATCACTCAGCTTGATGGCCTATGCGATTGGTTTGCCGGCCTTTATTTTAGTGAAGGTGTTGGTGCCGGGGTTTACCTCTCGACAAGACATGAAAACGCCGGTGAGAATAGGTGTTATTGCGGTCGTATCAAACTTGTTAATGAGTGTGACGCTGGTGTACTTCTATCAACACGCAGGCCTTGCGTTAGCCACGTCTTTGGCAGCATTTATTAATGCGGGGTTGTTGTTCGCAACGTTGATTAAAACGGGTGCTTATGTGCCCCAGCCCGGGTGGCTGTTATTTTTAATTAAAGTGTTGGTGGCCAACTTGGTTGTCGGCTTGGTTTATTATTATGACGCAGCGACGGTTCAATGGTATGAATGGGGTGCGTTTGATAGAGCGATAAATTTGGCAGGGGAAATTGTAGTGGTAGTGTTGGTGTATGTTATTAGTGCTTTAGCAGTGGGCATTCGCCCTAGCCATTTAATGTTTAAACGAGCCAGCACATGAGGCTGATTAGACACATAACCGACGCTGAAGAATTAGCTAAAGGCTGCGTGTTGACCATTGGTAATTTCGATGGCGTTCATTCTGGGCATCGAATGATGCTTGAGGCATTGGTTAAACAAGCCAATGTGATGAACTTGCCGGCGGTTGTGATGTGTTTTGAGCCGCAACCCATAGAATACTTTAGAGGTGCTAATGCGCCGGCGAGAATATCTACCGCACGGGATAAGATTGTTCAGTTATCTAAAACCGGAGTGAATGTGTTGTACCTCGTGCCGTTTAATGATGCATTGGCAACGATGTCTGCTCAACAATTTGTAGACAGTTTGCATCAGCAGCTAAACGTTAAAAGCCTGGTTGTTGGCGATGATTTTTGCTTTGGAAAAAACAGGCAAGGTGATTATGCCTTTTTACAAGAAGCCGGTAAAGAGTACGGTTTTAGTGTGCAAAAATCTGACTCATTTATAGTGAATGATAACCGCGTGAGCAGCACCTTAATTCGTTTAGCGTTAGAAAAGGGTGAGCTTGAAAAGGCCGCTGATTATTTGGGTAGGCGTTACGTTATGTCTGGCCGTGTTATGCATGGACATAAACGCGGGCGCGAACTGGGTTTTCCGACCGCAAATATACGTGTAAAAAATAGAAAAACTCCGATTAGAGGGGTTTTTGCCGTTACAATAACCGTCGAATCTGGCTTGGTGTATGAGGGTGTTGCAAACGTGGGTACGCGACCGTCTATAGAAGACGTCACGGCTGT
Organism: Cycloclasticus sp.; assembly: GCA_002733135.1. GTDB lineage: Bacteria > Pseudomonadota > Gammaproteobacteria > Methylococcales > Cycloclasticaceae > Cycloclasticus. The sequence goes on along the minus strand of NVUJ01000010.1, from coordinate 44,259 downwards.
TTTGCTAGAAGCGCATTTATTTGATTTTTCGGGTGATTTATATGGACAACGCGTAAGTGTTGGCTTCCATAAAAAACTTCGCGCAGAGAAAAAATTTGATGGCTTGGAACAGCTAAAAGCGCAAATCGCAATCGACTCTACACAAGCTAAAACGTACTTTAATCAACAACGAACTTAACAACAACAGCAGCATGGATTATAAAACGACTCTTAATTTGCCTAAAACTAGCTTTCCAATGAAAGGAAATCTTGCGAACCGTGAGCCTGTCGCATTAAAGCGATGGCAAGAGATGGATTTATATCAGAAAATCCGTGAGAAATTTGCGGGTAAGCCTCAGTTTGTATTACACGATGGCCCTCCGTATGCGAATGGCCCGATTCATATTGGCCACGCGGTTAACAAAGTCTTAAAAGACATGGTTATCAAGAGCAAAACCTTGCAAGGTTTTGACTCGCCGTATGTGCCCGGCTGGGATTGCCATGGACTGCCTATTGAGCTGATGGTGGAAAAGAAAATTGGCAAAGCGGGCGTAAAAGTTACGGCAAGTGAGTTTCGTAAAGCGTGTAGAACTTACGCAACCAAACAAGTGGCGATGCAAAAAGAAGAGTTTATTCGCATGGGCGTATTTGGTGATTGGGATGACCCGTATTTGAGTATGGACTTTCAGTTTGAAGCGGATATTGTTCGCTCACTGGGTCGCATTATCGAAAAAGGCCATTTACATAAAGGCTCAAAGCCAGTGCACTGGTGTACCGACTGTGGTTCAGCACTGGCTGAAGCTGAGGTTGAGTACGAAGATAAACGCTCGCCAGCGATTGATGTGCGTTTCACCGTAAAAGATGAAGCAACCTTCGTACAGCATTTCCATAGTAGTGATGGTTCGCCAGGGCGTGGCCCTATTTCAGTGGTTATCTGGACCACAACGCCTTGGACATTGCCCGCCAACCAAGCGGTATCGCTAAACCCAGAGTTTGACTACGTGTTAGTGCAAAACGGCGAAGAACGATTAGTGATGGCGGAAAACTTGTTAAAAGACACTATGCTCCGTTATGGCATAGAGGATTACCGTGTGGTGGCGTACTGCAAAGGTAAAGACCTAGAATATATGACGCTAAACCACCCGTTCTATGACCGAGTTGTACCCATTATTTTAGGTCACCACGTGACGACAGAAGCCGGTACAGGAGCAGTTCATACCGCGCCTGGGCATGGGCAAGACGATTATATCGTTGGCCAACAATACAATATTCCAGTGGATAATCCTGTGGGTGATAACGGTGTGTTTCTACCGAGCACACCACTGTTTGCTGGCAAGCACGTGTTTAGCGCAAACAGTGACGTGATTGAGGTGCTGATAGAAAAAGGTAAGTTAGTCCATGACGAAGCACTGACTCATAGTTACCCGCATTGCTGGCGTCATAAAACGCCGATTATCTTTAGAGCGACGCCACAGTGGTTTATCTCTATGGATAAGAATAATTTGCGCGCTAAAGCCTTGGAAGAAATAAAACGCGTTTCGTGGATTCCATCTTGGGGTGAAGCGCGCATTAACAGCATGGTTGAAGGCCGTCCAGACTGGTGTATTTCACGCCAACGTAATTGGGGTGTGCCGATTGCTTTATTTGTACATAAAGAAACGGGTGATTTGCACCCGAATACATCGAATTTAATTGAACAAGTTGCCCAGCGCATTGAAGGCGCGGGTATTGAAGCGTGGTTTGAACTAGATGCTAGCGAATTATTGGGTGATGAAGCCAAAAGCTATACCAAAATAAATGATATTTTAGATGTTTGGTTCGACTCAGGGGTTACCCACTCGGCTGTTTTGCAAAGGCGCGAAGGCTTGCCGTTCCCTGCATCAATGTACCTTGAAGGGTCAGATCAACACCGAGGTTGGTTTCAATCATCGTTGTTAACATCCGTGGCCATGAATGGTTGTGCGCCGTACGACTCGGTGTTGACGCACGGCTTTGCGGTGGATGCGAAAGGTCGCAAAATGTCTAAATCGTTAGGCAATGTGATTGCGCCGCAAAAAGTGATCAATTCACTGGGCGCGGATGTGTTGCGCTTATGGGTATCGGCCAATGACTACACAGGTGAGATGACGGTATCTGACGAGATTCTAAAACGTGCGTCGGATGTGTATCGTCGTTTAAGAAATACCGCACGTTATTTATTGTCGAACTTAAATGACTTTGATCCTGCGCAGGATTGTGTGGCTTACGATGACATACTGCCATTAGACCGTTGGGCAGTTGAGAAAACTAAGCAGCTTCAAAAAGAGGTGTTGGCTTGTTACGACGAGTATCAATTTTTACAAGTTCACCAAAAAATTCACCATTTCTGCTCAGTAGACATGGGCAGTTTCTATTTAGATGTGATTAAAGACCGCCAATATACGCTGCAAGCAAATAGTGTGGCACGGCGCTCTTCACAAACGGCTATGTTCCATATGGCAGAATCATTTGTGCGATTAATAGCGCCCATATTGAGCTACACGGCCGAAGAAATTTGGTTAGCTATGCCAGGTGAGCGAGGGGAGTCAGTGTTCTTAGAAACGGCTTATGACGGTTTCCCTGAAACAACAAGTGAGGCTTCAGACCAATTAGCTTATTGGGAGCCAGTGATAGCGTTACGTGAATTGGTGAGTAAAGAGTTGGAACGAGTGCGGGCTGAGGGACTTATTGGCTCTGGGCTTGATGCGGAAGTGACGGTGTATTGTGATGGTGAGCTATATGAAACACTGAGTCAATTAAACGATGAGTTGCGGTTTGTATTAATTACATCCGATGCTCAAGTGCAGCCTTTGGCTGAGAAAACAGCGCAAGCGAGTGCTACGGAAAACAGTCATGTATTTGTTGAAGTGGCAGCCAGTGAGCATGGGAAGTGTACGCGTTGTTGGCACCATCGAGAAGACGTGGGCACATCAGAGACACACCCAGACATTTGTGGTCGTTGCATAGATAATATTGAGGGTGAAGGTGAAGAAAGATTGTTCGCCTAGGCCGATGATTATGTTGAAGTGGTTGTGGTTGGCATTGCTTATTTTGGTATTGGATCAAGCCAGCAAGTTATGGGTGGTGGCTAATTTTGAATTGTATGAATCGATAGCCTTGTTGCCATCGGTAAATTTCACCTATGTCCAGAATAAGGGTGCTGCATTTAGCTTTTTAAGCTCAGCAGGTGGTTGGCAACGTTGGTTTTTTGTTTTGATTGCCGTGGTGGCGACAACGGTATTATTGATTTGGTTGACGCGTTTAAAAGCGTCGGAAAAATGGATGGCTATAACGATTGCCATGGTATTAGGTGGCGCGATTGGTAATTTATACGATCGAATATCGTATGGTTATGTCATTGATTTTATCGACGTGTACTACCAAGCTCATCACTGGCCGGTGTTTAATATTGCAGACTCCGCTATTTCTATTGGTGTAGTGATGATGCTAGTGGATGCCTTTAAAACGGATAAATCAAAGACTGCTGAGTAAGCTCCTAAACTTCGCCCAATCAAAGCTTTCGCCAGGGTCAGTTTTACGACCAGGAGCAACGTCACAATGCCCAACTATCGTATCTTCCGAAATCATTGGGTAGGTTTCAATTAACGCTTTACAGCAATTTGTTAGCTCAATATATTGTTCTTCAGTATAGGGAATATCGTCACTTCCTTCCAACTCAATACCAATAGAAAAATCATTGCACTTATCGCAACCTTCATATTGTGAGACACCTGCATGCCATGCTCTTTCGTGAAATGGCACATATTGAGTAATGCTGCCATCGCGACGTATCAGTAGGTGAGAAGCGACCTCTAGCTGGTAAATTTCTTCAAAATACGGGTGTTGATTCGGGTCCAGCTGATTTAAAAAAAAATCATCAATCCATTGCTCACCAAATTGACCAGGTGGTAGGCTAATACCATGCACAATAATTAAACGGATATCACCTGAATTTGGCCGTTTATTTTTATTTGGTGAAGGTGTCCGTGTTGATTTTTTAAGCCAACCTTGTTGAATTTGTTTAAGAGTTTTACTCATGGCTACAAATTTAGATGAATGTTTGAATTTGAGGTGTGCATCACAACTTTAATCACTGAGTAACTATACTCTACACAAGAAAATAAGAAAGTTGATAGTAAGAAAATCAAAGATAATGAAAAACGTAGAATCAAAATTTAACTTTAAAGGGCAGCAAGGCACGAAATCATCGTTGTCGGTTTTTTCTATTGAAAAAGAAAAGATTCTTCAGTCAGCTATTAACGTATTAACAGCAAACCTTCAAGAGTTTTTAGCTGTTCAGGGAGAGAAAGTTGAGCAAAGCTTCTTCGATGCGGCTGACCTAGGCAGTATGGAGGCTTCTAGTTTAAAATTTGAAAAAATTGAGGCTAGGACGGATGATTTAAAATTATTTAAAAAAGTTAACAAGTACCTGCCATCTATATACATAGATAGTGTAGTTAAGAATCTAAAGAATTTTTCTCAAGAAAAAATAATTGGTGGTGAAGCCCAATCCTCTGATGAAGATTGGTCAACTCTTGAGTTATTAGCAGCAGATGAAATGGATACACAGTTACTAATTGATTCCTGTATATCCAATGCTGAAAGTAATTTAAGTAAGATATTGTATTCAGTGCAACGAAGAATTGAGTTTCTTTTTGATTCAAATGAGTTGAAGGCCAGTAAAAATCCTGTTGGTCCAGCTGTTTTAATGAATGCTTATGTAGAGCTTATTAAAGAAGAGCCGTTTTCTAAAGAAGCAAGTATTCATTTATATGCGACTTTTGAGCAGGAAGTATTAGGTAAATTAGCACATGCATTAGAAGAAATAAACACACTGTTTATAAAAGCTAATATTTTACCTAAGCTTAAAAAACAAAAAATCAAAAAAACTGAGACTGTCGATAAAAGACAATTCAATTTAGGCAATGTTCCAGGTGCTGGGGGTGGCAATCAATTTCCAGCTGCAAACTCTTCAATACAAAGCGGGCAAAAATCAGGTAAGTCAGCTCCTTCTATTGAGCCGGTTATTTATAGTTCTTTGGTGCAAATGGCGCAGACGTATCGCGTACAGAGTAAAGAAGAATTAATTAATGATGGCTTGGCTGTATCTGGGGCGAAATTCCCTACAATAGAATTAATACACACGTTAACTGATATACAAAAAGAAGGGTCTGTTGGTGGTGTGGATATAAAAGAGAGTGTGCGTTCACAAATAGGCTCTAAAATTCAGGTCGATGGTCATCGCCAGCCTTATACAGAGCAAGATGAAGTACTCATTGATGTAATCGCTATGTTCTTTGATTTGATTTTAAAGGATAAGCACTTGCCAGATGCTGTTAGGGCAATGATTGCTCAATTACAAATCCCTATTTTGAAAGTGGTAATGATTGATAAAGAATTTTTTGCAAAGAAGGCGCATCCAGCTAGAAAATTTTTGAATTCGTTATCACATGCTGGCTTGGGCGTAAGCGAAAAAAACATGAGAATCAAGCACGCTGTCTTTGAGAAGATGGAAGAAGTGGTTGAGCGTGTATTGATTGACTTTGATGACGATGTTGAAATTTTCGCTGAATTGCATGAAGAGTTTGAGGTGTTCATGTCTCAACAACAACATCAAATTGAACTTATAGAAGAGCGTTCTCGTAAAGAGAGTAAAAGCGCAGAACAATTAGAATTAACAAAACGTCAAGCTTCTTATGAAGTGGCGCTTAGGTTACAAGGAAAATCTCTTCCTGAATTTATTCGATTATTTTTAGATGATGCATGGAAAGATGTATTGGTGTTAGCCTTGTTAAGGCGAGAAAGAGCGCCTGAGGAAATGCATCAGTGTGTTAGCGTGTTAGAACGTTTGATTAAAAGCACGACTCCATTCACTAATGATGAAGAAAGGATGGACGTCATTATAGATCTAACCGACTTAAGGGATGAGATTAAAGAGGGGTTGGAGAGTATATCTTACGATTATCATGAATCAGCGCCATTTCTAAAAGAATTGGAATCTTGGCATAATCATAATCTTGGTATAGACGCGGGTGAAAAAGTGGGCCATGCCGATGATGTTGCTTTAGTGAATATAGATGCAAACATCTGTGCAGCAACATTGGAAGAAGATTTATTGAAAGAGCTTGAGGGTGAGTTATCTCAAATGCCAGATGATAAATACAGTGTAATGGCCAATAAGATGAAAATGGGCGATTGGGTTGAATATACAAATATGGAAGGGTTAGTGGTACGCGCTAAATTGACTTGGAAAAGCTCCGTAACGTCACAGTGCTTGTTTGTAAATGATCGAGGCGTGAAAGCGTTGGATATCAACATTGCGCGCTTAGCTGATGACTTTAGAGAAAACAAGATGGGTTTAGTTGGCCAAGAAAAAGCCCCATTGGTAGAAAGAATATTGTTTGGGATGAAGCGCTTAATGAAACCAAAAAATACAGAGGTGTGTATACCCTAGTATTTTTATCTTTTTTGATTTATGTGATAATGAAAAACCTCCATTATGGAGGTTTCTTTATATCAAAGAACATACATGATGCTAAATCCAAAAATAATATCTGACGATGTCGCTCGTTTCCTATCTGAAGACATTGGCGGCGGTGATTTAACGGCCCTCGTTATTCCGGATAATACGTTAGCTAAGGCGACGATTATGACCCGTGAAGCCACCATAGTTTGTGGCCAAGCTTGGGTGGATGAGATATTCAAACAATTAAACCCTAATATTGATATAGATTGGCAACAATTAGAAGGCAGCCAAGCCTTTGCTGGTGATACATTGTGCTTTTTGTCTGGGCCTGCTCGAGCTCTAATGTCAGGTGAGAGAGCGGCGTTAAATATTTTGCAAACATTGTCTTCCACGGCGACATTGGCAAATCAATTTGCGAAAGCTGTTGAAGGCACAAAGACTGTCGTTTTAGATACTCGAAAAACGCTACCAGGCTTAAGACTAGCGCAAAAATATGCAGTGAAATGCGGCGGTGCTTCTAATCACCGAGTGGGCTTATATGACGGCATTTTAATTAAAGAAAATCACATTATGGCCGCAGGCTCTATTATGCAAGCTGTTTCGTCAGCGCGCTTAGTAAGTGATTCGGTTAACGTTGAGGTAGAAGTAGAAAACTTGGATGAAGTTCAACAAGCACTGGATGCGAAGGCTGATATTCTTTTATTGGATAACTTTAACCTTAATCAATTAAAGCAAGCTGTGCAGTTAACCAAAGGAGCGGCAAAGCTTGAAGCGTCAGGGAATGTCGATTTATCTACCATTCGAGATATTGCATTAACGGGCGTGGATTTTGTATCTGTTGGCGCGTTAACAAAAAATGTCCAAGCGGCCGATCTTTCTATGCGCGTAATGCTAGAAGATTATGTTTAGCAACTGATGGCGAATAATTAACCCAGCTTTGGGTTATTCAATAATTTCAAATAATCTGACAACTCGCTGAACGCCACCTACACGTCGTATTGTTTCGACAACGGGCGTTACTTCGTGTTGTTTAAGCAACCCCATTAAGTAGACGACGCCATTTTCTGTCACAACTTTAACTCGTGTGGGGTCAAACCCTGCAATTCTATTAAGGTCAAATAAAGCTACTTTGGCTTTGCTGGTTACATAACTGTCACTGCTTCGTGAAATTAAAGTGCTGGGCGCGGCCAATAGAATTTGATTATGAATTTTACTAACCTTCGGTATTTTTCTAACTTGTCCCACAATTTGATTTCTTAATTGCTCTGTAGGTGCCTCTCCAGTAAGCAGCAGCACGTTGTTGTAGCTGGTTGCGTTAACGTGCGTGTTGTTGCGAATATTTTCATCGCCGTATAAAACTTTAAGCGCTTTTAACTCGATAGTTTGGTCGTCAATAACAGTGCCAGTTGTGCGTCGGTCGTGTAAAACAGCAACACCAGTTGTTGCTCCTCCTATGGCAACAGCAGCACAGCCCGATATTAAAGACGTTATCAATAGGCAGGAAAAAATTTGTGTTCTATGTGTGTTCATAAAGGTTATCCAAATAATTTAAAGTCAATGAGATCGCAAAGACAATGAGTAATGACTAGGTGTACTTCTTGTATACGAGCTGTCGAGTTTGAAGGGACTCTCAATTCAATATCATTGTCGTTTAATAAAGAAAGGCTTGAAAGTTGGCCGCCATCTTTACCCGATACAGCTATAACAATAAGGTCTCTATCATGTGCAGCTTTGATAGCCTCTACAACATTGGCGGAATTTCCACTGGTTGTATAGGCCAATAATACATCGCCAGCTTGTCCTAATGCGCGTATTTGTTTAGAAAACACCTGGTCATATGAATAATCATTCGCAATAGACGTGATAGTTGATGTGTCTGTGCTGAGTGCGATAGCGGGCAAACTTGGTCGTTCACGTTCGTAGCGATTGAGCATTTCTGATGAAAAGTGTTGCGCATCGCCCGCTGAACCGCCATTGCCGCAGGTTAGTACTTTTCCATTGTTGAGTAAGCTTTGAACTATTGCATCCGCAGCGACTTCAATAGGAGTAGCCAATAGTTCTAATGCGTCATGTTTTGTTTGAATGCTGTCGGTGAAATGTTGATAGATTCTTTCTTGTAAACTCATGTTAGAACTCATCGAATGCGTTGGTTATCCATTGTATCTCATGCTGGGTAGTGGTGGGTGAAATTGCAACCACATCAAAACGAAACCCAAGGGTAGTTTGTTCAGTCGAGATGTATTGCAGGGCACACTTGATGAGTTTTGATTGTTTGCGCGAATCGACGGAAGATATGGCGCCGCCAAAATCACTTGATGATCGAAAGCGTACTTCAACAAAAACGACGTGTTCTTTGTCTTGCATTATTAAATCAATTTCACCAAACCGGCTACTATAATTTCTAGTGACTAACTTTAATCCTTGTTTTTTTAGAAAGCTAAGCGCTAAGTCTTCGGCTTGCTGGCCTATCGTGCTGGTGTTTTTTGATTTCGTCACTAAAATGGTGAGGTATTACTACTAATAGGCCTGTTAATTGCGTTCTCTTGAGTCATATTCGTAACTTTTCGAAAATTCGGTGCGAGACCGAAAGATTTAACGATACCTCGTCGGAATCTTCCGCAGCTTAGTTGGCGGTTAACGGTTCCATTACGAGTCATTGAAAGGATGCCGGTTTTACCATCAAGCCGTGCGAAATCGCTGGTTTTTAATCTATCTAAATGTGGCGTTAATTGTTGCGCATCATAGCCTAGAGCCATTAGGCGTTTGTGCGTGCTAGGTGTATTTGGCCAAAGTTTATATGCATGGTTCAGGGCGCCTGTTAAACGCTTGTTTTTATCAATTAACCAAGGCATGTCGCAAAATATAACACCGTCTAAATCCCTGTTTGCAACAGGATTTATTTCGCCTTGATAAATTTGTGATGTGCTAAAAACGGGTACCTTCGAAGCCCGATGAAAACGTAGTTGAGGCTTAATTAAACGGCCTTCTCTTGGCGAGGCTATTAGAAAAATAAAATCCGCATCATGACGGCGTCTCTCTTCGAATTCGAGATCTAAGTTAAGTCGTTGACGCAGTTGTTTATAGCGACTAACGCTTTTATCCAGTTGCAACAGGTTTTTTATAGGGTCGGAATAGTCTGCTTGTTTAATAGTGTATGTTTGAACGTCTAGCACATGCCCACCCAGTTGTTGCCAAATGATAGATGAGTGACTCGATAAGCGATTGCCGTGCTGTGATTGCGGAGCAAGGATGAGTATTTTTTGATGCCCCTTAAGCCAAGCGAGGCTTAAAACTTGCGCGATGTCGTCTTCTGGCGATAAGGAAAATTCGTAATAATTTTTGCTCGTGTGGTCGCCATTTTTATTTAATGAAATAACAGGAATATGAAGGTTTTGTATAGCGGCTATTTTGTTAACGTTAGATTTATCTAATGGGCCGATAATGACACGAATACCATCCTGGGCGGCTTGTTCATACAAAGTTTCAACAGGAGTTGAAGAGGTGTCATAAAATTTAACATTTATGTTCCAACGATTAGACATTGTGTAGGCAGAGGTCATGATGCCTTTTTTAATGCTATAGGCGGCTTTCGAGAGAGGCCCTTTAGTGGGTAAAAAGACACCTACTTTTTCAGGCGTTTTGAAGTTTATTGCTGCTTGTTTTGCAAGAAAAGGTAAAAATATGTCGTTAGCAGTGTGCAAGGGATACTGGCTTCTCCATGCGCTGATGTCAGGGTTGTTTGGCTCGAAAATAATTTGATGTTTAAGCAGGCTTGCTAATTCAGCCCAACCTTCAAAGGCTATATTTCCGGCCATGTCTAGTGTATTTATTTCCTCTTCAGGTATTAAAAACAATGTTTCAATCAGCGTTGTTTGGTTGCTAAGTTGTTTGTCTGATTGAGCAAGAAGTGAATCAAGTGAAACGCGTGTACGTGCACTAGCTAATAAGTCATTGGCTCTTAAATAAGCGTCGGCTGCTGAGATAAGATATTCGATTTTTTGTTCGTCAATGCTATTGTTTGCCAGTTGCATAAAAAAATTAGCTGCTACATCGTATTGATCTTGAGATAGAGCTTGTTGGGCCTCAATAGCCAATGCGTTAGACTGACTATTTTGTCGAACTGGGCCCTGTTTAATAGTCGCGCAACTCGGTAAAATGAGAGCGATGATTAAAAGAAAGATTAGTTTAATATTGGTGGGTAATCTAAGGCTGCAATAATCCATAAGTAACGCTAATTCAACAATAAAATTAAAAAAATGATAAACCTATCAACCAGTATCTTTTTCGAGGTGTTTGATGTCAAACAATAACGGCATACTTTATATCGTTGCAACGCCGATTGGTCATTTAGCCGACATTAGTATCCGTGCATTAGAGGTGCTTAGCTCAGTTAACCTCATCGCTGCAGAAGACACGCGCAACAGTAAAGTATTATTGAAGCACCATTCAATCAAAACACCGATGACAGCTTATCATGACCACAATGAAGATAAGAAACGTCAGGTATTAATTAATCGTCTTCAAGAGGGCGAATCCATAGCGCTTATTTCAGACGCTGGGACGCCCTTAATAAATGACCCTGGGTATTCACTGGTAAGGCACGTAAAACAAGCTGGCATCCAAGTAGTACCCATCCCAGGTTGTTGTGCGCTAATAGTCGCTCTGAGCGCTGCAGGATTGGCAACAGACCGGTTTAGTTTCGAAGGTTTTGCGCCACGAACGTCTGGCGCCCGTAAGGCGATGTTTGAATCTCATCGGTTGGAGCAAAAAACACTGGTGTTGTACGAATCTAGTCATCGAATATTAAAATGCATGGAAGATATAAAAGCGGTGTACGAACCGGCTCGGCTTATGAGCATTGCAAGAGAGTTGACAAAAACGTATGAGACAATCAGCACCGGTTCTGTAGATGAGCTTTATGAAAGAGTCGCCACAGATAGCAATATGCAGCGTGGAGAATTCGTCGTATTAATAGAAGGCATCGATAAAAAACAACAATATGAAGGGTTGCCGAAAGAAGCGCTAGATACCCTTAAAATACTATTGTCGGAATGCTCGCTCAAAACAGCGGTAAAATTAGCGCTAGAACTAACGGGTCAGCCAAAAAAAGAGTTGTATAAAGCGGCGTTAAAAATAAATGATAGTGATTGATAGATAATGCGTTAGTTTGTACACTGCACTCGGAGTTGGCCAGGCAGTCGCTCTGCGCAAGCAGGGAGGAAAGTCCGGGCTTCATAGGGCAAAGTGCCAGGTAACGCCTGGGGGGCGCGAGCCTACAGACAGTGCAGCAGAAAGAAAACCGCCTAAGTCTACTACGTAGACCGGTAAGGGTGAAACGGTGCGGTAAGAGCGCACCGCGTGTGCGGTAACGTATCACGGCGATGGTAAACCTCACTTGAAGCAAGACCAAATAGAGAAGTGGTAACGCAAGTTACAGGGTGTGGCCCACACCGCTTCTGGGTAGGTCGCTCGAGGTGCACGGTGACGTGCATCCCAGATGAATGACTGTCCACGACAGAACCCGGCTTATCGGCCAACTCCAATTTTTCATTTCTTCTATATTTATCAATGTGTTAGCAATATTTTCACTTGGAGAGCTAACGTGATGGTACAAAGTCACCTTATAGCGCCCTAACGTAAAGTGGGAAATCGAGTTGTGAGAACTTAACTGACAAATCACTCTAGATTACCAGTTAGCGCTTGACGAAGCTAAGAGGCCTATCAATTTGATATAGTCTAGAATTAATTTTATCTGTGGTCAGGGGTCTTTGTTCGGCTTAGAATAAAAAAGTTAGCTTTCATGTGGTTAATTGTCACTGCTTTTAGCGACTAACAATTAATATTTATTAAGGAGGTTATCGTGCTTAAAAACAAATTTACATTTGCTTCACTAGTCTTTGTGCTGTTTGGATTGAGTGCTTGTACAGGGGGTTACTATTACAGAAGCCACCTATGTTCCATTAAAAGCTAAGCAAGGCCAAGAGCAAGGTTTAGCTGAACTCTTAATTGCAGGAGCAAGATTGGTTACTCAAACTGAGCCAAAAACACTAGTGTGGGCAGGGCTTAAAAATAAGGATGACATGATGATATTTGATGCCTTCGAAGATGCTTCAGGTAGAGAGGCCCATTTTGCAGGGAAGGTTGCAGCTGCGCTTAAGGAAAAGTCAGGTAGTTTAGTGCAAGGTGGTTGGGAGAAGGGGGTGCTTGCGGATGTTAGGAACCCTAAAGTGCTATCGACTAAGACATCAAACAACCCAGGTGAAATGAAAATCGCACTGTTTGTTCCGCTTAAAGCTAAATTTGGAAAAGCTGGCGCATTAGCTGACTTTCTGAAAACAGGTACAGCAATTGTTGAAAAGACTGAGCCTAAAACGGCTTATTGGTTTGCTGTTCAGGTTTTTGAAGATGAGTTTGTGGTAATTGATTTTTTTGCTAATCAATCTGGTGTTGATGCGCACTTTGCTGGAGAAATAGCAGCTGCTATAAAGGCAAATGCAAATGCAGAGGCTTTGATAGAAGGTGGGTGGGATAAGGATGTCGTCGCAAATGTTCAGAAATTTGAAGTTTTAGTGATGGTTTCTAAATAGCTTAATTGCTCGAAGGCTAAAGCTCTTCAAGGGCCACCAATATAATTAAAGACTTACGAGAAATTGTAGGTCTTTTTATGGTTGTTATTTTATCGCCTAAACGGCTGGCTCTATAAGTTCTTTAGAATTAACTGAACTTAACTATCTTTGTCTGGTCTTTTATTTAGCAGGAAGCGAGGCATGATTCCCATGCCATTCGTTCATAATGGTTTTCACCATACATGAAGTTCTATGTTTTTAAAAGGTAGGGCATAAGTTGCGACTACCAAGGGGATGCTCATGATTCGAAAATTTAGCGTCATCATTTCAAACAATAATAAGAGGATAAACAATGTGTTTTTTAGATAAATACCAAGAGCATTTATATGCGTTGTTGAGAATAGTCAGTGGGTTCTTATTTATATGGCATGGGACGCAAAAGTTTTTTAATTTCCCAATTAATTTCCCCCAGCCATCATTAAACATAATGATTAGCGCTGCTGGTGGCATTGAATTATTAGGCGGGGGTTTAATCATGTTGGGGTTGTTTACACGCCCAGCAGCATTCATATCAAGTGGAACAATGGCTGTGGCATATTGGATGGTTCATAGCTCTAAAGCTCTGTTACCAATGGCTAATGGTGGAGAGACAGCAGTTTTATTCTGTTTTGTTTTTCTATTTATTGCAGCTCGTGGCGCAGGTATCTGGGGTTTCGATAAAAGATAGTATGCTTAAGGGTTCTAGAACAGCATTAAGGGACTTTACTTTATGTAGGCATAGCCTTCTTCTAATTGAAGCCTAATGATTTCAGCATCAGCCATAGGTACCATTTGAACAAAACCGTGTATGTCTTTTGGTTCATAGCCTTTGAATTTTGTGGACACTTTACACATACGAAATTCAATGGTGCTGCCTATGGTTAGGTTTCTTGCGCGCTCCATTAATTGTTTGTTGTCACTTAAGTTTTCAATGGCGAAATGCTCTAGTGCTTTTTCATGGATGACAACGATGATTGAACTTTCAAAAGGGTCAGCGCCGTATAGGCTATTAAGATAGCTTATTCTGCTGAGAGTAAAATCAAGCTCTTTAAGGTCGCCCGTTGTTAAGTCATAGATGACTTTATGTGGCGGGTATTTTATGTCGAGTGTTTCGGCATGGCCCCATGGTGCTGTTGATTTAGTGTCAGCATAAATAGGTGACACTAGGAGTGACAATAAGAATAAAAAAAGTGCAGAGATAAGATTGTGTGCTGTCATAAAAGTAATCTTGTTATTGAGTTATATTAAAGTCTAATTCAAATAAAAATAGCTGGCTACCTAAAAGTACTACATGAAGGTGGTATTCACGGAGAAATTTTAAGTAGTCAAGCTAAGGCAGTTTAACTGGCTTTGCCAGCTTCTGTAGCATCAGGAACTTCTACAAGTTGACCCGATTTGCAGTCATAGATGTAGCCGTAAATTGGAATATCACGAGGCACCATTGAATTACTTCTGATGCGTTGAACATCTTCCAATACGCTTTTTTCTTGATTGCTAATAGTTAGCCAGTTGATGAATTTTCCATCCGTTGTGCCGCCGCCAGCATTACTGTCATGCCAACCAGAGGCATCTACACTGGATGTTTTGAGGCTGCCAGATAACAAGTCGCCAATAATTTCTGTTGTGAAAGTTTCCATTCCACAATCAGTATGATGAATAACAAACCACTCTTTTGTGCCCAGTAATTTATAAGAAATGATTAGCGAACGAATTGCGTCATCACTGGCTCTTCCGCCTGCATTACGAATGACATGTGCGTCGCCTTCTGCAAGCCCAGCATATTTTGCAGGGTCTAGTCGAGCATCCATGCAGGTTAAGATTGCAAACTGCCTTCCTGGAGGCATTGGGAGGTCTTTTTTATCACCAAAACTAGCTGCGTATTCAGAATTAGCTGAAGTCACTTCATTTACGATATTACTCATTTATATTCTCCTAAAAAGGCCATTTTTATTAGTTAGAATTGACTTCAGAAAATGGCAAGATACGAAGTCAACGTGTTAGCTCTATACCCAACGCCTTACCTTGCTTTTATAAGCAATAAATTCATTGCCAAAGATGCTCTCTAACGCCTTTTCCTCACCACTGATGTACATTTTATTAACGAGTAAAACAAACAGAGGTAAGAGAAAGAAATTGATGTAATTACTAAAAAGAAAAGCTGATGCAATCAAGATGGATAAAAACCCGAGGTATATAGGGTTACGTGAAATACCATATATACCCGTCGTCACAAGCGTCGACGCATTTTCAGGCGTAATAGGGTTTGCTGTAGTTTTTTCGCGCCAAAATAAAAGACATGCGTAAGCAATAATAAAAGCACTGAAAAAGAAAATAATGTAAGGAACAACCGCAGCAAGTGCAGCATCAATACGGCAGCCTACGCAGACAGCTTCAATTGAAAACATTGCCAACAGAAACAATATAGTGAGAACAACAGGGAGTTGTAGACCTATTTTAATTATGCGGCACATATTCAGGTTCCAAGCCAAAAGTTAATAAAAGGTCTTTAGACAAGATAACTAAGTCTAAAGCCCAACTAATTGAGTCAGTCCTTATGAATTCAATACCCCTAAATAAATAGCTAAGCTAAAAGGGTTAAAAGTTAGTCATGTAAAAAACAATAAAGTTCGATTTTAAAACACAATTAATCTTTGTTTTGGTTATAGGTCTTCAAGCATTAAATCGGAAATTGCTAAAAGGTGTAGTTGCTCAACTGTTTAATTGTTTTAAAAACTGTTTTTTGCATAGCAACCTCTTTCTTCCTTTTTATTCCCATGCTTATATAGTTAAGTTGAGGGGCTTCAATCCGGTACAAAAAATGGTACAAAATGGTACTATGAAGGTATAACGCATTGATAAAGTTATGTGTGAAGAAGAGGAGCTAAAGCCAGTAATACCAAGGTTTGACGTGCATCCCAGATGAATGACTTCCCACGACAGAACACGGCTTATCGGCCAACTCCATTTTTTTAAGTGCTTATAAATAAACAATAAATCATATGGCAGATAATAAAACCTTTTACTCACGCGATGATATTGAGTCAGCTCATCAGAAATTAACGCGTGCAAAGCAGTTCGTTCATCAAGGCCAAGCCACAGAAGCGGAGAGAATCTATCGACAATTGATATTGGATTATCCTGAATATTACTCTGCGCATCGAGCGATAGCCGGGCTTTATATACATCAAAAAAAGTTCTATTTGGCGTATCAACACCTCAGTGTAGCGCTCGGTGGGGACAATACTGATTATTATTCTATGTTGAATATGGAAGCTCTGACTATTGAATTAGATATGATTCGAACAGGGTTGAAACTTTCTGAAGATATAGAGCATCTTGGCGAGAAAATGGGACTTAAGAAACACTCCGATGTACACCACTTTAATAAAGGGAGTTTGTTGTTAAAAAACCATGAATATGCAAAAGCAATCATCGAATTTAAATGGTGTTTAAAATCTAAACCACTTAGTGTGGAACCCGCATTAAAACTTATTAAATGCTATAGAGATTTAGGGAATTACACAGCTGGGTTAATCGTTATAGAAAAGTTTATTAAGAATAAAAAGGTTGAGTCAAATCAATTTATTTACGCCTTATCAGATTTTCCTGCGAAATTTATCAAAAAAAACGTTCGTCGTTATCTTTTCGTTGCGGAGAAAATTACACCTAGTAATCACGAAGAGAAAATAGGATGGACGTTTTCAATTGCCAAACTTTATCATATCAATGGCGATTATAAAAAAGCATGGGATAAATTTTGCTTAGCGAATGAGATGGTAAAAGATGATATCAAGGATAAATTTCAAACAAATTCGCAATGGGAAAAAGAAATATTAAGTTGGGCAAAAAACACCGATTTTAAAAAAACATTCTTTACAGAGAACAGCAGTAATACGCAGCCACTTTACATACTGGGGCCATCTAGGTCTGGAAAAACAAGCTTAGAAAAGGCGTTGGGTTGGATTCCAGGCATTAGGAAAGGGCTGGAAAGTAAGATTTTATCTGATTCAACTGCACAGGCCTTTAATGTGGGGAACCGCCTGCCGTCAGGCTATTTGCCTCATTTGCCTGACGAATTAATCCCTGAATTCGTTAACTTCTACCGTAGCTCGTATAAAGAAAACGCCCAAGATTCGAGTATATATACAGTCACCACTCCTGGTTTGGTTACCAGTGTACCTTCTATTCTTAGTGCGCTGCCTAACGCAAAATTTATTTTTATGAAAAGAAACGTTCATGATATCGCTTTGCGTATGTTTTTCACACATTACAGCAATGCAAATTACCACTCATATGATTACAAATGGTGCTTGAATTACGTTGAGTGGTATTACAAGCTTGTTGATGTATGGCAAAACAAATTTCCTGATAAAGTTATTTTGATCGATTACAAGACCCTAGTGAACAACTCGGCTGAACAGTTAAAGGTTATTTTAGCTTTTCTAGAGATTGAAAAGCCAGCTCCTGTAGACTTTGGTATCCCAAACGATATTGGGGTTTCAGAGCCGTATCTGGCGCTAATAAGAGGGGGGTGAATAACAAATCTTGCGAAACAAAAAAAGGGTGGATAGCCCACCCTTTTTTTGTTTCGTTACCTGAGACTATAGTTCAAATGTTAGCCTTATAAATGGCCCGTGAGTTTCAGCGTGGCTTTTATCATCACTACAACTTGAGTTGCTTGGTTTCGGACCGTCGTCCGAGTCAGTACAAACAGAACCCAGAAGAATAACATTATCTTGATAATTGTACTGGTAACCAAACTCTATAGATGCATTGTCGTTAATTTGATAAGCTAATGCTGCTTCAGCATCTGTAAACGGCACCCATTCATTACTGCTTTTATCGTTATAAGAGCTGCCGTCATCGGTATCAGATGATACATCATACTCACGTTCTAGCTTACCAAAAAGCACTCCTCCTGATATTGCGGCAGTAAGAGCTAGGTTTGAATTACCGATGGGTTGTTTAATGGATGCGCCAATACGAGGGCCTAAGCCGAAAAATTTAGACTTTTCTTCCCCGTCAAAAAGATCGCTGCTGGCATTCACATTGTGGGTAGCGTTACGTTCATATTCAGTCGCAGCGACTCTTATACCAGCAAAAAGACGCACATCTGCATCGCCTTCTTTATGATTCCATCCTAGCTCAACATCGCCTGTAACAAACCACGCATCGTCTTGAACGCTGCTTATGTCGGCAGTTGAGCTATCAACTGGTACGAAACCTGTGCCGAATACCCGGGCGCTAGTAGAGCCGCCTTGTGACACATCAAGATTTGTTGTATCAGATTTATCTCTAAAGTAACTGCCGGCAATCGCAATATCATCAGTACCCCATAAACCTTTTCCATTCATATCATGGGTCCATTTGAATGAGCCTGAAAAGGTGTCGTCAAAGTTACTTTCGTGGTTTTGAGTTGGGTAGTTCTCAATGTTCGATGTACTCTCGCAATTGACGCTCTCGCAAGAGATTGCATTGGTTCTAGCGTCCTTGCCAGCTTGAAAATCAAGCCATGACCCTTGAATTGATAATGTGTCTGCAGATGCTACGCCACTAATACCCATGCTAACTGCAAGTGCAATGCCTGAAAGCGCAAAAGGTGCGCGTTTTATTGTTGCCTTCATAATAATTATCCTTCATTTTTCCAGTCCCATTATTTTTTTTGTATTTTTTGGGGGGCTGGAATCCCATCAAAATCAATTTTAAAGTGTGATACGCATCACACAGATGAATGACAATACCCGCATTGTTCCAATTTTACAACAAGATTTTAACTATTAAGACAAGATTTTTTCGATGATCCGGCAATGCCTGCCACGAATTTGTACGTACCTCTTCTTTTGTTACAAAAATTTGTTTGAAATCAACATTTTTAGTTTTTTCTTTAAGAAAGCGCTGCAACCTCATGATTTCTATTACCTTTATGTGTTTGTTTAAAGTGGTATTGTTTCAATGTTGGTAAACGCGGCTAAGTCATTGTTCACAAAGAAAGTATTTATGGAAATAGATGCTTGACGAGTGGTATTTTCACCCTTATAGTGCAAAAAAGTGGGAAAAAGTGGTAATAAAGGGAAATTACTAACTATAAGGGGAAGGATTTGTTCAGAGGGGTTAATAATGTGACGTTGGATGCGAAGGGGCGATTGTCGATTCCTACGCGTTACCGTGCGCAATTGAAAACTTCTTGCGATGGGCAAATGGTGATGACCGTTGATCGTGAGCATAGTCTCTTATTGTATCCACTACCGGTTTGGGAAGATATAGAACGCAAACTGATTAAGTTACCCACATTAAATAAACAGGCAAGACGCTTACAACGTTTGCTGATTGGTCATGCAACTGAGTGTGAATTAGACGGGCAAGGCAGAGTTCTAGTATCTCCGCCGTTGCGCGAATTTGCTGATCTGGATAAGAAAGTTGTGATGATAGGGCAAGGGAATAAGTTCGAGATTTGGAATGATCAAACCTGGGTGGCTAAACGCGACATATGGTTTGAAGAGGAGAATGCAGAAGACGGTGAGTTATCACCTGAACTGGGATCATTGTCTCTTTAGTGGCTGGCGTGGGGTTGCATAAGTCAGTCTTATTGGACGAAGCCTTAAGTGGGCTAATACGACAAACTGATGGGGTTTATATCGATGGAACCTTTGGTCGTGGTGGGCATAGTAGGGCAATCATGCGGGCATTATCTGCGCAAGGAAAACTGCTCGCTATTGATAAGGACATGGACGCTGTGAACTCGAGTCAAGCAAGGCAATTACTCAGCGATGGTCGCTTTGAGTTGGCGCATAGTAGTTTCGCTCAAATGAGAGAGTTGGTTGATGAGCGTCAGTGGTCTGGCGAGGTAGACGGTATTCTGCTTGATCTTGGCGTGTCGTCGCCTCAATTGGATGTTGCTGAACGTGGCTTTAGTTTTATGAAAGACGGCCCGCTAGATATGCGTATGGATGTAACCCAGGGCGAATCGGCGGCGCAATGGTTGTCTCATGTTGAAGAAAGGGAATTGCTCAAAGTGCTACGAGATTATGGTGAGGAAAAGTTCGCACGTAAAATTGCAGCTCAGATAGTTTTACAGCGCGACGAGAAAGCCATTGAAACAACCAGTCAGTTAGCCAGTTTAATTGAGAGTGTGGTTAAAAAACGTGAGCTAGGCAAGCATCCTGCGACACGCAGCTTTCAAGCGATTCGCATCAAAGTAAATAAAGAGTTAGATGACCTAGAGGACGTGTTGGCACAAGCCAGCGACATTCTTAAACAAGGTGGCCGTTTAGTGGTCATCAGTTTTCATTCGCTAGAAGACAGAATTGTTAAGCGATTTATGCGTGAGCAGTCTCGTGGCGTGATAGTGCCTCGTCACTTACCGCTACCTGTAGACGCAGATAAGCCGCTCTTTAAGTGCATTGGAAAAGCGATAAAAGCGTCAGTAGAAGAGGTGAAAGAAAATGTACGGAGCCGTAGTGCCGTTTTACGTATTGCGGAGAAATTGTAATGCAGGCACATGGATTATCAAGCTGGGTCTCCATATTGGCAATACTCGTTGTGTCGTCTGCATTAACGATGGTGTATGTGAAATATGATGCTCGCTTAAAGTTTAACCAGCTTCAAGGCGAGTTTAGCGAACAAGATCGTTTGGGTGTTGAGTGGAGTCGTTTGCAATTAGAACAAAATACTTGGTCATCCAGTAATCGTATTGAAGAAATAGCGCGTTCGGTCCTGCAGTTACAAGCGCCCACAGCAGAACAAATAATTTACGTTAAGGTTAAATGAGCTACGGTTATCGACAATCTAAAGATAAAGCACAGAAGGTTATAGTGCCTGAGCTTGCGGGCCGCCGCCGCTTTATTTTGGCGTGCTTTATGTTGGTGATGTGCGCGCTTATCTATAGGGCTGTTGATTTACAGGTGTTAAATAATCAATACCTACAAAAAAGAGGTGAGGCGGTTTATCTAAGAGACATTAAACTGCCGGCTTATCGTGGGAAAATAACCGATAGAGATGGTCACGCACTTGCGATTAGCGCACCAGTGAGTTCAGTTTGGGTGAACCCACAAGAATTAGAACTAACGCAATATAAAAAAGAATTCGCTTCGTTACTCGGCTTTGATGTTACCGCGTTGGATAAGAAATTAAAAAAAGTAGCGTCTAGGCGTTTTGCATATTTACGTCGACACATGGATCCACAGGTCGCTAAAGTAATAGATGACCTAAAGTTGCCTGGTGTGTATCTGCAAAAAGAGTACCGACGTTATTATCCTGATGGAGAAATTGCTGCGCATTTAGTGGGTTTCACTAATATAGATGATGCTGGGCAGGAAGGCCTTGAATTGGCATTAAACGATCGATTAAGAGGTATATCGGGTGTTGAGCGTGTGCTGAGGGATGGTAAAAGACGTATGGTAAACCACGTCGACAACATTCGCTCACCGATCCCTGGCAAAGATGTGCGTCTGTCTATAGATAGACGATTACAGTATTTGGCGTACCGTGAGCTAAAAGCGGCGGTTGCTCAACAGAAGGCCAAATCTGGCTCTTTGGTTATCTTAAATCCAGAAACGGGTGAGCTATTAGCCGTGGCGAATCAACCGGCGTTCAACCCAAATGATAGATCAAAATTTAAAGCCTCACACATGCGCAACCGGGCGTTTGTAGATGTGTTTGAGCCGGGGTCGACAATAAAACCATTCACTGTTGCCGCCGGTATGAATTCAGGTTTATATGATGTAAATACTGTTATTGAAACGGCACCAGGCTATATGAAAGTTGGGCGCAATCAAGTGAGAGATCACCGTAACTATGGTGAGGTTGATTTGGCTAGATTACTGCTTAAGTCTAGTAACGTTGCGTCTGCAAAAATAGCATTGAGTATAGAGCCAAAAGTGCATTGGGGTTTATTAAATAAGTTAGGTTTTGGCCGCCCGGTCAATATGGGTTTTCCTGGAGAGGCGAGAGGAAAGTTAGCGGGCTATGAAAGTTGGCGCCCAATAGAACGAGCCACGCTGGCATTTGGCTATGGGTTATCATCGTCCGTTTTACAGTTAGCGCGCGCATACAGTGCTATCGCTAATGACGGCGTATTGATGCCCGTCACCTTACTTGCAACCAGTAAAGAAGATGTTGGTGAACGGGTGATGGACATTACAGTCGCCCAGCAAATTCGAAGCATGCTGCAAGGTGTTGTGAGTAAAGCAGGTACAGCTCCTCGGGCTCAAGTAAAAGGTTACACAGTGGCTGGCAAAACCGGCACGGTAAAAAAGGCTATCGCAGGGGGGTATTCAGAAGACAAATACATCGGTATTTTTGCGGGAATGGCGCCTGCTAGTGACCCTAAGCTGGTTATGGTGGTGCTGATTGATGAGCCTCAAGCGGGCGATTATTACGGTGGGTTAGTAGCAGCCCCTGTATTTTCAAGAGTGATGAGCGGCGCGTTGAGATTGTTGAATATTGCGCCAGATGATATTGAAGAATCGGCTTTGTTAGCGTCGTTAGATGGGGGTATCCAATGATGCCTGCTCAATTGGAGTCGCAAACAGTTGCTTTAAAAATATTGTTGGACGATTTTGTGCAGCTTGACGAGGACGTTTATGTGACAGAACCAACCGTAGATGCCCGGGAGGTTATGCAAAATGGCTTGTTCTTGGCGGTCTCGGGATCTCATTCGCATGGGTTGAGTTTTGTTGATCAGGCGATTCAAAACGGTGTTGGGGCGATTGTGTATGACCCTGCTGGTGGCGGCGAACAGTTGGCTAATAATATAGCCGAAAAATGTAGCATTAAATTAATTCCATTAGCCAATCTAAATGCACATATTAGCGATATTGCATCACGTTTTTATAATCAACCATCAAGCCAGCTACCGGTTATTGGTATAACAGGAACCAATGGCAAGACATCAGTTAGTCATTTTATTTCTCAAGCATTTACTGACGATGCTGCTACCTGTGGTGTGATTGGCACATTGGGGTGGGGTCTACTAAGTAATTTAACAAGCACGCTGAATACAACACCTGATGCCGCCAGTGTTCAACGCCAAATTTCATGCTTATTAAATGATGGTGTTGCTGCTATAGCGATGGAAGTTTCGTCACACGGCTTGAATCAGGCTAGAGTGAAAGCCGTTGAGTTTAAAGGCGCTATCTTCACAAACTTAAATCACGATCACCTAGATTATCATCTAACCCTTGAGGCTTACGGGCAAGCAAAGTTAGCGTTGTTCAAATCGCCTTCACTTGAGTTTGTCGTGTTGAATGCCGATGATGTATTTAGTAATGAAATTATTGAAGTATTATCGCCAACTATAGAGGTTTTCTCCTATTCAAGACTGATTGATTCTTTAGGTCGTTCTTTCATAATGTCAAATGAAAAACAAACTGCGTCAGGCTTGTCGTTTGACGTGAAGTTTGACGGTGAGTTTGCACATATTGAATCGTCGTTATTTGGGCGTTTTAATATTGATAACTTAACGGCCACAATGGCGTCTCTTGTAGCGATGGGTGTTTCGTTTCAAGAGGCGGTAGAGAAAATCCAACAAATAACGAGTGTGTTAGGTCGCATGCAGAAGGTCTCTTTGTTCCCGACTTGCCCAACGGTTATCGTTGATTATGCGCATACACCGGACGCTCTAAAATTGGCATTAAGCAGTTTGCGTGAACACTGTTCTGGAAAATTGCTTGTTGTGTTTGGTTGCGGTGGTAATAGAGACGCTGCGAAACGTCCAATGATGGGTGCAATCGCCGCTGATATGGCTGATGAAGTTATTATCACCAATGATAATCCGCGTTTAGAAAACGCCGAAGATATAGCCGCACAAATCACGGCAGATATAACAAGTTCTGCTCACGTTGAAACTATCTTGGATCGCACTCAAGCGATACAACATGCAATTAGATCTGCTAATAGTGACGACATTATTTTGGTCGCAGGTAAGGGGCACGAAACTTACCAACTAATAGGCGATGAGAGATTCATATTTAGTGATATAGCTTGCGTAAAAAGCGCATTGAAAAGCCGTGTGTTAACTGACACTGGAGACAGCGGATGCGCATCATGAGTCTTCAACAGTTAGCAGCAGTAACAAATGGCACTGTACATGGTGCTGATGTTACTTTTAACGCTATCAGTAGTGACACTAGAACTTTAGAAGTAGGCGAATTATTTGTCGCCTTGCAAGGTGAAAACTTCGATGCAAATAAGTTTGCCGAACAAGCAAAAAATAAAGGTGCTGTTGCGGCTTTGCTAAGCGCCGATTCGTCCGTTGATATGCCATATATCAAGGTTGCCGATACCTTGAAAGCGCTGACTCAATTAGCAACAGCTGAGCGCGAAAAAACAACTATTCCAGTTATTGGTATTACCGGCAGCAATGGCAAAACCAGTGTTAAGGAAATGCTAGTGAGCATTCTAAGTCCCCATATGAAGGTGTTGGCGACGCAAGGAAATTTAAATAATCAAATTGGCGTGCCTTTAACGCTGTTGAAACTCACCAAAGAACATCAAGTGGCTGTGATTGAAATGGGCGCCAGCCAGCAGGGTGATATTCGTCACTTATGTGGCATAGCGAAGCCAACGGTCGCTATTTTGAATAATATTGCGGCTGCCCACTTGGCGGGTTTTGGTGACCTTGAAGGTGTTGCTTCAGCTAAGAGTGAAATTATCTCAGGTTTAAACGATGCTGGAACGGCGGTGTTAAATCGAGAAGAACCATGGTTTGAGCAGTGGGTTGCTTTAGCAGCGGGTAAAAAAGTGACGAGTTTTGGTTGGTCAAATACGGCGGATGTGTGGGCGGATATTGCATCAGTAAAAACAGGATTAACGGATGGCGTGTTTAGCACGAGTTTCGTCTTGAATTATCAACAGCAAAGCGCTGCTATACGATTAAATTTAGTTGGCCAGCACAATGTACTTAACGCATTGGCGGCCTCTGCTGCGGCAATAAGTTTAGCTGTTTCGTTAGAGCAGGTGCAACAGGGTTTGGCTGTTCTAAAGCCGGTGAGTGGCCGGCTGCAGCCGTTTCGAGGTTTGGCGGGAAGTGTGGTGGTTAATGATTGTTACAACGCAAACCCCAAGTCTTTTGAAGCAGCGATGGATAGCTTGGCTCAGGTAAACATACCTGTCTGGTTGGTACTTGGCGATTTTGCCGAGTTAGGTGTAAATAGTCAGCAAATTCATCAACAAATAGGTGAAGCACTCGTCGAGTCAAACGTACAACGGGTTTTCGCTGTTGGTGACAATATGCAGTGCTTAGTTAATGCATTTAACCAGGCGTTATCCGGCGCACAGCGTTCGGCAGAGCATTTCCCAAGCAAGCGCTCTATGGTCGCTCGGTTAGTTGCTGAAATGCGCTCTGATACTGTTGTGTTGGTAAAAGGGTCTAGGTCTCAAGGTTTAGAAAGCGTCATACAAGAGATAACGTTACAGGAGGGCCACTCATGTTGTTAATGTTGGCGGAATGGCTATCTGAATACCACAGTGGTTTTAGGGTGTTTCAATACCTCACTATGCGTTCAATTCTGGGTACCTTAACCGCGCTTTTTATTGCATTTATGGTCGGCCCTTGGATGATTCGTCGACTTACGTTTCATAATATTGGCCAAGCTGTACGTGATGATGGGCCCGAGACTCATTTTAAAAAAGCAGGTACGCCAACGATGGGCGGTACGCTTATTTTAGTGGCGGTAGGTTTGAGTACGCTTTTATGGGCAGACCTGCACAATAAATACGTGTGGGTGGCGTTGTTGGTAACGATGCTGACAGGTGTTGTCGGTTTCATTGATGACTATAAAAAAGTGGCTTTGCAAGACCCCAAGGGTTTGTCTGCAGGCAAGAAATATTTAGGGCAATCTATTATTGCGCTGGGCGCCGCGTTTTTTTTGTTTTATAGCGCTTCATCGCCACAAGAAACAACCTTGTTTGTTCCGTTCTTCAAAGACGTTAGTTTTCAACTAGGTTGGTTGTTTATTCCACTGACTTATTTTGTGATTGTTGGAACCAGTAATGCGGTGAACTTAACAGATGGCTTGGATGGCCTAGCAATAATGCCGACAGTCTTGGTTGCTGGGGCATTAGGTATTTTTGCTTATCTATCGGGCAACGTTCAATTCGCTCAATATCTGGCTATACCCAATTTAAGAGGGGTTGGTGAGTTAGTTATTTTTTGCGGTGCTCTTGTCGGTGCGGGTATGGGCTTCTTATGGTTTAACGCGTACCCAGCGATGGTTTTCATGGGTGATGTGGGTGCTTTGGCACTGGGTGCGGCACTAGGCATCGTAGCGGTGTTGGTTCGACAAGAATTGGTGCTAATTATTATGGGCGGTGTGTTCGTCATGGAGACGGTGTCCGTCATTATGCAAGTGGCTTCGTTTAAGTTAACAGGCAAGCGGATATTCAGAATGGCGCCCATTCATCACCATTTCGAATTAAAAGGTTGGCCTGAGCCAAGGATTATCGTGCGTTTTTGGATTATCACGGTGATTCTAGTACTCATCGGCCTGTCTACATTAAAACTAAGATAATGGAAGCGCTGATGATTAATGAGTTACCACAGCAACGTCAAGGTTTAGCCAGATTGGGGTTGGACCAAAGTGATGTGCGCGTGTTGGTGATTGGTCTGGGTGTTACGGGTTTGTCAGTTATTAAGTTTTTGCAGCAAAACAGTATCGATGTTGCAGTACTCGATAGTAGGGATAATCCTCCCGGCTTGGCTGAGGTGGAAGCTGATTATCAGGACGTTGCAGTGTTTACCGGTGGTTTTGAACACGCTGTATTTGAAGTGGCTACACACATCATCGTCAGTCCAGGTATTAGTTTGGAACAGATAGAGATTCAAGCTGCAGCGGAACGAGGTATTCCAGTATTTGGAGATATTGACGTATTTGCCGTATGCGTTGACGCGCCGGTTGCTTGCATTACAGGATCTAACGGAAAAAGCACGGTAACAACATTATTGGGTGAGATGGCAAGTTGCGCAGGCCTAGATGTGCGAGTCGGTGGTAATTTAGGTGTACCAGCCTTAGATTTATTAAGCGGCCAGCCTGCTGATTTATACGTGCTTGAGTTGTCTAGTTTTCAGCTTGAAAGAACCTCGCAGTTGAGAGCGACGGTAGCGACGGTATTGAATATTAGCGCGGATCACATGGATCGTTATAGTAGCGTGCTGAGTTATGCAGGCGCCAAAGAGCGAATTTTTTATGGTGAGGGTGTCGCGATTATTAATCGTCAAGATAAGGCGGTCACGTCTATGACTCTGCCAGAAGGTCGAATGGTAGCATCATTCGGTTTAGACCAGCCTCAAGATGGCGAATACGGTTTGATGTTACGAGATGGGCAAACTTATTTGGCAAAAGCAGGCTATCCCTTAATAGCCTCAGATGAATTAAAAATAAAAGGCTCTCATAACTTACAAAATGCATTAGCTGCGATGGCAATGGCGGATGCATTACACCTTTCGCATGAGGCACAAAAACAAGCCTTAATTAGCTTTACTGGTTTAGAGCACCGTACGCAATGGGTAGCTGAAATCAAAGGCGTGACGTGGATTAATGACTCGAAAGCGACTAATCCCGGTGCCTGCTTAGCGGCATTAGAAGGCTTGCAACCCCCTATCGTTTTAATCGCCGGTGGTGATGGTAAGGGTGCAGACTTCAACATATTACGTGAGGCTATTGAGTCACACGTATCACTCGCTATTCTTATCGGCAAAGATGCAGCAAGATTTAAGCAAGAAGCTATTTTGTCTAAGCCTTATTTAATGGCTGATGATATTGAGCAAGCGACTCAATTGGCTGCCAAACATGCCGTCGTTGGTAATACGGTGTTGCTGTCACCGGCCTGTGCTTCGTTAGATCAGTTTGCAAATTATCAGCAACGTGGAGATCGTTTTATGGCGGCGGTTCGGGGGCTCAAGTTATGAGTTTTGCCGTGTCTAGCACAATGGATTCATCCATTATGCCAAGGCGTGGCCGTTATTACGTAGATGGTTGGTTATTGTTCGCCGCATTTAGTTTGCTAAGCATTGGGTATGTAATGGTGGTTTCAGCATCGTTACACCTTGGTGAGCGAGTGTTTAACAATATTTGGCATTACCCTATGCGTCAAGCAGCGCATATTGTCATTGGCCTTGTTTTGGCTCTTATTATGGCGAAAGTGCCATTAAAAGCTTGGGAGCAGAGCGGCCCTAGTATGATTTTGGTGGCTATCGGTTTATTGGTGTTGGTGTTTATCCCAGGTATCGGGGCGAAGGTTAACGGTAGTTATCGTTGGGTTAATTTAGGAGTGGCTCGAATTCAAGTATCAGAAATAGTTAAGTTGATTTGTATTTTGTACATCGCGGGATTTTTGACACGGCACGTAGATGTCGTGCGGGCTTCAATAAAAGGGGTGATACGTCCTATCTTACCGCTGGGCCTTGTATTTGGCTTGTTGTTGGCGGAACCAGATTTTGGTGCTGCGTTCGTGATTGGTTTTAGCGTTGTGTGCATGATGTTTCTAGGAGGAGCGCGTTTAATCGAGTTTCTAACCTTGGTATTGATGGCAATTATTTTAGGCGTTGTGGCGATTGCCTCGTCAGCCTACAGAATGGAACGAGTAACGGCATTTATGGATCCTTGGGCGGACCATTTGGGCTCAGGGTTCCAATTAGTGCAGTCCCTAATAGCTATGGGCCGTGGGGAGTGGTTTGGGGTTGGTTTAGGCGGCAGCATTCAGAAGTTGTTTTACTTACCCGAAGCGCACACCGATTTTATCTTTGCCGTTCTTGGTGAAGAGTTAGGCTTCGCGGGCGTTTGTATTGTGATTCTTTTATTTGGGTTATTAGTGTGGCGAGCCTTTCAAATGGGTAAAGCTGCGGAACGATTAAATTTAAGATTTTATTCTCTATTGGCCTATGGACTGGGTGTTTGGTTGGGCCTTCAATCATTCGTTAATATCGCCGTTAATATGGGCGCGCTACCGACTAAAGGGCTCACACTACCGTTGATGAGCTACGGTGGCAGTAGCATGATTGTTATGTGCATGGTGATCGGCCTATTGTGCCGTATCCACCATGAAACACAGCTCGACTTTGAAGACCAAATGAAAGGGGCGTCGCCATGGCAGTACGCGTAATGATCATGGCGGGTGGAACTGGTGGGCATGTCTTTCCAGCGCTTGCAGTTGCGCGCTATTTGCATGATGCAGGCCATCAAGTGAGTTGGTTGGGTACCAAAAAAGGTATTGAAGCTCGAGTAGTGCCTGAGGCGGGCTTTCTTATAGATTGGTTAAGCGTAACGGGTTTGCGCGGTAAAGGCATGCTAAGCCTTATTTTGGCGCCATTCATGTTACTAAAAGCGTGCTGGCAAGCCTCTAGCATTATTCGTCAACGTCAGCCTGACGTGGTGTTAGGCTTAGGTGGCTTCGCTTCTGGACCGGGTGGTTTGATGAGCTGGATTCACGGCAAGCCGTTGGTTATTCATGAGCAAAATAGAGTGCCAGGTACGACAAATAAGCTATTAAAAAAATTAGCTGTTCGTGTGTTGGAGGCATTTCCTGGCAGCTTTGAAGAAAAGGTGCACGCCATCTTTACCGGTAATCCTTTACGTAAAGAGTTATTGGGTGATAGCGCTGGAGACAATAAAACAGGTAAGCATGTCTTGGTTGTAGGCGGTAGTTTAGGTGCTTCCGTATTGAATGAGGTCGTGCCCGACGCATTAAAATATTTGCAAGATGAATTGTCATTGGAGGTCATTCATCAAGCAGGTGAAGCGACGATTGAC
Source organism: Cycloclasticus sp. (assembly GCA_002733135.1). Taxonomy (GTDB): domain Bacteria; phylum Pseudomonadota; class Gammaproteobacteria; order Methylococcales; family Cycloclasticaceae; genus Cycloclasticus. The sequence goes on along the minus strand of NVUJ01000010.1, from coordinate 14,446 downwards.
GTGGCGATATCAAGATATGAGGATGCAGGCGTTAGTGCCGATGTTCGTCCGTTTATAGAGGACATGCAAGAGGTCTATCAATGGGCTGATGTTGTTATTTGTAGAGCAGGTGCGATGACAGTATCTGAACTGGCGATGATGGGTTTGCCGTCGATTCTAGTGCCATTACCGCACGCTATTGATGATCACCAAACAAAAAATGCCGAGTACCTTGCGGAAGGTGATGCGGCGGTGCTAATGCGCCAATCTCAGCTAACAGCTGAGTCCTTATCAAGCGTGTTGAAATCACTGTTATCAAATCCAACAAAGCTATCAGTTATGCGGCAGAAAGTGCGTTCATTAGCCAAACCTGAAGCGACAGCATTGGTTGCAAATACTTGTTTAGAGGTGGCGCTATGATGCCTGATTCGCATAAACACTATTCGGCTCATTTGGGGTTTGGAAAGCTCAAAAAAATCCATTTTATTGGGATTGGTGGTGCGGGAATGAGTGGTATTGCTGAGGTGCTTATTAACCTCGGTTATGAAGTGTCTGGTTCTGATATACGAGAAGGTAAGCAAACCAAGCACCTATTGAGTAAGGGCGCATCTATTTTTATAGGCCACGTTGCTGAGAATATAAACGATTGTGATGTGGTGGTGACGTCAACAGCGGTTAGTAAAAACAATATTGAAGTGGTTGCCGCCTTGGAGCAAAGAATCCCCGTCATTCCAAGAGCAGAAATGCTCGCAGAATTGATGCGTTTCCGTTTTGGTATCGCGATTGCTGGTACGCATGGAAAAACGACAACAACTAGTTTATTAGCCGTGTTGATGACAGAAGGCCAGTTAGACCCAACCTTTGTGATAGGTGGTTTGCTGAATAGCGCAGGAACAAATGCCAAGTTAGGCGAAAGCCATTACTTAGTGGCTGAAGCCGACGAAAGTGACGCATCATTTTTACACCTTCAACCGATGATAGCGGTGGTGACAAATATCGATGAAGACCATATGGCAACGTATGGGGGCGAGTTCCAGCAAGTAAAAGATGCGTTTAAATCATTCCTTCATCAATTGCCTTTCTATGGCTTAGCGGTAATGTGTGTTGATGACGAGAATATACGGGAATTAACGCCGCATATCGGCAAACCTATTCTAGGCTACGGTATTGATACAGCAGCAGATTTCCAGGCCGTTGATATTCGTCAAGAAGGTTTCTGCACGCACTTTAATTTAAAAAGATTAGGCAGTGATGAGTTATTGCCTTTGACCCTAAATATGCCCGGTAAGCATAATGTTTTAAATGCCTTAGCCGCCATTACGGTCGCCAGCGAGCTCGGGGTGTCGGATGACGCTATCGCAGCGGGCTTAAGCCAATTTAAAGGCATCGGCCGTCGCTTCGAAGTGAACGGTGAAATCAACTTGCCCAAGGGTTCAGTCATATTGGTGGATGACTATGGGCATCACCCTCGTGAAGTCATGGCAACGATTGAAGCAGTCAGAGCAGGTTGGCCTGACAAACGGTTGGTATTGGCGTTTCAGCCACACCGTTATTCAAGAACGCACGATTTATTTGAAGACTTCGTGGAGGTGTTAAACGAAGTGGACGTGTTGGTGTTGCTTGATGTGTTTGCTGCGGGCGAAGAACCCATTGTTGGTGCAGATGGAGCGGCTTTAAGTCAAGCAATTCGCCAACGGGGAAAGCTAATCCCCATTTTCGTAAAAAATATTGGGCAGTTAGCAGAGGTGTTGAAAGACGTGTTGCTAGCAGGTGACATTATTTTGACATCTGGCGCCGGAGATATTGGTGCTGCATCGGCAAAGTTAGAAGGGCAGTTGAACAGCATGTTGGCAGCACAGCAGGCGGAACAATAGGAATTATGCAGGCAATGAAACAAGACAGTAATCAATTCACAGGACAGCTGATGGAAAGGGAGCCTTTGGCTCGCTATACATCGTGGCGAGTGGGTGGTTTTGCTGATCGCTTGTATAAGCCTAGTAGTATTGAAGACTGTCAGTGCTATTTGCAATCGTTGCCAAGCAATGAGCCAGTATTGTGGTTAGGCTTAGGCAGTAACGTGTTAATTCGTGACGGTGGTGTACGCGGGTCAGTAATTTATACTCGCGGATGCCTAAAGCAAATGGAAGAACTCAGTGAAGGCTCGCTGTATGTCGAAGCCGGTGTTCCGTGTGCTTTAGTGGCTAAGATGGCGGCTGAGAAAGGATTGTCAGGTGCTGAGTTCTTAGCAGGTATCCCTGGCACCATGGGTGGCGCATTAGCCATGAACGCGGGTGCCTTTGGTGGAGAGACCTGGAATATCGTTAGTAAAGTGTTATTGCTTAATCGACAAGGCGAGTTAATAGAGCGTCAAGCAGCAGAATTTGAAGTAGGTTACCGTTCAGTATCAGTGGCAGAAGATGAGTGGTTTGTAGCCTGTTACCTAGATATACCTATTGGTGAGGATGCGCAAGGCAAAGAAAAAATTCGTCAATTATTGGCGAAACGTTCGCAAACACAACCAACGAATATGCCCAGCGGTGGGTCAGTATTTAAAAACCCAGTGGGAGATCACGCCGCGCGTTTGATTGAGGCGACGGGATTGAAAGGCCTACAAATTGGCGGTGCACAAGTCGCTGAAAAACACGCGAATTTCATACTCAATACGGGTGAGGCGACTGCAAAAAATATTGAAGATCTTATCGCTGAGGTCAAAAGCCAAGTTCTGAAGCTGCAAGGCATTTTACTTGAAACTGAAGTAAGAATTATTGGTGAGGATCTGAGCGCATGAATTTAGTTGAATCAGCAAAGGATTTTGGAAAAGTGGCTGTTGCTATGGGTGGTGATGCAGCGGAGCGCGAGATTTCTTTGTTGAGTGGAGAGGCGGTGTTATCAGCACTAATAGCGAAAGGTGTGGACGCCATTAAGTGGGATACAAAAAGCGTCGATATAAGTTCGTTAAAAGACATGGCTGTTGACCGCGTATTCAATATCGTACATGGCCGTGGCGGGGAAGATGGCCAGTTACAAGGCGCACTTGAATTAGCCGGTATACGGTATACCGGAAGTGGTGTGCTTGGCTCGGCATTGGGTATGGATAAGTTAAGAACAAAACTCTGCTGGTTGGGCGCTGGCATACCAACGCCAAAGTGGATGACGCTCACTAGTGAAGCGTCGCTGAAAATTTGCGTGGAACAATTGGGCTTCCCTTTAATGGTGAAACCTTCTCTAGAAGGCTCAAGTATTGGCATGGCTAAAGCAGACAATGTTGAGCAGTTACATGACGCGTATCAAAACGCATCGAGCTTTGACTGTGACGTGATGGCCGAACAGTGGATGGAAGGCGACGAATATACGGTGGCCATTTTGGCGGATAAAGCTTTACCCATAATTCGTCTCGAAACACCCAATGATTTTTACGATTACGACGCTAAATATCAAGCAGATACAACACAATACCATTGCCCTGCGGGATTAAGCCCTAGCCAAGAATTTGAGCTTCAAGAGTTAGCGGTAAGGGCATTTAAGGTGCTAGGAGGTGAAGGTTGGGGCCGAGTTGATTTGATGATGGACGCATCTAATGAACCGCAATTATTAGAAATTAATACGGTACCTGGTATGACTGATCATAGCTTGGTGCCAATGGCGGCACAACAAGCAGGTGTGAATTTTGAAGCGTTGGTGTGGCGCATCTTGGAAACCAGTGTGACTGCAAAGGCGGCATTATGAAGAATGCAAATACCGACACTATGAAACCATCTAAAGCATTCGCCGTACCTACGATTTTACTATTGTTAATCGGGCTGTCTATTTGGCAATTGCTGCAATGGATGGGGCAACCAAACACAATGCCCATTAAGCACGTTCGTATCGAAGGGGAGATGAAGCATATTCCCCAAGAAGATATCTCAAATGCACTAGCGGTGTTAGTTCAAACGGGGTATTTCGCGGTGGATAGTGACGCAATTATCAACAAACTTACCGATTTACAATGGATACGTGAGGCACGTATTAGACGTGTTTGGCCGGATACGCTAGTGGTGTCAATTGAAGAACAAAACCCTGTTGCTGTTTGGAATAAGACGCAGTTATTGAATGTACAAGGAGAGGTGTTTAAGCCCATGTTGAACATGCAGATTTTTAGGCTGCCGTATTTCTCAGGTGTTAATAGCGAGAGCAAACAAATATTAACCGTGCAAAAGAATCTGAATGTATTAATGACAGAGCTAGCGTTATCCGTTCAGGAACTCAAATTGGCCGAACATGGTAGTTGGTCCGTCGTTTTGAGCAACGGACTTAAGATTAATGCTGGAAAGCAAAGTCCAGAAAGAAAAATCATTAAATCATTGAACGCGCTGGCATCACAGGAAGGTGAGTTAATTGAGCACGCAAAAATGATGGATTTACGTTATCCGAATGGCGTGTCAGTGATGTGGAAAAAAGGGTATGTAGTGGGGCAACCAAATGAGCGTATGCGTTCATTGGTAATTAAGAACAATAAGCCAACAAAAGGCTAAAGGAAATGAAAAAAAGTAACGATAAAAATTTAATTGTTGGGTTAGACATAGGCACGTCAAAAGTGGCTGCAATTGTGGGAGAGATTACGCCTGATGGCACTATTGATGTGATTGGGATTGGTTCAAACCGCTCACGTGGCCTAAAAAAAGGCGTAGTGGTTAACCTTGAGTCCACAGTGCAATCAATTCAGCGTGCTGTGGAAGAGGCGGAATTAATGGCAGGTTGCCAAATTAATTCTGTGTTTGTTGGTATTGCTGGAAGCCATATCAGCAGTTTGAACTCAAGCGGAGTGGTGGCCATTAGAGAAGATGAAGTTATCGCATCGGATATAGAGCGGGTCATCGATTCAGCACGAGCCGTGGCTATTCCAGCGGACCAGAAGATCCTTCATATCATGCCTCAAGAATTCATTATTGATGCGCAAGAAGGTATTAAAGAACCCGTTGGCATGGCTGGTATTAGGTTGGAAGCCAAAGTTCATATTGTTACGGGGGCAGTGAGTGCGGCTCAGAACATTATCAAATGTGTACGCCGCTGCGGCTTAGAAGTAGATGATATTATTTTAGAGCAGCTAGCATCTAGTAGTTCTGTGTTAACAGATGATGAAAAAGAACTGGGTGTTTGTTTGGTAGATATTGGTGGTGGAACGACTGATATAGCAGTTTTTTGTGATGGGTTTATACGTCACACAGCGGTTATTCCAATAGCCGGTGATCAAGTCACAAATGATATTGCCGTTGCATTAAGAACACCGACGCAACACGCGGATGAGATTAAATTGAAATACGCTTGCGCGCTGACTCAATTAGTTCAAGAGGATGAAATGATTGATGTGCCAAGTATTGGTGATCGCCCTACACGTAAAATTTCACGCGCAAATTTAGCAGAAATTATTGAGCCGAGGTACGAAGAATTAATGATGTTGATACAGGCTGAATTAAGACGCAGCGGTTTTGAAGATATTGTTGCGGCGGGTGTTGTACTAACTGGAGGGAGTTCTAAAGTAGAAGGTTTGGTCGAATTGGCGGAAGAGGTATTTCATATGCCAGTTCGTTTGGGTTGTCCGCAGTATGTGTCGGGGTTAAGTGATGTGGTTCGCAACCCCATATATGCAACGGGCGTCGGTTTATTGCTGTTTGGTCAACAAAATAGTGTCGTAAATGGAGGCGAAGTGAAAGGTGGTTTTCAGGCGATGTGGGAAAAAATGAAGAGTTGGTTTCAAGGTAATTTTTAACAGTAACGGTTTTTATAGAAATAATTTTAGATAAACAATACAAGGGGAATAACATGTTTGAATTAATGGATGCACACACACAAAATGCAGTTATCAAAGTAATCGGCGTTGGTGGAGGCGGTGGCAACGCGGTTAATCATATGGTGAGTAGCTCAATTGAAGGCGTTGAATTTATTTGTGCGAACACTGATGCGCAGGCACTTAAAAATTCGCCGGCCAGGATGGTGCTACAGCTTGGCAATAACCATACTAAAGGGCTAGGAGCGGGCGCAGACCCCGATGTAGGGCGTCAAGCTGCACTTGAAGATCGCGAGCGGATTCAAGAAGTTATTTCAGGCTCCGATATGATTTTTATTACAGCCGGGATGGGCGGGGGTACAGGTACTGGGGCAGCACCCATTGTTGCTGAGATTGCAAAGGAAATGGGGATTTTAACGGTCGCAGTTGTGACTAAGCCCTTCCCTTTTGAAGGGAAGAAACGGCAAGCTGTTGCTGAAAAAGGAATTGATGAACTGGCTCTTCACGTGGATTCGTTAATAACCATCCCGAATGAGAAATTATTGCATGTATTGGGTAAAGATATGAGCCTATTAAATGCGTTTAAGGCAGCAAATAATGTCTTACTCGGGGCGGTGCAAGGAATAGCGGAGCTAATTACACGTCCAGGTCTTATAAATGTCGACTTTGCAGACGTCAAAACAGTGATGTCAGAGATGGGCGATGCGATGATGGGGACAGGTAGCGCTAAAGGAGACTCACGTGCACGTGAAGCAGCTGAAGCAGCAATTCATAGTCCATTATTAGAAGACATAAATGTTCAAGGGGCAAGAGGGATATTGGTGAACATTACGGCTGGGTTAGATATGTCCATTGGTGAATTTGAAGAAGTTGGGCAAGCTATCAGAGAGTTTGCAGCTGATGATGCAAATGTAGTGGTAGGGACAGTTATTGATCCAGACTTGGCTGATGAGATGAGAGTTACTGTTGTAGCAACAGGCTTGGGTCAAAAGGTTACAGCAGCTGAGCCTACACCGATGGTGCATATTAAAAAGGAGCCAATGAGTGTCGCGAAGATACAAGAGGAAGACTTCGATATACCAACAATTATGCGCGAAAATAAGGATAAGGGTGCTTCAAAAAAAGTGAGTGGCATGGATGATATGTCTGATCCAGCGTATTTAGATATACCTGCTTTTTTAAGGAGGCAGGCTGATTAGAGTGTTTGTGGATACTTTTGTACAGAGGAGAACCATTGACTAGGAATTTCAATAGAAACTTGAATACTAAGTAGTGATGGAAGTGGGAGAACCGCTGATTTTGCAATGACTTGCTGCAATATGTTAGGATTGTTTGTAGCAATAATTATAAATATAGCTAAAATCCGCAGCTTGGAGTCTTAAAGATGATTAAACAACGAACGCTGAAAAATGTGATTCGTGCTACTGGCGTTGGCTTGCACAGTGGGGAGAAAGTTTACTTAACATTACGTCCAGCTGGGCCGAACGTTGGTATTGTATTCCGCAGAGTTGATTTTGATGAGCCTGTCGTTATAGCAGCAAAAGCTGAAAACGTTGGCGATACGCAGTTATCAACCACGCTGATACAAAATGGTGTTAGGGTCTCTACAGTAGAACATTTGCTATCTGCTATTGCTGGGCTTGGCATAGATAATATTTTTATAGATTTAAGCGCAGCAGAAGTGCCAATTATGGATGGTAGCGCTGGCCCTTTTGTATTCCTTCTGCAATCAGCTGGCATCGAAGAGCAAAATGTTGCAAAACGCTATATTCGTATCAAAAAAGAAATTCGTGTAGAAGACGGTGATAAGTGGGCAAGTTTTGCCCCGTTTGAAGGGTTTAAAGTGGGTTTTAGTATTGAGTTTGAGCACCCTGTTTTTAAATCCCGCACACAAGAAGCAACGATAGATTTTTCGTCGACATCTTTCGTTAAAGAAATTAGCCGTGCCAGAACATTTGGTTTTATGAAAGACATTGAAATGCTACGTCAACGTAATCTAGCGCTTGGCGGAAGTATGGATAATGCAATTGTAGTAGATGATTTTAGAGTGTTAAACGAAGATGGCTTGCGTTACGAAGATGAGTTCGTAAAGCACAAAATTTTAGATGCTATTGGGGATTTATATTTATTAGGACATAGCTTGATTGGGGAGTTCAAAGGCCATAAGTCTGGGCATGAGTTGAATAATAGGTTGTTAAGGGCGCTACTGGCAGAAAAAGATGCATGGGAAGAAGTGACGTTTGAAGAAGGTGATGAACACCCTATTTCTTATATTGACCCCCTACCTGCGTCAGCTTAATTAGATAGTTTATTTTTTTGAAGCGTGTTGATGAGTTTGTTCATTGCCACACTTAATTTATCAGCATGTTTGGGTTTATTGGCATTGCAAAGAAATTGGATTGATTTATTTGAAGGCGATTTTGGGGTTTTGTAAGTTTCTAAGCTGTGTTTTTTAGACAGGACTTTAACGTGTAATGTTGTAACTCTGTCACCAACGCTTTTTGAAATAGCGTTAAGGATGGGAGCACGCATATAAAGAAGTTTAGAGGCCCATACAGACGAGTTTGTATAGAGGGTGAGATTGTTTTTGTAGTAAGTCGCGTGAAGGCAGTGCTCAGATAAGTTGTTTGGTAAGGCACTGTTTACTACTTTTAATAGTTGATGTTGCTGTAATAGATGTTGCTGGATGTTCTGTAAGCCTGACAAACGGGACTTATTGATAGGATGTTTCAGCATAGTTAAGAGTAATTAGGGTTTAAAACGTAATAATAATGATGCAAATTATACTGCTAACAAAAGGGCAAAGGAAAACACTTAGGTTTTCATTAAGCCTGAATAAAATAATTACTCTATTTTTGAGTGGCTTTGTGTTGGTATCTGCTTGTTGTGTTTATTATGTTAATTCACAACGCTCTATAACATTAACTAGTTCTCATGGTACAAGTGAATTGGTGACGGAATTATTAGAGCAACGAGCTGAAGTCCAAAGGCTTCGCGAAAAAACACGAAATACATTAGACGCTGTTGCATTGAGGGTAGGGCAAATGCAAGCTCAGTTAACACGGTTAAATGCAGTGGGCGAATATTTAGCGAAAAAAGCTAAACTTAATGCGCCAGAATTCGATTTTGATCGAGCCATAGCGATTGGTAGTGCGGATACTACAGTAACATTAGATAGTTTTACCGAAAGCCAGTTGTTGCATGACATACAAATGCTTGATAGCCAGTTATCATTACGTGAAAAACAGTTAGAGTTGCTTGATTATTTTTCGGCCAATAAGCTTTTATCCAAAGAAATTCGACCAGCTGGGTTACCGGTAAAAAGAGGTTGGTTGTCGTCTCATTACGGTTATCGAGTGGACCCTTTCACTGGTAAAAAAGCGTTTCATCATGGTGTCGATATCGCTGGTAAGAAAGGCTCCGATGTATTAGCGATTGCCTCTGGCATCGTCACTTGGGCCGGTGAAAAAGGTGGTTATGGTTCTTTAATAGAAGTAGACCACGGTTTGGGTTATGTCACCCGATACGGGCATAACAAAGAAATTCTAGTTAAATTAGGTGATGTGGTTAAGCAAAGCGACGTTATTGCAAAGATGGGTTCCACAGGTCGTTCAACTGGACCTCATGTTCATTTCGAAGTGCTTCGATACGGTAAAAAAGTTAACCCACGAAAATACCTCTACAGCGCTAGATAATTCCACAAAATAAGTCCTTCAAATACCAGTTGTATCGTAATTTGCGGTATCATTCGGCTTTTCGTTTTACATTAAATTCTTAATACAACAGATGATCGCAAATATCGTAAAAAAAATGTTTGGCAGCCGCAATGACCGGTTAGTTAAGGCTAAGCATAAAACTGTCAACAGCATTAATTCACTAGAAGAAGGCGTTAAGTCATTAAATGATGACGAATTAAAAGCTAAAACTGGTGAATTTAGAGAAAGGCTTAAAAAAGGTGAATCGCTCGAATCCATAATGCCTGAAGCATTTTCAGTTGTTAGAGAAGCGGGTATTCGTTCGTTAGGTATGCGCCATTTTGATGTGCAATTAATTGGCGGCATGGTGCTCGACGATGGGCGTATCGCGGAAATGAAAACAGGTGAAGGTAAAACGTTAGTCGCAACGCTAGCAGCTTATTTAAACGCCTTACCAGGAAAGGGTGTTCACCTTGTCACAGTAAATGATTATTTAGCAGAACGTGACTCAGAATGGATGGGGCAGTTATTTACATTTTTAGGTTTAACTACAGGCGTTATTGTTAACGCAATGAGTCCAGAGCAACGTCGAGAGGCGTATGCTGCAGATATTACATACGGTACTAATAACGAGTTTGGTTTTGATTACCTTAGAGATAATATGGCGTTCAGTGTTGAAGATAGAGTTCAACGCGGTCTTCATTATGCCATTGTGGATGAAGTTGATTCTATTTTAATTGATGAGGCTAGAACACCACTGATTATTTCTGGACCGACAGAAGATAAGAGTGAATTGTACGCTAAGTTAAACACCTTAATAAAAGATTTGACTTATGGATTAGAGACGCAAGAAGACGACTATACAATTGACGAAAAAGCTAAGCAGGTTTATCTAACAGAAGCGGGTCACGAAAAGATTGAAGTGCTTTTAGCGGACAGTGGTTTATTGAGTGAATTTGAAAGTTTATACGATGCGTCTAATATTGGCTTAATGCATCATGTGTATGCAGCGTTACGTGCGAATGTACTGTATCAAAAAGATGTTGATTATATTTTACAACATTCTCAAGTGGTCATCGTTGACGAATTTACTGGACGATCTATGCCGGGAAGACGTTGGGGTGAGGGCTTGCACCAAGCTGTTGAGGCGAAAGAAAATGTAAAAATCCAGAGTGAAAATCAAACGATGGCGTCAATTACGTTTCAAAATTATTTCAGAATGTACGATAAGCTGTCTGGAATGACAGGTACTGCGGACACTGAAGCGTTTGAGTTTCAGCAAATATACGGTTTAGAAGTTATTGTTATTCCGACCCATCGTGATATGACTCGAGATGATGCTGGTGATTTGGTTTATTTAACGGAAAAAGAAAAATTTGAAGCGGTTATTGCGGATATCGAAGATTGTCATAAACGTAAACAACCCGTATTGGTCGGTACAACGTCTATTGAAGTGTCCGAATTTATATCAAGTAGCTTGACCAACAAGAAAGTTACTCATGAAGTCTTAAATGCCAAACAACATGAGCGGGAAGCGCAAATTATTGCCCATGCAGGTGCTTTGGGATCAGTAACGATTGCCACTAATATGGCCGGTCGAGGTACAGATATTGTTTTGGGTGGAAAGAACGAAGATGTTGAGCCGTCACAGGAGTGGTTAAATAATCACCAAGCTGTGTTAGATGCAGGTGGTCTTCGTGTTATTGGTACAGAGCGTCATGAATCAAGGCGAATTGATAATCAGCTTAGAGGTAGGTCTGGTCGTCAAGGTGACCCAGGTGCTAGTCGTTTTTACTTATCATTAGAAGATAGCTTGATGCGAATCTTTGCATCTGAGCGGGTGTCGGGCTTAATGCAAAAACTCGGTTTAGAAAAAGGTGAGTCGATTGAGCACCCTTGGGTTAGTAAGGCGATAGAAAACGCACAAAGAAAAGTAGAAGGCCATAACTTCGATATACGTAAGCAGTTGCTTCAATATGATGACGTGGCTAATGACCAACGTAGAGTCATCTATAACCAACGTAACGAAATAATGGAGTCAGATAATATTTCTAGAACCATAACATCGATACGTGAAGATGTGGTGGCTGGCATCATTACACTATACATTCCTCATCAATCTATGGATGACCAATGGGATGTTGAGGGGTTGGAAAAAGCATTAGATGAGGAGTTTAATTGTAAATTACAGGTTCAACAATTGTTAGATGAAGATAGTCATTTGCATGAAGAGAATTTGCGTGAATTAATACTAAAAACCATTACTGATGATTACGCGAAAAAAGAAATTTTAGCCAGTGCCGATGTGCTTCGACATTTTGAAAAATCCGTTATGTTGCAAACCCTTGATAGTTTATGGCGTGACCATCTAGCAGCAATGGATCATTTAAGGCAAGGCATTCATCTACGAGGGTATGCCCAAAAAGACCCTAAGCAAGAATATAAACGTGAGGCATTTCAATTGTTTACCTCGATGTTGGATGCTTTAAAAACTGAAGTGGTGATGTTGGTAACTAAAGTTCAGGTGCGTGCAGAAGAGGATGTTAAAGCTGTCGATGAACAACGTCGATTACAACAAGGCATGGAGTTTCAACACGCCGATGTAAACGCGTTAGATGATGAAACTCAACAACAGAAGGAGATGCCGTTTAAGCGCGTAGATCGAAAAGTAGGACGTAATGATCCATGTCCTTGCGGTTCCGGTAAGAAGTTTAAACAATGTCACGGAAAACTATAAACCGAAAAGGAAACCTTCATGCCTGTTGGCGGTTCAGTTCAAATAGATTTAAAAAGCATTTCTGGTATCCGAATTGGTACGTCTTCGGCAGCTATTTGCCAGACAGAACGCGATGACCTAACGATATTTGAGCTATGTGACAAGACTCAAGTTGCAGCCGTGTTCACAAAAAATAAGTTTTGTGCTGCGCCGGTACTGTTGGCAAAAAAATACTTAATTGCTACTAGTCCAAAATATTTATTGATTAATTCTGGTAATGCAAATGCTGGCCTAGGCAAACTAGGCGTAGCGTCTGCTGAAAAATGCTGCAAAGGGTTAGCAGATTTAGTTCAAATTACAGCTTCTCGTGTGTTGCCATTTTCAACGGGGGTTATTGGCGAGCCATTACCTGTTAATAAGATATTGGCTGCGTTACAGTCTGCTGTTAACGGTCTAGATGAAAAAAATTGGCATAAAGCAGCTAACGCTATTATGACAACAGACACTTGCGAAAAAGGTTATTCTCGTACTGTTGAGATTGATGGTCAGTGCGTAACGATTACAGGTATCGCTAAAGGTTCAGGGATGATAAAGCCTAATATGGCAACCATGCTCTCTTATATTGCGACAGACATGCCTATTGCAAACCCAACACTTCAATCAATGCTCAAAAAAGCTGTGGACGTATCATTCAACTGTATTACTGTGGATGGTGATACGTCGACAAATGATGCGGTTATATTGATGGCAACAGCGGCGATAGATACAAAAATAATATGTGTCGAAGAAGATCCAAGATATGCGCAATTACTAGTTGCGTTAACAGACGTATGCCAACATCTAGCTAAGGCTATAGTGCGTGATGGAGAGGGTGCAAATAAACTGATCAAAGTTGAAGTTCAACAAACTAGTAGTACAAGGGATGCAAAGGAAATTGCTTATACAGTGGCCCATTCACCGCTGGTAAAAACAGCATTTTTTGCAAGTGACCCTAATTGGGGTAGAATTTTGGCGGCGGTTGGACGGGCGAAAGTTACGTCTATGAATGTCGACAACATCTCCATTTATCTCGATGAAGTATGCATCGTAAATTCCGGTATGCGGGCCACTGACTACTCTGAAGAAAAAGCGCAACAGGTTATGAACAAGGAAGAAATTACCGTTCGAATTTGTATGGGAGAAGGCTCTTATGATGCTTCGATATGGACGTGTGATTTATCTTACGATTACGTCAAGATTAACGCTGAATATCGTTCATAACAACCCAGTAAAATGCTAAAGATAGCTGTTGGTGTTATTAAGAATCAGTCTGGTGAAGTACTGATTAGTCAACGCGCTGAAGATGTTCATCAAGGTGGTTTGTGGGAATTTCCAGGCGGTAAGTTGGAGAGTGGTGAAAGTACTTTTCAAGCACTTAAAAGAGAACTTTTCGAAGAATTGAGTATCGAAGTTTTGTCGGCAAAGCCATTTCTAGTCGTTCAGCATCAATACGATGATGTATCAGTTAATCTTGATGTGTATTCTGTTGATGAGTTTCAAGGTGCTGTACGAGGCATGGAGCAACAAGTCACCAAGTGGGTTACGGTTTCCGAGTTGGCACATTATGCGTTTCCTGCTGCTAACCAAGTGATAATTGATAGATTAAACCTACCACATTATTACCCAATTATTGACGAGTGTTTAGGTGATGATGAAACACTGTTGAATCATTTAGACAGCTTGATTTCTAGAGGGTTTGGAATGATTCAACTAAGAGCAAAATCAAAGAGTGACGATGAATTTAAAGCATTAGCTTTTGAAGCGCTCAATAAATGTAAACTTAAAAACGTTCGTTTATTTCTAAATACTAACTTGGATGTAGCAAAGACTCTTAATGCAAAAGCGGTGCATTTGAATGGGGCGGAATTTAAAAAAATAAAACACCGCTCAACCAGTGGCATTTCATTTGCAGTGTCATGTCATACACAAATGGATTTGAAAAACGCATATAAATCAGGTGCGTTATTTGCTGTTCTTTCGCCAGTTAAAAAGACTAATACTCATGTCGATGTAAAGCCATTGGGGTGGAAGGCTTTTGCAGACATGGTAGGGCAGGTTTCATTACCCGTGTTTGCGCTAGGTGGAATAGGGCCAGAAAACTTAGACAAAGCTGTTATGTGTGGTGGTTATGGTATATCGGGTATTAGATTATTTGTCAACAACGCCCTAAAACTGAGCCACTCCATCAACTGAAAAGTGAGCCACTGTGTTTTATTTTATCGGACTGATTAAGCCCGCCTGTTTCTTTTC
>NVUJ01000009.1 GCA_002733135.1 Cycloclasticus sp. | reverse complement strand
CGGCGGTACCCTAGTGAGAACAAGTCGTTGGAGAGGCATGTAAAATATATCGGCCACTCATTCGCTGCGCTCAATCAGAACCCATATATTTTACAAGCCGCTCAACTCGGCCGTTATGCATCAGAAACGACGAATGGAGTCTTGAAATGGATGAAATGCTAGAAGTAAAGTTTTTCAAAGATGGAATCAGTGATTTTATTAATCTTTTGAAGAGCAATGATATTCCGTACGAGGAGGTAAGCCATTTTCCTCCGGGTACAGTACTAGCCGCCGGGGAAACGTTAGAAATAATTAAAGCACTAGCGGGTTTGTCGTTGGCCCCTTCAATTGCTGCAGTAGTTGTTCAGTGGCTAAAAAACAAAGCATCTCGTAAAGTGATCCTTCAAACTAAAGATAAGCTAATTGTTCACCTTGAAGGCTATTCAGAGAAAGAAATTGAAGCATTAATCCCAAATGCTGAGAACATTGCTATTATTCAAACTAAGCCCGACTAAATGCATAACAAATTGCTCAAGCATCGTTCCGGCCAAAAAACGGCCTCCACTGGACGCGCTACCGCGCGCCGCTTAGCAAGGCGTTATGCCCTTTAAAAACATATGAGTCCAAGAAAATCTTTAGGTAAAAAGTTACGCTTTGAAGTATTCAAACGCGATAGTTTTACCTGTCAGTATTGTGGAAAGGTTGCCCCGAATGTTGTGTTAGAGGTCGACCATATTGAACCTGTCGCTAAAGGTGGTGGAGATGAATTATTAAATTTAATTACTAGTTGCTTCGACTGCAATCGTGGAAAAAAAGACAATAAACTAGATGATGACTCTGTTGTAAAAAAACAAAGACTTCAGCTGGAAGAGCTTCAAGAACGTAGAGAACAAATCAAGTTAATGTTTGATTGGCGTAATGAGCTTAATAATATCAATGAAAACACCAATCAAATGGTCATCGATTATATTGAAGATAAAATTGATAATTTTACTTTAAATGAAAAAGGCGCAAAAAAGATAGCGCCTCTAACAAAAAAATATGATTTAGCAGACATCTTAGAATCTATTGATTTATCTGCACAAAAATACCTTACATACGACAATGATGGTGAATTAATACAGGATGGTGTTGAAGACTTTTTAAATAAAATCAGTGGGATACTCATCAACAAAAACAAACCCCCAGTAGAACAAAAGGTATCTTACATTAAGGGCATATGCCGAAACAGGTTTAGTTATTGGAATCCGCAATCTGGCTCTATTGTACTTAATGCGTACATTAATTCTTTAAAAAATCATGGGTGGGATGAAAACCGTATATTAGAAGACCTCGAAAATGAGGTAATACCAAAAACTAAAGAAGTAAAAAATTGGTCTGAATGGAAAGGCTTATTAGAAAAATGGACAGTAGACGTAAATAACTGGGACATTGAAACTGAAACTATTGAAACCGATGATGAAGAACTTGATGAGGTTGTCAGTTCATTAGTAAATGATCGTGAAAATATTCTGCCAGCAATTATATATATAGGAAAAACCTTTGATGATTTTTCAGAGGATGGATTACTAGAAAAAATCGATATGGTTGTACTTAACTATTTAACAGAATTAGAAGAGTATTATGATAGCCCGTCAGAAGAACGTACTAATAAACCTACCTATTATCATTTAGGTTATTCATCAGGTCTTCTATCAATGTTTAAACCAATTAATAGTATGTTAACGTTTCATCTTGATAATGCTGTACACAGTATATTTCGACAGTTCATTGAACACATTGACATATACAATGATGAAAATGCAAAATCTGAATATTTTCGTTACATAGCAAATAAATATCATCAAGCTGTGGTGCTTAACAATGAAAAGGCATAACAAGTCACTGCAGTTGACCCAGCAATACGCCGTTTCGCTTCGCTGCACGTCGCATCGCAGGTCAACTGAGTTCAAACGTTCGCAACCGGCGCTACCTATACGGTAAACTGATTGGAGTAGACATAAAGGGATTCCAGTGGTAAATCGAACCAGAGTACATATTAATACGCGCCGCCCGCGAACGGCCGAGTTGAGCGGCAATAGCTTAAATAAACTTTGCTTGGTGAATCAAGTTCGGCGGTACCCTAGTGAGAACAAGTCGTTGGAGAGGCATGTAAAATATATCGGCCACTCATTCGCTGCGCTCAATCAGAACCCATATATTTTACAAGCCTCTCAACTCGGCCGTTAGGCATAATAAAATGGACTCTTTGATACTTTTTTATATTGGTAGCCACCCGGATAGTCGAGGAAGGTTTCTTTCAGAAATTTTGAAACAAGACGATTTATGGCTTGAAGCAACACACGACTATATTCAATGGATTTTCCCAAATGAGGATAAAAGCCGAGTTACTCCAGGAGCACCAACAATTACAACTAAAATCAAAAATGAGTTTTTAAAAGATGAGATACTTCAACAACACTTAAATGCAAGCTTTAATCGCATGTTGTTATTTTATGGTCTCCGCAATACAAACAATACAATAGTTAAAGGCAACAACTGGAACAGTCGAAAATCAAATTGGTTTACTGAAGATACCCATAACAACCTAAGAATCACTCGAATATTAAAAAGTCTAAATAGTCTCGGTTTAAAACCAGAGGCTTTGAAGTTTCACCAAGCACTTACAGAATTAGTAGAGAACGAAAAAGATTGCGGTATTGGTGAAACTGCCCAAATTTTTTGGCTTAATGCGGTTAAAAATGCCTAACAATCACATCAAGTTCGCTCACTATCGTTCGCTGGGACGCTCCGCTTCGCTACGTGCCCCTTATGTGTGGCGTTCGCAACCGGCGCTACCTATACGGTAAACTGATTGGAGTAGACATAAAGGGAGTCCAGTGGTAAATCGAACCAGAGTACATATTAATACGCGCCGCCCGCGAACGGCCGAGTTGAGCAGCAATAACTTAAAGAACCTTTACTTGGCGAATCAAGTTCGGCGGTACCCTAGTGAGAACAAGTCGTTGGAGAGGCATGTAAAATATATCGGCCCCTCATTCGCTGCGCTCAATCAGAACCCATATATTTTACATGCCGCTCAACTCGGCCGTTATACCTTAAAAACACCCAAATAATCACGCTTGCATCCAACTACAAGAAGAGCTATATTTAGACCCATATTTAGGTTTTAATTAAAAACAGGCTCATACAATGAAACAAGTGCTTTCAAGCTGTTCTGCAAGTATCTCAGAACTAAAGAAAAACCCTACCGCTCTATTAAATGAAGCTGAAGGTTCTCCTATCGCAATTCTTAACCATAATGTCCCTACTGCCTATTTGATCCCAGCAGAAACATATGAATGGCTCATGGACAAATTAGAAGATTCTGAGCTCGCACAAATAATTACTGAGCGCGCTAGCGAAAAAGGAAACGCGATAGAAGTAGATATTAATGACCTATAAACTAAAGTTTTTACCTAGCGCATTAAAAGAATGGAAAAAGTTAGCCCCGCCTATTCAAAAGCAATTTAAGAACAAGCTTAAAGAAAGGATGCAAAACCCACGTAATAAAGCTAGTCAGTTACGCGGGTTTAAAGATGCATATAAAATAAAACTTCGCTCTGTTGGCTATCGTTTAGTCTATGAGGTAAATGATACTGAAATTGTTATATATGTTATTGCTGTTGGTAAAAGAGAGCGCGGTATAGTTTACAGTAAGGCTGAAACAAGAAAATAGGTATAACAAGTAGCTCTACCCGACCATTTATACACCGTTTCGTTTCGCTACACTCTGTATAAATGGCCGGTTAGCAAAGCGTTAGCTCTAAAAATAACCAGTTCGATCACACTATTGAATTCTCATGTAATTACATTATAATTACTTAATGATATACATATTCTAGTAAGGCACAGTTATGGCACATTTAGTTAAAATTGGTAATTCTCAGGGCATTAGAATTCCTAAACCGCTTATACAGCAGGCTCATCTCGAAGGTAAAGAACTTGATATACAGGTAGTCAATCAAGGTATTCTTGTTACCCCAAGTAAAAAACCAAGAGAGAACTGGAAAAAAGCTATTGAAACAATTCTTGCAGCCAACGGTTTTGAAACGACTGACGGTGAGTGGCTAGATGCAGTATTAACCTCAGATGAAGACCTGGAGTGGTAATGTCATCCGTTACACGATTTCAAGTTTGGCTCGTCAGCTTAAATCCAACTAAAGGTAAAGAAATAAACAAAACAAGGCCATGTGTTGTCATTTCTCCAAATGAAATGTCAGCATTATCAACCGTGCTAGTTGCACCCATGACCACCAAGGGTTTTGACTTTCCTTGCAGAATTAAGTGTAAATTTAAAAATAAAAACGGACTGATACTTTTAGATCAAGTTAGAGCAATTGATAAGTCGAGGTTAATAAAAAAATTAGGCTCAATGGATGAAAAAACTCAAGTAGAGTTATGCAATACACTACAGGAGTTATTCGCATATTAAAATTGAGCTAACAAGTTACTTCACCTGATCCCGGTTACGCTGGCGCTCCGTCTGGTCAGGTGAGCTTGGCGTTCGCAACCGGCGCTACCTATACGGTAAACTGATCGGAGTAGACATAAAGGGAGTCCAGTGGTAAATCGAACCAGAGTACATATTAATACGCGCCGCCCGCGAACGGCCGAGTTGAGCGGCAATAGCTTAAAGAACCTTTGCTTGGTGAATCAAATTCGGCGGTACCCTAGTGAGAACAAGTCGTTAGAGAGGCATGTAAAATCTATCGGCCACTCATTCGCTGCGCTCAATCAGAACCCATATATTTTACATGCCGCTCAACTCGGCCATTATATTACAAAATACCCAATTTTCCCACGGAAACCAAAGGAGGTCTGTTTTGACCAAACTTTTGAATTTCCCTTCTTCGCTCAATGACGGTAATCATTGACGCTTAACCAAATGGGAATAAAAGGAAGCAATGCCAAAGCATCTACCCGAATGACGCCAGTGGCCTTATAAGGGCGATACACCACAAATTGTTACCGTAATATGTGGTTTCTTTTGTACTCAGAAATAAGGCAGGCTATTATAGGTTAAGCCTTGCTCTACTTAGACCTCACCTAACAGTGAGACACCCTAGTTTAGTTCGCAAGTGAAGGTAATAGCCGCTTCCGCCTTTTATTTTAATGTATTCTATTAACCCCCTTTATGTTTCAATAAATCATATAACAAAAAAATCAATCCGACCGCTAAAGCGCGGCGGCTTATTAATGGTGATAGGCAACCAGCACTACTGAATGAGTCATTTCCTTTTATGCCAATAATAAACGTGCCAATATGACCTTACTCATTATTTATGTAACCATCGCCTTGCTCTTTTCTTTCTTGTGCTCTATAGCAGAAGCGGTGCTCTTAAGTGTAACTACGGCTCATGTCAGCGCACTAGAACAGGAGGGGGAAAGTTCTGGCGCGCTCTTGCGCGAGCTAAGAAGTGATATTACTAAACCGCTGGCCGCGATTCTTACGCTTAATACCGTAGCCCACACTGTGGGGGCCGTTGGGGCCGGCGCACAGGCAGCCCTAGTATTTGGCGACGCCTGGGTGGGTTTGGTATCTGCGGTCCTGACGTTAATGATCCTGATATTTTCAGAGATAATCCCTAAGACATTGGGAGCAATTTACTGGCGTGGGCTGGCGGGCATAACCGCGCACTGGCTAAAATTCTTGATACGTGTGCTATACCCGTTTGTAATGCTGTCTGAATTATTGACGCGTGGATTTTCACGAGACACGAAGATTGAAGGCTTCAGCCGTAAGGAATTTGCTGCCATGGCTGATCTTGGTGAGAAAGAGGGACAGCTGGCGGAACGAGAATCACGCATTCTAAAAAACATGTTTCTGCTGCATGAAACAATGGTCACCGACGTGATGACGCCACGTCCGGTCGTGTTTTCATTGCCCGAATCATTGACGGTATACGAGTATTTCGAGAAACACTACGACTCGCGTTTTTCACGAATTCCAGTGTATGTGGAGAACGATGAACAATTCACTGGCTTTGTGCTTAAGGATGATCTGTTGTTGGCGCAGGCACGCGACAATACGGATAAAACCCTTGAAACTTATCGACGCGATCTGTACGCATTATCAGACAAAACCTCATTATCTGACGCATTTGACGAAGTGCTGCACGAGCGTGCGCACATCATGGTAATCATCGACGAATACGGAGGTATGGAAGGCATTATCACTATGGAAGATATTCTGGAAACCCTACTTGGATTAGAGATAATGGATGAAAGCGACAAGACTGCCGACATGCAGCAATATGCTCGGCGCATGTGGAAAAAGCGAGCGCAAGCAATGGGGATTACTCTATCCAAAGATGGAGAATCAACCTGATTATATGCCTAACAAAGCGTTCCAACGGACAAAATTACAGCGCGGCTTGTTTGGCTACGCCAAGCCTCACCACACTGTAAACTGCTGCTGATCTGAAACGTTGGGCTTCGCAATATAGAGTAAATCATACAAATGGTAAATCGAAAGCATACACAAATACACATAGCAGCACTTATAAGCATTTTATTGCTTATCGGGCAGCTTGGTGTGCTTTCTCACTTTGTAGAGCATCCGTTTCATACGCAAGATCAATCATGTCAAATATTTCTGCAATGTGAGAAATCAGGAAATGGGTTGTTTTTTCTTGATTTACAATCCCCTATTCCGGTTAGTCATGTACAGCCCATCCTCCAGATCGTTAGCATTTGGTTATCTTTACCACAATTAGCCTATTCTGCCCGCGCACCACCTTCTCTTTTGTAAGCGAAAAATTATATTTTGACCGTCACAGGCTGTTATCTGCTGTGGCGAATATTACCGTTTACAGGAGAACTTCTCATGCATAAAACATTTTTGACGGCTGCCATAGCAGCCGCACTATTCAATTCAACTCTGGTCTTCGCTGACAGTGAAACCCAGACCATAAAACAACAACTGGATGCGCTTAAAAAAGACTACGAACAACGTATTCAAGCATTGGAAGTCCGATTGCTAAAGACAGAGGAAAATGCAAAACAGGCAAATACCAGGGCTCAGGAAGTTCAGGTTACTTTAGAGCAAAACAACACTTCAAAAAAAGTATCCTCTGGTCAAAACAATTTCAATCCTGCTATCAGTGTCATTTTGGACGGTCGCTATGCCAATTTTGATAATGATCCAGAAGATTATGAATTGCCTGGGTTCGCCCTCGGCCCTGAATCAGGTTTAGGCGAAAAAGGGTTTTCTGTGGGTCATACCGAACTGGTTATAAGTGCCAATATTGATGACAAATTCTATGGCAAGTTAACGCTTGCCGTTGCCGAACATGAGGGGGCAACAGAAGTAGAGTTGGAAGAGGCGTTTATCCAAACCTTGGGCTTAGGTAACGGCTTAACCATAAAAGGTGGTCGCTTCTTTTCAGAGATTGGTTATCTGAATAAGCAACACGCCCATGCTTGGGATTTTGCTGATGCCCCGTTAATTTATCGTGGTTTATTCGGTAATCAATTGATTGGTGATGGCTTGCAAATAAACTATATCGCACCCACAGATACCTTTTTACAATTGGGTGCAGAGCTATTAAGTGGCGGCCGTTTCCCCGCAGGTGGCACGACAAGTGGTATCGGTGCATGGACTGCCTTTGCGGATATAGGTGGGGATATTGGCATTGAACACAGTTGGCAGTTGGGTCTAAGCCATTGGCAGGCAAATAACATAGAGGGTCGAGAGACTGGCGGTCATGATGCTCATGGTGACGGCGCGGC
Source organism: Cycloclasticus sp. (assembly GCA_002733135.1). Classification (GTDB taxonomy): domain Bacteria; phylum Pseudomonadota; class Gammaproteobacteria; order Methylococcales; family Cycloclasticaceae; genus Cycloclasticus. The sequence continues at coordinate 78,411 of NVUJ01000009.1, read as the reverse complement.
TGAGACCCCCTCCTTTAGTGGCGACAGCAAAATCAATGCACTGGATTTTGTCTACAAATGGGCACCCAATGGAAACCCCAAAAGTCAAAGTTTCAAATTTCAAGCTGAATATTTTGACCGCAAGGAAACGGGTGATGTGGATATGCTGGTCGATGGTACTCCCGTGGAAACAACCAGCTATGACGGTCATCAAAAAGGCTGGTATGTACAGACGATCTATAAATTTAAACCCCAATGGCGGGTCGGTTTACGCTATGACCAGTTAAACAGCAATAACACAGGCTCCGATACCGATGTGTTGGGAGAAGCGGGGCTGGATAATGAAGGTCACACACCTAAACGCGTCAGTCTCGCATTAGACTGGTTCCCGAGTGAATTTAGCCGTGTACGCTTGCAATTCAATAGGGATGATTCCTATGAAAATAGCGACAATCAGCTATTCCTGCAATATACCATGAGCCTCGGCAGTCATGGTGCTCACCAGTTTTAGGAAAAAACACCATGTTTTATCGATGGATAACAAAAATGAGCATGACAGTATTGTTACTGTCATGTGGCTCGAACGTAGCTTATGCCCAAGTCAACGTCTTCGCTTGCGAACCTGAATGGGCAGCATTGACACAGCAACTCGGTGGCAATGCGGTCAAGGTCTTCAGTGCCACGACCAACCAGCAAGATCCACATCATATACAGGCACGCCCTAGTCTGATCGCCAAGGTGCGCCGTGCTGATTTACTGGTGTGTACGGGTGCAGAACTCGAAATCGGCTGGCTCCCCCTGTTGCTACGCAAATCAGGCAATGGCAAGATTCTATCTGGGCAAGCGGGTCACTTTATGGCAGCCGATCAGGTCGTCTTATTGGAAAAACCTGCCGCGCTAGATCGCGCTCTGGGTGATATCCATGCGGCTGGAAATCCGCATATTCACCTTGACCCACGCCGCATTCAAAAGATTGCCAATGCGCTCACCCAGCGGCTGATAGAAATTGACCCAACCAATAGCACCTTGTATCAACAAAACGGGCAAGACTTTACCCAGCAGTGGCAACAAGCGATTAAAAAATGGCATCAAACAGCCAAAATCTTGCGTGGCAAGAGGATTGTCGTCAGCCATAATAGCTGGGCGTATTTGGAACAATGGCTGGGGCTAAAAAAGGTCGCCACACTGGAGCCGAAACCAGGTATTCCAGCGAGCAGCACCCATTTAAGCAAGCTACTGACACAATTAAAACAAAACCCAGCGGAAATGATTCTGAGTGTAACTTATCAGAATCAAAAGCCAGCGCATTGGTTATCAAAAAAAACAACCATGCCCGTTATTAATCTTAGCTTTAGCCCTGCTGAAAACGAGACCTTGGTGGTTTGGTTTGGGCAGATTGTAGATCAATTAATCAGAGTTCATCCGTGAGCATTGAAGGGTTGGAATGTTCCATTCTAGGGCCAGCTTTTATCGCTGGTCTGCTAATACTGGCAACCCATGTACCGCTTGGTCAGGAAGTGCTTAAACGTGGCATTATTTTTATAGATCTGGCGATTGCCCAAATTGCAGGCTTGGGTGTCATTGCCGCTTACCGCTTCGGCTGGGAAACGCATGGCTGGGAAGTGCAAATAGCCGCCGTGGGCAGTGCCTTGATCGCTGCAATTGCATTGGGCTGGTTAGAGAAGCACTATCAAAAACATCAGGAAGCTCTTATAGGTGTGACTTTTATACTGGCAGCCACCGCCAGTATTTTACTCTTGGCGGATAACCCACATGGTGGTGAATCACTCAAAGATTTATTGGTGGGACAAATTTTGTGGATTACTTGGGAGCAACTCTTGCCTACGGCATTAGTGGCAGGTTTTATATTGCTGGTGTTGTTTAAATTTAAACAACAATTAAACCATCTAGGATTCTACTTATTGTTTGCCGTTGCTGTGACCAGCTCAGTGCAATTAGTGGGGGTTTATCTGGTGTTTGCCAGTCTGATTATCCCTGCTCTGGGAAGTGTTGGACACAGCAAACCATTATTGATAGGTTATATAATTGGTGGCTCAGGTTATGGGTTTGGCTTAATCGTATCATCGCTGATGGATTTGCCCAGCGGAGCGGTTATTGTTTGGAGTATTGCTATCATTGCAACTCTGTTCAAGCTCGTAATGAAAAATGGTTATAATCCAAAAGCCTAACAAAAACATGCACTCGGACAAAATAAAACTGCGTTCGTTCTTCACTACGCTTTATTTTGCCGATGATGTTGGCGTTAAATACCTATCAGAATGAAAATACATGTTACTAAATCATACTTGGACGTTGCGCGTGGAGTGATAGATACAACTGTATATGGAAATCCAGAAGAAGAATTGGGTGAGGATGCGCTGTTTGGTTTAATGAGCTGCACGTATATATACAGTTATATGGCTCTTACATCGTTTTGCTCATCGCACCTTTATTCCTTTTGGAATTCATTTGAGAGTAACCTTAAATCAAAATATGCCCAATGCAGTAGTTTTGAGGAATTGATGGCTACTCCCCCCCCTGAGAGAAATAAAAAGGGCATTAAAAGAGCTTGCTATTCAATTGAATGTTGCGCCATTGCATGAAGCAAAACCAGCCGCGTGGAGGAAGCTCAATGAGCTGATTAAGGGTTATCGTGACTACTTTATTCACCCGAACCCAGATGGCTTTTCTGAACATTTGAACGAAACTGGTAATTTACCTTGGAATTTTGCTTCCGAGGTTACAGCAGAGATAATTGAGTACTTTTTTACTGCAACAGGTGCAGAGGCTCCAGCTTGGGTAAACAATAGTGGGCTTAGATGTAGAGGGTTTGAAGTCGTTAGCATTTAACAAATTGCTCCTAGGTACCCGTGACATCATAACGTTATAGCGCTATAGTGTTGTTATTGAATCAACGGAGCTATTACCATGAGTAACTTATCTAAACGTTCGACTGTTTATTTTGAACCAGGCATACATCAAGCTTTAAAAATGCGTGCAGCCTCTACACATCTATCAGTTTCTGAGCTAATCGATGAAGCTGTTCGATTATTAATGCGTGAAGACCAAGAAGATTTGGCTGCGGTATCAGAAAGAGCTAACGAGCCTGAGATATCTTATGAAGACCTGCTAAACGATTTGAAGTTACATGGCAAAATATAAAATCACTTTTAAAAAGTCTGTCGCTAAAGATTTACGAGTTGTACCGAAAAGCGATATACAAAAGATTTTAAGTAAAATTGATTCTTTAGCTAAAAATCCGCGCGGTGAAGGCTGTATAAAGTTATCAAGCAAAGAAAACTATAGAGTTAGACAAGGTTTATATCGCATAATATATGTGATAAAAGATGGTCAACTTGTTGTAAATGTCGTTAAAGTAGCTCACAGATCACATGTTTATAAGGGCAACTAACAAGTGGGTCAAAGGCAACGCGTAAAAAGCCCCGCGCGCTTTACCCATGCGTTCGCAACCGGCGCTACCTACACGGTAAACTGATTGGAGTAGACATAAAGGGAGTCCAGTGGTAAATCGAACCAGAGTACATATTAATACGCGCCGCCCGCGAACGGACGAATTGATACGTATAATTTACCTACCAATTTAAATGTTAATAGCTTAGATACATGAAAACCTTATTAAGAAAAATATGTCGTCTTATACTTCGTATCTTTGAATTGGGTGATGAGGAGTACGCATATAAGTCGTCTCACCGAAAGATTCTTGTTGTTGTCGGTGGCTTGTTTTTATTCCTGTCGGTGGTTTCTGCTGTGGCGGCTGTTTATGCATCACAGCCGGGTGCCTTTATACCTTTTACTGTCTTTTTTTTGGTTGGCTTTGTATGCGAGGTTGTTGGTTTGTTGGGCAATGACCGTGCGGTGGCTAAAATATGGGGCAGTAAATAGTGGTTGTAAATCGTCAACTGCTATGCTGTTTTTATAGCCCATTGAATTACGAATAGTGCGTTTAACCCTGATTCGTTAACTCATGCTTCTGTGCTCATCCTTTAAAACCACCAAAGTTACAATGATGCATTATTTCCTTAAACCAAAAAACATTATGATTGAATTTACCAGTGATACATTGCTTGTAAAAGCGGCATAATTTCTTTATGGGCGTGTTTTAAACGCGCTCCAGTTTACCTACAACTCCACTATTTTTATTAATCCTTTATTTACAGCGAACTTATATAGTACTAAAATAGTCCTATATAAGAGGATTGTATGCTTAGAGTCAGTAAATTAACAGATTATGCGACGGTGATATTAACGCACATTGCTCATCAGCCTGATGAGTTGCACGCTGCGTCTGACATTACGCAATCGACTGGGGTCGCTTTGCCAACGGTCAGTAAGGTGCTGAAGTTGCTCTCTAAAGCTAATATTCTTATTTCGCATCGCGGCGCCAAAGGTGGCTATCAGTTGGCTAAAAAACCCAACGAAACGAATGTTGCCGAGGTTATTACTGCAATTGAGGGGCCAATTGGTATGACTGAATGCATGACCAGCAAAGGCACGTGTGAGCAGGAACCTTCTTGTGAAATTAAAGGTAACTGGAGCCTCATTAACAGGGCGGTGTATACCGCGCTTGAGGCGGTAACGTTAGCTGATATGGCCGCACCTGTGCGCCAGCAAGCGGTTAGCGTTGTTATGCCAATGACTAAAGAAACGAACGAGTTAAAAGTGGAGAACTAGATGGCAGCATCTAACGAAAATTTAAAAAACATGATTGGCCAAGAGTACAAAGATGGCTTTGTGACGGATATTGAATCAGACTCTTTCCCACCGGGTTTGAGTGAAGATGTGATTCGTGCCATATCTGCAAAAAAAGATGAGCCGGAGTTTTTACTTGAATGGCGTTTAGAAGCGTACCGCCATTGGTTGACGATGAAGCACCCTGAATGGGCGTTTGTTGAATTCCCTAAAATTGATTTCCAAGAAATTAGTTACTATTCCGCACCAAAAAGCATGGAAGACGGCCCAAAGAGCTTGGATGAGGTTGATCCAGAGCTTATCAGCACCTACAACAAACTGGGTATTCCTTTAGAGGAACAAATGCGTTTAGCCGGTGTTGCGGTGGATGCGGTGTTTGATAGTGTGTCTGTTGCCACAACCTTTAAAGACAAATTGTATGAAGCGGGCGTTATCTTTTGCTCGTTCTCCGAAGCCGTTAAAGAGCACCCTGAGCTGATTAAACAGTACTTAGGCACTGTGGTATCACAATACGATAACTTTTACGCGGCGTTAAATGCAGCGGTGTTTAGTGATGGTTCGTTTGTGTATATTCCAAAAGGCGTGCGTTGCCCAATGGAATTATCAACTTACTTTAGAATTAACGCGGCGAACACAGGGCAGTTTGAGCGTACTTTAATTATTGCCGATGAAGGCAGTCACGTGAGCTATTTAGAAGGCTGTACCGCACCGATGCGTGATGAAAATCAATTACACGCGGCGGTGGTTGAGCTGGTTATCTTGAAAGATGCTGAAATTAAGTATTCAACCGTGCAAAACTGGTACCCAGGTGATGAAAACGGCGTTGGTGGAATTTATAACTTTGTAACCAAGCGTGCAGAATGCCGCGAAGAAAACGCAAAAGTGTCTTGGACGCAGGTTGAAACGGGTTCTGCTATTACTTGGAAATACCCCAGTGTTGTCTTAAAAGGTGATAACTCAATTGGTGAGTTTTATTCCGTTGCGTTAACCAATAATTATCAACAAGCCGATACCGGCACGAAGATGATTCATTACGGCAAAAACACCAGCAGCACGATTATTTCAAAAGGTATTTCAGCTGGGCACGGTCAAAACACCTATCGTGGCCTCGTTAAAATGGGTCGGAACGCGGAAAATGCACGTAACTATACCCAGTGCGACTCTTTGTTAATGGGCGACCAATGCGGTGCGCACACGTTCCCGTACATCGAAACTAAAAATCCAAGTGCAACCTTGGAGCACGAAGCGTCTACGTCGAAAATTAGTGAAGATCAATTGTTCTACTGCATGCAGCGTGGTATTTCTGCAGAAGATGCGGTATCGATGATTGTGAATGGCTTCTGTAAAGAAGTGTTTAAAGAATTACCGATGGAGTTTGCTGTAGAAGCGCAAGCACTGTTGGGCATTAGCCTTGAAGGTAGTGTCGGTTAAAGCTGAATTAACTGGAAGGGCTTTTCTTTCAGTTTAATGAAACTTATGCCCTTTGGGTGTAACAAATAAATAATTTAAGGAATAGCAATATGCTAAAGATTGAAAATTTACACGTTAGTGTTGAAGGTAAAGAAATTCTTAATGGTATCAATTTAGAAATTGGTGCTGGTGAAGTACACGCAATTATGGGCCCTAATGGATCAGGTAAAAGCACCTTGTCTTATATTCTTGCGGGTAGAGAAGGTTATGACATAACAGAAGGCCGTGTTTTATTTAATGGTAAAGACTTATTAGACATGAGCGTGGAAGAGCGTGCATGGGCGGGTGTTTTCTTAGCGTTTCAATACCCAGTAGAAGTGCCAGGCGTGAGTAATATTTATTTCTTAAAAGCAGCGCTTAACGGTATTCGTAAACACGAAGGTTTATCTGAGCTAGATGCGATGGATTTCATCACGAGAGTAAAAGGCAAAATGAAAGACCTCGATATGGATGAGAAATTCTTATATCGTGCGGTAAATGAAGGTTTCTCGGGCGGTGAGAAAAAACGCAATGAAATTTTACAAATGTCTGTTTTGGAACCGTCATTGTGCTTGTTAGATGAAACCGATTCAGGCCTAGATATTGACGCCTTACAAATTGTTGCAGAAGGCGTTAACCGCCTGCGTGACCCGAATCGTTCATTCGTTTTAATTACCCATTACCAACGCCTATTGGACTACATCAAACCTGATTATGTTCACGTGTTGGCGCACGGCAAAGTGGTTAAATCAGGCGGTCCTGAGTTGGCTTTGGAGCTTGAAAAGCATGGTTATGCTTGGGTTGAAGAGAAATTAGCGAGTTAAATTATGTCTGTTACACATTTACCTAATGCGCATTACAGCGACTTAATCGCTAGTGACAATAATCACCTGATTGGTGGTGATATTGACTGGCTAAACAGCTTGCGTAAAAAAGCATCTGAAGAATTTACAGGTGTTGGTTTTCCATCACCACGTGAAGAGGAATGGCGTTATACCAATATCTCACCGATTGAAAAAAGCCAGTTTGCTTTATCTAAACAAGCGGGCAGTGTCAATTCAGCATTTTTAAGCAGCGTTCTGATAGAAGGTTGCCACCATTTAGTGTTTGTTGATGGCTTTTATCAAGCTGAACTGTCATCAATTGATGGCTTGCCTGAAGGCGTTGTTGTTTCACCCATCAGTAATAGTTTGAATGATTACGAATCATTGGTTAAATCTTTATTGGATTCAGTGGTAGAAACGCCAGCCTTAGGTTTCATTAACTTTAATACCGCCTTGTTTACCGATGGCGCTGTTATTTCAATTGAAGAAAACACGACGGTCGAACAACCCATTCAAGTCGCGTTTGTATCGTCTAAAGAAGGCGCGTTAAGTATATCGAATTGCAGGAACGTGATTCTTGCCAAAGCTTCATCTAAGGCAACGGTTATCGAAACCTATAATAGCGTTGATGATAGCTGCTATTTGACGAATGTGATCACTGAAGTGGTGGTAGAACCGAATGCAAACTTAACACATAACCGCCTACAGGCAGAGTCATTAAAGGCTTACCACATAGGTGGTGTATATTCTCGTTTAGAGAAGAATGCGATTTTTAATCAAAATAATTATACCTTCGGTGCAGTGATATCACGTGCAGAAATTCACGCGGAATTAGGTGAGGCCTCTGATTGCTGCTTAGACGGGCTGTATATCGCTGAAGGCCATCAGTTGATAGATAACCATACGCGATTAAATCACTTGCACCCGCATTCAATCAGTAATGAAACCTACAAAGGCATCATGAATGATCGTTCACGTGGTGTGTTTCAAGGGCGCATTATCGTCGCTCAAGACGCGCAAAAGACAGATGCCAAAATGAACAATCGTAACTTATTGTTATCAGACCACGCGGAAGCAGATACCAAACCGCAATTAGAAATTTATGCAGATGATGTTAAGTGTGCGCACGGTGTTACCGTGGGTCAACTTGACGATGCGGCGATTTTCTATTTACGAACACGTGGTGCAGATGAGCAAATGGCAAAAAATATGCTGACGTTTGCTTTTGCTAATGAAATGGTTGAGCGTATTTCTTTCAATCCTTTAAGAATCAAGGTATTAGAGCAGTTAGTCAAACGCTTTCCTCAACCTGGGATGAAGTTAGAATGGCTATAAACCCAGTGCTAAGCAACATTGAAGGCTATGACGTAGAGCGCATTCGCCAGGACTTCCCTGTGCTTAATCAACAGGTTCGTGGCAAACAATTGGTGTATCTAGATAATGCGGCAACTAGCCAAAAACCTAAAGCTGTTATAGATAGCATTGTGCATTATTACGAAAACGATAACGCCAATATTCACCGTGGCGTACATACCTTAAGCGAACGCGCGACCTTGTCTTACGAAAACGCACGTAAAAAGGTAGCGTCATTTATGAATGCGGCGTCTGAAAAAGAAATCGTCTTCGCGCGTGGCGCAACTGAAGCCATAAACTTGGTGGCGAATGCTTTTGCCCAAAAGCTTAAAGCGGGTGACGAGGTATTAATTACGGCAATGGAGCACCATTCTAATATCGTGCCGTGGCAAATGCTGTGTGAGAAAACCGGCGCAGTACTTAAAGTGGCACCGATCAACGATAAAGGCGAGTTGATTTGGGACGCGTTTGAAGCATTAGTGAGTAACAAAACTAAATTTGCCGCTGTGTCACATATGTCGAATGCACTAGGTACCATTAACCCGATTAAACAGATGATTGATGTGTTGCATCAGTTTGATGTGCCTGTTCTGATTGATGGCGCGCAAGCGATTCCACACATAGCTGTTGATGTTCAGGCGCTAGATTGTGAGTTTTACGTGTTTTCCGGCCATAAACTGTACGCACCAACAGGTATTGGTGCTTTGTACGGAAAAATGGAACAACTTGAGCACATGGCGCCGTACCAAGGTGGCGGCGATATGATCAGTATCGTGACGTTTGAGAATACGGCGTACAACAAAGTGCCGTACAAGTTCGAAGCGGGTACACCCAATATTGCTGGAACGATTGGTTTAGGTGCTGCGATTGATTATATAAACAGCGTCGGTATTGATGCGATTGCCGCACATGAAAATAGCTTGCTTGAATACGCGACAGACCTGTCTCACAAGATTGATAAGCTACGTATTATTGGCACAGCTGATAATAAAGGCGCGATACTATCTTTCGTATTGGATGGTATTCACCCACACGATATTGGTACTATGATGGATCATCAAGGTATTGCGGTTAGAGCGGGGCATCATTGCGCGATGCCAGTGATGGATTTCTTTGGCGTGCCAGCAACCGCGCGTGCATCGTTTGCCATGTATAACACATATGAAGAAGTAGACGCGTTAATGGCGGGAATTGAAAACCTAATAGAGATGTTTGGCTAATGCTTGATGATTTAAGAGACCTGTATCAAGAAGTAATTTTTGATCACAATAGAAACCCAAGAAATTTCCGAGTAATGGACGACGCAGACCGTCAAATAGATGGCTTTAATCCATTATGTGGCGATCGCTTAACGTTATTTATAAAACTTGATGGCGATAAAATTGCCGATGCCAGTTTCCAAGGCCAAGGTTGTGCTATTTCAACGGCATCTGCTTCATTAATGACGGATATTGTTAAAGGCCAAACTGAGCAAGAAGCACAACATTTGTTTTCGCTATTTCACAAAATGGCAACGGGTGAGCACGTAGAAATGGACGAGTTAGGCAAGTTGGCTGTATTAGCGGGTGTTTGTGAATACCCTGCGCGTGTTAAGTGCGCAACCTTGCCGTGGCATACACTTGACGCTTTGCTAAAAGGCGTTGAAGAACCCGTTACAACTGAGTAGTTTTCGATGCGTGAGTTAAACCCCATCACCAATAAAATTGCTGATTTAAAAGAGCGTACCCATTCGCTTAGGGGGTACCTTTGACTTTGAAACGAAATACGAACAGTTAACAGAGGTTTTACGCGAGCTAGAAGACCCTGATGTGTGGAATGACCCTGCACGAGCACAAGCACTTGGGAAAGAGCGCGGCCAGCTTGAATTAGTCGTTAATACAATTACTGAGTTGACCAGTGGTTTGGAAGATTCTGCTGACTTGTTGGAAATGGCTGTCGAAGATAGTGATGACGATACAATTGATTCTGTCGAAGCTGACCTTAGTACTTATGAGAAAAAAGTAGGTCGATTAGAGTTTCAAAGGATGTTTTCTGGCGAGATGGATGCCAATAGCGCGTTTCTTGATATTCAATCAGGCTCAGGCGGAACAGAGGCACAAGACTGGGCTGAGATGATTTTACGTATGTATTTACGTTGGGCTGAACAACATGGTTTTAAAACGGAGCTAATCGAAGTGTCTGCAGGTGATGTGGCTGGTATTAAAAGTGCGACGGTTTCTATTCAGGGCGACTATGTGTACGGTTGGTTAAGAACCGAAATTGGCGTACACCGTTTAGTGCGTAAATCACCGTTCGATTCGGGTAATCGTCGTCATACCTCGTTTGCCGCGGTGTTTGTTTCACCAGAGATTAACGATGATATTGAAATAGACATTAATCCAGCCGATTTAAGAACTGATGTATACCGTGCCAGTGGTGCCGGAGGGCAGCACGTGAACAAAACTGAATCTGCTGTGCGTATCACACACATACCAACCAATACCGTGGTGCAGTGTCAAAATGATCGTTCGCAACATAAAAATAGAGCGACAGCGATGAAGCAACTTAAAGCTAAGTTATATGAGCTGGAAGTACAGAAAAAAATGGCAGATCAGCAAGTACAAGAAGATAATAAGTCGGATATTGGCTGGGGCAGCCAAATCCGTTCATATGTGCTCGATCAATCACGTATCAAAGATTTACGAACCGGTGTTGAAACCGGCAATACACAAGCGGTGCTCGATGGAGCATTGGATCAATTTATAGAGGCCAGTCTAAAAAGTGGAATTTGAGGGTATCTCTATTAATTGTCTTTTTCTCCGGTTTCGGCGTTGGATGATTTTTTGCGAGCCTCATGCATCACTATGCACTGCGGTTCTCAAAAACTACCCGCCTAAAACTCAAACAAAAATCCTAATGAATAGAGACCCCCTAACGTTATGAATGAACAAAAACAACAACCAGCGCAAGATGAAAATAAACTAATAGCCGTTCGCCGTGAGAAGCTGGCTGATATTAAGAAATTGGGCAATGCTTACCCGAATGACTTTAGACGTGAGCATTTTTCAGAAGCCTTGCACGCAGAATATGATCAATTTGATAAAGAAACATTAGAAAAAAAGGCGGTTCACGTGTCCATGGCGGGTCGTTTAATGGCGAAACGGGTGATGGGTAAAGCGAGTTTTGCACACGTGCAAGACATGACTGGGCGCATGCAGTTGTTCGTGCAGCGCGACACCTTGCCAGAAGGCCATTACCAAACCTTTAAAGGTTGGGATATTGGCGACATTATCTCTGTAGAAGGTGTTTTGTTTAAGACTAAAACAGATGAGTTGTCTGTTCGCGTGTCATCCATTAATTTATTGACTAAATCACTACAACCTTTGCCTGAGAAATTTCATGGTTTAACTGACCAAGAACAACGTTACCGCCAGCGTTATGTAGATTTAATCATGAACGACGAGTCACGTAAGGTATTCCAAATTCGTAGCAAGGTCGTTAGTTATATTCGTAACTATCTGGTGGATAACAACTTTATGGAAGTGGAAACACCGATGATGCACGTCATCCCTGGTGGCGCAATGGCGAAACCTTTTGTTACGCACCATAACGCCTTAGACATGGAGCTGTTCCTGCGCATAGCGCCCGAACTTTACCTTAAACGCCTTGTTGTTGGTGGTTTTGAGCGCGTGTTTGAAATAAACCGTAGCTTTAGAAACGAAGGCTTATCCACGCGTCATAACCCAGAATTCACCATGCTTGAATTTTACCAAGCGTATGCAGATTACAAAGATTTAATGGATTTAACTGAAGATATGCTGCGTACTTTAGCGCAATCGGTATTGGGAACAACCACCGTGCATTACCAAGGCCAAGACTACGATTTGGCGCAGCCGTTTAGGCGCATGAGTGTGATTGAGTCTATTTTGCATTACAACGCCGATATCACAAAAGCAAACTTGGCGACAAAAGAGGCGGCAATTGAAGTTGCTGAACGTTTACATATTCCGCTTGAAGAGAGCTACGGCTTAGGCAAAATTCAAATTGAAATATTTGAAAAAACAGTGGAAGAAAAACTCCACGAACCAACCTTTATTACCGAATACCCAACAGAAGTATCACCGTTAGCGCGTAGAAGTGATACGGACCCATTTGTAACTGACCGTTTTGAGTTCTTCGTAGGCGGTCGTGAAGTAGCAAATGGTTTCTCCGAGTTAAACGATTCAGAAGACCAAGCGGAACGCTTTAAGCAACAGGTGGAAGATAAAGAAGCCGGTGACGATGAAGCCATGCATTACGATGCAGACTACATTCGTGCGTTAGAGATTGGCTTACCGCCAACAGCGGGCGAAGGCATTGGTATTGATCGTTTAGTGATGTTTTTAACCGATTCCACGTCAATTCGTGACGTTATTTTGTTCCCGCATATGCGTCCTGAAAATTAACGCCGGTCTTCTCTAGTAGCAAATGTCGATAATTGAGTTCCTAACACCGTGGGAGTTTTCACCTGCTTTGGTGGTGTTCGTTATTGGGCTCGGGGTTTTTTATTACTTGGGCATGTGTGTCACGGACAACGCCGATAAAACCGCTAAGTATTATTGGCAAGCGACATCGTTTTATATCGCTTTAACGTCCATTTACGTCGTCTCACACACCTACTTAGATTATTTATCGCAGTACATGTTTTGGGTGCACCGTTTTCAGCACCTCGTATTACATCATCTAGCGCCAATGCTCATCATTCTAGGTGGCGTCGAGATTATTCGCAAAAGCTTACCGACATGGTTAGTAAACTGGTCTGCGTTACCAGCGGTTATTCGCTTACCGTTCGAATGGTCTTATCGATTCATTCAACACCCGGTCATTGCGCCGGTTGTTTTTGTCGGTTTAATTTATCTATGGCTAATTCCCGACATTCACTTTGCCGCGATGCTAAGTCAAAAGCTTTACTACATAATGAACTGGTCAATGCTTATCGATGGGCTGTTATTCTGGTGGCTGATTTTAGGCCCTGATTGGAAAGGCGAAGGTAAGGGGTTCAGTGTTCGTATTGTCATGATGTTAGTTGTGGTAGTACCGCAGCAGCTATTAGGCGCGTATTTAACACTGAGTGGCTCAGTGATATACGATGTGTATGATGTGTGTGGCAGAGCGTGGCCTATCAGCCCAATGGCTGATCAAATCTACGGTGGCATCATAACGTGGATTCCCGCCAGTATGATGAGTGTTTTAGGTTTAGTTTTAGTGCTACGCCGCCGATTAAATTACCAAAAGAGAATAAACAATGAGAATAGTTAAAGCATTACCAGCAGTGTTGATTTGTTTAACGCTGTTTGCGTGCGCAGAAAAACAACCAACGCGTTTAACTGATGTAACGGGTTTAATAGCTGATTTAGAGTTTGAATTAACAGATGAGAATAACAAACCGGTGACAGCTAAAGATTATTTAGGTTCACCAATAGCTATCTTTTTTGGCTTCACTTCTTGCCCTGAAGTCTGCCCAACTACTATGCATCAGTGGTCCAGTATTCTTAAAAAGATAGGTGAGCCTGCTAGATCAGTCAAAGTGTTATTTATTTCGGTTGATCCGGAAAGGGATTCAGCCGAGAAACTTAAAAATTATACGGATACCTTTGGCCCTTCGTTTATCGGTTTACGTGGTGATATTGCTGTCATTAAAGAAATGACCAAACGCTATCGTGTTACGTTTGGCTACGGTGATAAAGATACGGAAGGCAATTATGAAGTATCACACAGTGGGGCCGTGTTTGTTTTTGACAAGCATGGCGAAGCGCGTTTATTAGCAACACAATCCACACCAACCGACGATATTTACAAAGACTTAATCGTGTTGCTGGCTAAATAGGAATGTATATTCTATGGGTATAAAAAAACCTCAGTGCTAGCTAGCATTGAGGTTTTTTAGTTTTCTTTAGAAGCTTTTAAGACTTACTTGTTCGCAGTTGAGGCCCAAAAACCAAGACCGATAGAAGTAATTAAACAAAAAGGTACGCCAATCATCATTAAAAGAAAGCCGTCAGAATTTAAGACGATTGTTACAGCGGCAGTTAATAATAAAACGATACCAACTATCGCTACAAAAACCGGACCGCTGTTGCTTGTTGATTCATTCTGTTCTACATGTTCCATAAATTTCCCCAATAATTTAAAAAAATATACCTAAAGTTGATTCCCACACACATAAAATAGTGGTGTTTTATGCTTTATGTAGACTTTTTATGAAAATCATGAGTATTTGATTGGTTTTATTGTAATCTTGCCAAATTCGTCACAATTAATGGAGGTATGCGTTGAGTAATTATCTTTAATGACAGCAGTTCCTGCGTAGCTTTGATTAGACGTTGGTTGGCAATCAACAATAGTTCCTAAACTATTACTTTCTCCACTAATAAATAAATCCGTCCCTGGCTGAATCATATTGGTAGCCTCGAAGTAATACATTCGTCGCTTTACCGAGCCTTTATAATGCAGACGGGCTATGATTTCTTGTCCGGTATAACACCCTTTTGTAAAACTAATGCCATCTAATAGGTCTAGGTTTAATGTTTGGGGAATAAATAATTCGCTCGTAAGGCTCGTAATTCTAGGAACGCCAGCCTCAATAAGCTGAAGGTAAAAAGCTGATGTCCCATTTGAAATCGTTGCGAATACCTCAATTTTAAAACTTTTAAGATATTTTTGTTCAAAAATTATTAAAGAATTTTTTTGATTTGTTGAATGGGTTAGGATTTTAAACGAATTAGAGAATGCGTTGTCAGCAGTGCTTATATCGCCATAAATGATAAAATTGTCATTAACGTCTTGTATCTCAACCTTGGATCTGAAAACGAACATTTTTAATCGTTTTACTAATACGTCAGAAAGGCTCTTAGGAACGACTACAAAAAAAACATCCAAACGTTTGAAGATATAGAATAAAGAAATAACGCGACCTTTTGGATTACACAGGCTGCCATAAAGATGGTTTTCTTCAGTTAAACTGTTGATGTCACACGTAATTTGACCTTGTAAAAAGGTGCTAGCGTCTTTACCTGATATTGAAATAAGGCTTTCGTCGTTGCTTAAATCGAATAGTTGGTTTTTTAACATATTAAATGATGGCTAGTTAATTAAAAATAATTATAACTTTTTTATTTGATTATGGAGGTTTTATATTGCAATGCAACTTGATTGTGGATGGGCATTGTATTAGTGTATCGGGTCTTGAATTTAGGCTGTTTATTTAATGACTGATAAGAAAAAAGAGCACGTTTCTGAGCAAGTTCTCACGAAAAAATTAAAAGAAACACTGCCTAAAACATTAAAAGAAATAAATGGCCGCTCGGGTCTTGAACCTACACGATTTGGTGATTGGGAAAAAAATGGCCGTTGTATAGATTTTTAATTTTAATATGAATTTCGTTAAAGGGGTTTTATATGAGTAGTAATAACCGTCCACTATCACCGCATTTAGATGTTTACCGGTTGCCATTATCAGCTTTGTTGTCAATTGTGCACCGAGGAACTGGCGCATTTCTTACGCTAGGTACTATTGTATTAGTCTGGTGGTTAATGGCATTGGCTGGTGGCGAAGAAGCTTTTATGTCCGCCCAGTCTTTTATGGGTAGTTTTTTTGGCCGGCTTATTTTATTTGGATGGTCATTCGCACTGTTTTTTCATTTGTGCAACGGAGTAAGACATTTGATTTGGGATGCCGGCTATGGTTTTGAAATAGGCACCGTGGAGAAATCTTCATTTGCGGTACTAGGGGTTGCAGGGGTTTTGACGTTTTTTGTTTGGATACTCGCGTTTTCATTAGATATAGGGGTTTAACATGAGCTTAAGATCACCACTTGGCCAAGCAAAAGGACTTGGTTCAGCAAAAGAAGGTTTACACCATTGGTGGGCACAACGAGTGACTGCTATTGCGCTTATTCCTCTTACCGTTTGGTTTGCATTTAAAGTTGCCATTCTTAGTATGTCTGATTATCAGACGGTGCTTGAGTCTATCGGCTCACCCTGGTCAGCCGCATTGATTGTGTCTTTAATCGTCGCTGCTTTTTATCATGCGGCCCTAGGTATGCAGGTTATTTACGAAGACTACGTGAGTCATAAAGGCATTCGTATCGCCGCTATCATGGGTACTAATTTATTAATGTTTTTACTAGCTGCTGCTGCGATTATCGCAATGGTACGTATTGCCCTGGGAGGCTAGAGTTTTATGAGTATTTCAGATTATAAAATAACCGAGCATAAATACGATGTGGTTGTCGTTGGAGCAGGCGGTGCTGGTTTACGCGCTACGTTTGGTATGGCTCAAAAAGGCCTAAAAACCGCGTGTATTACTAAGGTCTTCCCAACACGTAGCCACACGGTTGCTGCGCAAGGTGGCATCAGTGCGGCTCTAGGCAATATGGGTAAAGACGATTGGCGCTGGCATATGTACGACACCGTCAAAGGGTCTGACTGGCTGGGTGACCAAGATGCAATTGAATACATGTGTCGTGAAGCAATCCCTGCGATTGTAGAATTGGAGCATTACGGTGTGCCTTTCTCACGTACAGAAGAAGGTAAAATTTACCAACGTCCCTTCGGTGGCATGACGACTAATTACGGTGAAGGCACAGCGCAACGTACTTGCGCCGCGGCTGATAGAACGGGCCACGCGATTCTTCACACCTTATATCAACAATCTTTAAAGCACGATGCTGAATTCTTTATTGAATATTTCGCGCTTGATTTAATTATGGATGACGACGGCGTTTGCCGTGGTGTATTAGCACTAAAAATGGACGATGGCACATTACATTTGTTCCGCTCACACATGGCGGTGATGGCAACGGGCGGTTATGGCCGTTCATACTTCTCATGTACTTCTGCACATACGTGTACGGGTGATGGTAATGCGATGGCATTACGTGCTGGGTTGCCACTACAAGACATGGAATTTGTGCAATTCCATCCAACCGGTATTTACGGTTCAGGCTGTTTAATAACTGAAGGTGTACGAGGCGAGGGCGGTTACTTAACGAACTCTAAAGGCGAACGCTTTATGGAACGTTATGCACCGAATGCTAAAGATTTAGCATCACGTGACGTTGTTAGTCGCTCAATGACGGTTGAAATTAACGAAGGACGCGGTGTTGGCCCAAATGGTGATCATATTCACCTTCATTTAGAGCATTTAGGCCCTGAAGTGATTGACGAGCGCTTACCTGGCATTGCTGAAAGCGCTAAGATTTTTGCTGGCGTTGATGTCAGCAAAGAGCCAATACCTGTATTACCAACGGTTCACTACAACATGGGCGGTATTCCAACTAACTATAAAGGTGAAGTGGTGACGCTAAAAGGCAAAGATCCTGACACGATTGTCGAAGGTTTGATGGCGATTGGTGAAGCGGCTTGTGTATCTGTACACGGCGCGAATAGGTTGGGTTCAAACTCACTGCTTGATTTGGTTGTATTTGGTCGCTCAGCTGCTATTAGAGCTGCAGAGATTGTAACGCCAGGCACTAATCATCCAGATTTGGCTGAAACAGTTTGTGATAAAGCGTTGACGCGTTTAGATAAGTTTAGAAATGCTGATGGTTCTAAGAAAACATCTGAAATTCGATTGGACATGCAAAAAACCATGCAAACTCACGCGGCTGTGTTTAGAACAGGCGAGTCGATGAAAGAGGGTGTTAAGAAATTGAGAAAGGTCATCAAGTCATTTGAAGATGTGTCGGTCTCTGATCGTTCATTAATCTGGAACACCGATTTAATTGAAACCATGGAGTTAGATAACTTGTTGTCTCAAGCAGCCGTGACCATTGAAGGCGCGTTGAATAGAGAAGAAAGCCGTGGTGGCCACGCGCGGGAAGATTTCCCGGATCGTGATGATGACAAATGGCATAAACACTCTATTATGTGGTTTGACGAAAAGAATAAAGTGAAAATTAAGTACCGCCCTGTGCATATGTACACATTGTCGGATGACGTTGATGTGGTGCCGCCTAAAAAGCGCGTTTACTAGGCTAAAGGAGAGATAGACATGGCTGAATTTACACTTCCAAAAAACTCTGTGGTTCAAGAGGGTAAAACTTACCCAGCAGCAGAAGGCATCACCAATGTTCAAGAAGTTCACGTGTATCGCTGGGACCCTGATAGCGGCGATAACCCACGCATGGATATTTATAATATTGACCTAGATACCTGTGGGCCGATGGTATTAGATGCCATCATTAAAATTAAAGATGAAATCGACTCAACCTTAACCTTCCGTCGTTCATGCCGCGAAGGTATTTGTGGTTCTTGTTCAATGAATATCAATGGCCGTAATACATTGGCTTGTACCAAAGATATTGGCGATATTGATGGCCCAATTAAAATTTACCCATTGCCGCATTTGCCTGTGGTTAAAGATATTGTGCCTGACTTGACGCACTTTTATGCACAATACACATCCATTAAACCTTGGATTCAATCAACAACACCACCGCCACCTGATAGAGAACGTCTTCAATCTAAAGAAGACCGTGCTCAATTAGATGGCTTGTACGAGTGTATTCTTTGCGCTTGTTGTTCAACATCCTGCCCAAGTTACTGGTGGAATGGTGACCGTTACCTAGGACCTGCTATTTTATTACAAGCGTACCGTTGGTTAGCAGATTCACGTGATGAAAATGCCGGTGAGCGTTTAGACGAACTAGAAGACCCTTTTAAATTGTACCGTTGTCATACCATTATGAACTGTACAGAAACGTGTCCAAAAGGCTTGAACCCAGCTAAAGCGATTGCTGAAATCAAAAAGCTATTGGTTGAGCGTAAAATAGCCTAATGTCTGAAAAATCAAAGCTCCTTTGGCGTTGCCGACGTGGCGTAAAGGAGCTTGATGTTTTATTTACTCGGTTTGTAGAGTCGTCATACGATAATTTATCAGACAGTGAGAAAAAAGCTTTCGATAAACTTCTTGAAATTGAAGACCCCGAGATTCTTGGTTTTATGCTTCACAACATAATTCCTGATGATGCGGACGTGGCGAAGATCGTTGAAAAAATCCATACCGGCATTTGAAATAATCGTATATAAGTCAGCTAGGCTGCAATACTTGTATGGCTTAGTCATCATCTTAGCCTTTGCATCTTGTTGGCTAAATGGATTTGGTTTTCCAATTCAAATATTATTATCTGTGGGCGTAATCCTTTCGTGTTATTTGATTTTTAACACAGACGTTATTAATAACACGGGCATTGAAAAAATCCAGTGCATGTCAGATGGTTATTGGAGGCTGGTCGATAATAAGAACCAAACGACGGTGTGCAAATTAGCTGGGACTAGTTCTGTTTTAGGTGTTTTGTATTTTCTTCATTTTCGCTCTAAAAAAGAAACCATTAACATTGTTTTGGCAAATGATTCTATGTCTATAGAGGAGCAGAGGTGCCTACGCGTTACTTTGAAGGTGTATGGTAAGCAACTAAAAGAAGCTAAGCTTTAAAGCTGAATTGAATCAGGTGTTTTGCTTCAATGAAACTCATGCCCTTTGGGCGTAAGAACAGTGTCTTTTTTAAAGTGCCTGTCATCTAATTCTGGGAAGTCTAATGTGTAATGTAAGCCTCTACTTTCCTTGCGAAGTAATGCGCTGTCAATAATTAATTCTGCTGCTGTAACGAGGTTTCTTAATTCCAGGAAGTCACTAGTGACATGAAATTTAGCATAATAATCTTCGATTTCTTGCTTAAGAAGAGTAATGCGATGCTTTGCACGTTGTAGCCTTTTAGTTGTTCTAACAATGCCGACGTAATCCCACATAAATTGTCGTAATTCAGCCCAGTTATGAGATACAACGATGGCTTCATCAGAATTGATTACTTGGGAATTATCCCAGTTTTTGATGGTTGAAGTTTTGGGTGATTGCTGAAGAAATTCTGTAATATTGTTACTTGCTTGTTTAGCAAAAACTAGGCATTCAAGAATTGAGTTACTGGCTAATCGGTTGGCGCCGTGCAGTCCAGTAAAGGCAGTTTCTCCGATGGCGTACAGGCCAATAATATCCGTTAGCCCGTTTATATTAGTCATCACTCCACCGCAGGTGTAATGTGCGGCAGGGACGACGGGTAATGGGTCTTTAGTCAGGTCAAATCCAAATCCAAGACATCTTTCATGAAGCATTGGAAAGTGAGATTTTGTAAACTTTGCTGTTCGATGACTGATATCCAAAAAAACGGAAGAGATACCTAAACGCTTCATTTCATGATCAATGGCTCTCGCGACAATATCACGAGGTGCTAATTCAGCTCGGTTGTCAAAATTAGGCATAAAACGAGTACCATCAGGTAGCAGTAATAGACCACCTTCACCTCTAACGGCTTCGCTTATTAAAAAAGATTTTGCTTTTGGGTGAAATAAACAAGTTGGATGGAATTGCATGAACTCCATATTTGCAACACGGCAACCAGCTCGCCATGCCATTGCGATACCATCACCCGTTGAAACATCTGGGTTGCTTGTGTATAGGTATACTTTGCTGGCACCACCTGTGGCTAACGTGATGCATGGCGCCATCATGCTAAATACGGCGTCTTTTTTTGTATCTAAAACATAACAACCAGCGATTGTTTTAGTGGATGTGGTTTTATCAACGTTGGTGATTAAATCAATAACATTATGGTGTTCAAAAATTTTAATATTCGATGCGCCGACGACTTGATCACTTAGCGCTGTTTGGACGGCTCGCCCTGTTGAATCATCAGCGTGAACGACTCGGCGATGAGAGTGGCCGCCTTCTTTTGTTAAATGAAGCTTGCTGTTGGGAAAAGATTTATTGGTTGTTGAAAACTCAACATTATTTTCCATCAGCCAATCAATGCTATCTTTACCTTTAGAGACAACCAGCTCAACGATCTCTTCATGACACAATCCAGCGCCAGATTTAATCGTGTCGTCGTGATGAGAACCTAAAGTGTCTAAGTCATCCAAAACGGCTGAGATCCCACCTTGCGCATAATAGGTACTACCTTCGGACATGCTCAATTTTGAGAGAATTGCGATGTTTATATGGCTTGGTAAAGATAAAGCCAAACCTAACCCTGCAGCTCCACTTCCGACAATAATGACATCAAAGCAAAATAAGTTATTAGACATAATAAGAATTTGATAGATAAGGTTGCACAGGCGATAATGTACTAATATATATGCATAAATTATACTGATTAAATTGTAAATTGCCTTTTTATCTTCAACTATTGAACTACTCATGGATATTGTTGTCTTTACAACAAGGCGTACGATTATTTGATTGGATGGCGGGTGTTGAGAATGTCTGATCAAGATGATCAATTATTGGTGGAACTCGTCAAACAAGGCAGTAAAAGCGCGTTTGACAAATTGGTTATAAAATATCAGCAACGGATTCTTCAGTTAGTTGCAAGGTATGTAAGGGACCCCAGTGAGGCGCAAGACGTGGCGCAAGAAGCTTTTATTAAAGCCTATAAGGCGCTACCAAATTTTAGAGGAGAAAGTGCTTTTTATACATGGCTTTACCGAATATCTGTTAACACAGCGAAGAATTATTTAGTCGCTAGAGCCAGAAGGTCATCTGATAAAGAAGTAGACGTCAATGATGCTGAGAATTATGAAGGGGCTTTTCAACTCAAAGAGAACGACACGCCAGAACATTTGGCGTTAAGTGAGGAAATTAGGCAAACGGTTCAACAAGCAATCGAATCATTGCCAGAAGAATTGAAAAAAGCTATCCGGTATCGAGAGCTTGAAGGTATGAATTATGAAGAAATCGCACATAAGATGGACTGTCCAGTTGGTACTGTTAGATCTCGTATCTTTCGAGCACGTGAAGCCATAGACAAAATTCTAAAACCCTTACTTGATTAAATTTTTGATAGAGATTAAGAAATGAAAAATACACACGAAGAACAATTATCATCTCTACTTGATAATGAGCTAGATTACTCTGAAACGAGTGAGTTGATAAAAGCCATTGAAAGCGACCAAGGCTTAAGCAATCAAATTGATCGATATGCTCTTATTCGTGATGCGTTAAATGAAGATGTTGTTGTTTACCAGGAGTCCTTTTTAAAGAGGGTTCAAGACGCTTTAGCGGTTGAACCAACTGTGTTAACACCAAGCCGTAGAAAACCTGAAAACAAAAGCTATGTTGCTGTTGCGTTAGCTGCATCATTAGCGATCTTTACTGTCGTTATCTTCGATGTAGGTTTGTTTACCAATGGACAATCATCATTAGATTCAGTTGCAGCGATTGAAGCAGAACAGAACACAGTATTAGCTCAAGAGGAATTACTTCAGGACGAAGAATTAGTTCAACACGACTTGACCCCTGATACGCAATTGGTAGGATTCGAAAAATAACTGGTACGATATTAGTTATATAATTCTATTAACTCCCGAAGTATTTATTTTTATTATTGAAATTTAAGCGCTTAGTCAAATTATTCCTTTTAGTCCCCTTTCTTTTCTCCAATACGGCGTTGGCGGATGAGCAATCTGCTGCGTCACTTTTAAAGAAAGTGGTAGCGGGACTAAATAATAATTCTTATAAAGCGACCGCTGTTTATATTCGCCCATCGGGTATGGAAGCCATTGATATTGAATATAGCAAAGGTTTTGAGCGTATCACATCCAGTAATGACTCGGAGCTTCAAGTCATTCACACAAACGGCGATGAAATTAAAATTTATTCTGCGAATCGAAGCAAGCAAAAGCATAAAGGTAAAATTCGATTTCAACCCCTGAAGTTCTTTCAGGCGCATCAATCTAGGGGGTTAAAATCGTATCAATTATTTATCAGTAAAGGATATCATCAAGTCGCTGGGCGGCAGAGTGTTAGACTGTCAATTATTTCGAATACTAACGATCGATACAGCTATATTTATTGGGTTGATTTAGAAAGCCAGATAATTCTCAGACACGATGTTCTCGATGAGAATGGAGAATTAATAGAACGAATGGTTTTCACCTCTTTGTCGCTAAATGAAATAAAATCTGATGAGAGTACGCATAAAATCGATATAGCAGAGTTAAAGACTTTAAAGTACAACTATGCAAAGAAATCTATATCTCAAGCCCCAGTTATTGGCTGGTTACCGCCAGAATTTTCACTTCACTCAATAGAATCTATTGCAAAAGCGAATAATAAAGGTTCTTATGAGCGTATTATTTATACAGATGGGTTTGCCTTTATAGAAATTTTTACGGCTGAAGTGGGGCACGAGGCAAGAATGACACGAGGTCAACAGTTAGATGCTTTTCATGTTTATAAAGGTGTTTCTAAAACCCATACATTTACTGTAGAAGGCCAAATGCCATATGGGGTTTTAAAAAAGGTAGGATCTAATTTTCAACTATGATTGAAGAAACTGCGATTGTTCAAAGTATTGAGGATCAATGGGTTGATGTGTTGACGACTCAATCATCCGGCTGCCAGCAATGTAATGAAGCTGATTCTTGTTCAACGTCTATTTTATCTAAATTTTTTGGTGAGAAGGAAATCTCATTACGCTTGCAATCAAATTTATTATTGAAGTCTGGTGATAGGGTGGTGTTGGGTATAGAAGAAAAGACGTTTATGGGGCTTACTTTTTTGATGTACTTTTTACCACTTTGTGCCTTATTGTTTTTCGCTATATTGGGTCAGTTAATTGGGGGTTTTTTTAATATAAATAATGAATTACCTACGGTATTACTAGCGTTGTTTGGTTTCGTTGGTAGTTACTATTTAATACGTTATTTAATCAAATTTTATTTTGACCCACAAAAAATAAACCCAGTTATATTGAAAAAACTTTCATAAAGCCCCAATATCACAGTTATCGCCATACATTAAGGAGTTATATAACAATGCTTGTTAGTCGAATATTGTTTTTTACACTGTTATTAGTCGCATCACTTGGTCATTCATTTGCAAACTCTCTTCCTGATTTTACAACCTTAGTTGAGCAAAACAGTAGTGCAGTCGTTAATATAAGTGTTACTTTGGAACCTGAGATTAGGCAGAGCGGCATGCCCAAAGGTTTTAATCTCCCGGAAAACTCACCCTATAACGACCTGTTTAAACATTTCTTTGATCCGCATGGCCAACGTCGCCCTCAACGTGAAACACGGTCACTCGGTTCTGGTTTTATTATTTCTAAGGATGGTTATTTACTAACGAATCATCACGTTGTAAAAAATGCAGATGAAATTATTGTGAGGTTACAAGACCGTCGCGAATTAAAAGCCACTTTAGTTGGTAGTGACGAGCGAACTGATGTTGCGCTACTAAAAGTCGATGCTTCAAATCTACCAGTTGTTAAGTTTGGATCATCAAAAGACCTGAAAGTTGGTGAATGGGTATTTGCAATTGGTTCACCGTTTGGTTTCGACAGCTCTGTGACCGCAGGCATCGTCAGTGCAAAAGGGCGCAGTCTTCCAAACGAAAACTATGTGCCATTTATTCAGACAGATGTCGCGATTAACCCAGGAAATTCGGGGGGGCCCTTGTTTAATTTAGATGGCGAAGTGGTGGGTATTAACTCCCAAATCTATAGCAGGTCTGGTGGGTTTATGGGATTGTCTTTTGCCATACCTATTGATGTAGCTATGAATGTTAGTGGCCAGTTGAAAAGCACAGGGCACGTTAATCGGGGATGGTTAGGTGTACGTATTCAAGACGTTACACGTGAGTTGGCTGAATCTTTTGACATGAAAAAACCACAAGGTGCTTTAGTGTCAGATGTGGTGGCTGAGAGCCCTGCAGAAAAAGCGGGCATTAAAGTAGGTGATGTTATCGTGGCTTTTAATGGTCAAAAAGTAGACCGTTCTTCGTCTTTACCGCCTTTAGTCGGTTCTGCAAACATACAAGAAATAGCCCAGGTTAAAGTGATTCGTAATAAAAAATCAAAAACTATTAAAGTTAGATTGGAAAACCTGCCTGAAAGTGAACAGGCTGAACTTGATGTTGATATTAAGCCTAAGGAAAAAACTGTTCTTGGTATTGCAATTGTCGATTTAACTAAGGATATGCGTAAAAAAATGGATATAAAAGAGCATGGTGTTTTGGTTAAGTTAGTCCATGATGGGGCTGCATCTAAAGCGGGTATTCGTTCAGGTGATGTTATTATGCAAATCGATGGAAACGATATAAAAAGTGTAAAATATTTTAAAAACTTGATCGGTGAGCTACCCGATAACAAATTCATCTCAATTTTAATCAACCGTCAAGGCAACCCAATTTTTCTCGCTTTAAAAAAATAATAGGTACAATAGTGTCAATAAGATTAAGCGCCTCAATTGAGGCGTTTTTTTAATCAATCTAATGGGGCAGGGTTAAATCCTTGATCCAAGCAAATATTTGGCTTATAGCCATAAAAAATGAGTAAAAGTGTGCCTGATATAACGTTAACTAGAAATTTTTCTATCATTGCCCATATTGACCATGGCAAGTCGACACTAGCTGATCGGTTAATACATATGTGCGGCGGCTTGAGTGAACGTGAGATGGAAGAACAAGTACTAGACTCTATGGACATTGAGCGTGAACGTGGCATTACTATTAAGGCTCAAAGCGTTACTTTGCACTATAAATCTGCAGATAACAAAATCTATAAACTAAACTTTATTGACACACCAGGGCACGTAGATTTCTCATATGAGGTGTCGCGCTCTCTAGCTGCGTGTGAAGGCGCGTTATTAGTAGTGGACGCCGCACAAGGCGTGGAAGCGCAGAGTGTAGCTAATTGTTACACGGCTATTGAGCTTGGTTTGGAAGTGTTGCCGATACTTAATAAGATTGATTTGCCGTCTGCTGAACCAGACCGTGTAGCGGAAGAAATTGAAGAGATTATTGGTATCGAAGCGATAGAAGCGCCTCATATTAGTGCTAAGACAGGTTTGGGTATTGACCAAGTGTTAGAGCAAATTATTGAGCATGTACCTGCGCCAAAAGGTGACGCAAACGCACCATTACAAGCACTGATTATTGACTCATGGTTTGATAATTACTTGGGTGTTGTATCGCTCATTCGTGTGGTAAATGGTATAATTAAAAAGAAGCAAAAAATAAAAATGATGTCATCGAATGATATTCATTTGGTTGATCAAGTTGGTGTGTTTACGCCAAAAAGAGAAGTTCTAGACGCCCTATATCCTGGCGACGTAGGTTTTATGGTGGCCGGCATTAAAGATATTTACGGCGCACCGGTTGGTGACACGATAACCTTTGCCAATAACCCAGCTGACTGTTCTTTACCTGGATTTAAAAAGGTTCAAGCCCGAGTTTTTGCCGGCTTGTTTCCTACTAGTTCAAATGATTATGAAAACCTGCGTGAAGCATTAAATAAGCTAAAACTTAACGATGCTTCCTTGGATTACGAACCAGAAACATCAGACGCACTGGGTTTTGGGTTCCGCTGTGGCTTCCTCGGCATGTTGCACATGGAGATTATTCAAGAGCGTCTTGAACGCGAATACGACTTAGATTTAATTACAACAGCACCAACCGTAGTGTATGAAGTGCTTCTTCACAATGGCGATGTGTTGGAAGTTGATAACCCCGCTAAATTACCGGATATTTCGACGGTCAATGAAATACGTGAACCCATTATCGAAGCACATATCTTGGTGCCTCAAGAGTACCTTGGTAGTGTTATTACCTTGTGTATTGATAAACGTGGCGTGCAAACAAAAATGCAGTACATGGGCAAGCAGGTTTCACTGAGTTATGAAATGCCGATGAGTGAAGTGGTGTTGGACTTTTTTGATCGATTAAAGTCTGTTAGTCGGGGCTATGCCTCGTTTGAATATGAATTTAAGCGTTTTCAAGCCGAGCCGTTGGTTAAATTAGACGTGCTTATTAACGGGGATAGGGTGGATGCTTTATCTTTAATTGTGCACAAAGATATCAGCCAAAACCGTGGTCGTGAATTGGTCGAGAAAATGAAAGAGCTGATTCCTCGCCAGATGTTCGAGATTGCGATTCAAGCAGCGATTGGTGCCAAAATTATTGCTCGGTCTTCCGTTAAGGCCTTAAGGAAAAACGTAACGGCAAAATGCTATGGTGGTGATATTTCACGTAAACGTAAATTGTTAGAAAAACAAAAAGCGGGTAAGAAGCGTATGAAACGAGTGGGTAATGTGGAAATTCCACAAGATGCCTTCCTTGCGGTGCTTAAACTAGGGAATGACTGATGCATTTTGATTTTTCTGCTGCGCTAACGCTGGCCACGCTTATAACCGGTATTATCGCCGGAATTTATTGGTTAACGCAACGAAACAAAGATAATCTTGGGGAAAGTAAAGAGCCGATTTTAGTTGAGTACTCGAAATCATTTTTTCCTGTTTTATTGTTTGTTCTAGTGCTACGATCATTCATTTTTGAACCTTTTAGAATTCCGTCTAGCTCTATGATGCCAACGCTTTTAATTGGCGACTTTATTTTGGTTAATAAATTCACTTATGGTATTCGTTTACCAGTGCTAGATACCAAAATAATAGAAATTGGGAAGCCTGAACGCGGTGATGTCATGGTATTTCGCTACCCCAAGAACCCTTCGTTAGATTATATTAAACGAGTGATTGGTTTACCGGGTGATAGAGTGGGTTATTTTAATAAACAACTTTATCTCAATGGTGAACGAGTTAAACTACAGCCAAAGGGTTTGTATGAAGGCGTGGGGCAAGGTGCTAACATGTCAAATGCATCGTTGATACATGAATTACTTCCTGTGCAAGAGCACGATATATTGGTAATGGAAGAAAGACCGTCCATTGAAGGTGAGATAGTCGTCCCACAAGGGCATTATTTCATGATGGGTGACAACCGAGATAACAGTAATGACAGTCGCTACTGGGGAACTGTGCCAGAAGAAAACATTGTTGGTAAAGCTGTCATGATATGGATGAACTGGGATTCTAGTAATAATGGTATTGATTTTGAAAGGTTAGGGTCCACAATAAATTGATTTTTATCTTAATGGCAAAGGAGAACGTCTATGTATGCAGCTAAACAAAAAGGGATTACGTTTATTGCGGTAGTAATAGTACTGGCACTAATTGGTATCTTTACACTGAGTATTTTGAAAGTATTCCCTGTTTATATGGAACACTTATCCGTCCAAACAGCGATGGAAGCCATTGAGGTAGACCCAGAGATTAAAACCATGTCAGTTTCTCAAATGAGGCGTTTACTCGAGAAAAAATTAGATATTAATCAGGTAACGAGTGTTGCTGCAAAAGACGCCAAGATTAATAGAACAATCGGTGAAATAACGTTTAAAGTTGAATATGAAGTACGTAAGGATTATATCGGTAATGTTGACATAATCTTGTCTTTCAGTGATGAATTTGAAGTTCCATTATAGACAGTGCGAGCTATATATTGAATTTTGATATTAAGAGGCTGCAAAAAAAAATTAATGCCAAATTCGTTGATACGTCATTATTAGAACAAGCCGTTACGCATCGTAGTATTGGTCAAAATAACAACGAGCGCTTAGAGTTTTTGGGCGATTCCATTCTTGGCTTTATCGTGGCTGACGAAATTTTCACTCACTTTCCAAATATTGACGAAGGTATAATGAGTCGTTTACGAGCGCACTTAGTCAACAGGGATTCTCTTGCTGTTGTTGCAAAGAAGCTAGATTTAAGCGATGAATTAATTCTTGGACAGGGTGAGATGAAAAGTGGTGGGAAACATCGCTCATCTATACTTTCAGATGCCGTAGAAGCTATTATTGGCGCTATGTATAAAGATAAAGGTCTTGTAGAAACAAGAGCATGGGTGTTATCCGTGTTTGATGAGCAATTAAAGTCGTTAACTTTGGATACAGCAACAAAAGATCCTAAGACACAATTACAAGAATATCTGCAATCATGTGGGAAACCTGTACCTAAATATACAGTCGTTTCAACCAAAGGATTAGCGCACAACCAATTATTTAAAGTTGAGTGTTATGTTGAAGGAGTTGAAGTCATTTCTTCAACGGCTAGTTCTCGAAAAAAAGCAGAGCAAAAAACAGCCGAAAAAGTTTTAAAGGTACTTAATCATGAATAATGCCCCATTAAAAACGGGTTTTGTTGCATTAATTGGTGCGCCAAATGCGGGTAAATCTACGCTCTTAAACAATATATTAGGTCAAAAGATTAGCATTACATCTAGGCGACCACAAACAACCCGGCATAGAATTTTGGGTATTAAAACAACTGAACATTCTCAAGTTGTTTATGTTGACACGCCGGGTATGCACCTAGGTGGCAAAAAGGCACTAAATAAATACCTGAATAAAACCGCGGATACTAGCTTAATGGGTGTAGATGTTATTGTTTGGGTGAAGGATGACATGCACTGGGATGATAACGATATTTCTATTCTTGAAAAGCTCAAAAATGAAGGCGCTCCTGTAGTGCTGGCGATTAACAAGATTGATAAGATTGATAAAAAAGAGACATTATTACCGTTTATCCAAAAAATCAGTTTAGAACATGACTTCAAATCAATCATTCCTATTTCCGCCCTAACTGGAAAGCAACTTGTGGAATTCGAAGCCTTATTGCTAGACCTGCTGCCAGAGGGCGATTTGATGTTTCCTAAAGATCAAGTCACGGATAGCTCGGAACGTTTTATGACGACGGAAATCATTCGTGAGAAATTAATACGACGGTTAGGGCAAGAGATCCCTCACTCATTGAGCATCAGTATTGACCAATTCAACGTTGAAAAAAATATCACAAAAATTTACGCCGTGATTTGGGTGGAACGCGAAGGACAAAAGAATATTGTTATTGGCGATAAAGGTGCTGGCCTTAAAGACATTGGTACTCAGGCACGGTTGGATCTTGAGAAGCTGTTAGATACTAAGGTCTATCTAAACTTATGGGTCAAGGTTAAAAAGAATTGGTCCGATAGCGAACGTGATTTAATTAGCTTGGGCTATCGAGGAATTGAGTAGTCCTAAGCAGTTTTAATTTACCCTGTGTCACCCATAACTATTGGCTTATGAATCGAGTGAACCAACAAGCTGGCTTCATATTAAAAAGTCAGCCATTTAAGGAAACGAGTCTCATACATCAGGTGTTTACACGTGATTACGGCGTTATATCAATTATTTCAAAGGGCTCTAGGGCAAAAAACTCAAAGCACGGGAGCTTATTACAGCCTTTTCGATTGTTGTTATTTTCATGGGTTGGCAAAAGTGACCTTAAAACGCTTACGTCAGTTGAAGAAGGTTCTAATACGGCTCAACTCAAAGGCCGTTCTTTATATTGTGGTTTCTATGTTAACGAGCTGATATTGAATCTGTTGCATAAGCATGATGCCCACACAGCTTTATTTGAAATGTTTAAAAAAACATTTTTTCAATTGTCAAAAGATGAGCATTTAGAAGCAAATCTTCGCCAATTCGAGAAAGTTTTATTTGATCAAATTGGCTATGGCTTGATGCTCGAACAGGAGATTGAAACAAGGGTAAACATTCAACCGGACAAATATTATATCTATAGAGTCGGGTATGGTGCCGTAGTAACAAATGATATTCATCATACTGACGCTATATTAGGCAGTACTTTAATTAATCTGCGTCGCAATCAATTACATGACAAGAATGAGCTTAATCAAGCAAAACGACTAATGCGAAAGCTAATTGATGCGCAATTGGATGGTAAAATACTTAAAAGCCGAGAGCTCTTTGTTTAATTAACAAACACCAGCATCATGCATAAAAAAACTATTTTATTAGGGGTGAATATTGATCACGTCGCCACCTTAAGAAATGCACGTGGTACAGACTACCCATCACCGCTCGATGCGGCTTTTCTAGCTGAAAGAGCAGGTGCCGATGGCATAACCATCCATTTACGCGAAGATCGTCGCCATATAAAGGACCAGGACGTGAGAGATATTGCGAACAATATTCATACGCGATTAAATCTTGAATTGGCGGTAACATCAGAAATGATTGATATAGCGTGCGACATTAAACCTGTATCTTGTTGCTTAGTGCCTGAAAAGCGTGAAGAGCTAACAACCGAAGGTGGTTTAGATGTTGTAGCTAATTTTAATAAATTAGACAACGCGTGTTCTACGTTGCAGTCAGCGGGTATTATAATCTCCCCCTTTATAGACCCAGATTCTGAGCAAATAGACGCGGTAAAACAAGCAGGGGCAACGATGCTTGAGTTGCACACTGGTTGTTATGCTGATGCTGTAAGCGAACGTGAGCAGATGTTGGAGTTAGAGCGACTTAAAGAAGCGGCTCGTTATGCTAGCAACTTAGGTTTGCAAGTAAATGCAGGGCATGGACTGCATTATCATAACGTTGAACCGATTGCTAAAATCCCCGAAATTATTGAATTAAATATTGGTCACTCGATTATCGCCAGAGCATTGATGAGTGGGCTAGATTTAGCTGTGCGTGACATGAAAAAACTCATGCGCGATGTCCGTCAGGGTTAAACGGCCATTCTGTGAAAATTGCGCTGGGTGTTGAATACGATGGTACTAGATACCATGGTTGGCAGCGCCAGAAAACCTTAACACTGACCGTACAAGAGCAGGTTGAAGATGCTATAGCAAAACTGACTAATCACACCGTTAGCATTACCTGTGCGGGTAGAACAGACGCAGGTGTTCATGCTTACCAACAAGTGGTTCATTTTGAAACTGATAAACAACGTGATATGCATCAATGGGTGTTAGGTATTAATACAAATTTGCCACGGGATATTAGAATAGTTTGGTTACAACACGTTGCAGATGATTTCCATGCGCGTTTTTCTGCCGCGGCTCGTTATTATCGCTATGAAATATTGAACAGATGGGTTAAATCAGCGATATATAGGGATCATGTGACGACTATATTTCAGACTTTGGACGAGGGTCTGATGCAACAAGGTGCTAAGTACTTGGTAGGGCAGCATGATTTTTCATCGTTTCAAGCACAGGGTTGCCAAGCTAAATCGCCAATTAAGCATATTCATTCAATATCAATCACACGCAGTAATGATAAAATCACCTTAGATATTATTGCTAATGCGTTTCTACACCATATGGTGAGAAATATAGTTGGGACATTAATACCCGTAGGTCGTGCTGAAATGCCGCCAGAATGGGTTGAAGATGTTTTGATGAAACGAGATAGAAAAGTGGCAGGCGTGACAGCTCACCCAAATGGTTTGTTTTTTATGGGTGTTTATTATCCTGAAAAATTTGGATTAAAGAGTTTAGAAGCATTCAGTCCATTTAGTCACGCTATTGAACATAGAACAGGTTAAGAAAATAATAAATTGAGAACACGTGTAAAAATTTGTGGTATTACCCAAACTAACGATGCCTTAGCTGCTATCGAAGCGGGTGCTGATGCATTGGGTTTCGTGTTTTATGATAAAAGCCCACGGTATTTAGATATCCTTAAAGCGAAGAAAATATTTAATGAAATAACGCCATTTATCAATAAGATAGCTCTTTTTGTTAATCCTAGTTATGAATATGTTATGGAAGCTGTCAATACATTGCCTATTGATGTCTTACAATTTCATGGAGATGAAGATGAGGCTTTTTGTAAATCATTTAATACGCCTTACCTAAAAGCTGTAAGAATCCGGCCTACGACTGATTTAAAGGACGTGGCTTCGCAGTACGGCTCAGCGTCTGGCCTGCTTATCGATGCTTATGATAGTACTCAATACGGTGGTACAGGGCAAACATTTGACTGGAACTTACTGCCACAAGATGCCTCATTACCTCTCATTTTAGCAGGCGGCCTTAATAGCCAAAATGTCTACGATGCGATTAAACAAACAAATCCATACGCTGTCGATGTTAGCAGTGGTGTTGAAAAAAGTAAGGGTGTTAAAGAACACTCGTTAATACAACAATTTATGCAAGAGGTAAAACGTGCCGACCAATAAGCCCCAAAAACAATCAAAAGTAACTGATTACAACTTGCCTGATGAGCAAGGTCATTTCGGCCCTTACGGCGGTACTTTCGTTGCTGAGACATTGATGGGGTCTATTGAAGAGCTGAATGAGGCATATCAAAAATACATGCAAGATCCTGAGTTTTTAGCTGAATTAGATACCGATTTACACGACTATGTGGGTCGTCCATCTCCGGTTTATCACGCCAAGCGGCTCAGTGATGAAACGGGTGGCGCGCAAATTTATTTAAAACGGGAAGACTTGAACCATACGGGTGCTCACAAAGTAAATAATACAATCGGCCAAGCTCTTTTAGCTAAACGTATGGGTAAAACTCGTATTATTGCTGAAACTGGTGCGGGCCAGCACGGTGTCGCCACAGCAACGGTGGCGGCTAGGTTGGGCCTTGAGTGTGTTGTTTACATGGGTGCTGAAGATATCCAACGCCAATCTCCCAATGTGTATCGTATGCGATTGTTGGGCGCGGAAGTTGTTCCCGTTACCTCAGGCTCACAAACGTTGAAAGATGCGTTAAACGAAGCCCTTAGAGACTGGGTGACTAACATAGATAACACATACTACATTATCGGCACGGTTGCCGGGCCGCACCCTTATCCCGCCATGGTGCGTGATTTTCAAACCATCATTGGTCGTGAGTCACGCGAACAAATGCTGGAAAAAACTGGACGCTTACCCGATGCTTTAGTGGCGTGTGTCGGCGGTGGCTCTAATGCGATTGGCTTATTCCACCCATTTATTGAAGACGAAGAGGTGGCTATATATGGCGTAGAAGCCGCAGGTTTGGGAGTTGAAACAGGCAAACATTCAGCACCCCTGTGTGCTGGTAAACCCGGTGTTTTACACGGAAATAGAACCTACTTAATGGCAGATGAAGATGGTGAAATTCTTGAAACACACTCTATCTCTGCCGGTTTAGATTATCCAGGGGTTGGACCAGAACACTCTTGGTTAAAAGATATTGGCCGCGCTGAATACGTAAATATTAATGATGATGAGGCGTTAGAGGCTTTCCACCAATTAACCCGTGTTGAAGGTATTATTCCGGCATTAGAATCGAGTCATGCGGTAGCTTACGCAACAAAATTAGCCAAAACGATGGATAAAGATCAAACCATACTAGTAAACCTATCTGGTCGTGGCGATAAAGATATTTTCACCATCGCAAAAATTGAGGGGATTGAGCTGTGAGCCGTTTAGAGCAATGTTTTAAAGCGCTTAAAGATGCTAATAAAAAAGCATTAATACCGTTTGTAACAGCGGGCGATCCTAACGCTGAGTTTACTTTAGCTTGCATGTACGAAATGGTTAAAGCGGGTGCCAACATTATTGAATTAGGCGTGCCTTTCTCAGATCCGATGGCTGATGGGCCAGTTATTCAAAAAGCCAGCGAGCGTGCGTTGGATAATGGCATGTCTTTAAGGGGTGTTATAGAGATTGTTAGTCGTTTTAGAGAACGTGACAAGATAACGCCCGTTATTTTGATGGGCTATTTAAACCCCATCGAATTTATGGGGTATGAAGCTTTCGTACAAAAGGCCGCTGAGGCCGGTGTAGACGGTGTGCTGACGGTTGATATTCCGCCTGAAGAAAGCAAAGACTTGATTGCAGCGTATGATAAATACGACTTGGCTCCAATCTTCTTATTGTCTCCAACCAGTCATGAAGGACGCATTAAAAAAATTGTGTCCGTGGCTAAGGGCTATATTTATTATGTCTCTATAAAAGGCGTAACTGGTGCAGGGCACCTCGAGCTGGGGCCTGTTCAGGATAAAGTGGCGGAAATTAAACAACATACCTCCTTGCCTATCGCGATTGGATTTGGTGTGAAAAATGCCGATATTGCCTCTAACATTGCTAAAATAGGTGATGGCGTTGTCGTTGGCAGTGCTCTGATTGAATGTATTACCAGTCACACTGGTAATGAAAGCGCAGGACAGCAAGCTATTTCAGATTTATTGAACAGCATGCGAGAAGCAATGGATGCAGTAACTTAACAATTTAATGCTTAGGTGATTTATGAGTTGGTTTGAAAAATTAATACCCTCTGGGATTAAGCTAAAAGGTGCAAGGAAAGGTTCTGTGCCTGAAGGTATCTGGTGCAAGTGTGATGGCTGCCATAGTGTACTTTACAAAACTGATTTAGAAAGCAATCAATACGTTTGTCCTAAATGTGACTATCATCAACGTGTAACAGGTCGTCAACGACTTGAATCTTTTTTAGATGAAGGTGGTAGGGAAGAAATTGGTTCTAATATTGGATCACTAGACCCGCTTAAATTTAAAGACAGTAAAAAATATAAAGACCGCCATGCCGCAGCTGTGAAATCCACAGGTGAAACAGATGCAATGATCGTTATGAAAGGCAAAGTATTAGATTTAGACCTTGTCACCGCAGCATTCGACTTCTCCTTTATGGGCGGTTCTATGGGCTCTGTTGTTGGCGAGCGTTTTGTGCAAGCCGTCAACGAGTGTGTTAAATCTAAAATTCCACTAGTTTGCTTTTCTGCCAGTGGTGGTGCAAGGATGCAAGAGTCTTTATTCTCATTGTTTCAAATGGCAAAAACAAGTGCGGCGTTAACAAAATTGGCGGACAACAAAATACCTTTTATTTCCGTGATGACAGACCCAACTATGGGTGGTGTGTCGGCTAGTCTTGCCATGTTAGGTGATGTTCATATCGCTGAACCTAATGCATTGATTGGTTTTGCAGGGCAGCGTGTTATTGAACAAACAGTGAGTGAAAAACTTCCAGAGGGTTTCCAACGTGCTGAGTTTTTATTGGAGCATGGTGCGATTGATATGATTGTTGATCGACGAGACATGCGTTCGAAAGTGGCAGAAATCTTATCTCTATTGCACGCAGGCCATCATGCTCTAGAAAAGTTAGACGCCCCAATCGCAGACTTCGTTAAAGAGTAATCAGCATTAATCAGCCATCAGCATTAACGGCGCAAACACCACTAAATGATTGGCTGAGTTGGCAAGAGCAATATCACGTAAAAGAAATAGACCTAGGCTTGGATCGTGTATCGGCCGTTTATAATCTCTTAAAACAGCAAAATTACAGTACTAAACCGCCCGAAAAGCAATCGGTTAAATCTGTTTATACCATTACCGTAGCAGGTACCAATGGTAAGGGTTCCTGTGTTGCTTACTTAGAATCAATTCTTGTGACAGCGGGTTATAAGGTTGGCGTTTATAGTACGCCACATTTATTAGCCTATAACGAACGAATTCGCTTGAATGGTAAGCCTGTATCAGACCCGCTTATTACTCATTCATTTGCGAAAATTAACTCAGTTAGAGAGCACGTTAGTTTAAGTTATTTTGAATTTGGCACCTTGGCAGCACTAGATATTTTTGCTGAGCAACAAGTAGATATTCAAATTCTTGAAGTTGGGCTAGGTGGGCGCTTGGATGCTGTTAACATCATCGACGCTGATGCCGCACTTATCACCAGCATAGATATAGACCATGTGGATTGGTTAGGGGATGATATTTTTAAAATTGCTGTAGAGAAAGCAGGCATATTTAGAAATAATCAAGTAGCAGTTTGCGGCGATAGAACAGTACCAAAAAGTTTGCTTGATTACGCAAACACATTAAATATTCAACTACAGCTTGCGGGTCGTGATTTTGATATTCAAATGCATACGGATGAGTGGCAATTAATGGCTGAACATTTATTTGCTGCTTTTTATCCCATGCCTTCATTGAATGGGGCGCATCAAATACAAAATGCCGCCGCTGTTATCACCCTATTAGCTTCAATACACAAGGACATCCCTGTTTCGAAAGCCAGTCTTAATAAAGGCTTACAAGAAACAACGTTGATGGGTAGGGTTCAAGTGATAGACATGAAGCCAACTATTATATTGGATGTTGCTCATAACCCTGAGTCTGCTGTTGCGCTAGCAGAGTATATTCGTTCTTGCTATAGCAATAAAACCATTCATGCTGTCTTCTCAATTTTGGCTGGCAAGGATGTTACTCATGTGACATCACCGTTTGTTGGCCTTGTTAACCAATGGCATATTGCACTCCTTGATGTGCATAGGGCGGAATCTATCGAGCATATGTCTAACTTGTTGAAGAAACAGGGCGTAAAAAAATATAAAACTTATGCTTCAATAAAGGCTGCTTTAAATGAAGCGCGCTCTATAGCGGGTGATGAAGATTTAGTCGTTTGTTTTGGTTCTTTTTATGTGGTCGAAGCGTGTTTAGAAGCGTTATAATGCGATCAACTTTTCATCATAAAGAGTTTATTTAGGATTGCTATGGAACAACCTCTAAAACAACGTTTGATTGGCGCAGTTATACTCATTTCACTCGCTGTTATATTTGTGCCTATGCTCATTGGTAACAAACCAAATAGCTCTCAACCTTTTTCAATTGAAATTCCTGAGCCACCAAAAAATATTGATTCTCGTATTTTGGTTTTACCAGAACAAGAAAAAGAAGAACTGGCAGAAGTTTCAATTAGTAAAGATGCAGTTGTAGAAATAAAAAAACCAACAATTCCAGCCCCACCACCTAAAAAGTCAGTTGAAGGTTTAACTGCTTGGGTTGTGCAAGTAGGTAGCTTTTCAGATCAAAAAAATGCGGATGCGTTGTCTACAAAATTGAAGTCAGCAGGATTTAGCGCATTTGTTGAGCAAATGGCCGGTAAAAGTGGTGATGTTTATCGCGTTAGAATTGGACCTGAATTGAGTAAAGAAAAAGCCGATGCGATGAAGCTAACCTTGCACACAGGACATCAATTAAAAAACGCCATCGTTGTTAAATACCCTTAGAGCTAATCACGTTGACTATTGAGAGCATAAATTTAATTTGGATTGATTATGCCATCCTAGGCATTATCTTCTTATCGGCGATTATTGGCTTATTTCGTGGCTTTGTTAAAGAAGCTTTTTCACTGGGTACTTGGATTGTATCCATTATTGTTGCTATTCGGTTTAGCCAACAGTTTTCTATTTATTTAACCGATTATATTGAAGTCCCTTCTGTGAGAATTGCTGCGGCGTTTATTGTCCTCTTACTTCTAACTTTAATTTTAGGTGCAATGCTGTCGTACCTTGTAAGCCAAATAGTGGATAAAACGGGGTTGTCTGGTACCGATAGGTTTGCAGGGTTTTTATTTGGTATAGCGCGTGGCATGGTCGTTATGTCTGTGCTAGTGTTGTTGGCAGGTTTAACGCCGCTACCTCAGGACCCATGGTGGGTTGAGTCAACATTAATTGGCCCTTTTCAAAACTTATCCGTATGGTTAAGAGAACAAATACCAGAAGGTGTTTCTGGATACTTTTCATATTAAATTAATAAAAAGGTAGAATTAGATATGTGCGGAATCGCTGGTGTTGTAGCCCATCAAAATGTTAATCAAGAACTTTATGAAGCATTAACTGTTCTTCAACATCGAGGTCAAGATGCTGCAGGTATAGTCACTTGCGAAGGTAGTCAATTACACCTTCGAAAAGCTAACGGTTTAGTTCGCGATGTTTTTAGAACAAGTCATATGCTTGAGCTTACTGGAAATATGGGTATTGCACATGTTCGTTATCCAACAGCAGGCTGTTCCAGTTCTGCAGAAGCACAACCTTTTTATGTCAACTCTCCTTTTGGTGTTACCTTGGCACATAACGGTAATTTAACGAATGCCGAACAGTTAAAAGAAGAATTATTTGTACACGATCAGCGCCACATTAATACCAACTCTGATTCCGAAATATTGCTTAATATATTTGCCCATGAACTCCAACAATTAGGTAAATTAAAACTCAATACAGATGACGTATTCAAAGCGGTATCCGCTGTACATAGACGTTGTGAAGGCGCATATGCCGTTGTCGCGATGATTACTGGGTTTGGTGTCGTTGGGTTTCGTGATCCAAATGGCATTCGCCCGATTTGTTTTGGCTTACGTGAGACCGATCAAGGCAATGAATACATGATTGCATCTGAGTCAGTCGCCTTGGATGCGCAAGAGTTTAAATTGGTGAGAGATATTGCCCCTGGTGAAGCTATTTTCATAATGAAAGGTGGGGTTATTCACACTCAACAATGCGCGGAGAACCCAGTGCTTACACCCTGTATTTTTGAATATGTGTATCTGGCAAGACCCGATTCTATTATCGATAATGTGTCAGTCTACAAGTCGCGTTTACGTATGGGCGAGAAGTTAGCTGAAAAAATTATGCGTCTTAAGCCAGATCACGATATAGATGTAGTTATTCCAATCCCTGATACAAGTAGAACATCGGCTTTGCAATTAGCTAATATACTGGACGTTAAGTATAGAGAAGGCTTTATCAAAAACCGATATATTGGTAGAACATTTATCATGCCTGGCCAGCAAGAAAGAAAAAACTCAGTACGCCGTAAACTCAACGCCATTGAGCTTGAGTTTAAAGGCAAAAATGTTCTTTTAGTCGATGACTCCATAGTGCGAGGAACGACGTCCGGTCAAATAATTAAACTAGCTAGAGAAGCTGGAGCAAATAAAGTTTACTTCGCGTCTGCCGCACCCCCAGTTCGTTACCCAAATGTGTATGGCATTGATATGCCCGCTGTTAAAGAGTTGGTTGCACATAATCGAACGATAGAAGAAATTCAAAAGGAAATCGGCGCAGACTGGTTACTTTACCAAGATCTTGATGATTTATTTGAATCTGTGAGGAAGCGCAATCCGGAGATGCTTGATTTTGATGCCGCTTGTTTCAACCAAAAATATGTTACGGGCACTGTCAGCGCGCAATATCTCTATAAACAAGGGTTGAGTCGATCTGATGATCAGAAAACTCAAAATGATTTAGATCAAACGGTTATAGAACTACATAATACGAATTAACGTCAAAAGGTCTTTTAAAATGTCAGATAAAGATTGGCAAGATTACTCGATAGAAACTCAAGGCATACGTGCTGGCCAACACAGGACGCCAGAAGGTGAGCATAGTGACGCGATTTTCCCTACCTCCAGTTATGTATTCAAAAACGCAGAGGAAGCGGCAGATCGTTTTTCTGGACGTATAGAAGGCAATATCTATTCGCGCTTTACTAACCCAACAGTTCGAGCCTTTGAGCAGCGGCTTGCCGCAATGGAGGGCGCTGAATACGCCTTAGCCACATCATCTGGCATGGCTGCCATTAACACCGTGTGTTTAGGGCTGCTAAAAGCGGGGAGTCACGTGGTTTGCTCGCGTAATGTGTTCGGCAATACCACCTTAACCTTTAAGAACATCATGCAGCGCTTTGCTGTTGAAACGACGTTTGTTGACCTAGATGATATCGATGCTTGGCAATCGGCCATCCAAGACAACACAACGTTTTTATTTATTGAAACGCCGTCTAACCCATTGGGTACGCTGGCCGACATTAAAAAACTGGCCGATTTAGCACACCAACATAATGCATTGCTGATAGTAGACAATGTTTATTGCACGCCGGTTTTACAAAAACCACTCAATTTGGGCGCGGACCTAGTTGTACACTCTGCTACTAAATATTTAGATGGCCAAGGCCGATGTGTTGGTGGCGCTATTGTTGGCGATAAAGCCTTAATTATTGAAAAATTATTACCTATTTTAAAAACAACAGGCCCAACGATGAGTCCGTTTAATGCATGGGTGTTTCATAAAGGTTTGGAAACCTTGTCTTTACGTATGGAGAAACATTGCCAAAATGCAATGGAAGTAGCTCAATGGTTAGAGCAGCAACCAACCGTTGAAAAAGTTTATTACACAGGTTTAACAAGCCACCCTCAACACGGACTGGCAAAACAGCAACAAACAGGGTTTGGCGGCATTCTTAGTTTTACTGTAAAAGGTGGCCAAGAGAATGCGTGGTCAGTCATTGATTCAACGCAAATGATATCTATAACAGCTAACCTAGGTGATGTAAAAACGATGATTACACACCCTGAAACAACCACACATGGTCGTTTATCAGATGAAGAACGTGCTGCAGGTGGAATAACTGATAATTTGTTGAGGTTATCAGTCGGATTAGAAAATGTTGAAGATATTACAGATGACTTAGCAAGAGGCCTAAACGCATTGTAAATCCGGAGAAACTCAATGGATGAACAAACAGTGTTACTTAAAAAAATAATTGCCAATCAAGAGACCCAGTTACAGCAACAAAAAGAAGCGTTAGACAATCAAACTAAAGCATTAGCTATGCAATCTGTTCAGTTTGAACGCGCTGAAAGTATCAATAAAAAAGCAGAAGAGCTACAAGACAAAGCCGCAGGTATCCAAAGGTTTGTTGCGCGGTTAATGTATATCTTAGTGCCTGTTTTACTGTTAGCCATAGGTATGTTGCTGTTCAGATAACGTATTTTATCTAGAATTGCCCAGCAAAATAGCTTGATTTACTTTGCCTGTTATTTGGCCACTAGAGTCGTATGAAACCTCAGTGAAGTTTAGTAGGTTGTCGTAATCAATCGTGATGATAGTTGAACAGCGCGTCCCATAATCATCGCTTTGAATAAATATTGACGATAACAGTCGTTCGAACTCAAGACTAATACCTGTTTGGGGCAAGTGTTTATCAACAGGCCTTTGTTGAGATTGCAAAATTTTTAAATAATCTGAGTTGCCCACAGTGGCCCGGTTTAGCGTAGATTTAAACAGTTCGCATCCACGCGTTAACTTTGGCCAAGCGGTGTCTAAAGATGCATTGCTGATCCCATGGATACCTGGCTCTATTGAGGAGATTCGTTGTGTATCATTTGTGTAATAAATTAACTCATTTTTATCACGTAATAACAGGTTAAACAGCCCGATATTTGCATCACGTGTTTTTAAGTTGGAAATAAACTCTCTTGATGATAATTGGCAGCTTAAAAAGTCTTTGACGATTAGGCCGCGGGATTTCTTATTCGTATCATTGAACGGTGGTTTACGTACATTTGTGATAGCAGCTAAGCGCCCTGTGTTGTCGACGCTTAACCAGCTACCGCCTGCAAACTCATCAATACCGCCAAAAATAGGTGAGTTAGCTGGCCAAAAGCCA
The DNA here is from genome assembly GCA_002733135.1 of Cycloclasticus sp. Lineage (GTDB taxonomy): Bacteria > Pseudomonadota > Gammaproteobacteria > Methylococcales > Cycloclasticaceae > Cycloclasticus. The sequence continues at coordinate 36,180 of NVUJ01000009.1, read as the reverse complement.
GCTTGTTTGGTTGGCCGTTGGTGGTATTCGTCACGGTTCGAGAGCAATATAAATTTGTATTGTGCTGAGTACTCGTGGGCGAGAAGGATTAAGCACATATGGCTATATAGATAGTTTTATGAATCATTATGTTTATAAAACACGGTCTGGTTTCACCTGTCAATATCTACCCTAAAATGTTATTATTACAACCTAAATATCGTGTTGTGCTTGCTGATTAACTAGGCACTCAATTTCAATCTAAGGAGTCAATCGTGTTACAAGAATACCGCAGTCATGTAGAAGAACGTGCCGCTTTAGGTATCGTCCCTAAGCCACTAAATGCTGATCAAGTTGCTGGTTTAGTTGAATTATTAAAAACTCCACCACAAGGTGAAGAAGACTTCTTGCTTGACCTAATTACGAATCGCGTGCCGGCGGGTGTTGATGAAGCGGCTTATGTAAAAGCTGGCTTTCTTGCAGCGATAACAACAGGTGAAGCCTCTTCATCATTGATTGATGCAAAAAGAGCGACTGAATTATTGGGTACCATGTTAGGTGGCTATAACATTATGCCGCTTGTTAATTTACTAGATAATGCGGACCTCGCGGAAACGGCAGCGGATCAGTTGTCACACATTTTATTGGTATTTGATGCATTCCACGACATTAAAGAAAAAGCAGAGGCAGGTAATGCAGCTGCAAAACGCGTTATGCAATCATGGGCAGATGCGGAGTGGTTTACAAGCAAACCTGCATTGGCTGAAAAGCTAACGGTTAAAGTATTTGAAGTAACCGGCGAAACGAACACAGATGACTTGTCGCCTGCACCTGATGCATGGTCACGTCCTGATATTCCATTACACGCCTTGGCCATGCTTAAAATGCCGCGTGAAGGCATAAATCCTGATGTGCCGGGTGAGAAAGGCCCTATCGTTCAAATTGATGAAATGGAAAAAGATGGCATTCCATTGGCCTATGTTGGCGACGTTGTAGGAACAGGTTCATCCCGAAAGTCGGCCACTAACTCTGTTTTATGGTTTATGGGTGACGATATTCCCTATATTCCAAATAAGCGCGGTGGTGGTGTGTGTATTGGTGGCAAAATTGCACCCATTTTCTTCAATACAATGGAAGATTCGGGTGCATTACCTATTGAAATGGATGTATCAAATTTCAACATGAATGATGTTATTGATATTTATCCATACGAAGGCAAAGTTACAAAAAGTGGAAGTGATGAAATACTGGCTAATTTTGAATTAAAATCCAACGTACTTCTTGATGAAGTTCAAGCGGGTGGCCGTATTCCACTAATTATTGGTCGTGGTTTAACATCACGGGCTCGTACGGCATTAGATCTAGGTACATCAGATGTGTTTAGAACGCCTGAGTCTCGCGCCGATAGTGGTAAAGGGTATACCTTGGCCCAGAAAATGGTGGGTAAAGCTTGTGGTGTAGAGGGCGTTCGCGCCGGTGTTTACTGTGAGCCGCATATGACAACAGTGGGTTCGCAAGACACAACGGGTCCAATGACTCGTGATGAACTTAAAGATTTAGCGTGTTTAGGTTTTTCAGCAGACTTAGTGATGCAATCATTTTGTCACACAGCGGCTTATCCTAAACCTGTAGACGTTGATACGCACCATACGCTTCCAGATTTCATTATGAACCGTGGTGGTGTTTCTTTGCGCCCAGGTGACGGTATTATCCATTCTTGGTTAAATCGCATGTTATTACCTGATACCGTTGGTACAGGTGGCGATTCACATACACGTTTCCCACTAGGTATTTCATTTCCAGCGGGTTCAGGTTTAGTGGCGTTTGCCGCTGCAACCGGCGTTATGCCGTTAGATATGCCAGAATCTATCTTGGTGCGCTTCACAGGTGAGATGCAACCAGGCATCACATTACGTGACATGGTGAACGCTATTCCATTAGCGGCTATAAACAAAGGTTTATTGACCGTCGCAAAAGAAGGAAAAATCAATGAGTTCTCTGGCCGAGTGCTTGAAATTGAAGGCCTACCAGACCTTAAAGTAGAGCAAGCGTTTGAATTATCAGATGCGTCTGCAGAACGATCCGCTGCAGGTTGCACCATTAAGCTAAATAAAGAACCTATCATTGAATATTTGAATTCAAACATCACCATGCTTAAATGGATGATTGCCGAAGGTTATGGTGATGTAAGAACCATTGAGCGTCGTATTATTGGCATGCAAGAATGGTTAGCTAAGCCAGAGTTAATGGAAGCCGATGCGGATGCTGAGTACGTAGAAGTTATCGAAATCAATATGAGCGAGATTCATGAACCTATTCTTGCCTGCCCTAATGACCCAGATGACGTTAAAACGTTATCCGAGGTCGCGGGCACGAAAATTGATGAAGTGTTTATTGGCTCGTGCATGACAAATATTGGACACTTTCGTGCAGCGGGTAACTTACTAAAAGAATATGGTGGCGTATTGCCAACACGCCTATGGGTTGTTCCACCGACAAAAATGGATGCCGCTCAACTAACCGCTGAAGGTTATTACAACATTTATGGTACCTCAGGTGCGCGTACCGAAATGCCAGGTTGTTCATTATGTATGGGTAATCAAGCGCGTGTGGCAGAAGAGTCTACAGTCGTATCAACATCAACACGTAATTTCCCAAATCGTTTAGGTAATGGGGCGTATGTATTTTTAGCATCTGCAGAACTTTCAGCAATTGCTGCCATATTGGGTAGGATTCCAAATAAGGAAGAATACATGGAATACGCAAATAAAATTGACACGATGGCAGCTGAAACTTATCGCTATTTAAACTTTGACCAAATCGATGATTATCAAAAGATTGCTGATACTGTAGAGATTGCTGTTAACGGTTAACTAAATTGTATTGCAATAAAAAGGCGCTGTAATCACAGCGCCTTTTTTGTGCCAATCATAATGTTGAGAACGTCTCTTTGGGTATTAAATTTTTTAGTAATTCAACGTTGGTGTAATATTATTTATTTTTGATGGGTCTTTATAAATTAAGACTAGAAAAATTAGGACTTACTATTATGAAAGTTTCCGCAAGGTTTAATGGTTCAATCACCATATTTTTATTTTTATTATTCGTATCGAGCAGTTTACAAGCGGATCAAAATAACCCACTTTTAAACTCATTGTTTAATAAATTACACCAAACAAACAGTATCAGACAAGCAAGGGCTGTTGAAGTTGAGATTATGCGTATCTGGAATTTCTCGGGTAATAAAGATATCGACCAACGCATGAATTTGAGTGATACAGCGATGCGCGAAAGATCGTTTGAAAAGGCGCTTGATATTGTGACTACTATTACACAGGAGATGCCTCAATTCTCGGAAGGTTGGAACCTACAAGCTACCATTTTATTTTTTATGGGGCGCTATAAAGAGTCGCTAGAAAGTGTAGAAAAAACGTTAGCTCTTGAACCTCGGCATTTTGGTGCAATGATTGGAAAGGGCGATATGCTTGCTAGCCAAGGTAGGCTTAAAGAATCTAGATGGGCATTGCAAGGCGTAATGAAAATTTACCCGTTGCATCAAAGAGTTATTCAAAGGTTAGAGTATATTGACGCCCTAATCAAAATAAGGGCTGATAGCTATGTATAAGCCATTTAGACTTAATTTAAATGGCCTTTGTTAGCAGGAATAAAAGTTAATATTACTTAATCAACCTAATTGAACCATTAATGTTAACTTGTATATTTGATGTGTTTTGCTGCAGATTAGCAGGGGCTGATTTAGCCATCATACTATCAGCCATAATTCGTGATTTGGCATAATACACGGGGCGATGTTGATTATTTGTATTTACGTGAATTTGATGGATAACGTATTTGTTTTTATCAAATCCTTTGGTTATCAACTTAGCCTGTTCCTTAAAGTTTTCTATTGCTCGTATTGTGAGTGCTTTATTAACGGCTTGCAATTTCTCTTTAGAGACATGGTAACGAAGTGATTTAACTAATAGCTTTTTTTGAAGTATGCCAATTAGTTGACCCAATTGTTCGGTATTTTTACTTTCTAGGGTAATACTTTGTGTACCACGCCATGCCTTGAAAATGCGCTTGTTATAGAGTTGATGGGACGTATATTGCCCGCCCTTAACGTTTACGTCTTTAAAGGGTTTTGATATTTTTAATGCCCAAGCCATTTTTTCATTTATTTTTTTCGCAAGAATGGCAGGATCGTAATTTTCGGCTTCGACCGCAATAGTTGCCTGCATGGTGTCGGTTTCAATTTCTATGTTTGCTGAAGCCTGTAGATTAACAATGCCTTCTAATTGCGTTTCGTGTGCAAAAGCGGGTGTTAAGAAAAAGCTCAAGCTGATAAGTAAGATTAATGTTTTCATATTATTCTCCAATTAGTGATTGAGAAATTATAGGCCCTCAATATGAACATCAACTTAACTCTGATATAACAATCAGTGGTTTTCTAAACGATTCAAGCCATTTAAGGCGGCAACTCGGTAGGCTTCAGCCATTGTTGGGTAATTAAACGTTGTATTCGTGAAGTACAGCATAGTGTTGGCGTCACCTGGTTGAACCATAATAGCTTGGCCAATATGAATAATCTCCGCGGCCTGATCACCAAAACAGTGTACGCCTAAAATTTGTAAGGTTTCTGAATGGAAGATTATTTTTAATAAGCCCTGTGTTTCACCGGATATCTGTGCTCTTGCAAGCGAATCAAAGCGCGAATATCCTGTCTCATAAGGGACTTTTTGTTCAGTGAGTTCTTTTTCGGTGTAACCCACAGAGCTGATTTCTGGGTTGGTATAAATACCGGTAGGAATGTCTTTAACCAATGTTGCATCACAAGCACCATCAATTAGGTGTGTAGCGGCAAAACGGCCTTGATCGTACGCTGCACTGGCTAAACTTGGGTAGCCTATAAAATCACCAACGGCATAAATATGCTCCTTGCCTTCAACCTGATAATTTTCATTGACGTTAATTTGTCCGCGAGAATTAGGGTTAATGCCCACTTTATCCAGTGCTAAATCTGCAAAATTACCGGTCCGACCGTTCGCCCATAAAAAAATATCAGTTTTAATTTTTTTACCTGAAACAAGTTTCGTTGTTACGCTCTTTTCATCTGATGTGATAGATTCATACTCTTCGTTGGAGCGAATAACCACACCTTGTTTACGCATGTCATGGCTGAGTGCGTGAACGATTTCTTCATCTAAAAAGGCTAGAAGGGCAGGCTGGGTATTAATCAGGTTAACCTTAACGCCTAAACCTTGGAAGATAGAGGCATATTCAGAGCCAATAACGCCTGCGCCATAAATAGTGATTGAACGAGGTGTGAAATCTAAATTGAGGATAGTATCGCTGTCGAAAATATTCTGCGCGTTGAAATCTACATCAGCTGGTCGATAGGGATGTGAACCAGGGGCTAGCACAAACTTTTCGGCGGTAATTTTTTTGATCTTTTTACCCGAAAGGGGCTTGATAGACATCGTATTATCGTCAATAAACGTTGCAGTACCAAAAATTAAGTCAGTATTATTTCTTTCGTAAAAGCTGCTGCGCATATTGACCTGTTTGCTGATAACCTCGGTCGCTGAACTGAGTAATTGCGGAAAGGTTAGGTTTATAGGGCCGCCACAGGCTTCTTTAAACCATCGGTTACGGTTGAACTGTATGACGCGCTGAACGGCTTGACGTAATGCCTTAGAAGGAATGGTTCCCCAATGGGTACAGCCACCGCCTACGTCTTGATATTTTTCAATAATGGCGACTTTTTTGCCTTCTTTGCAGGCCTTCATTGATGCACCCTCACCACCGGGACCAGTGCCAATTACTATCAAATCATAATCGTATTCGCTCATTACTTAGGTTCCATTATTATTTTTAACAAGGAGGAAAGTATACAACAGATACGATAAAATCTAACTTACAGAAACTTGTAAATGGATCAAAATTGTTTGAGTTAATTGAAAAAGCACTGATTTCTACATGTGTGGAAGAAACATTGGAGAAAACGCGTGAGGCTTTTAATTCAGTAGAATGCGCAAACTTTATGGCTAAGAATGAACTTAGAACGATTTTGCCAATTGATAAGGTCTCTTTTCCTGCCAAGCCTATATGCGTTCACCCTCTTGATCTGCCCCGTAGGCGCTTAGGCTCAGAAGCGGGTAAGCGCTCTTTTATCCATGCTATTGCTCATATTGAGTTTAATGCAATCAAGCTAGCCCTTGACATCGCGTATCGCTTCAAAGGGTTGCCAGAGCAGTTTTATATCGATTGGCTGTATGTTGCTAATGATGAATGTAAACACTTTGAAATGCTTTGCCGTCGCTTAGAAAATTATGATTGCGCGTATGGCGATATTCCTTCGCATGACGGTTTGTGGAGCATGGCGGTTAAGACAGAAAATGATTTATTAGCGCGCTTGTCTCTTGTGCCACGATACCTTGAAGCACGAGGGCTTGATGTTACACCCGGCATGTTAAAAAAGTTGACTGCACAAAATGACACGGCATCTGCGGCAATTCTAGAGATTATTCTTGAAGATGAAGTAACGCACGTAGAATACGGAACCAAGTGGTTAGATTATGTGTGTGCGGAAAATGGCTTGCAGAGAGAGAATGTGTTCTTTGAGAATATAGAGCATTATTTAAAAGGCCAAATATTAGGCCCTTTTAATCGCCCTTTAAGAATAAGAGCCGGTTTTACAGAAAATGAATTGGCTGAATTAGAACGCCTAGATAAACGGTCTTCAAGGTAGTCGAGTAATTTGGTAACCTTCTTCGCACCAGTCTAACACGCTGCCATCGTTATCCCATTCGGCGAGCACTATTCGTGTGGCGGGCTTACCGTCCAAGTCAAAGGAATGTACATTCGGTCTATGCGTGTGGCCATGAATGAGTTGTGTAACATTATATTGTTGCATATTAGACGCCACGGTTTCTTGACAAACATCCATAATATCCATCGACTTTTCAGCCTTGTTTTTGACGCTTTCGTTACGGTAGTGTTGAGCAATAGCCAATCTTTCGGTTAACGGTTTGGATAACATGTCGTCTTGCCACGCCGTTGTATGGGTTAATTGCCTGAACTGTTGGTACTCCACGTCATCTGTACACAATAAATCACCGTGCATAAGCAGAGTAGGGGTGCCAAATAAATCAATAATATGGGTGTCTTCTAAACAGAAGATGCCGGTGTCGGCGAAAAATTGTTGACCGATTAAGAAATCACGATTGCCTGCAATAAATGAAACATTGATGCCTTTAGAGACGGTGTTTTTAAGGGCTGATTTGACGGCCTCATTAGGCTCGGTAACGTCATCGTCACCAACCCAAACGTCAAACAAATCACCTAAAATATACACGTCGGATACGTGTGTATCCAACGAAGTAAGATAGGCCAGAAAACGTTGTGTTATATCTGGCCTATCTTTCGTTAGGTGTAAGTCGGAAATAAAGTGGACGTGTTGAGTCAACTTATTTAACGACTTCCGCTTTTTCGATAATCACTTCTTCTTGCGGTACATCGGTAGGGAACGTGCCACCAGATCCTGTAGGGATAGCTGCCATCTTATCGATAGTATCCATACCATCAGTCACTTTACCAAATACAGCATAACCCCAACCTTGTTGTGTTTTAGAGCTGTGGTTTAAAAAGTCATTGTCTTTAAGATTGATAAAGAATTGGCCTGTAGCAGAATGCGGGTCGCCTGTTCTTGCCATTGCAATCGTGCCACGGTCATTCTTTAGGCCATTGTCCGCTTCGTTTTCGACGGGATCTTTCGTTGGCTTTTGTTGAAATTCAGATGTGAACCCGCCGCCTTGAGCCATAAAGTTAGGAATGATGCGATGAAAAATAGTGCCGCTAAAGAAACCGTCTTCAATATAAGCGACGAAGTTAGCGACTGTTTTAGGCGCTTTCTCAGCATCTAGCTCTAAAGTGATTTCACCTTGGTTAGTAGTAAATTTAATAATGGTCATGTTTGAAGTATCCGTTGCGTAAAGTAAGGTTGATGAAAGAAGTACTGCAAAAAAAGCAGCCGTACGTAGTAAAAGAGTTTTATTAATCATTTATTTATCTCTAATGCTGAAAGAGCAAGCATATTATCTGTTTTAGAATAAATTATAAAGCAGTTTGGCTCAGCTTTATTGCCCTTGGTTATTCGGTTATGATGCCGTTCTTATTTTAATATCCATGTACTAACTTATGAGTCAACTTAAAATCTTCAATACGCTTCATCGAGAAAAGCAACAGTTTGTGCCAATCGAAGAAGGGAAAGTGGGTTTATACGTTTGCGGTATGACCGTTTACGATTATTGCCATATTGGTCATGCTCGGGTGATGGTGGTTTTTGACGTGGTCGCCCGTTACTTTAAATACTTGGGGTACGAGGTTAAATACGTCCGCAATATTACGGATATTGACGACAAAATTATTGCCCGAGCAGCCGAGTCTGGTGAAGACTTCACCGTCCTGACTAAACGCTTTATTGCTGAAATGCATCAAGATGAAGCGTCGTTAAATGTCCAACAGCCAAACGAAGAACCGTTGGCGACTAATACTATTAACGGTATCGTTGATATGATTGACACACTGATTGCGAAAGAAAATGCGTACGTTGGTACAAATGGAGATGTGTATTACGCGGTTGAGTCATTTGATAACTACGGCCAATTATCAGGACGAAAGCTTGATGATATGAACGCCGGTGAACGTGTAGAGGTGGACGAAAATAAGCGTAACCCGTTTGACTTTGTCTTATGGAAGTCTGCTAAACCAGGCGAGCCATCTTGGTACTCACATTGGGGTAATGGCCGGCCGGGTTGGCACATTGAATGTTCAGCCATGGCAACCTGTTGTTTAGGTAATCACTTTGACATTCACGGTGGTGGGATGGACTTACAATTCCCGCACCATGAAAATGAAATAGCGCAATCAGAAGCTGCTACTGGTGAGCATTATGTGAACACGTGGATGCACAACGGTTTTGTTCGCATTGATGATGAAAAGATGTCCAAATCGTTAGGCAACTTTTTTACGGTTCGTGAGGTTCTAAAAAAATACCGTGGTGAAGAAATTCGTTTCTTTGTGTTATCTAGCCATTATCGCAGTCCACTGAATTATTCTGATGAGCAACTAAACGAATCTCGTTCAGCACTTGAACGGTTGTATACCGCCTTACGCGGAGTAACACCTATTGCGAATGAGGTTAAGTCTGACTATGTTGAACAATTTGAAGCGGCTATGAATGATGACTTCAATTCAGCTAAGGCCATATCAGTGATGTTTGAATGCGCTAATGATATTAACAAATTAAAGACTGCAAACCCGGAATTAGCCGCTAAAACGGCCAGCGATTTACTGATGATGGCGGAACCACTTGGCTTGTTATATCAAAACCCTGATGAGTTTCTACAATCGACAACTGGGTCAGACGAAGCGATTAGTCATGATGATATAAAGGCCAAAATATCCCAACGCTTAGACGCAAAGGCAAATAAAGACTGGGGCCTAGCAGATCAAATTCGTGATGAGCTAAAAGAACAGGGCGTTATTGTTGAAGATAAAGGCCAAGAAACCACTTGGCGAAGAGCTAACACAGCAAATTTAAGGTTTCCAACTATAAGCATTACAGCAACGGCTACTTCGGGCGACACCAAAAAACAAAAAAATTAATGATTTTGTAATTCAGCCGCTTGAAGTGTATTCTCAAGTAATGAGGCAATGGTCATGGGCCCAACACCACCCGGTACGGGTGTTATCCAACTAGCATTTTTAGAAGCGGCTTCGTAATCAACGTCACCCGCTAATTTTCCGGTGTCTAAACGATTGATACCAACATCAATCACAATAGCGCCAGGTTTTATCCAGCTGCCTTTAACAAAACCAGGTATACCAACAGCAGCGATAACAATGTCTGCACGTTTTACATGAGCTTCCACGTCAACAGTCCGACTATGGCAAGTTGTCACGGTACACTTAGCCATTAATAATTCTAAAGAGACAGGCCGACCTACGATGTTAGATACGCCTATCACAACGGCTTCTTTTCCCTCTAGAGCAATATTAGTGCTTTTTAGTAAGGTCATGATGCCTTTGGGTGTGCATGACCTTAAAACGGGCATGCGAAGGGCTAAACGACCAATATTGTACGGGTGAAACCCATCCACATCTTTTAAAGGATCTATGGCTTCAATGATTTTTTCTTCATCGATATGGTCAGGTAATGGCAGTTGCACAAGAATGCCGTTGATGGCTGAATTCTTATTTAGATCATCTATCAGTGTGAGTAGTTCTTCTTCAGTCACACCATAGGGAAATGACTTCGATAGTGAATAAAAACCAACTTCATCGCAAGCGTTGCATTTGTTTCGAACATATACCTCAGACGCAGGATTTTCGCCCACTAATATGACAGCTAAACCTGGTTTAGATTGACCGCGTGCAATTCTAGCTTCTGTGCGTTTTTTAATGGCAGCGCGCAGTTCTTCAGCTATTTTTTTTCCATCAATTTTTTGACATGTCATAGGGGTATTTTTTAACTTTTTTGAGGTTCTTTTTTAAAGAAGCGTTGACCAAAATTCCACTGTGCCGTATTATCGCCCACCTACAGAGTTATTGCATCATTTATGCATTGGTTTTACCTACATGGATGTAGGTAAGTGAACGACGCAGGAGCAAAAGTCACTTATAGTCGGGGTGTAGCGCAGCCTGGTAGCGCAACTGCTTTGGGAGCAGTGGGTCGGGAGTTCGAATCTCTCCACCCCGACCACTTTTAATTAATGTTTGATACGTGTGTGCTTTTTGATGAAGCGCTTGTAGCTCATCTGGATAGAGCATCGGCCTTCTAAGCCGAGGGTAGCAGGTTCGAGTCCTGCCAAGCGCGCCACTCTGTACGACACAAACGACTATGGTGGGTGTAGCTCAGTTGGTAGAGCCCCTGACTGTGACTCAGGTTGTCGAGGGTTCGAGTCCCTTCATCCACCCCATTGTCGATTTAAACTTTTACCTACCGTAGTCAGGTAGCATCTATCCATTAAAGTTTAGCACTACCTACCTAAGTAAGTAATTATTCGAACTGTCATCTTAAATAATGGTCTATGCTATTAATAATAACTTTAAGGAGAGGGCTGTTGTGTTAAGCGCGGACCAAATAGCTGAAAAATTAATAGTTGTCGTTAAGAAAAAAATCACAGCTCAAGTTGTGATGGTTGTATTAATTTTCTGGTCACTAGAACTAATTTTCGTTGAAGAAAGCCCCTATGCGCGTTTGTTTCAAGTGCCCTTCGCGTTGGTCGGAATAATTGCGATTGGTTTTTGGATTTGGGAATTATCAGATAGAGAAAAAGGTCATTAATTTTTTATCTTTTCTGTTAAGTTCTTTAGAATAAGACACTCTGCATTAGTTACCGTGGCTTAGTTTGAATTTTACTCATTTCCCTATTGTCTTAAATACAATAGACGAACCATGCCAAAATATTCTTGGTTTGATTGATCAATCTAAACTTAATCTTGTAAATATAGATACGTCATCTGTTTATTTGGCCTATCAAAATAAAGCATTAACGCTTGTTCTTAATTCCAACAAAGATCCTTTATCAATTTCAATCGACTTCGCTTTGGGTAAAGCAAAACACCGTAGGTTATATGGTGGTGGAAAAAACCAGCCTTTGCCAAAAGCGTGTGGTGTAGATAAACACCCGGGGTGGACGATTTTCGATGCAACGGCAGGCTTAGGCAAAGACAGCTTCGTTTTGGCCAGTTTGGGTTCACAAGTGACCCTTTGTGAACAACATCCAGCGTTATATGCTCTCTTAGAAGATGCTAAATACCGCGCACAAAATGACAAAGAGGCCGCATCTATTGTTCAGTGTATGACTCTTAAAAACCATGACTCAATTGAGTTCTTAGAAAATATTAATAAGTCTGATTCTTCGGCTCCAGATGTTATCTATATAGACCCTATGTATCCAGAGAGAAAAAAATCAGCCAAAATTAAAAAAGAAATGCACGTTCTGCAAACTCTAGTGGGGCATTCTGGGGAAGAAGCCCAGTTATTTGAAACAGCATTAAAAGTAGCGAAGCATAGAGTAGTCGTAAAACGACCTAAATCAGCCTCGCCACTCAATAACACCAAACCGAGTTATACAGTGGGTAGTGTTAATACGCGATATGATGTCTACGTGTTATAGCTCACAAGCAACATAGCCATATCTAACTAGGCCATTGCCAACTTGTCTCCATAGTGAATCTAATTGCTATAGCCTTAAAAAAGCTATTATTCTAAAGCGGCCTTCCGTCTGGGTAATAAACAAAGACGGTACAACCAGTTTTTGATTGAGGTACGTGAGCTGAGCCTTTAGGCATGTGAATGTAGGTGCCAGCAGGGTAATCACGAATACCATCATTAAAAACACCAGAAACTATATAAACTTCTTCAGAACTAGATTCATGAACGTCGTCACCACCTTGCCAACAGGCGCCGGGATCAATTTCTACGAGCATTGCGCGAACACCCAGTTCATCTTCCATCAGTGTTCGTATACGTATTCCAGGGAATAATTCAGTACTTGGCGCGTTTTGTAGCTCTGTCCATTGCATTTGAGACATGGTTTTATCCTCGGTTTTTTGACGATGTAGACAACGTTATATATACGCCGATGTTTTAAGCTATGCAATAAGATAGTGTTTAGTAAATAAACACACGCTTTACACCTGTTAGAGGGCGAATGAAAGCCCAGCAACAATTCTTGTATTGACGTCAGTTTGTATGCCTTTTGTATTTTCAATAATGGGAACGCCGATAGAAATAAAGCCGCCAAAGCCGCCCGCTGACACTTTGATACCGGGTGAAAGGTAAACAGTCGTGCCACCCGAGTTTTCTTCTAAATGCCCGTAAATTCTATTTTCACGGCGCGTTTCACCATTGGCTTCAAGCGAAATATCCCATTTAATTTCGTTTGATGTGTCTGTATGGTGATGTCCGTGGCTTGCGTGGTCATGGCTACTAAGTCTATACGTAACAGCTGCATTATAAGAAAGAGCATCACCGACTTCGGTATGTTGAGCACCTTCACTTGTTTTGTTATATAAAATGTTAGCGTGATAACCAATAGCGCCATTTGAATGGCTGATGGCGGTACCCAGTAAATAATCCCAAGAACCAGTTCCTGGTTGAAATTCAGCTTCAAAACGAACACCGTCATTATCTTTTTCACGTGTTTCGCCTGTAGGCGCTTTGACGCCAACTAAAATCGAGGCATCTGTATCATTTGAATTAAAGAATCGATAACTACCCATCAATAAAAGGTCACCAAATCCCGAGGAGTCACCGTGTGTATGCGCTTCACCTTCACCGGGCTCGTGCTCTTCGCTTTCTCGAATATTTTTACGCTCAATGTATGGCAGGCGGGCACTCAACGTTAAATCCTTTGTTACACCAAAGGCTGCAGATAGAGAAGTATTCCTAATCTCATCAACACTGTGAATGCCTTCTAATCCATCAGCTCCATAGGCTTCAAGTTCTGACGTTGTAAATTGCTCGTTATTTAAAACCTCTGTTCTTAAACCAAACGCAAACACACCGTCCGGGGCTGTTGTGCCCGACATGGTGTTAATAGGACCAGCCGATTCCAGTCCAAAAGCCACTGTTGGGTGATCAGCTAGGGCGAGGTTGCTACAAAGAATGAGTGAAAAAACGAGTGTTTTTTGATTATTCATATTTATTAACATTTTAATTAATTGGGTTATTGTAATAATCCCTTAGTTATAATGAAGTTTTAAGGCCTTGCTCTTCGGCAAATTGTCGCACCTGCAAGCATTGATATTGGCGAATACTCCATTACAAAAAAAACCCACAAGAAAAATCTGTAGGTTTAAGTGTTTGGTACCGAGGGCCGGTAACAACATTTACTGTTAAATCAAATAGCTAGGTGTGCCGCATCGTAAAAACAGCGTGTTTATTTTCTTTGATAAGGCTTTTAATCTTTTTATCACCATTGATTTTACGCTTAATTGCAACGGCTACCTAGCGAATACCTATAATTTGTTATTTTTCCACCCATTCCAATTACTCTAAGGCCGGTGAAGCTGTTTTTATGGTTTTGCCAGTAATTGCTGACGGCGTTACATATATTGTTGCCTGTGGGGTCGCTGCGTTGGTCCAGGGTGGTGAATATTTCTATTGTTCTTTGTTTTTTGGTTTGATTTATTTGTATATCGTCTATTTCGTTGTACCAGCTGGCGGTGTAGCCGGGTTGGGCGAACTGCTCTTTCATGTAAGCGGTTATTTCTTGGGCTTGCTGGGTGTTTGCTTGTTCGTCTATAATTGTTTTTTGGGGTGGGTTAAATAAATACAAGCCCAAAGTGAGTATTGCGAGTGCGATGGCTGCAATAAACATCGTTTTTATTTCTTTGTTATTAACTCTTATAGCGGTTTTGGAAGCGGCTCTTTTTCGGTTTGATTCCTTTCTTTTTTGCAAAATATCGGCGGGTGTTTTTTTTGCTTTTAACAGTAATGATGCGCCGCATTTACTACATTCACCTTCCGCACCAAATTCGCCTGGCTTTTTTATATAGCCACAAGATGGGCATGCCGTATGTTCCATAAAAATTCCTTTTTTATACAGTCGCTGCGTTGGTCTAGGGTGGTGAATATTTCTATTGTTCAGTCTTTTTCTCGGTAGCAATCAGCGGCTACGAGTAAAGCGGCTCCAACTAGGAGAACACCCCAACCCCACTGAATTTGTACATTGCTTAGCGCTGCTTCAGCGACGCCTTTGAACGGATTCCCTGCTAGATCACTCATCATTGTTTCTTTAGCATCTTTGATTTTCATGTACGTTCGAATTATTGAGAAAACCAAGTCGGCTAAAACAACTAAACCTGCATAAAAATGGAATTTATACTTTCTTTTTGTAGTGTAGAAAACGGATATGGCGGCAACAATTAAGACCCCCCAAGCATCCAATGGTGAGCTTGAAAGCAAGGTTGTTCCACCGGATAAAGGCACACTTAATAGTGGTGTAAAAACGCCAAACAGCAACATGCAGGCAGCAATTAAAGCCAGACGTTGATTTATTGCCGTATGCTGATTTTCTTCATCGGCTTCATGCTGAAATTTAGGGGTGTAAACCTGCCTTGTTTTTCGCCTTATTTCCGCCAACTTTTTAAAGTCAACTTCGTCTGATCTAGGAGTGGATGAAATTTGATCATTTAACGACGCCCCGCATTTATTACACTCGTCTTTCACACCAAATTCACCTGCTTTTTTTTCGTGCCCACAAGATGGGCATGCCGTATATTCCATAAAAATCCCTTTTTTGTGCTTCCTTATATTTTATACCTTATTTTTTCATTCCAATTTTTTTTGGTTCATAAATCGTATCGCTAATTGCTTGCATCTGTGTACGCTGCACGTCGGACATTGCGCGGTATTTTTCTAGCATGATCCGCTCGCCCTCCGTTTGCGTCCACAGTCCTTGTGTTTCGTTTACGGCTAAGCCTCTGCCTAGCTTTTGAGTGGGGTAGGTGAATGCGGCGGCTTTTTCTTTTGCCTCAATAACTTTGTAGTCCACCAGCGGGTTGGTTAGGAATAGGCGCCTGAGTATTTCGGCGGTCATGCCTGTCCCCCTGGTGTTTGCGCATTCGGCTATTTCTTCTTTTAATGTGTTTGGCATTCTGAAGCCAAATATTATTTTTTCACCTTGAATAAGCGTTGCGGGTGGTACGGCAAATTCAATTGTATCGGATAGATTATGATCTGTGATGCGTTGGATGATCTCTGCGGCCATGCTGTGCTTGTTGTTCCACGCTAGGGTTTCAAGCACCTTTTTAAAGGGTTCGCGGAGTCTTAATTGAAATGTTGTCGATCTGATCCCTGTCATTATTTCATTATCTTAGGTTTATGCTGTTGACTTCAATAAGGAACGTATGTAAAGTGTACATACGTTACATATAAAGGAAACGCAGAATGAATGGCAAAAGAATTAATAAAAACGCAGGGCTGAGAATGCCTAAACATATGCTTGAGATGCTTGATATAGAGGCAAGAAAGAATTGCAGGTCTCGGAACTCTGAGATGATTGTTAGGTTAAGGGATTCTATGGCAAACGACGGTGTAACAGAAAAAGCCCCATCCGTTGTAAACGGATAGGGCTTTTTTGTATGGCGTAGTTTTATAAGGATGGCCTGCAAGGTGTTACTAGCACCCCACAGGCCGGTTGAGGCACTGGTTTTAGTATACACCTTAGTTGCACCTCGCTTGCTATTGTAATGATAGTTTGCACCAGTGACCTCTGTTTTTTCAATGTTGAAAGAAATGGAGTTTATACATGCATGATCCTATCGATCAATCAATCTATGATTTGATTCACGAAGGCACGACGGCTGCAAGGCTGGCGTCGCTTACTAATATGAACGCTGGCACGTTGAGTAATAAAGCCAGTTTTTCGATGGAAAACCATCACTTGACGGTTAAAGAGGCCGTTTTAATCCAAAACACACGAAAACGTTATGACGTGCTTTATGCGGAAGCGGCGGCGCTTGGCCATGCGTGCATTCCGCTGGGTGATTATTCGGGAGCGTCGGATGTTGAACTGCTGGATGCTTATGCGCGTTATCACAAGGAGATTGGCGATATGGCGGCCGAGATTTGCCGAACGCTTGAGGTGAGGGCTGTGACAAAGCAGCACGTTAATGCTGTGCGCAAAGAATTTTTTGAGGCTGTTCAAGCCGGGCTTGCGCTTATTGAGCGGTTGGATGGTTTGGTTGAGGAGGATTTGTGATGGGTTGCTTGGTAAAAATACTTCATCACGATTTTACGCCGGATAAAGACGAGCGCGAACGGGTGTCTGTTTGGATGGGGGATGCGGCTTGTGTGGCTGGACGGGTGGTGTTGATGCCTGAATATGAGGTTAACGATGGCGTTACGACGGTTTTTTTGGTGGTTTATACGGTTGATGGCCGATTGATTAGCCGAGTGGGGGTTGGCCCCGGCATTAATTTGGTGAGTTTTGGCGTGCCCGTGGTGCTTTTCCCCAGGGCTATTACGTTTGGTGAGAATGAACGGCCTGAAAAGTTGCTGGTTGATGTGTGGATTAGTGAGCATTATGCGGCTAAGAAGGGCGCCCAACCTATTGTTAAGCCGCACACGGGGGACGGGGCATGAGTGAGATTGCGCAGTTAATGAAGCAGATTAATGAGTTGACGCGAGTGGTGTCGTCACTGGGTTCGCCTATTCCTTTTAATAAGGTTTTGTGGGGCCGTGAGAAGTTGGCTGAATATTTTAATTGTTCTGTCGATACGGTGGATAGGCTTCGCAAGCATGAGCATTTTCCAAAAGGCCGCCGCCGTTCGTTTGATAGTGACAGGGGCGGGGCGATGCTTTGGAAGGCGGAAGAGGTGGTGCGGTTTTCTGATTTGTTTATTTTTGAATAATTTTGATGCAGCAGCTGGAATTATTTGCATATAAAAAACCGATTAACCCAGTTGTTGGTGGTTGCCTGCATAACGATGGGTTTCATACCAATTCGGTAGTGCCTGGCGGTCTTTTTTGCTGTGAATGCCAAGCGATTGTGTTGCGAGATTTACCGCCAACTGAAGATGAACCGTCAATTATTGGATATGTGACGGCAAATTGGGCTTGGAAGTATCGGCACGGCAATGACTGGACGTTAGATAGTTGAAAAAGGAGTAATGATGAATATTGAAGATTTTTATGACGCGGACGAGCGTAGGCCTGATCTAAGAAAGCCTTTTATTGTTGACGGTAGAACGATTGCATCGAATGGACATATTTTAATGTCTGCAGCGCTAAACAAGCAATACGACGGGGCAGGAGATGAGCAGGCTAAACGGATCAGGTCTATTTTGTCGGGCCTTGACGGTAAGCAATTTGGACCCATGCCGAAAATAACTTTACCGGACCCTACTGAATGTTTTATTTGTGCCGGCGCGGGAAAATCATCAAAAAAGGACTGCGAAGAATGCGTAGGCGAGGGCGATGTTTATTTTTATAATGGTTTCAATAATTACGAGTGCGAGTGCGATTCTTGCGGTGGTGACGGTTTTAATTATTGCCAAAGTACGGATGAGGATTGTTTTAAATGCCGAGGGGAGGGGGTGATTTACGGTTGGAGAGATGCTCCGGTTGTGCTGGGGGTAAAAGTTAATGCTAATTATTTAAGGTTAATTATTGATGCGCCAAATTTAGAGGTATTTGCAGATATTGAGAAGAAGATGCTGGCGTTTAGATCGGGTGACGACTATGGCTTGATTATGGGGCTTACGTCATGAAAAAAGTGGATGAAATGTGGCCCATTGGTGATGAATTGACGCTTGAAACGCATACGTACGATGACGAGGAGGGCGGCACTGAGTCGCTGGTTGAGCTTAATGGGTTGTTTTGGGTGGACGGTAAAAGGCTCCGTGCTTTTAAACAAAAACTTGAAGCATTGATTGAAGATTTTAGGGTTTAGGAGATTTTATGATGCAACAAACAGTTTTAGACCCGTGCTGTGGTAGCAAAATGTTTTGGTTTGACAGTAAAAACCCTCATGTGTTTTTCGGAGACATCCGCAAAGAAAGCCACATTCTATGTGATGGTAGAGAGTTGCATATTAACCCCGACGAATTAACTGACTATACAAATATGCAGTTTGATGATGGATCGTTTAAATTAGTCGTGTTTGACCCACCACACTTAAATGTAGCTGGAAAAAACAGCTGGATGGGCAAGAAATATGGAACATTAGGAAACAATTGGAAAAATGATTTAAGAAAAGGCTTTTCCGAGTGTTTCAGGGTTTTGGAAAACAACGGAATTTTAATTTTCAAATGGAACGAAACACAAATTAAAACAGGCGAAATACTGGCATTAACCGAGAGGAAGCCATTGTTCGGACACATATCAGGTAAGCGCGCAAACACCCACTGGATTTGCTTTATGAAGCACGAGCAAGCTGCGGGCAAATTAACACCGCAATAATCGGAACCAGGAGTTTTTATGAACACGAATAAAAAAGTGAAGAAATACGGACAACGCCAGGTGTTTGAGCGTTATTTAAGTGAGAAGGAAGAGAGTGTGTTGTTTAAGTCGGTTAAGTCGTTTGGCAGTGTGCTGGCTAGGCGTGACCATGCTTGGATGCTTTTACTTAGGCATACGGGCATTAGGGTTGGGTCGTTGGCTTTGTTAACGCTGGATGATGCTTTGTTGGCGCGTACGTCGGGTTATTTGGTACTGCGCGATGAGATTGCGAAGGGTGAGCGCGGCTATAAAGTGTATTTGAATAAAACGGCTACGCTGGCGCTTAAGCGGTTGCTGAGGATTCGCAAGGAGATGGGCGCACCTACTGCACCGGATTCTCCTTTTATTTTGAGTAGGCATCACGGCGGGCTGGCTGTTCGTAGTTTTCAACAGCGTATGCAGCATTGGAGCCGTGTGGCTGGGCTTAGGGTGGTGGCATCGCCCCATTGGTGGCGGCATACGTTGGCTAAGCGGTTAATGAAGAGCAGCGAGGCGGCTGATCCGCGTGGGCATGTGTGTGCTGTGCTTGGGCATAGCAGTGTGGTGTCTACGACGGTTTATACGTTGCCTGATCGGGAAGATATTGAGCGGTCGCTTGAGGGTGTGTCGTGAGTGGGAATCGAACCGAGTCCCTAGTTAGGATTCGAACCGAGTCCTATTTTTCAAAAGATGATGCTTCTCAGCGGCGTAAAGATATAGCTGAAATGGCGGGAAGCTGTATGGCGCGTGAGCTTAAAAGCCGTGGTATTCGGCTGGATTTGGTTGATACATGGGAAAGGAACCTTGAGGAATCACATGAGGATTGAGGTGTTTTTACCGGCGTTGATGCTGGTTGAGAGCCTTGGCGCTAGCGCTGTGTTTGCATACAAGGGTAATTATAACGATGCGGCGTATTGGTTGCTGGCAGCGGGTTTAACTGCTGTGGTGACGCTTAGGCCGTTTTAGGGGTTGGTTGATGATAGAAAGCAATAAAGAGTGGTATTTAAAAGCACCAAAGGTGGCGATGTGGATAGGGTGGGTTTATGAGTAAAAAAGCACCTTATTTTCTTTTTTACCCAACCGATTGGTTGGATAGCGAACGCATTTTTGATATGGGCTTGGAATGTGAAGGGGCTTATATTCGCTTGTTGTCCGCTATGTGGAAAAGAGCTGGATTTATTCCTGATAAAGAAAATTGGTGCTGCAATTTACTGCGTTGCAAACCAGCCACTTGGAGAAAAATCAGACGGGTTTTAGTAGATGATTTGGGGGTTGTTTTGGTTAAGAACTCAACCTTATTTAATTCGCGTTTACTCGAAGAAGTTGAACTTTTTAGCCAAAAAAAGGAAAAAAATAAACAAAACGCGGAGCAACGGTGGGGTAAACAACCTTTAGATGTCGCTAAAGAAACTATTAAAAAACCTAATAAAATCAACAAAAGTAATGATGCGGTCGCATCTATTTCGCAATCCGAAACATATGCCATACCAGAACCAGAACCAGAACTAGAACTAGATAATAAACCCCCCAATAGCCCCCCTTCATTTCTTCAGGTGGAGATATTTGAAAAAAAGTTAAGTTTGGATTTGGAGGGGTTTTTTGTCCATTACAACAACAATGATTGGCATGTTGGGAAAGGAGGTGACAGGGAGCCTATTGTTGATTGGAGGAAATTAGCTAGAGCATGGAGTAACCGCAGAGCTGGCCACGTTACAACCGATGGGCGTGATTTTAAACCTGAAGATAACGACATGAGTTGGGCTGATGGCCCTGGAGGTTTAGATGTTGAAGCACATTAACAGCATGGATGTAGGTAAGGGTTTAGGTTTAGATGATCACGAAATCGACAAAAAAACAGTAACCAAAAATACGGTTAAAATTGTGAATACTCTCTTTGCTGAACTAAGGCGGACCTTTCCTGCTTGGCGGCAGTCGCTTAAAACACTAGGAGAGCTTAAAGAAGCCAAACGAGCGTGGACATTGAGTTTTTTGGAAAACGGCATCAACTCAACGGCTCAGCTTAACCGAGGGTTAAAACACGCTAGAACCCTAAACTCGGCTTTTTTGCCAAGCGTTGGTCAGTTTGTTTCATGGTGCACACCGACCCCAGAAGAATTTGGCTTACCTGATGTTGACACTGCGTACAAAGAGGCGGCTTGCGCTGGTTCGACGCACAACTGGTCGCACGCCGCTGTTTTTTTGGCGGCTAATGCAACCGGGCGGTTTGAGCTTAGGCGGGCACCAGAACGGCTAACGTTTGCAAGGTTCAAGAAAAATTATGAGGCGTTCTGTTTGCAGGTTACGCGTGGCGAAAAACTATTTGTTGCGCTACCTAAATCACCAAGAAAAACAAGGTTTGCTAATTGTGGTGAGCCGGTTAAAAAAGAAGATGTGAGCGCTTTTCTCAACCGAGTATCGAGGTCTCTTAGATGATCGATGATTTTGATAATGCGATAGCTAGGTATGCCGAATTTTTAGGTGGTAATTTAGGCAGGTCGGACAATACAGTGCATAAATACCAGGGCTACCTTGCTCGGCTGAAAAAATTTCTGGTAACAAAAAAACAAAACCACGAAACGGCTGACCAGGCTAGCCTTGATGAGTTTACTGGTATGCATTTAATAATGCAGGGCTTAAGACCCGCTGGCAGAAAGCCTGTCATCTCATGTGTAAAAGGTTTTTTCGCCTGGGCCCAGAGAAATAATATACGTTTGGATAATCCAGCTAAACACGTCGTTGCGCCAAAGGTTCCATCTCATTTCCCAAACATTATGCAACTTAGGGATGCCGAGAGATTGTTGCAGCAACCAGACTTAACCACACTTATTGGGGTAAGAGATGCGGCTATCATTGCTACTTTTATCGGTTGTGGGTTTAGGATGAGTGGTGTTACAAACCTGAATGAATCAAGTTTGATATGGACAGAAGATGAACTAAACCGCGAGGTGTTGATTATCAAGGTCGAAGAGAAAGGGAAGAAGCAACGGATGGTCCCCGCCCCAGATGAAGTTAGATTATTAATTCGCGCATATATGGGGCATCCTGAATTAGCCCCGGTGGTTAGAGACCTAGATGATGGTGACAAAGTGTTGTTTGTTTCCACAAGGAACTACAACGTACCTTCGTATAATTATTATGGCGAAGCCCGACGATTATCAACCAAGACAATTGACGACATGCTGAAGAAATATGGCAAACGGGCGGGTATAGATCCTAAAGTTGTCCACGCACATTCACTTAGGCATTTGTATGGCACTGAGCTGGCTGAAGCAAATGTAAACATATTGCACATGAAGGCTTTGTTGGGCCACGTAAAAACCGACACGGTTGATATATACAATCACACTGCGTTAAGAAGACTGAGGGCAGAGAGCGCAAAAGGTAACCCGCTTGGAAAAATAAACACACCGGTGACCCAGCTTATGAGGGAGTTGAATAAATGAGATTGTTAAACATCTTCTTTTTACGCCTAAAAAACACTTGGAACAGCTATAGGCTTAACCAGTTGATTGTTTGTTTCCCTTGTATTGCCGATGTTTTGAGATATTTGTATGTGATTGGCAAATTTAGACTAAGTCTAAGTAAAAGCATGTATGACGCTTGGAACTCAATTGCGCGTTATTTGATAAAGCGCAACTGGATGATACGTAGTTTCAGTGTTACCAAGGGTTGCCGCGACTGTGTACATATTGCAAACCGCAACTCACGTGATGGAATTGAGGTTAAGGGATGATCAAGGTAGGGGTGGGGGGTCGGCATAAAGAAACAAAAACACCTGTGGGGGTAGCAGGGTACTTAGATAACTGCACTAATTCTGGTTATTTGAAAAAAAGTTTTTTTGATGACCCTAGGATTTCGGAATTAAGAGAAATGGGTTTATCTCGTCACTGGGTTGATATTGCGGAATCCATCGGCTTCGATTCGTTTATCGTCGTTTGGCAGAAGCTAAGTGACCATGACGATACGCGATCTAGCAAGTGCAGTATTTACGTGCCGAGGTTTGCTGGGTGGATAAAGTACCAGCGCAACCGTGTAATAATTTCTTTGCGGTCATCTGGTTTTAGTTATTCTGACATCCAGGATCAAATAAAAGTAGATTTAGGTGAGAGAGTGAGTGTTTCACATATTAAACGCATTGTTGCTTTGAAAAAATGAGATGAATATGCAAAACGTAGCAGAATTTAGGGTGTTTTTGCACCGGACTTTGGTGATAGATTCTCGCAATGTTGAATAAATCTCGACAATGCGACCCAACAAACCCCCTCGATGAGGTGAGTTTTATTTGTCGCCCGTGCAAAAAAAACGGGGTGAGTGAGCCGGGTTTTGTTGCTGATCCGTCCAGAATTGAAGATGTGCCAGAAAAAACAACGCACCCGTGGGCTTATTTTGCTGATTGCCCGCGTTGCGGCAAAGAGTGCAAGCAGCAGGTATGGGAAATAGCGTTGATGTCGAGTTACGGCAAACACACGGGGCCAAAAACCGAGGAAGGTAAGGCTAACTCGAAAAAGAACCTTGAGGGCTACCCAACGGCTGAACAGCGCAAGCGAGTGCGATTTAACGGCTTGAAGCACGGCATGTATGCACAAACCCTTGAGTTCTTCCCTGCACGCCCTGGGCAATACCTGCAATGCAAAGGTTGTCAAATTGCTCACGATGTATGCCGTGAAAACATAATTTGCGCGAAAGAGGCCGACCGGGCCATGCGTTACCAAATTGCGTTTTCTGAGAACAACCCCGACCAGCTTCGCGACATTCAGGCCAACAATCAATCTCGCATCCAGTCGATCATGGATAACGTGATGCTGTCGCTGGTCAACACGGGAGTGGAATTAAAAAACCCTCGCGGCACCTACGACCAAAAGGCCGGTAAGTTTATTCCCGAGACGTACCTTGACGGCGATGGCGAAGTGCATTTGTCCATGGACTATTCAGCCCACCCTTTGCTAAAAACCCTCATGGACTTCGTGTCAAAAAACAGCCTCACCATGGCAGACCAAGGTATGACGCCCAAGCTACGCGAAGATGAAGAAGAGCTGCAAGGCAAGCTCAGTGGTGCAGAGCAAAAAGGCGATGAGCTACTAGGCTATCAGCGCCGCCAAGCCGATGCGCTAGAAGGCCTAAAAGCCATGATTGAAAACAGCAAGAAGCGATCAGACAGCGACCCCATCCTCATCGAGCACGGGTCGCAATAATGGCTGAACGTATCAGCAGCGCCAAACGCATAAAACTACGCAATCGTGCAGAAATTGAGGTAATGCGGTATAAAAACGATCATTCGCTATGGCACAAACACATCCACAACGTTGAGCTAGACCCAATGCAAATTTTGAAATGCATTGAGATGGACCAGAACCCGAATACGATTGACTTCTCCTGCCGACGAACTGGAAAAACCGCAATCAAAGAGCTTTACCAGAACAAGCAAAACGCCACCCAGCCCGATCAAGAGCTGGGAATAGTTGCTCCGCGTGAAGCTCAAGCATTGGTGAATTTAGGTTACCATCTTGATGCGATTAGGCGCTCTCCCATACTTGATGCATGGATAGCGGTAAAATCTGGCCGCAAACAACTGGCTGATACATACTACGAATTCGCCAACCGCTCCAAGACGAGAGCCTATGGCATTATGTCGCAAATGGATGGGGGTGATTTAACTGCCGCATCACTGGAAGAAGTTGACGACATGCCACGTGACCGCTTGTACTCTAACTTCCTAATGATGATGGGTTCAAACAGGCGGTTAGGCGCAGACCTAGATAGCAAAAATAACCCTGAAATACGCGTAACCGGCGTGTTCAAAGGCGCCGACACCCTAAGCGACATGATAAGCAGCGAAGGCTATCACGTGCTACCTACTATCGACTGCTACCTGGGTATGGAAATGGGCATCATCGACGAAAACTTCATGATGCAAATGCGAAAACAGCTGGCGCCAGACGAATACATACGCCAAATGCTGTGCAAAAATATCAGCTCACGAAATTTAATATGGGAAAAATACATCAGGCGATCCATGCAGGTGGGTTTAGAGGCCAGCTTGCAAATAGCCAGCCCATTACCCGGTGAACATTACAAAAAACGCGGTCTCATCAGCTTCGGTTACGATGCAGGTGGCCACGGCGAAAACCCAACCAGTTCAAAACACGCGCTGGTTGTAACCGAGCAAATTGGCAACTTCACCACCTTCCCCTACGTACGAACATGGACCCCAGGTGCAGACGACAACATGGTGAAAAAGGACTTGCTGGGATTATGGGAATACTTCAACCCAGATTATGCAATGGGCGATGCGTACGGCGTAGGCATGCTCACCTCGCTCAATGACGACCTATACGACAAAGGGCTAACCCACATAGACCGCCGCGCAATAGGCGATGGAGACAGCACCGCCAGCACATGGCCAGAGTGGCCGTTTTCACCCATTCGCTTTGAAGGCATGACCAAACACTCGATGGCGCAATCAATCAAATCGCTATTTCACAACCGCCAAGCGGCCATCCCGTATTTTGACGATCAAAACATGACCGACCCAGAAATAATAGATTTTAGAACCTTCATCGGACAACTGGCCAACATCGTACCGGTTGCCACCAAAACAACCTACGCCAGCTACAAACAAGCCAACACAAAAATTGGTGATGATTTGTTCGATGCCGCCATGGCAGCCGTATGGGCACTAGCAACACGCGGCGCATGCGCCGTACAAACCACCGTACTAACCAACACAAAAACACGCCAGCAACTAATGGGAGCGGCTTAATGGATTTACTCAGAATTTTTAGACGCAAGCCCATACCGGTTGCCAGCACAGCCGACGACCTAACAGGCCAAAAAGACAAGACCACAACCGAGCAAGGCAACCGCACCACGCCCGAGAATCAAATACGCCACCTATACCGCATGATGTGGGTAGACCCAGAAATACATCAACGCATACTCGACGTACGCCGCATGGATACCGTCGATGGCCGCGTCAAAAAAATACATACCCGCATGGCGCGATCAGCCGTAAAAGGCGGCCTCATGCTAGAAATGCAGGTAGAAGATGACCGCATTGTCAGCGCTTTTAAGCAATTTGTTAAGCGGCTAAAGCTCAATAAAATCCAAAAACTAGAATCCGATGCTCGTGGGCTGGTGATGGAAGGCAACCTACCCCTTCAATGGGTGCTCAACAATCAAAACCGCATTGTTCAAGCTATCCGTATGCCCACCGAAACAATACGCCCAAATGTAGGCGAAAACGGCACGTTTGACGATGTAAACAAAGCCTACTCGCAAATAGACATAACAGCAGGCAAAGAAATCGCCAGCTTTGCCAAATGGCAACTAAGCCTAGTACGCCTAACACCCGATAATTACGACGACGAAGGGTCGCTAGGCCGCCCCTACTTAGACGCAACACGCAGCACATGGCAACAACTGCGCATGACAGAAGAAGACCTCGTCATCCGCAGAAGACAACGCGCACCGCTAAGAACATCCCACGTGCTAGAGGGCGCAACAGCCGATGAGCTGCAAGATTACAAGGATAGCGTAGAAAATGACCAACAAGACATCACCACTGACTACTTTGCCAATAAAAAAGGCGGCGTAACCCCCATACAGGGCGATGCCAACCTGGACCAAATAGCCGATGTATCGTATTTGCTAGACACCTTCTTTGCAGGAAGCCCCGCCCCAAAAGGCCTGTTCGGATACGTGGGCGATATAAACCGAGACATACTCGAAGACCTGAAAAAAGACTACTACGAAGAAATAGACGCCATGCAAGACACCCAAGCCGAAGCCTACGAGCACGGCTTCAAGCTGGATCTACTACTGCAAGGCATCAACCCAGAAGATGCAGAATTTACCGTAAAATTTGCAGAACGCAGAACAGACACGCCAAACCAACGAGCCGACCTAGCGTTGAAGCACCAAGCCATTGGTGTGCCGCCTAAACTGGTTTGGAAAGCCGCTGGATTAGATGCCAGCGCCGTACTCGCTGCAAGAAAAGACCAGGAAAACAGCGACGACCCTTACCCGACTGTAGACGGGGAGGGAGAAACAGGACCGCCTAAAATCAGCATTACACCAGGCAATAGCCCAAAGGGTGAAAGTATGACAAGTGTGAGCGGGTAATGTGAGCAACTACAAAGTCTGTCTGTATGCGTAGCTCCGAATGGTTATATTTTTATTTCAAAGGTGATTTATGGGTGTAATACAACATAAAGCTTTAACAACAATCCAAGATTTGCATAATTACCTACCCGAGTTTAACCCCGATGGTACGGAAAAACATATTGTTTGTGATGGCGCAAGATTTCATGTTTTGGCTTATTCAGTAAAAAGCGAAACTTGTAGCTGTAAAAATTGCGAGGTTAATAAACACGGTAGTTATTTTAAGGCACGAATAGCGCGGATACGTTTTGAAACCTAACCTTTTGGAGCTAACATGAGAGGAACGAAATGAGCAAAGCGAGTGAAGAGACGAATCAGGTTGAGCGAGATGTTATTCGCTTTAGTAAAAATTGGCTGGCAAGCTCGATAGTTGTAATTTTATTTTGGCTAGTCGTAATTGCTGTAGAAATGTTAATAGGTTTTTTGTGGGGATGGATGAGTCTGGTTTTTGGATTTGCACTTTTCGCATTTATCGAATTTATAAAGAACATGATTACGATTAGCAGAAGGGTGTATGACGAATAACGCAAAAGTTAAGACGCGCACGTTTTATGTGCGTCGTACTTGAAAGATATGTTATGTGTGAATTAAACGAGGAAAGAGAATGAAAATTATAGAGTTGGGCAAACCCATATCAAAAATACTTCTTCAGTTTGAGTTTGATTTTAGTGACACTGAAAAATATAGAAATGGCACTATTGTTCCAAGCGAAGCTGAGGAAACGCGGCTTGTTGATAAATATCTAGACGGTGATAACAAGGGCGAAGTTGGCGTACTGGCAACATAACGATTTTTAATAAGCTGACGCGCGGCTCTTTGCGCGGTCAGACTTAATTTACTTGTTATGCCATTTTGGTAGGAGTTTTGAAATGACAGATAAAGTACAAGAAGCCTTTGCAGTATTAAAGCAGGCAATGATTGATGATGGTGCAGCTGAGCAAGGTGGTTACGCCCATTCTTGGCATTGCAATATAGCAATGATGTGTTATGACGCTATTAAAGACAATAAGAGCGATTTACCGCTAACCTCATTTGAAGCGCGAGAAATAGGTAACGATGCGGCAAGTCGATTTATGAAGCTATGCTTTGATGTTGATACTGAAGCATAACCCTTTAGAACTCAGCGGCAAATAACCGCTGCGATAAACTAATTTTTAACGACAAATGCCAAAACGGTTATTTGTCAACCGGAGAGATTTGTTATGAGCTTAGTTAACGTAGGTACTAAAGGGCATATAGACTACAGCGATAGGGGTACAGCAAGCGTAAAAGATTTTTGCTTTGAAACCATTTATTACAAGTTAGCCAGCCGTAAACCTAGCGCACCACTGCTTGAGCAGCGACAAAAGAAAGGTAAAAAAGGAAAGATGCTCAAGGACTGGGAATAGCACATAACCCTTACGAAATAAGCCGAGAGCGCAGCGAGTCGGCTTGATAGAGCTTGTTATGTTGCGATACTGAAACTATTGAAGGAATTAAATATGAATTGTTGTGAAAAAGCGGTAACTGATTATTTGGTCAGAGAGGCATTGTTAATACCGGTGGAGCATCCGAATAGCGACATACCACTTATGATGATTGATGGCGCCGGTGTCAGTATGAGCAACGCGGACGACGCTAAAATAATAAACAATATCGGGCCGAAAGCCGTTGAAATGCTAAATGAGTTAGCAATATAACGCCCAGCATAACCGGCAAATTAAAGCATAGTGTAGCATAGCGAAACGACGCTTTAATTTGTCCGAGTTGATGCACTTGTTAGCTTTTTTTGCTACAATTTATGAGAATGTACGCACCAGATAATTATATAGGTTGTTGATTATGAAAGAAATTAAATTTATTGACCTGTTTGCAGGGATTGGTGGCTTTCACCAAGCGGCAAAAACATCTGGCGGGAAGTGTGTATTTGCCAGCGAAATTGACCTAGAGGCCTCTAAGGCTTATAAGGCAAATTATGGCATAAAGCCACATGGAGACATTACAAGAGTTGATATTAACGAAATTCCCGAACATGACTTGCTTTGCGCTGGATTCCCTTGCCAGCCATTTAGTATTATTGGTAACAAAAACGGTTTTGACGACATAAGGGGCACTTTATTCTTTGAGATAGCCAAAATACTTAAACAAAAAAAGCCACCAATGATAGTTCTTGAGAATGTAAAGCAACTAGCCACACATGACAATAAGAGAACACTGACAAAAATAATAGAAACTTTAAATGATTTAGGCTACAAAACTGACTGGAAAATACTTAATGCGCTTGATTATGGATTACCACAAAAAAGGGAAAGAATATTAATAATTGGTTTTCTTAATCATGATACTGAATTCTCTTGGCCTAAGAAAAAACCAAAATATAAGCCTCTTTCAGAAATTCTTGAACATGATGTAGATGATAAGCATTATGCAAGTGATAGAATTTATAATAAAAGGCAAGCGAAACATACTAGCGACCATAGCCCTGGCATTTGGCATGAGAATAAAAGTGGCAATGTCTCAAGTTATCCGTATTCTTGCGCGTTGAGGGCTGGAGCTTCATATAATTACTTGCTTGTGAATGGTGAAAGAAGATTGACACCTAGAGAAATGTTAAGACTTCAAGGTTTCCCAAATAGGTTCAAAATAGTTTGCTCCGATTCGCAGACTAGAAAACAGGCAGGAAATGCAGTCCCCGTGCCTATGATTAAAGCGGTAATTAAAGAGGTTGTTGATGCGTACACCGAAGCTGAGAGACAGAAAAAACAGAAAGAATATAGAGTTATACCCCATAGGGGACTTTCCTCAGAAAGTAATTTACGAGATCAGTCGTTGGCTTATATATAATTTTGCCGTAGGCAAAGCTAATATTAGTGGAGAGGACTGGGGTGATATTTTTGCTAAATCTATAGATGGTGTTCACCTATCAAGCCCCGTAGGGCTTGCCGATGTTGTTCTTGATGGGCAGTCGTGGTCTGTTAAAAGTGTTCAGCATAATAAACCACATAATTGTAAAGAAATTAGAGTGATTTCGGGTAGAAATTCACCTGATTATTCTTATGGCATTCAAAACCCACATGATGATATTCAAGAAACTGGCAAAGCAGTTATTAACATTTGGAATGAAAGGGTAAATATAGCATTAGACCAATTTGATTTTTTACGAACCGCAATATTAATTAGGAACGTGAATTCATTAGAGTTCACACTTTTTGAAGAAGAAACGCCAAAATATATTGCTAATGAATTTGAATGGAAAATAAATAAACGTGGGAATTTTGAAGGGTTTAGTAGGACTACAGGGAAGCATAAATTTACTTGGCAACCACATGGTTCACAGTTTACCGTTAAATATACCGTGCCTGCCTCATCAACACGATTTCAAATAAAACGACCACCTATTCTGGACTTTGAACAGACTATGGATCAAATTGGATTTGAGGATTCATGGGTTTCCATTAAGAGCTAGATACCCATATTTTTTAAAGCTAACACTCGCATAACCGGCGCACGCTTTTAGCGTCCGGTTCATGCGGCGGTTATAACAATAGGATAATATGAATAACACAGCGCTTGCAGAAGACTCAAATCGGTTGGCTAAACAGTCGTCCATTCGTCGTGCGTCGGCTCGTGCTCGGCGCGATATGGACGTGGTGGATGCCGAAGCTCGGCGTGAGTTGAAGCGCATTTACCGGGGCGCTGTTGCTAGATTGTCGCGTGATGTTGAGGCGTTTGCGGCGGCGGATGGTAACGTGCGGCTTGAGGTATTGCAGCGGTTACTACAGCAGGCGAATGGCGGCTTAAAAAAGCTGGAAGATTTGCGCGATGGGGTGTTATCCAACGGGCTTAATGCAGGTGCTACTGTGGGTACTCAACCGTTTATTGCGGAGTCTGCCGCGCTATCGGCTTCGCTTACTAATTTGGCGCAAGACGCCGTTCGTGCAGCGCGTAGTTTTATTGCTGAAGATGGCTTGCAGTTAAGCGATAGAATTTGGCGAAACGATAGACACGCTAGGCGCGTGGTGAAAGAAGCAATAGAGCAAGCGGTAATACAAGGTCATTCAGCCAGCCAAGCTGCACGTGAGTTTTTGGCGAGGGGTGAGGCGGTACCAGGCGACGTGTTGAATAAACTCAATGCAGCGCAAGCCAATAAAATAATCAGCGACATAAAACAGGGCTTAATCAATGCCGCAGGGTCGCCGATGGATAATGCCCTTAGATTATTCAGAACAGAAATAAACCGAGCCCATGGCCTCGCGTACCAAAACACCGCCTTTTCACACCCCGATGTTGTTGGTACGCGGTTTTTATTATCCCCCAGCCATCCACGGCCCGATATTTGCGATATGCATTCAAAAGTAAACCGTTACGGCCTTGGCGCTGGCGTGTATCCAAAAGGCAAAAGCCCATGGCCAGCGCACCCCAATACACTGAGTTATGAAGAAACCGTGTTTATTGATCAGATTAGCAGCGAAGACCAAGCGGGTAAGGAAACACGGATTGATTGGTTGGAAAAACAAACCGCTGTTATTCAGCGGCATGTGCTAAACGGTCGAAACAAACAAAATGCTTTGTCGAAAGGTTGGTTAAAAGAAAATCAAATAAAAACCCCGTGGAATATACTAAAGAAAAATTACCAGCGAAAAGGTTTGTTATCCAATGACTAACGTTGCCCAGCTTCAACAGCCGCGCCCTGAAGTGGCTTGTCAAAAGTGCGAAAACACTGTATTTGACGGCCTCGTTATAAAACAAGTTACCGTTATTAGATTGCTACCGCACGCCGCTCAGGGGAAGTGCAAGCGATGTAAAACGTGGGTAGATTTACCTATGCAATACAAAACGTAGCACAATTTAGGGTGTTTTTGCGACCCTATCTCGGGTTATAGTTAGCTCATATTCAAAAAAGGCATCACGCGAACCATTAAGCGAAAAGCCCCCAGTTCTAGAAATAGAGCTGGGGGCTTTTTTGTTTTTAAGCGGTAGATAATATGACAAAACCATTGACACCAGAAAAGGAAATAGCGTGATCGCAGCACTTATCCCGGCCATTACCGGGCTTATAGGCAAGGCCATTGATAAAGCCGTGCCAGATGCAGACCAAGCGATGCAGCTTAAGCACGACATCATTCAGTCATTTAACACCATGGCGCAAGCAGAGCTGAAAGGCTCGGTGGATATTATTCTTGCTGAAGCCAGTGGCGAATCGTGGTTGCAGCGCAACTGGCGGCCCTTGCTGATGCTTTGGTTTGCGGGGTTAGTCGGCGCGCACTGGCTGGGCTTCACACCGGACAACTTAACGCAAGAAACCATCAGCAACCTACTCGACATTGTTCAAGTGGGAATTGGTGGATATGTAATGGGTCGTTCAGGTGAAAAGATAATGAAAGCATACAAGGCTGCAAAATGAAGCGATACCTGTTCAACCTGCTTATATCTATTTTCGATAAAGAGCACTGCCCGCGGTCAATAGAAGAAGATGAGGGAGCGATAAGTTCGCGTTCGCCAGGGGACAAAAATGGATAACGGATTAAAAACAGTAGTCGACTTTATGGGGTTAAACGGCGTACTAGCAGCGGCGGGCGGCTTTATAAAAATCATGTTCAATATCGGCAAAGCCGGCTTTACGTGGTTTACATCGTTCAAGATTCTATTTATAGCTACGCTGATCGGCGCATTAGTCGGCGGCGCAATAGCTGAACTATGGGGTGTTGGGGGCAATGGGTCTGGCTTAATCAGCGCGTTAGCTGGCATAGGCGCGTACAATTTTGCAGAAGCAGTCGAGCAAGCTAGTTTTAAGTCGGTTGTTGCCGGCATTTTGTCAAGAGGCAAACGATGATAAGACATTCGCGGCTAGCTTTTTCGTTAATGATGGCGTGGGTTTTTATTGCGTTATTGAGCGGCTGGATGATTGCTGCGCATAGTGTTGATACGTTTCTTTCAATCAGCGCGTGGTCGCTGGGAATGACGCTAATCGCGCTGTTTTTTGTCCTGTTGTACGAGTTTGTTTTGATGCCAGTCAAGGGCGATAGGCGCAATTTTAGTGCAGGTATTAAACAATGAAGGCAGCGCTAATCATCACCGTTTTATTGCTAACAAGTTGTGCAAGCTACACATACAAGGGCGATAACTGCGAAGTAAACATTTACTCAATGCGCTCTGTTGAAGACGCGCAAATTCAAATAGACAAAGATTGCCAACTCACAGCGGGAGCCGCGACCATGGATTCTAACGCCGTTATAAACGAGGCGTTAAAGCGAATTCCACTAGTTGTTCAGTAATGCAATTTACAGCCGCGCTGCGGTGGCTGGCTTTATGTAACCGCACAACATTTTTAATTTAACAAAGGAAAAACAATGCCTGACATATTAATGAACATTGCAAAAGGTAGAGTGGTTGAACTCTATAACCGCGTCGAGAACAACGACCCAGCTAACTCAGCGTTTATTGTTGTTTTGCTCAAAGTGGGCGAAACAGACGCGGTTCTCAAAGATTACGACGATTTGGGTGCGCTAATAGGCGCAGCAGGTAACACGGAAGCGGATTTTACAAACTACGCGAGAAAAGTGCTTACAGACGCAGAGTTAGCAGCACTGCCCGCGCCGGATGACACGGGCGATAAATATGACGTAACGTTCCCAGACATTACGTATACATCGGCTGGCGGCGCGACTAATAACACAATGGTCAAAGCGTTGCTGTGCTATGACAGCGACACCGCCGCTGGCACGGATGCAAACATTATTGTTTGTGGCGCATACGATTACACGGGCGTGACGGATGGATCGAACATTACTATTAGCTTCCCTGCTAACGCATTTAGCGCGAGTTAATCCCCGCTATGGATGCGATTGTTGCGGATTTAATTCGGGAAACAACATCAACAACTGGTTCAGGTTTAACGATAACGCTAACAGCAGAGGCCAATTATGGGCGTTTTGCAGACGTCGGTGTTGTTGGTACAAATGTTTATTATGTTATCCGTACGGGTGATGATACGGAAGTAGGCATAGGCTCGTTGCAAACGGGTAATACCTTAGACAGAGATACGCCATTGGTAACGGTGGTTTCAGGAGTGTACGATGATAGTAGCCCCGCTAGAATCACACTTGCTGGTACGAGTACGGTATCTATCGCGCCAACTGCTAGTGCGTTAAATGATTTGTTAAACGATTTAAGCGCATACGGAAAACTCGCAGATGCTAGTAGCTGGACTGGTGAACAGACATTCAAAGAAGTTAGTGAAACACAGTATTCATTAACAGGTACAGTAATTGACCCTGCGAACGGCACACTTCAGTATAAAACATTGTCAGCTAATACAACGTTTACAGAATCTTTAGCTGATGGACAAGCGGTTACTTTGTTAATAGATGATGGCACGGCTTATACCGTTACTTGGCCTACAACGACTTGGGTGGGCGGTTCGGCACCAACGCTACCAACCACTGGATATGCGGTTATTGAGTTATTCCAGATAAATTCAGTGTTGTATGGCTTACAGTCAGGCAATGCTTAATGTTTGCTTCTAGGAAAATTAGAAGTCTTAATGCTATTAATGCTATACCCGTAAGGGTAGATGCGACTGCCGAGTACGCTTGGGGTAGTGCGGAAACAGGTAGCGTGTCGTTTACTTACACTGGTGACAGTCAGGCTTTTGTTGTGTGCATGGGCAGCAGAACCAACGGCGGTGATTCAGTAACAAACGTAACGTTTAATGGAGTATCAGGAACTAAAATAATTGAAAAAGCGCAAGGTACAGGCACTAACTCAGCGGTAGTGTCAACTTGGGTTTGGATAGCCTCAGAATTACCAACTTCAACGGGAACAAAAACGCTTACGTTCACTTGGAGTTCAAACCCTTCGCACACTACAGTCGCTGTCTACTCTTTAAGTTTTGTTGACCAGACTACTCCGCATGAAAACGAGGTTTCTTTTGGCGCCTTCAATTTATTTATAAATGATACGGTAGACATTACACTGTCTAACTCAATCAATAAATTTGTGATTTCTTGTGTGGCGGCGGCTTCTGGTAATGACATTGACACCACACAGAACTTCGACCCTCCTTCACAGATGACAGAGGATCAGGACATAGGAACTAATAACAAAGCGTCAATCACAACAGCACATGAGGATGAGTGTGCTAGCGCTAGTGAGGTTTATACTTGGACAATGAAATCAACAAAGTCATCAGACTTTAAATCTAGTGCGTTAGCAGTATTCGCAATCAACGCGGCATAAAACATGATAATAAAAGATAATAACGGCATACCAGAACCGTACTCAATAAAGCAATTTAAAACTGATAACGCTAATGTGTCATTCAGAGAGGGCTATCCTGACATTCAAATAAACCAATATGGTGTTTATAAAGTTCAACCAGTACCACAGCCGGCTTATAACAATTTAACCCATAAGCTTGAGCGAGGCACGCCAACCAAAACAGGTGATATATGGTCAGAAACTTGGGACATTATCGCGCTACAGCAATCTGATATTGACAGACGCGCATTAGATGAAGCGGACAGGCAAGATAAAGAGGCTATCAAAGCAGATAACGCAGTTAAAGCATTAATACTAGCTACACCTATTAAGATTGAAAATTACATCTCAAAGAACGTTACTGACTTAGCCTCCGCTAAAGACTTATTAATCACTCTAGCCAAAGCGGTCTCGGCTATTGGCAAAAGAGAGTTTAGGTAGACAGCATGGCTACGCCGACCTATGGCGAATTGCAATATGGCGAGTTAGCTTATGCCGGCGTAACGGGGGCCGTTTATACGCTTGGCGCCATCAGCGAAACAGACACACTGGGCGCAGTTAGTGAATTAAATACGCAACTGCTCGGAACAGTTGTTGAGATTGATGCACTGGCTGGTTTAGCTAGCACTAAAACAATCACGCTGGGTGGGCTGTCTGAAGTTGATACGCCTGGAAGCATCACAGAACTGAACACGCAACTGCTCGGAACGCTGGTTGAGATTGATGCACTAGCTGGTTTATCTAGCACTAAAACAATCACGCTGGGTGGGCTGTCTGAAACCGACACGCTTGGCGCTGTTAGCGAA
>NVUJ01000008.1 GCA_002733135.1 Cycloclasticus sp. | reverse complement strand
GTTGGGCCGCTGGGCGAGCTAAATGCTGACATAATGGCTGACACGAGCTTGTGTTCAAATTGGTCAATATGAGTAACGTAACTGTTGTAACGAGTAAAAAATTGAAACATGCCAGCAATATTTACTCCGGTATCACCTGATTCTTGTAAGGCCTTTTTGCCGACTTTATCTTGGGAAGCTTGCGGTGTAATTATTAACAAAGGCGTGTTGTTTTCATATGAGGACGCAACGCCGGTAATCATATTTGTAGCACCGGGGCCAGTCGTAGAGCAACAGACTCCCAGTTTGCCAGTATTTCTTGCATATGCATCGGCCATGAAAACAGCCCCTGTTTCATGTCTTGCAGTTATTGCCCTTATGCCACCGCGTGCTTCGCTTTTAGCTAAAGCATTGTAGAGGGGCTCAATGGCGCCCCCGGGAATGCCAAATACGAACTCAACACCTATCTTTTCTAGGTATTCAATCAATAGATCACAAGCAGCAATTTCACTTTGTTGAATAGTATTTGCAAAGCTTAAAGGCATTCGCCACCCCAATTTATTATTTTTTATTATGGTAAATACTTAATAATCAATAAGTTATATAATTAACCTAAATAAAGTATTATGCTTAAGTGGAAAATAATCCAAATAATCTCTTTTGTAAAGCTTTACTTGGCAAAAAATAAAAATATTAAAAATCAAAGGCGTTAAGTAAGACAGCTGTAAATCTAATATTTCAGCTAGTCTTTTCCAAACCAGAGTGGCCTGGTGTAAAAAGGACTATTTATTAGGGATATGTAGCGCTCTGTTATTAACCGCCAATGCTGCTTCATGCAGCGCTTCTGACAGCGTTGGGTGAGCATGTATAGTTAATGCTAAATCTTCTGTGCTAGCAGAGTATTCCATTGCCAGCACGGCTTCAGCTATTAGCTCTGAGGCCTGTGGCCCAATGATATGAACACCAAGGATTTGATCGCTTTCTGCGCAAGAAATCATTTTAACCATGCCTGTGGTATCGCCAAGTGCTTGCGCACGTCCACTGGCAGCAAAAGGAAACGTGCCAATTTTAATTTTTCTACCGGCTGATTTTAGGTGCTGTTCAGTTTGACCTACCCATGCAATTTCAGGGCTAGTGTAGATAACGCTTGGAATAACATCGTAGTTTAGTTCGGGTTCTTCACCATAAATAACTTCTGCGACCGCTACGCCTTCTTCTGATGCTTTATGCGCAAGCATTGGTCCGCGAATTAAATCACCAATAGCATAAATACTAGGTATGTTTGTTTGCCAAATTTCATCAACTTCTACAAAACCTCGCTCATCCAACTCAATAGGTGCTTCAGGTGCAAATAAGTTGTCGGTATTAGGGCGGCGGCCTACTGAGACAATTAACTTATCCAATTCAATGCTGTGTTGTCCTGAGGAATCGTCGTAATTCAATAACACTTTTTTGCCTTTAGACACGGCTTTAGTGACGCGAGCACTCATTTTGATATCAAGCCCTTGTTTTTTAAATTGTCGTTTAGCTTCAGCTGCAATTTTTTTATCGGCAGCAGGTAAAAATTCATTTTGTGCTTCTAACAATACAACGTCTGAACCTAGGCGACTCCAAACGCTACCCAATTCGAGCCCGATTACACCTGCGCCGATTACACCTAACTTTTTTGGTGTGCCGTCAAAATCTAATGCACCAGTAGAGTCAACAATGTTTTTGTTATTGATCTTAGCTGTAGGGATGTCGATAGGGCGAGAGCCGGTTGCTAAGATGATGCTGTCTGCAGAGATGATGGAAGTTTCATTTTTGTTTGCAGTGATTTGAACTTGTTTGTTGGCTAACAACTTGCCTCTACCATGAAAACTAGTAACGTTGTTGGCTTTAAATAAACCACTAATGCCACCGGTTAAACGGCTAACGATGTTATCTTTATTCTTAATCATGGCGGGTACGTCTATTTCCACGCCAGACACCTTAATACCTTGCTCTTCAAGGCCGTGACTAAGTTTTTCGTAATGGTGCGATGATTCTAGTAGTGCTTTAGAGGGGATGCAGCCAACATTAAGACAGGTGCCGCCTAATGATGCTTTATTGTCTTTACCTGTGAAGTCATCTACACAAGCTGTTTTTAGCCCCAATTGCGCGCATCGAATCGCGGCGACATAACCACCAGGTCCGCCACCAATAACAACCACTTCAAAATGATTCTCTGAACTCATAACTGCTCCGAATAGCCTTTTATACGTTTAATAATAGTCTTGCCGGGTCTTCTAGGAAATCTTTTATAGTGACCAAGAAAGAAACGGCTTCTTTGCCATCAATGATGCGATGATCATAAGATAGGGCAAGGTACATCATGGGACGAATAATCATTTCACCATTCTCAACCATCACGCGTTGATTGATTGCGTGCATACCTAAAATAGCACTCTGAGGGGGGTTTAATATAGGTGTCGACATCATAGAACCAAAGATACCGCCATTAGTAATGGTAAATGTGCCACCCGTTAAATCGTCAAGGCCTAGTTTTCCATCACGTGCTTTTGCTCCAAAGCCTGCAATACCATTTTCAATAGCCGCAAAGTTTTTAAGATCAGCGTCCCTTAAAACGGGGACAACAAGGCCACGTGGAGAGGAAACAGCAATACCAATGTCGTAATATCCATGATAAATAATATCTTGCTCATCAACGGATGCGTTAACAGATGGGAATAGCTTTAATGATTCAACTGCGGCTTTAACAAAGAAAGACATAAAGCCCAATTTGGCGTCATGAACTTTGTTGAATCTTTCTTTGTATTTATTACGGATGTCCATAATGGGCTGCATGTTAACCTCGTTAAAGGTGGTTAACATGGCTGTATTTTGCTGTGCTTGAAGTAACCTTTCAGCCACCTTTGCTCGCAACCGGGTCATAGGGACGCGTTGCTCAGCCCTATCACTAGATGGCAATATGGGCAAAGGTGATGCTTTGCCAGCTTTAGCCGGCACAGAACTTGTTGCTGTAGTAGTGTTTGCTGCTGTAGCACCATTACTAGATTGAAACTTAAGGTAAGTTAAAACGTCGGTTTTTGTTATTCTGCCGCCCTTGCCTGTAGCAGCAATTTCACTGGTCTCTAGGCCATGTTCAGCGACTAACTTTCTAACAGCGGGGCTTAACGCTTCCGTAGAACCCGAGTTCTTTTCGGCTGGTAGGCTTGCTGAACTAGCTTCAGGTGCGGCTTTCTTTTCTTCAGTAGGGGTGGCTGATATAGCGCCTTGTTCTATACGAGCTAGTAATTGACCGCCCAACACAATAGAGCCTTCAGGCTCTAGGATTTCAGCTAACACTCCATCTGCTAAGGCAGGGACCTCAAGCACTACTTTGTCGGTTTCAAGGTCAACAAGGTTTTCATCTTTTAAAATGGTGTCACCAATTTTTTTATGCCAGGTGACTAATGTGGCGTCGGCTACAGATTCGGGAAGGCTGGGTACTACGACTTCGATGCTCATGGTTTATTCCTATGTAAAGTCAATGCGTTAATAAAGTGCTGTGTGGATTAATTTTTGTTGCTGTTCTACGTGTAAGCTAAATTGGCCGACAG
Organism: Cycloclasticus sp.; assembly: GCA_002733135.1. Lineage (GTDB taxonomy): Bacteria > Pseudomonadota > Gammaproteobacteria > Methylococcales > Cycloclasticaceae > Cycloclasticus. The sequence continues at coordinate 84,089 of NVUJ01000008.1, read as the reverse complement.
CAGGTGATGCTGACATGGGCCTGCCCGCGTACGAGAGTTCTAACTTTTGGCTTAGTAAATCGAAGAAACGGTGTCTAATTTGGTACCAAGCACCTTGATTCATCGGTTCTTCTTGGCACCAAATCAGTTGTTTTAAATTTGGGTATTGAGTGAACGAGTCATGTAGTTCATCAATAGGGAATGGGTAGAGTTGTTCGGCTCTAAAAATAACTACGTTCTCGAGCCCACTGGCTCGACGTTGTTCAAGTAATTCGTAATACACTTTGCCAGAACAGACCACAATGCGGGTCACCTTATTAGGGTCAATGTCATCTACCTCTTGTATTAACAGTCGGAACGAACCTTCAGTTAGCTCTTCAAGTGTGGATGTCGCCAATTTATGGCGTAATAAGCTCTTCGGACTCATAACAACTAAAGGCTTTTTAAAGTTGCTTAGTGATTGACGGCGTAATAAGTGAAAAATTTGTGCTGGAGTCGATGGTACGCAAACTTGCATATTGTGCTCAGCACACAGTTGTAAATAACGCTCTAAACGAGCGGATGAATGCTCAGGGCCTTGGCCTTCATACCCATGCGGTAATAACATAACGAGTCCGCACAAACGCCCCCATTTTGTTTCGCCGGAACTAATAAATTGGTCCATGAGTACTTGTGCGCCATTGGCGAAGTCACCAAATTGTGCTTCCCATATAACCAAGTCGTCTGGTTCTGTTGTGGAATAGCCGTACTCAAAGCCTAAAACAGCCTCTTCAGAAAGGAATGAGTCATACAAAGAAAAGGTGCCCTGTTCGAGCAGAAGGTGTCTTAATGGAATGTACGTTTCACCGTTTTGCGTGTTGTGAAGAACAGCGTGACGATGAAAGAATGTACCTCGACCAACATCTTGCCCTGTGATGCGTATATTTCTATTGACAGCCAATAATGTCGCATAGGCCATGTTTTCAGCGTAGCCCCAATCGATAGGTTGCGCGCCAACAGACATTTTTTTTCTGCTCTCCAACACTTTTTCAACACGAGCTTGAACTGCAAACTCTGGAGGTAATTGAAGCATGAGTTCTGAAAGCTTATGAAATTCTTTTGCCAAGATAGTGGTGTCGCAGGGGTCATCCCATTTACTACTTAGGAAAGCATCCCATTTTGCTACGAAAGGATTAACTTTATGCTCAAGAATGGGGCGGGATACAATTTCGCCTTTTTCGAGAGACGACCTGTAATTGCTTTCTAATCTAGTGGCTTTAGTAGCAGATATGGAGCCTTCTTTTAATAAGCGCTCGGCATAAATTTTTCGCGTGGTGGGCAAGGCACGAATTTTTTTATACATGATTGGCTGAGTAACAGCGGGTTCATCTGCCTCGTTATGGCCCCGACGACGATAACAAACCATATCAAGAACGATGTCTTGTTTAAATTCATGACGAAAATCAACGGCTAGTTGAGAGGCGAAGAGAATAGCCTCAGGGTCGTCTGCATTAATATGTAAGATAGGTGTCTCAAGCATTTTTGCAACGTCTGTACAATACAGCGTTGAACGAGTATCCGCTGGGTTGCTAGTGGTAAAGCCCACTTGGTTGTTAATAACAATATGGATGGTGCCACCAGTTCCATAGCCTCTAGTGCGAGACATTTGTAATGTTTCCATGACAACACCCTGGCCTGCAAATGCAGAATCACCATGGATTTGTATGGCGATAACTTCATTAGCTGCATTTCCCCCACGTCTATCTTGTCTAGCTCGAACTGAGCCTTCTATTACCGGGTTGATAATCTCAAGATGAGATGGGTTAAAAGCGAGCGCAAGATGCATGTCACCGCCTGGTGTAGCAACATCAGATGAGAAACCCATGTGATATTTGACATCACCCGAGCCATCTTTGGCTGGAGAGGCTGAACGTTTACCCTCAAATTCTTCAAAAAGAATAGCGGGGTTTTTGCCAAAAATATTAACTAAAACATTTAAGCGACCTCGATGGGCCATGCCAATAACCGCTTCTTTAACGCCGTGCTCTCCGCAACGTTGCAGCATCTCATCCAACATAGGAATTAAACTTTCACCGCCTTCAAGCGAAAAGCGTTTTTGTCCAACGTATGTTCGGTGCAGGTGGTTTTCAATGCCTTCAGCGGCGGTTAAAAGTTTTAAAAGCCATTCTTTTTGGCTAGAATCGAGGTTTAAGTGTCCACGAGGGCCTTCCATACGTCGCCTAACCCAAGAACGCATTTCAGTGTCGCTGATATGCATATACTCAACACCGATACTGCTACAGTAGGTTTCTCGCAAAATTGGCAAGATGTCTTTGAGCGCTAACTGTTCAGGTGTGTTGTGCAGTGTGCCGGTGTCAAACTGAGTATTTAAATCAAGCTCGCTCAAACCGTGAAAAGCCAGATCAAGCTCAGCAGTTAATGTTGAATTTGTGTCACTTAAAGGATCAGTATTCGCTTGTTTATGACCGTTGATTCTATAGGCATTCATTAACCTAGAAACAGCGGCTTGTTTAGCTAGTTGGTCATCAGAAAGCCCACCCTGTAAAACTCTAACGCCTGTTGGTGCTTTTGCAAGGTCGGCAAAATGTTTTTTTATTGGAGAGTGGGGTATATCAATGGAGTCCGAATCATTTCTAATTGTGTTGAATTTTTGACGCCACTGCTCATCCACGGATTCGGGATCGTTGAGATATTGTTCGTACATATCTTCAACAAAATTTGCATTAGCACCGTTTAGGGCAGAAGAGTTCTTAAATAACTGGTGTAGATTGTTCATCCATATCTTCCATAACTAGGTTTTTAGTTTATTTATGCTCGAATAATATCAGCATTTTATTAAGTTTTTCAATGATTTAAGTAATAAATTTAATCTTCACTAAAAAAAATATTAAATGGCGCCCCGAGCAGGATTCGAACCTGCGACTTCACCCTTAGGAGGGGTGCGCTCTATCCAGCTGAGCTACCGAGGCCCTATGTTAAAATATAAATAATATACGCTTAGGTTGCCACTATTATGTGGAAGAATGATAGCACCAATAGCGATTTTAAGCATAGAGTAATAAAGCAAACTTCTGTACTTTATTGTTATATGCAGAAGGTAAGAAGGATATTAGAAAGTGGAATAATATTGAAAAAATATTATTCATGAAATAGCGAGATTAGCTCAAGTTTTGAGGGTGAATGATTATCGGACACAGACTAAATTGAATTGCGTGGCAAAACTCTTTTAAAACGAATTATTTAGTTAGAGAACAATACCAGGGTTGTTTTTAACGTTTCTTAACTCTGGTGAGTTAATTTTTGTAATATTAACGACTTTTTGATTACGTAAGTAGCTACTAACAACCTCCCAAATTGGTTTGCCTGGAGCTTTGGAGCCGACGGTTGCCCAGCCCGCAACTTTATAATACTTGTTGGCATCTATAGTTTTGCCATTATCTAATGTCATCCTTGAGATACGGTTCCCGAAGCTAGCTGTAGGGTCACAAATATAATTCATCCCGCCAACTCGGACCATGTCACCACCTTGTTGGTAAAATGGATCTGGGTGGAAGAGATTATCGGCGACATCTTCTAAAATAGCTTTTATCTCATTACCTAACATGTCTCTTGCGTAAGTTTCGGGGTAGGTAATGCAGGTTTGATCCATGACGTGTTCAAAGGTAATTGCTTGCCCAGGTAGAACAGTTGTACCCCATCTAAAACCCGGAGAAAGAGAGATTTCTGCATTTAATTCATGACGTAGCGCATCACAAATGAGTTGATCAAAAGTGCCATTGAAGTTACCGCGACGATAGAGCAGTGATTCCGTAACCGCGAGTTCTTCAGTTAGGGTATCTAAGTGAGGCTTACGAATTTCAGCAATTAAGGCGGTCATTTCAGCATCATGTTCAATGAAGTTAGAGAATACGGGCAATAGTTTATACTCGTAACCCTTTAACTGACCGTTGTCTAAGTTTAAATCCAATACGCCAACAAATTTTCCGTTTGAACCGGCATTGGTTACGACAGTTTGACCACCACTGTTTTTAACAACGACTGGAATTGGAACACCGTCATGTGTGTGCCCGCCAAGGATAAAGTCGATACCGGTGACAACTGCAGCCAGCTTTAAGTCAACATCCATGCCGTTATGAGAAAGAACAATAATAGCATCAGGTCTTTCTTCATCTTTAATGGCATTTACAAGCTCTTGTAAGTCTTGATTTTGAATACCAAAGGTCCAGTCAGGAATAAAGCGCTTTGGATTAGCTACAGGCGTGTAAGGGAATGCTTGGCCAATAATGGCGATACGGTGACCATTAAGTTCCTTAATTGTGTAGGGTTTAAAAACATGACCAGTATCTTCGTCATGTGAACGCTTGCCTTCGAATAAGGCATCTTCAGTTAACTTAATATTTTGCGCTAAAAACTCACCATTAAAGTCATCAACGTTAGAAAATACTTCTTCATCTTGATAGGTGAACTCCCAGTGTCCAGTCATCACGTCAACGCCAAGTAGATTAGCAGCTTGAACCATGTCTTTTCCGCGCGACCAGTATGCCGTTGCAGAACCTTGCCAAGTGTCACCGCCATCTAGTAATAGGGTGTTTTCTGTGCCGCCAGCAGAAGAACGTAGTGATTTAATTAATGTACTTAAGTGCGCGAAACCACCAATTTTGCCGTATTCTTTCGCAGCAGAGTTGAAGTTAAGGTATGTGAATGCGTGTGCTTCAATAGAACTTTGGGTGACGTTGTTCTTTTTTAAGAACGCTTCACCAACAACATGGGGTGTACGGCCAAAGGCTTGATTTAAACCAATATTTACATTGGGTTCTCTAAAATATATGGGGTTTAATTGCGCGTGGCAATCTGTAATATGTAACAGACGCGCATTACCTTTTTGAGGTAAATCGTAGTTTGGTTTTATGCTCGAAAAAGCAAAGCTAGATTTAGGTAAGATGCCAGCTATCGCACCAGCAGAAAGAAGGCGATTAAATTCTCTACGATTCATTGTAATACCATAAGGCGTATTTATTTGGGGAGGTTATTGACCCAATTTGTTTTTTCGTGTTCAGCTTGAACTAACGACAATTCAGCCTGTTCAGCAGCTCTATTAGCAAGGGCAACAGCTGCCGCAAAATCATTTGTTTCCATGGCTTGTTTAGCTTGTGCAACAAGAGGCTTTACAGTGTTCCATTCGTGTCCAACAGCAATCGATTTATCCCAAAGTTGTTGAGCCGATTGAATGGATTCTTCAGCATCCGATTTTGTTGCCTTTGCTGCGAACACAGAAGCGGTTAATGTTAATAAACAAAAAATGAGTACAACATGTTTAATATTTATCATGATTATTTTCTAGAGGCTGGGCCATTAACTGGCAGGCCATTACTCATATAAGTTAAGAAGTATTCTAAATTCCTATAGTCTTCGCTTTGGCCTTCCAAAGGTTCAGCGCGTACTTGTTTGTTACATGAGTCAAAGCGTCTTTGCAAGGTGCCAAAGCTTTCCCATTTCATTCGATAAACTGGAAAATGAGACGTGTGGCCAAGCGCGGGGCTAAGGGTTTCTGAACGTGCTTTACGCCCGACATTTTGTATATGACAGTTAGAACATGAAAAATTCAATTGCCCACGTTTCGAGTAATAATATTGTTTGCCGGCTTGATAGGCGGCTAACGCTTTTCCATTATTTGGAATAACGATATTAATGGGTGAGCCTTCAGATGTTGATGTCATATAGGCCGCTATTTTGGCTAACTCACCTTTTTTATAAGGTAATAGCTTCTCACCATTCGCGACTCGACATTCATTAATTGCAAGCTCTAATGTGATAACAGTATTACGCTTAGTATCAAACATAGGGTAGTTTTGACGAATATTTCCCCCACCATTTTCAAAACAACTGGCGTAGTTTTTGCCATTTGCAAAAGCCGTGTTAAATAACTCCCCACCTTTTTCCAAATCGTCTTCATAAGGTGGGAAATCGTTCATCGCTTCCCATTGGTTACGCGCATCTTGGTCCAGAGCATAAACACCGTTACCAAAATCTTCCATAGTAATATCCGGAAAACGTTCCGTGTAAAAACGCTGAAAGCTTTCTTTGTCTTGTTCAGGTGTTGCGTTTGCAATGCTAACAACTGCAAGCATTACTACGACAGTTAGCGTATTAAGAAGACTTTTCATCATAAAAACTACTTTATTTTGGCTTCGGTTTTTTCTACATCTCCGGTGTTATCGTTCCAGCGCAGTTGTAATGCATCACCTTTTTTACCGCCTTCAAAGGAAAAAGCAAGGTAAGGGTTTTGAGACACAGAGGTGCCGAATTGCGCAACGAAAACAACTTTGTCATCGTATTCGCAGGTTAATTCTTGGATGTATTTTGCTGGAATCTTCTCGCCAGTTTCTTTGTTAACGCGACGGCCTGTTTCCATTGGGTGTTTTGCTAGCACACGTACAGTTGTGATGTTATTTTTTACTTTTGCTTTAACTTTCATTGTTATCTCCTAAATCGTTTGATTAGCCGCCACAGCCGCCAATGGTTACTTTAACTTCTTGGCTTTTGCTGTATAGCTTGCCGCCGGCTTTAATTACTGCTGTTACTGTACTGGTTTGAGCTAAACGAATACGAGTTGAAATATCAGGTATTGTGCCGGCAGGTATTTGAAATGTAGCCGTCAGTGGTTGCGGGTTGTCTTTTACAAAAATACTAATAGATTCAACATTTTTCATACTTGTTTTTACAGACACGGGAACAGCGCCGCCATTTTCTGCGATTTTAGGTACTTTTAGTTTAACTTCATCACTTTGGGCTAAATCAGATGAGCCAAATAAGTTCTTGTATGCATCTTCAGGCTTAGTGGCATTAAATGCATCACTGGCCCAAGCCGCAAAGGCGCTGATGGGGGTTAGTAAAGTTAAGCAAGCGGCTGAGCCGATAGTTAACATGTTTAAAAATTTTCTACGTGAAATAGCCATATTGTCTCCAGTTGCTATTGGTTTAAAGAGTGTATAAATAATCAATTAGTTTTTCAATTTCATTATCAGTTAAAATTTTATGTTTGCCAAATGGCGGCATAATTGAAATTTTGTTTTTAACCGTTGCATCCCAAATTTGTGCTTTTAATGCAGCACGATCAGGGAACCTTGCTTTCATGACGATTAATGGTGGGCCAATGTTACCCGCCATATCACCATTATCCATCACATGGCATGCTAGACAGTTGCCTTTTTTACGATCAAATGCAACTTTTTTGCCGTCCATTTCTTCGGCTATTACCGTACTTGATGTTACTACAAGTAGCATCACGGTAAATAGTAGTTTTAAAGTCAGTTTGTATGCCTGCATGTGTTACTCAGCCTCAATAATATACTGAACAGCATCTTTTACTTGCTGATCCGTTAAAGATAAGTTGCCGCCTTTAGGAGGCATTACGCCATTGTCACCAACAAACCCTGTAATAGCATGCTGTACAACAGTATCAATACCTTGCTCTAAACGCTTTTTCCAAGTGTCTTTGTCACTGAGAACTGGTGCGCCTGTAACGCCACTATCATGACAAACAAGACAGCTAGTTGTGTAGGTTGCTTTGCCTGCAATGGCGCTTTCGCTGAGCGATTCGGCCTCGGCTTCCTCTGATGCGTCTTCCTCTTGATCTGGTGTAATGCCGCGTAAAGATTCAACAACGATAATTTTACTCGGATCCTTACAGTTCTTCATGCAGCGCTTGTTGTCAGTATCAGGCCTGTTGTCGATATAAAAGTTTTCTTCATTTGGCATTTTAATAGAAGCCAAGTTTGTTTGCGTTAAAACAAAGTCGTCTTCTACTAAATCATTAAGATAAAGTACGTAAGCTGTAATAGCATATACCTCGTCAGGTTTCAATGACTGAGGAGCAGGGAATGGCATGGCTCTGTTGATGTAATCCCAAAGCGTTGATGTGTATGGCCAGTAACTACCCACTGTTTTTTCTGGGCGATCTTCTGTTAATGAATTTTCACCACCAGCTAGAGGAGGCCAACGGCCTTCGCCCTCGCCAAATAGTCCGTGACATGATGCGCACTGAGCTTCGTACAAGCCCTCGCCAATTGCTACGGAGCCTTGTCCTTTTGGTAGACCTTTGCCATCAGGGCGTACATCAATATCCCAACCCGCAATTTCAGCGTTTGTTGCAGGCGTGCCAATGCCCAAGGGGGCTGAGTCCTTAGCAGAAGAAGTGACAGGAAGTAATACCGTGGCAGTTAAAGCAACAGTAATAAGTAATCTATTTAAGCTGTACATTTTTTACCTTCCCGTTACTTTGCAATTGCCATGTGTGAATTGAGTTTTTGTGATAAATGGAGTTTGTTCCACGGATATTACGAAGTTGAGTGAGGGTTGGTTGAACATAGCCTGTTTCATCTATGGCACGGCTTTGTAATAACCTTGGCGCGCCATCCCATTTAAAGGGTAGAGAAAAACGCGTTAATGCTTTAGATAGAACAAGGCCTTTTAATCTTGCTGGTCTCCATGTAACACCTCCATCGATAGATACATCAACGTGTTTGATTTTTCCGCGGCCACTCCACGCTATTCCTTCTATTTCATAGGAGCCTTTTTGCCCCCAAGGGTTTTCTGGACAAGGTGATGTAATAACAGAGTTTGCTTCTTGTTCGTAAGAGAAACGTCTAGAACGTCCATCTGGCATTAAGTCTGTATATTTAGATGTTTCTTCACGGTGATGCCAAGGCTTATCACCAATTTCTAAACGACGTAACCATTTAACTGACGTGTTGCCTTCCCAGCCTGGGTTAAATAGGCGTACGGGGTAACCCTGTTCAGGTCGAAGCATTTCGCCATTTTGCGCGTATACAATCAGTGCATCATCGAGCGCTTTATCCATCGGGATGCTTCGGCTCATGCTAGCGCCATCGGCGCCCTCAGCTAAAATCCATTTGCCTTCTGTTTGCAGGCCTACTTCGGCAAGTAAGGTAGATAATTTGACGCCAGTCCATTCACAACAGCTAATCATACCGTGCGTAAATTGTAGGGCTTCCATTTGTGGGCCACGCCATTCCATGCCGCCATTCGCAGGGCATTCAAGGAAGTTAATAACGGATTCAGAAGGGAAGCGCATTAAATCATCCATGGTAAAGATAAGTGGGTTATCCACCAATCCATGAATCATTAATCGATGCTCTTCTGGGTTAACTGTAATTGCACCCGCATGGTAACGTTCAAACACAAGACCGTTCGGCGTAATGATGCCTTTTAACTCTTGAATAGGCGACATGCTGATAGATGAAATTTTGTCAGCAGTTAACCATTCAACTGTCCGTCTAATGGTGCCGGCTTCGTATTTGGAAGGAACACCATAAGGTGTAGATACCACGCCGGTGCCAAGTGACTTTGTCCAGCTTGGGATATTAGGTGGTAAGTTGTTGCTAGATAACACGTCTCCAGTAGCCGCTGCGGCTGCTAATCCAGTGCTAAATTTAACGCCTTTTTTGAGAAAATCCCTTCGTGAATTAGAAGGAACTTGATTGGCTAATTCCCCTAAATATGCTTTTGTACTTTCGGGCTTTTTAGAATCTGACATATGCTTACTAAGTTCCTAGGCGAAAAGAAATTTAGTATACAAGATGAAATCATATAGTCATATACCGAAAGGTTATATTAGCTATAAGTTATTGAGCATTTGTTCAGCTAATTCTTTATCTTCGTCACTGCCAGTTTCTAGTACTTCTTCCAATGTTGAACGAGCAGAATCTGTATCGTCCATGTCAATATAAGCTTGTGCTAGCGAAAGGTTGGTATTATCACTATTACTAATATCAACTGCAGTTGTGCCAGCTTGCTCAGCTCCATCTGTTTCTTCATCAGCTTCTGTTGCTTGGTCAAAATTATCTGCTAAGGCGTCATTTTTTATCACGTCGAAGTCAAATTCAAATTCATCATTTGTTGTTTCGGCTTCTTTATCAGAAGTTTCGTCATTAGAATTGTCAGCTGGGGTTTGTTCGATAACAATGTCCTCATTAAGAGGTACTAAAAACAGAGTGGAATCTGGACAAATTTCTGCGCCCATTTCTGCAATTGTTTCCCAAGCTTGGGGATTCGACGCCTTAAGGCCAGTTAGGGTCATAGCAAGTTCTTCAAAGGCACCACTATTTCTGGAATTAAAATATAAGTCGATTAACTTAAGTTTAAAACTTAGTTCATCAGGGTTTTTAGTTATCTCGTTTTGCAGCAATTCTTCAGCTTGAGCGGCTTGGCCGCTAGCAATGAGTAAATCAGCTTCTGTTAGAGGGTCAACATCTTGTGTCTCTCCCTCAGTTTGCTCACCCGTTGCCACGTCGATGTCAGATGAAGTTTCATCAGTAGTGCTAGCTAAATCTTCATCGTCTTGGTTTTCTGTTGGTGTTGGTGTTGGTGTTGGTGTGTTTTCCTGAACTTCTTCAAAAGGCGTTCCCTTAGCTTTACGACGTGAAAAAAGGAACCCGAGTAAGGCGATTAATAAACCACCGCCAGCGTAAGGAAGAAGGCTGCTTTCTTCTTCATTATCTGGAGTGCTTTGTGCAGCAGTAGCATTGGCGGCAACAGTTTCGGGTTTAGGCGAAGCAGCTACAGGTTCAGCAGTCTGTAATTGTGCTAATTGCTCGTCTTTCAATGCCAAAAGGCGTTGTAATTTTTCTACTTGTGTTTCTAAATCACTAAGCCGTGATTTGACTTCTTGGTTTTCTTGTTCAAGTGTTGTAGCCATTTCCATGGCTAAATTAGCTTGTTCTTCTGTGTTGGTTGGGGTTACGGGAGTGTCAACAGAATTGCCGTCGACCATAACGGTTTCACCATTCGTTTGATCCGGCGTTAAAAGCGTTAATTTTGCTTCTTCTACGTTAGGTTCGACTTTTTTTTTAGAGTCTGAGTCTGTAGACGCAGTTTGTTGTGTTGTGTCGTCGATTGAAGCTACTTCAGTTGAAGCAGTTTTTGTGTTGGTCGAAGAAGACCACAAGTTATTTTGATTAATGTATTCGTTAAGTGCTTCTCCTGAAGAACGGTCAGTTACTTGCATTTTGCTTGGCATTTGCAAAATAGCGCCTTTTTTTAAAGCGTTTATGTTGTCTTTGTAAAACGCAGATGGGTTGTTATCAAACAAAGCCAGCATCATTTGTTCATGAGTAACTGTGTGATCGTTTTCGATCAGTTGTTTTGCAATACCCCAAACAGTGTCACCATTCTTTACTGGGCCATAATTTTGTGCAGGAACAGCTTGAGCTTGCAGAGATGGAGCGACATACGAAGATACTTGTAAACTTGTAGGAGCAACAGGTGTAATGGCGCGGCTTTTCGCTAGTTCAATGGGGGTTGTCCTGACTTCTGAAAGGGAGACCGGTGGATCTAAAAGAATTGTAAACTCCTTTAGAGTACGGCCCTGAGGCCATTCAACTTCAATGATAAAGTTTAAAAATGGTTCTTTTATTGTTGAATTTGAAGTGACGTCAATGCTGATACTGCCATTTTTTTCTAAAATAGGGGTAAACTTAAGTTGTGTTAGGTAATGAGGTCTATCAATCCCAGCTCTCGCAAAGGCTTCTTTTGACCCTATATTAATAAGAAGATTACTTGGGTCTTCACTTTTCGAACCAACTAAGGGAATCGTCGCCTTTAAATTTTGGTTTAAAGCGGAATGTGTTTCTATTTCCCCAACCCCCAAAGCGTAGATATTCGCTGAGTTTAATAGGCATAATGCAGCGATAGTTTTAGTTGATTTTTTCATATGTGTCTCCTAGCTCCGTCAAGTCTTTCGTCCGTAAATATTAGATTTGAATTTATTATTGTTATAACTATAGCCTAAAGATATTTTTTTACCAGCAGTTCAGCAATTTGAACACTGTTAAGTGCTGCGCCTTTGCGAACGTTGTCCGCAACGACCCACATATTTAGCCCCCTAGGGTGAGAGATGTCTTCTCTGATGCGACCTACGTAGACGTCATCATTACCTGCAGACTCAGTAACAGCGGTTGGGTAGCCACCATCAACACGTTCATCCATTAATGTAATACCGTCAAAATTTGACAGTAATTCGCGTGCTTTTTCAGCGCTTATTTTTTCTTTGGTTTCGATATGAAGCGCTTCAGAATGGCCATAAAATACTGGGACACGAACGGCAGTAGGATTTACCTTTATAGAATCGTCATTGAAGATTTTATTGGTTTCCCAAACCATTTTCATTTCTTCTTTGGTATAACCATTCTCTAGGAAAACATCAATTTGCGGCAATGCATTAAAGGCGATTTGTTTAGGGTAAACCTTCGCTTCAGGTTTCTTGCCATTTAATAACTTGGCTGTTTGTCCAGCCAGCTCTTCAATCGCACTTTTGCCTGTTCCTGAAACGGCTTGGTAGGTAGAAACGTTGATGCGCTCTAGCCCAACAGCGTCATAAATCGGCTTAAGAGCAACCAACATTTGAATCGTAGAGCAATTTGGGTTTGCGATGATGCCTCTGTTTGTATGTTGGGCAATGGCGTCTGGATTCACTTCAGGCACCACAAGAGGGATATCGTCGTCTAAGCGAAAGTGAGATGTGTTATCAATTACAACACAACCTGCTGCGGCAGCTTTAGGCGCGTATTCAGCAGAGACAGAACCGCCCGCTGAAAAGAGCCCGATTTGAACTTGGCTGAAGTCAAAATCAGCTAGGTCGCCAATTTTTATATTTTTGCCTTTAAATTGAATGCTTCCACCGGCAGAGCGACTACTGGCAAGAGGATATAGCTTGCCAACTGGAAAATCTCTTTGCTCGAGAATAGATAACATGGTTTCCCCAACTGCGCCTGTAGCACCAACAACAGCAACATCATAAGTCTTCATTTTACTTCCTCAGTAATCTTTGATTTATTAAACAGTACAATGTTGGCAATTAAATATTTAATAGCCAGCGTGATTTTAAACTTTTATCGCAACGTTACATGGGTTTTTAAGCAGAAAGTGCGCCAATAACTAAGTTTTTAATATCTTCAACCGAGCCTACACCGGCTACTTTATGATGCTTAATAGGTTTTGTGTTAGCTAAGTCAGCATAGAAATCTATAAGCGGAGCCGTTTGGCTGTGGTAAGTGGTTAATCGATCACGCACAACATTCTCTTTGTCGTCGGCACGTTGAGTTAACGCTTCACCAGTTACGTCATCTAACCCTTCTTGTTTAGGTGGGTTGTAGATTAAATGATACGTTCTACCAGAATCTAAATGTACACGTCTGCCAGCCATACGTTTAACGATTTCCTCATCATCAACATCAATTTCAATAACGTGGTCAACGTCTACGCCCATCTCAAGCAGGCCGTTAGCTTGTGGAAGGGTTCTTGGGAAACCATCTAGTAAAAACCCATTGGCGCAATCTGCTTGTGTCAGGCGTTCTTTTATTAGGCCAAGGATAATCTTGTCAGAAACTAGGCTACCCGCATCCATTACTTTTTTGGCTTCAACGCCTAAAGATGTTCCTGCTTTTACAGCCGCACGTAGCATGTCACCTGTGGAAATTTGAGGTATGCCGAATTTTTCAGTAATAAATTGAGACTGCGTGCCTTTGCCCGAGCCAGGGCCGCCCAATAAAATAACGCGCATGATAGTTTCCAATAGTTAAATTTGACCGCGCAAAATACCATAAATCTCTCTTATTTTCCAGTATGCCGGCGATGCTCGAATAAAAAGACAGGCTACAAATAGAGAACATAAAAAGCCCTTTAAAAAAAGGGCTTTTAGTTGGACGTTTAAAACATTATTTTACAGCGGCTTTAGGGTCAACTGTTATCTTGGCGCTTTCGCGTAATTCGTTAATGTGTTTTTGAATATGCTCTTGCTCAAGTGCTGCTGTAATGCTTGATTTTACTTCCTCAAACCTAGGTGGCTTTCCTTCACGTTGTCCAGCACGTAAAATAATGTGGTAGCCAAACTGAGTGCGAACGGGTTCTTTAGTGTATTCGTTATCTTTCATTTCCATCACGGCTTGAGAAAATTCAGGGACCATGCGTTTAGGGTTAAACCAACCTAGATCGCCGCCTTTAGAGCCAGTTGGGCCAGTGGAATATTCTTTTGCTAAATCAGCAAATCCCCCACCTTTGTTTAATTTGTTGATCACTTCTTTCGCTTTCGATTCGTCTTTTACTAAGATATGACTGGCTTTTAGCTCAACGACTTTTAAATCACCAATTCGCGCGTCATATTCTTTTCTTAAACGTGCTTCAGGGATTGGGTTGTTATCCAAAAAGTTAATCATCGCAATTTGTGACAACATGCTTAAACTGATGAAATTCATACGTGCCTTAAACTCATCTGAGACATGCAGTTTTTTCTCGATGGCTTCTTCTTTAAGTAGCTGCATGTTAACGATATCATCTACCAGTTTGTCAGCTGAAACAGTGCTTTTTGGATCGACTTGGCGTCGTTCTAGCGCATAAAACTGCAGTGTGGATTTCTTTAACTCAGTGCCGTTTACTGTCGCGATAGTTGTGTCGTCTTCTGCAACGGCAACTTGCGATGCCGCTGCCAGTACAATTGAAGCAATAATAGATGCTGAAACCTTCATTTAAATCTCCTGTTGTTGAGGTTGTTCTTCTGGTGTAAATGCTTTGATGCTAAGAGCGTGGATATCGTGTTTCATCATGTCACCGAGTGCGCCGTAAATTATTTGGTGGCGCTTAATGCGTGATTTATCAGCAAACTGCTCAGATACAATCGTTAAATAATAGTGTCCACCGCCGGCTTTTGCACCTTCATGGCCAGCATGAGCCTGGCTATCATCTAATACTTCAATGAACTTAGGCTGAAGGGCAGCAGTTAATGTGGTTTTAATGTTATCGCTAATCGTTGTCATGGGTGTTTGTTTTGTTGGGTGAAGTGTCGAGGGCTTCTTGAGGTTCTTCAATGTGTTTAGCTAAATAAAAACCTTGAGCAAGAATAAATAAAAGGGTTAGGCTGAGCATGCCGAATAGTTTGAAATCAGCCCAAATGTCGGTGCTGAAATTATACACAACAACTAAATTGGCAGAACCCATAAAAATAAAAAAGAGTGCCCACATAGTATTTAATCGATACCAAACTGGTGTTGGAAGCGTAATGGTGCTACTCATCATTCGTCTTATAATGGGGTGTTCGCCAATAAAGTGGCTGCCAATACAAACGATGGCGAACAACCAATTAATAATCGTAGGCTTCCATTTAAAGAACATCTCGTTTTGGAGGTAAAGCGTCGCACCTCCAGAAATAGCGATGATGACAAAGGTAATCAAATGCGTATTTTCAACGCGCCTATTCTTTAACCAAAAATAGCTTACTTGCACGGCAGATGCAGCCATCGCAACGACCACAGCAATGTAAATACCCTGCCATTTAAAGGCAATGTAAAACAGCAAGATTGGAAAAAAGTCGAATAAAATTTTCACAGTTAAAGGGTATTTGTATTAAATATAAATGTGTACGTCACGCTAAAAAACTAAAGCCAGCCTATTCGACTGTGTTTCAAGAAACATTGCTATAATAACGGCCGCTAAAGTTCGCTTAAATAACAGCCGAGCAATTTATCATAGTTATCATTAATAAAACACCATGAGTCCAATAGATCGCTATCAATCAGACCTGAGTAAAGAGGGATTTATTTCAGATCTCGCTCAAAAAGCAATCATTGAACGTTTAAACGACATCTATTTAGCGATAACGAACAACGAAGTGGCAGCAGCTGCAAAACATCAAGGTTTCTTTGCAAGGTTCAAGTCCAGTCAGCCTGCCATTACTAAAGCTCCCAAAGGGCTTTATTTGTGGGGTGGCGTGGGGCAGGGTAAAACCTACCTTATGGATGTTTTTTACGACTCGCTACCGTTTAAAGAAAAACAACGAACGCATTTTCATCGTTTTATGCAGACAGTTCATCAGCAACTGGGTAGCATAAAAAATGTAGAGGACCCCTTGCAAATCATCGCGGACAAAATAGCCAGTCAATACCGTGTGATTTGTTTCGATGAGTTTTTTGTGTCTGACATAACCGATGCCATGCTTCTCGGGCGCCTATTCGAAGCGCTATTTAAACGCGACATTTGTTTAATTGCCACCTCAAATATAGAACCCGATGGACTTTATAAAGGTGGATTACAACGCGCTCGTTTTTTACCCGCCATCACCGCGTTAAAAGCCCATTGTGATGTATTGAAGTTAGACAGCGGTACCGATTATCGTTTGCGCGAGTTAGAACAAGCAGAAATTTATCATTCGCCCTTAGATGATGAAGCGGATGAGGTTTTGATGGAATTATTTGAGCACATGACGGCTACAGACGTAGAACATGAATTAGGTCTCGAAATAGAAGGCCGTATAGTGGATGCGCGAAAGGTCGCAGAAGGCGTTGTGTGGTTCGACTACAAATCTATTTGTGATATTCCTCGTGGCGCAGCAGACTACATAGAAGTATCTCGGTTGTATCACACGGTCTTTGTATCAAACGTTGCGGTGATGAATGATATGACCAACGACCTAGCCAACCGCTTTATAAACTTAGTAGATGAGTTGTATGCTCATAACGTTAAACTCATCATTTCAGCAGAAGCACCTGTAGAGAAGCTTTACCAAGGCAAAAAACTAGCCTTCCAATTTGAACGTACAGAAAGCCGGTTGTTAGAAATGCAATCGCACGATTATTTAGAACGACCACATATACCATAAACGGAGAATAGTATGGATAAGCAAACACAACTAGAAATTGAAGCGGCGGCGTTTAGGCGCATTATTAAACATTTTCAGACGCATACCGATGTGCAAAACATTGACTTAATGAACCTAGCCGATTTTTGTCGCAACTGTTTTTCAAAATGGTACATGGCAGAAGCAAAAGAGAAGGGCGTAGAGATGGATTACGACGCAGCCCGCGAAGTGGTGTACGGCATGCCGTTTTCTGAGTTTAAACAAAAATACCAAAAACCAGCAACAGCAGAACAACTAGCGGCGTTCGAAGTGGGTGAGGAAAGACGTAAGCGTCAGGGCGACTAAAATAATACAGCTGTTTTGAAGTTGTTATAAAAAGTGATGGAGAAGAGTTAAATGGGAAGAGCTTACCAAAACCGTAAAGAGTCGATGGCAAAAACATCGGACATGAAAGCCAAGGTATACAGCCGTTATGGACGTGAGATATACGTTTGCGCCAAATCCGGTGGCTTAGACCCCGATGGTAACCTAGCGCTACGCAGCTTAATAGATCGCGCAAAAAAGGACCAAGTGCCATCACACGTTATAGATAAGGCCATTGACAAAGCCAAAGGCGGCGGTGGAGAAGACTACTCTCCAGCGCGTTACGAAGGTTATGGCCCCGGTGGTAGCATGGCGATTATCGACTGCTTAACCGATAATCCAAACCGCACCTTTGGGGACGTTCGCCAAGCATTTACCAAAACTAAATGCAAAATTGGCACAGAAGGTAGTGTCGGCCACATGTTTGATCATTCGGTCATTCTTGTGTTTAAACACGATGACGAAGAAGCCGTGTTAGACGCACTCATGGACGCAGATGTCGATGTAACCGATATAGAAAATGAAGCCGGTAAAATATCTGTCTTCGCACCACACACGGACTACTTTAAAGCAAGACAATGCCTATTAGATGCCTTTGGCGAAGTGGACTTTGAAGTGGATGAAATACAGTTCATACCTCATGCGTTTACCTCAATATCAGGTGATGACGTAGAGATGTTTGAGAGGTTCTTAGCGATGCTAAATGAGTTGGATGACGTTCAGCATGTTTATCATAATGTTGAGAATGGGTGATTGATGGATAAGCTGCTGGCTCAAGTTTAATTTATAAAAGCTTTCGTCATTGGGCGAGCGACTATGTGATCTTTTTTAAAAGAAACCCAAATACAAACCCTGTAACAAACATTAAAAGACTATACGTTACCGCTGGAATCATCATGGTGTTATTGCCAATAAGCGTGCCTGTAACTATCAAAGCAAGTGTCCCATTTTGAATGCCCACTTCGTAACCAATCGACACAGACTGAGGCTGAGAAAGCTTGAAGAATTTAGCCAAGAAATAACCTAACCCTAATACCAAAATGTTTAACGTTAACGTGGCCGCGCCTGTTTGCACAAAAAAGCCGAGCATTTGCGCTTTATTTTTTAAAACAATAGCCGCAATAATCAAGAACAAAAAAATCACAGAAAATATTTTGATAAAAGGTTCTGTTTTACTCGCTGTCTTTTGCCATTTTCTTAATACAAACATGCCTATTACCACGGGTATCACGGTAATAACCAATAATTGAATAATGGTTTTTAACAAAGGCAACTCAAATGCTTCTGCTGAGCCCATAAAATAGCTCATGGCAAATAAGGTGAATAAAGGTATGGTAAACGGTGCAATAAGGCTCACCACAGCCGTTAAGCTAATGGATAATGCAACATCACCTTTTGCTAAGTTAGTAAACATATTCGACGTTGCACCGCCGGGCGCAAATGAAATAATCATAAGCCCAACGGCTAGTTCAGGCGGTAGTTTGAAAGCAATAGCAATGACGAAAGCGACGATGGGTAATGCAATTAATTGAGCAGATAGTCCAATCACTGCGGCTTTTGGTTGCTTAAACACACGCGTAAAGTCAGGTGTTCGTAGAGATAACCCCATACCAAACATAATAATGAAAAGTGATACCGGTAGAACAACGGTCGTGAGTATGCCTGCTTGCATAAATTAATCTCTAAATAATGTTTTGGGTTCAATCCTAAAATCCATATTTCTAGTTGGTTGAGCCCATGATTTCACGCCCCAAGCATCGGCGCTTACGTCTTATACCTTGACACGTTAAGTGCATGATGGCGCACCTGAATTTGCCTGTTTTAAAATACCACGAAGGTTTTGTGTAACCCCTGTACCATCGGTTGATTTAAATCTTACTAAAGCATATTTTTGCAATACCATGTTGTCTTCAAATAGTTTTTTCACGTTAATGTTAAATTGGATAATTATTTCCTCGTTTTGACATAAACACACTGAATGCTCTTTACCTGAATCTATGCAGGACATTACTGCAGAAGAAACCTCATCTAAGTTCGATTGGATAGCATTTAATTGCGCCACTTGATTAGAGTCTTCAATTAACACATCCTCATTGGCAGACACAAAGCTAGAACAGGCAAGCATGTAGATAAATATTAATTTTTTCATAAGTCCTCCTTTAACACTTAACCGTTACCGAGCCAACGACGCAATGTTTTTTAGATTTCATCTTTAACATATTGGAGGTCTCCAGCAGGAACAATCGTTGTTAACTGTTTAATTACTTTCACGGCTTCTTTATTAAGTCGCTTGCTGGATATATTTTTCGTAACACCATCTGCTGTATGCGCTAGAGAGACTGTGAAAGAATATGACTTAAGAGATTTGTAACTATCTTGATTTAGATACTGAGCAATTGCACTGATGGTTTGCAAACGTAATGAATTTTTATCATTAGGTTTGATATTGATAGTGTTTTCACTAATTTTAATTGCGCTTTCGTAGGTCAATATGGTGACATTTCCATCATCATGAATGGTAAGCGATGTCGTGCCCGACAACCCTTTTGCAGGTTTCACAGTGATAGAGATAGAGTCCGCCATTGTTATCGTGCTGAGCAGACTGATAAAGATAGTCATCAAAATTTTATTGCACATCTTTCCTCCGAACGAATCTAATCACAATAACCACTTTCAGTTGTTCTCCATAAGGGGCATACTGATATTTCTACGCATCGACATCACTGATTGCATTGATGTCAATACCTAGGAACAGCCCTCGTGTTGGTTCAAACTGACTTTAGGTTAATGTATTTATGGCAATAGGTAAATATCATGAGTAAAGGACAAGACAGCAAAAAGAATGTTAAAAAGAAAGCGCTTTTAACGCCAAAGGAAAAGAAAGCGGCGAAGAAAGCAAAGAAAGCTGAAACCAAGGGATAAAATCGTGGTCTGTCCTCGATTAGTTTGCTGGCCTATGGTGTCTTGAAATCAAGAAAACCGTTCGATGTGAATTACCAACAACAGCTAACACACCTAGCTTTTTAAGGCAGTACCTGGCCGCTTTGATTACCATTGATTATAATTTAGTGTACAGAGAGTTTACGCTTAAAAAAATAGCTGGATATCACGAGTCAACACACGACATACAACGGGTAACAGTCGGGTCAATAGCTAAACGTTTTCCATCTAACTTATCACCACAGATAAAACAAAAACCGTAATCACCTGACTGTATACGCTGCAATGCACCCTCTATTTTAGATAGCTGCAACATGCGTCGACGAGATGCCTCAAGCTCCATTTGCTGAACCTGCATCGCGTCCATCCGTGAAAGCCGGCCAAGACGCGCTTGATCCAGCTCTAATGGTTTATTATCTTTTTGGAAATCATTTTCTTGCTGTTGAATATCAGCTTTTAACGTTAGTAATTGTTTTTTTGCTTCAGCGTCATTCATTATAAATTCAAATTAAACGTTAGGCGCTAATTCGATGTGTAAGGTTTCACCTGCAAACTCAACAATGTCATCGTGAATGATTTTCTTTCGTTTTCTAGTTTCTACTTCGCCATTAACTAACACCAAACCTTTACTGATAACCAGTTTGGCTTCACCACCACTAGGCACTAACCCTTCAAATTTTAAAACTTTATATAACTCGACAGGTTCTTTCGGAATTTCAACTTTTATCATATCTGGTTACAACCTACATTAAGGACAGTACGTTTTTGCTTTTTTGTCGGACAAATCATAATACTGATACAAACAAATCATTGCCTGTTCATTTGCAGCTTCCACATCCATTTGGCTCAATAACTGCTGCCATAAACTAAGTCGCCCAGAGCCACCCGAATATTGCCCTCCACCCTCGCGCTTTGCCAGCCATAGACCTTTAGCGTTAAAACTGTACACCGGCAGCAAATCTTGTCGCTGTGATGCAGGAAGAATCTCCGGGTTCAAATTATCTAACACCAGCGGCTCATCTGTCGGGTGTCTAAAATAACTCACCACCATATGTGGCTTATTAATTTCTAAGGCTTTTACATAGGTTAAACGCATTTTATTTTCATCTAGCCCCATTGCCGCCAACGTAAAGTATTTTGCTATCGACAAGTCCTCGCAATCACCCGCTTTAGTCACTAGGGTCTGTAATGGTGTTGCCCAATAATCGTCCATTTTCCAATGATAGATATCATCGACAAATTCCACCTCATTAACAAAGCTATTAACAGAGTTAAGTTTTTGGATATCTGACCAACGTGAACCGTTTTTAATTAACGTTTTCCATGCTTTTACCCGCTCGCGAGTTTCGGGATTAATGCCGTCTGATACAGATTCCTCAATTTTTGGCGAACTTGCGCAGGCTGCTAGCAGCACAACCAATAAAACAGTTATTATTTTAAATAGATGAGTCATTAAGACAGTTCTTAGAATGTGGTTTGTAAAACGAGCTTTAGGCACCGAATTCAAATTGTTCTTCAATTCTTTTAATTAATTTTCTCATCGTTAATATACTGCCCGTTTTTTAATTCGCTAAAAAAAACCTTAACCATTGGATTAGCAATTTCCTCCCCACTCAAGTCTGGATCAAGATTCTGTTCTGCTACATAAGTTGCATGTATCGCGTTATGCACGAGCACATGGTACCAAGGTTCATTTTTTGGTGGTCTACTACGGGCTACCGCCTCGTACCATTCATCGGTCAGCTGAAAACTTGGGTCTATATCAACTATAACGCCACGGTAATTAAACAATTTGTGCAAAACCAACTCACCCATTGAATATTTGGCGTTACTGGTTATGTGGTCTGTTTTTTTCATGTTAATGATTACTTTTCACGAATAACGAATCAAACTCATTCATAAGGACAGTAACCCTAAGGACAACTAAAAACAACCACCTGTTAAGTTGCTATCAACTGTCCATTTCTAGAATGATGTGCAAAATTAATTCAAAGTCATTCGCCTCATCACCTAGGCCGATAGGCACACCAATAGCAAATTCCCAATCATCAATGGGCGACCAAACGACTCCCGGTGTCAGATACTGTGCGTCTTCCTCCCAGTTGTATTCCAGCGTCAAAGAAACATTGTCTGTTGCCGATGAAATAAGTCCCAGATTTGCATAACGCTCCCTAGCCTCATATTCAGGGTATTCAACGCCAAACTGCACAAACGCATACGTATTATCCGCCACATCCACAGCCAAGATAAAATACGAACCGAGGGACTTTTCTCCTTCGCCTAATTCTTTATTATCGTCGCCCAGCGGTAGACCAAACTCAACGCCTACAGCGGCGTGAAACGGACTGTCAGCAATCTCTAACCAACTGTACTGCAGGCCTATTTCAAGGTCGCCAATGCCTGTACTTGCGCCTTCATCATCAGGGTTGTTGTTCCCATAAGTCACCCATTCAAATTCGACCTGTAAATTATCGGTAATGCCGTATTCAACGGAAACAGGAACAGCCCAGCTCGTTTCCTCGTCCGATTCGGCGTACTCAGGCAACAATGAGAACTGAATTTCACCTGCCTGTTGTGGAAATACAAGATCAGACTTAAAAACCTCTTGAATCAACTCTTCTCTTTCACTCGCAGCAACCGCATTAGCATAAAGCAGCGACATTGAAAGCACGAATACACGGCTAAAAAATTGCCTGTTTTTAACCCGTAAAGCTGAATGGCCACACATCGTTGAACTCCTTTTTGCTTGATTTTAAAGCCGCCTATTATCTCGTTAAGCCGTCTCGCAACTCAACTGTTTATTAACGCTTTTATACGCACAACAATCACCGCAACCAATAACAAACAAAACACCATGACAGCCGCAGGAAAAAGCACTGTGGTTAAAGAATAAAGCTCCAAAGAAATTTAGTATTTGGTAGTATTTGGGGTCAGAGTAAAAACTTCCAAGTATTTGGGGTCAGAGTAAAAACTTCCAATACGCCTGATATCCGTTATATTATGATTATTTTAAGGACGTCATTGCTGAATTAACTGGGCGGCGAGTTAGGGAAGAAAAGCGTGGGCCGAAAGCGAAAATGTCTTAGGATAGGCTTATGATAGTTTTTACTCTGACCCCAAATATTCCCAAATATTCCATTAAATACGCCAAAAAGGCGACATAAATAGTAATCAAACTAGATATACCAATCGGCCACGCACCAACACCTGCACCCCCCGCTAACTGAGCAAAAAACACAATAAGCGTTGTAGTGCCCCAAATAACCCATGAAAAAACATGAGGCTTTACCTCACCCTTTAAAATAGAACGGATATAAGGAAAAAATGCGTAAAACGTCAGCGCGATAGCAACCGAACTAAGAATTTCTTTAATGAGCATGCGCTAAATTATAAAGGAATGCCCGTGCGCTTAGATAATTCGAAATACGAAGCTGTACTAGCAAAGGAAATCGCTAAAAATCAAGCTGGCGACTTCCTTAATTTTAACGGGGTTTGAATGTTGGGAGGGGCAGGTTAAATCAAAAATCAACCAAGTATGATTCCTTTGATTTCTAGTAGATATGTATTGCTGCCGCAAGGGCGTTTATTTTTGTGTGTGGTCAGCCCCTAAAGGCAAAGCTTCTGCTCAAGAAAAGGCGTCAGAGTTAATGAGTTACTCGCGCTTATCGAATGGGTTGTATTTTTTTATGTAAAGAGTATTCTGCGTTTAGGTACGTTGATTAATACAAGGAGGTTTGTCATGGGTATTATTAGAAGAATCTGTATTCAATACAATACTATAGCTATATTTGTTGGTGTTTTATTTCTAACAGGTTGTGGTTCTGAACCAGAAATTTTAATTATGAATTATCTTGTTCTACCGGTTTCTAGCAGTGGTATAGGAAGCAATATTGAGTCTGGGGCTGTTGATATTGAAGATTTAATGCCAACATCTCCGTGTAATTATTTAGGGGATTACACCATAAATAATAAGGCCCCGAAAATTGATTTGCATGGTGATATAGGTCAGGTAGGTGCGGTCATCAATATCAGAGCAGCTAACGCGGCTAACCTAACTACTACAAATGCCGCTGATTGTGGCTCTCTAACTGATATTGCGATTAGTATCGGCTCTCAAACAGCTGCTTTAAGCCATGGTGCAACAAACGTTGGGAGCGCTGAAGTTAATGTTAATGGCCAGCTTTTTAGTACGTTGAATCCACATGGATTTTTTCATGCAGAGTTGAACAGTAATAGTTCTAGAGATTATCTAACAGGCCAGTTTAAATATTTTGCAAAATCGTCTACTGGTGAATCAGTGATAGTGGTTGGTTCATTTGCTGGAGACTGATTAACACGGTTTCTAAGATACAAGACTCGATTGATTTCTTGCAAGATCAAGGGATCATCCAACTTGAAGTAAAATACTTTTTAGGTCTAATAAATCAGAGCTAACAAGGGCTGTAGTTGGCCAACCCATACGCCGTTTTGCTTCGCTACCCTCTGTATTGCTGGTTAGCTAAACTTAAGCGTTAGGAGAATAAAATAATTTTGACAGCATGATTGAGTGAATGTGACCGACGGAACTACAACAAACTATATGGGGAGCCTCAGACTTGGTTGATTTTATTGCCCTCTTGTTTTGAAGTTACCCGCAGGGTGAGAATTGTGGGTGGCATTTTTCTGGTTACTCTTTTGCTGCTATTGACAAAAGAGTTACTCGCTCAAAGGCGAAAGCTTTTAGTGTTGAGTCTGGAATGCAATTTAAATATTGGGTCAAATGGATGTTTAGAAACTAGGATGGTTTTTCAATAACATGAAGTTATTTATTAATTTGATTATTGGTTTAGTCGTTTTAAGTGTTTTGGTTATGTTGTTGTCAACTGATCAGCAGAGACAAAGGATGGTTCAGCGTTCAAGGGCTTTAATTGGAATGCCTCCTATTGTTATTGGGAAAAGAATGGCAGTAGAACAAAAAAAGTTAAAGCCAAAACTAAAAAATCGTTCGCTTATTCAATCTGGCCATGCACTGCGTTGTGGGAGGGTAAAAAGTACACCAGTTAACAATTTTTATACGATGTATGAGTGGAAGGATATTAATGGACGAATGCAGGCTAGTGATAAACGACCAACGGCGAACTATTCAAAATTACACGTTAAGAATCTTCGAGTTGATAATTTCTTTAAGTTGTCTATTGATGGCAGTCAAGCTAGGTTACCTGCTTATACTTCAAGCCAAATCCAAACGGGCGTTAAGAAAATTTATAAAACCTTATCCAATATCATTAATGTGGCTGAGATAAGAACGACTAAATTAAAGCTAAAGTTTATTGCTGATAAACAAAGGTTTCATCAATACCGTAAGCAGGTAGCAAGTGATACGAGTGCTAATGCAACAGGGTTTTATACAGACCGTTTGAACGAAGCTACAATATGGGCAGTAGGTGATCGTAAACATATTACTCGTATAAGTTTGCATGAGTCGACTCACGCAATTGTTGCAGCGATGTTTGGTGGCGCACCAGTTTGGCTTAATGAAGGGTTAGCTAGCTTTTTTGAGAACACCGTCATCACGGGTAAAGATATTTATTCGTATGAGTTAAATAGTGAGTACCTTAAGCTTTTACATCGAACACGATTATCGTCTTTGAATGACCATTTTAGCCAAGCTAGACAGCAATGGTATGACATTAATAACAGTGATTTAAATTATGCAGTTGATTGGTCATTGGTTTTTTATATGATGCGAACTCCGCAAGGACGAAGCTTATTAAGGTATATGTTGGATCGATTGGCAGTAGTAGATTGCCAAGGGTTTGATACGGTTAATTTTATTAATCAATTTTACCCAGGAGGGCTTAGAGCCTTTGAATCAGGTTGGCGACATTGGTTAAGCGCCGCAAAACCAGGTGTGATGACCATTTCGGGCATGTAAAGAAAATTACTGATGGTAGGTCAGGTTGGTTTTAATTGTATTTCTATTCAAAATGCATAAAAAAGAATATTGATGTATCATCAAACAAATCTTCAGAGGTCACCACCATGAAAAACCTACTAGTCACCACAATTGTTTTAGCATTACTTTTAACCACTAGCCAAAGCTTCTCCACGGATGCTGACACAACAATGGCCGAGCGAATCAACCAACAATTAAAATCCCCCGGTCGTGACCAATATGATGCGATTAAAGACCCTGGTAGAAAACCGTTTGAAGTGGTCCAATTTTTTGGTGTGAAAGAAGGGATGACGGTGCTGGATATGTTCACAGGCGCTGGTTATAACACGGAGATTTTTTCTGCTGCCGTGGGTGATAAAGGGATTGTGTATGCTCAAAATTATCACTTTGTCTTACAGCTAATTAATGGTGCGCGGCATAAATCAATGCTGGCGCGGTTAGTGAATGGCCGTTTACCGAATGTTCGATACATGGTGGTGGATGCTGAAGATATGCCATTTGAGGGTAATGTTGATGTGGCCTATTGGGGGTTTAATATGCATGATGTGTATAACTCTGTTGAAGCGCATGAAGGTGAAGGCGGGGTGCAAAAATACCTTCGCAGTATGTATCGGGCTTTAAAACCAGGTGGCATAGTGGGGATTAGTGATCACGTGGGTGAAGCGGGGTACGATAATGTTGAATTTCACCGTATTGAGATTCGTATTATTAAAGAGATGTTAGAGAAAGCAGGATTTGTTGTTGAAGCGACCTCTGATTTATTAGGTAACCCAAACGATGACCATAGTCAGTCAATTTACGGTGAGGGTTTGCGCTACAACACGGATAGAATTCTTGTGCGTGCGAGAAAACCAAAATAGTTGTTTAATTATTCAGTGGTAACTAACGCCGCTGCCTTTTTTGCATTTTCTCGCGCATGTTCTGTTGTTTCGCCATAACACAATGCAACGCCCATCCGACGGCGCATAAAGCTTTCTGGTTTGCCGAATAGCCTTAAGTCGGTTTGTGGAATACTCAGTGCTTTTTCTATGCCGTTAAATTGGATACCTTTTTTCTCTAACCCACCGTAAATAACAGCACTGGCACCGGGAATGCGTAGTTGGGTTGATACGGGTAAACCCAATATCGCACGAGCGTGTAGTTCAAATTCATTTTGCTGTTGGGTTACCATCGTGACCATGCCTGTGTCGTGTGGGCGTGGGCTTACTTCGCTAAAGAACACATCATCGCCCTGTATGAACAGTTCAACGCCAAACAAGCCACGACCACCTAAGTTGTCGGTCACTTGTTTTGCGATATGCTTTGCTTTGGTGAGTGCCGCCGTGCTCATTTGCTGAGGTTGCCAACTTTCCACGTAATCACCTTGTTGTTGAATATGACCGATGGGCTCGCAATAGTTGGTTTCTATTTCGCCATGGTCATTGAGTGAGCGCACGGTGAGCAGGGTGATTTCGTAATCAAAATGAATCATCTGCTCAACAATAATACGCGTGGTGGCAACACGCCCACCTTGTATGGCGTAATCCCAGGCGGTTTGAATGTCATTCTTATTGTTTATGGTGGATTGCCCTTTGCCTGATGACGACATGACAGGCTTAACGATACAGGGGTAGCCGATGCCATTATTAATTGCTACTTTAAGTTCACCGAAGGATTCAGCAAAGGCGTATTTGGATGTCGCTAGGCCAAGTTCTTCAGCGGCCAAGCAACGAATACCTTCACGGTTCATGGTGAGTTGAGTTGCGCGTGCGGTGGGTATAACGGTAGCCAGTTGTTCGGCCTCTATTTCTGCCAGCATATCGGTGGCGATGGCTTCAATTTCTGGCACGATGTAGTCAGGTTTTTCTTTCTCGACCAGGGCTTTAAGCGCTGCGCCATCGGTCATATCAATCACGTAAGCACGGTGTGCCACTTGATGCCCCGGCGCGTTTTCATAGCGGTCTACGCCAATCACTTCAACGCCAAGGCGTTGTAGAGCAATGATGACTTCTTTACCTAATTCGCCACAGCCTAATAGCATAACTTTGGTGGCATTATCTGAAAGGGGCGTGCCTATGTTCATGATTTATTCTCTGATTTTGAGTGCGTATTATACCGAAGGGGTAGATGTCTCGTAGTAAAATGGCTGACTAGTAATGTTTAGTCATATCGGAGACTTTTATTAACGCTTTTTTATCTATTCCTGTGGGTGCGAGATACATGATGTTGAGCGCTTTGGCATTTAGCATTATGGCGTTGTTTGTTAAGCAAATTGGGCTGTTGGGTATACCCGTTTTAGAAATGGTCGCTGCTCGTTCTTTTGTGTCTTTATTGATCAGTTACACAGCTCTTAAACGCCAAGGCGTTAATCCTTGGGGGCGACGTAAAGGCTTGTTATTGGCGCGTGGATTGGTGGGTTTTGTGGCGTTGATTTGTGTGTTTTATGCGCTTACGCATTTGCCGTTGGCAGAAGCCACGGTGTTGCAGTATTTACACCCCATGTTTACGGTGATATTGGCTGTGTTGTTTCTTAAAGAGGGCGCTACACAAGGCAGCTTAATTTGCATCGCTTTAAGTTTCGTCGGTTTATTGGTGATTGTGCAACCGTCGTTTATTTTCTCTTCGTTTGTTGTTGAATATGACAGCCTGGCGCTTATTGCAGCTCTGACGGGTGCTTTTGGTAGTGCTATCGCCTACACCTTGGTGAGGTCGTTGAATAAAACAGAAGACCCCATGGTGATTATTTTATATTTCCCATTGGTGTCTTTACCCATTAGTGTTGTGTTGTTATGGAATAATTTTGTTATGCCAGAAGGTATTACCTGGTTGTATTTGTTGGCGATAGGGTTAGCGACACAAATTGGCCAATGGGGTTTAACAAAATCGCTGCAAACTGAAACAGCGGGCAGGGCGACTAGCTTTTCATACTTACAAGTGGTGTTTGCGATTGTGTTTGGGTTTGTTTTTTACACCGAAGTGCCAAGCATTAGCACGCTATTAGGCGCGGGTTTTATTATTTTTGGTGCCTATATTAATGTGCGATGGAAAGAGACTGCAAAGATTGTTTGATGCGGTTAGAATCGATTGACGTAACTGGTTATAAACAAGGTGATTTTCTATGTCTAAGTACTTACCCATGTGTCTGTTTGTGTTGTCCATCGCTTTTTTAATACCGGGCCTAACAAAACCGTTAATGACCATTGAAGCGACGATTGATAAAAAAGAGATGATTGATCTGGGCGCGAACTTATTGATTAAGCCGGGCCAAAGCAGCGGCTTTATTCAAGATATGGTGGAGTCGTTGGTGGAGCAAATGGGTATAGAGGGCGACGTGACGGTGTTTCAATCTACCCGCAGTTTATTGGCAACGATGAAAGAACTGCTAACCAATGGCCACCTTATCGTGGGTGTGATGATAGGTGTGTTCGGCTTGGTTATTCCGTTGCTTAAATTGGTGCTGGTGATGTTGTCTTTGTGGGTTAAGTCGCCGCAGAAAGTTGAGCGTTTATTAAAAGTGAGTGGCGTGTTGAGTAAATGGTCTATGTCAGATGTGTTTGTTATGGCCGTTTTAGTGGCCTTTTTGGCGATTAATGCCAATGAATACGCAGACGATGTGCTACAAATGAGAGCAACCTTGCATGAAGGGTTTTATTATTTTGCAGGGTATTGTTTGTTGGCGATTGCTGCAAGCCAAACGATGGAACGGCACCATCAATCGGTAAGTTTAGATAAAGGATAATAATTAAGATGGCTAAAGAGTGTGCAAGGCATATTCTTCTTAAAACGAAAGAAGAGGCTGAAAAGATTAAACAGCAATTAGCTAAAGGGGGTGATTTTGCTAAATTAGCAAAAAAACATTCAACGTGTTCATCAGCAAAAAGAGGTGGAGACTTGGGTGAGTTTGCGCCGGGTAAAATGTTAAAAGCGTTTGATAATGTGGTGTTTAAGAAACCTGTTCTTAAAGTGCATGGGCCAGTTAAAACAAAGTTTGGCTATCATTTAATTGAAACCATTTATCGAACTTAATTAACGACGTATTCCAAATGAAAATTTTGTTTAAATCCCCAGAGTTGAAAAGTGATGTGAATCGAGATGAATTTTTTCATTCACTTGAAAAAATTCCTGCTTATAAGAATATAGAAAAAATGCAATCACATTTTTTGCTCGAGCTGGATAATGCTATGGGCCTTAAGACCATTCAGCAGTTATTTTCGTTGTTTGATGAATGGAGCATTGATAAAAGCCCACTGGAATCGTTTGTTCAGTACGTGCAGATGGAAAGCGAGAAGCTTAAAAACACAATCAATTAATTTGTTGCAAATAATGAGGCCAAGTTCTGCATTAAAAGCCTATATAGAAGCGGTTAAAGAAGATTGTTGGCAATGAAATTTTTTCTACACATTAACCAGAGACTATCGGCTCTATCTCCTTAACCCTATGACAAAACAGTTAAACTTAATTGCTTTTGTTTGTGCGATAGTTTTTTCCGCCTGTGTTGTTATTGCTCACCTGATAAACACGGAGCTTAATTGGCTTAGCCATACATTGAGTCAATACGCATTGGGTGATAAGGGGCTAATTATCACCTTTGGCTTTTATTGTATTGGGCTAACCCAGGTTTTGTTGGCGATTAGTTTTCTGAGTTTACGTCAAAAGGGCATAAGCAAAGGTGCGACGTTGTTGTTTGCTGCGGGCATTGGTGTTTTTATCATCGCCTTATTTCCAACTCAACCGCCATCTGTCGATATACTGTTACGGTTACCGCATATAGCGGGTGCTATTTCATATTTCCTGTTGTTTCCTTTAGCTGTATTGGCGATATCGCCGGGTATTAAGACGGCTGGTTTGAAAAAATATTCATTTGTAACTGGATACGCTTGTTTAGTTTTATTTGTATTATTGCTGGTTTTGTTTATTGCAAAATCATGGGTCGATGTGCCATTTTTTGGGCTGCTAGAGAAGCTAAATATACTCATTATTAATGCGTGGTTAATCGTTTTTTCCATGCACATTAACCAGCGTTTTTAGATGTATAAGGTCGTTTATTTATTTAACCTTCCTTCACAAATCAGTCGTTTATCAACGCTTTTTCGGTAGAAGTAACTCAATATAGGCTTGATAATAGGCAGACTAATTAATAGTCCAATCGGCGCCAATAAGGGAATTTTTTTCATTATTAGACTATAGGCATCCATTTCAGAATAAATGATACCTTCTGCGTCTTTTACGTGTAAGTTTCTTAACGCATCTATGGGCTGTATATCTGATTTGCGCAATGCCTCGTCTTGGTTGGTAATATCAAACCAAATAAATTGCTCGGCTCTTTTTCCTGCAATACGCTCGAAAGACTGCCTATCTTTGACACAACTCGGACATGATTTGTCGTAGTACACAGTAATTTTATGATTATCGATCACGATTTCTGCTCTTTATTTCAGCTTATACCTTGTATCAGCGCGATACAAGCCGTGAGACTCTTGTAAAGGTGGGCTATGATATAGGTCTTTATATTTAGCTTTTAATTTAGTGCTACAACTTCAATTAAGTGAAACCATGTATTATTTTTATAAAATTGTTATATTTTCCGATGAGCTGATGAAGGATGTGTGATGCAAAGTGTTAATCAAATTTTTTTATATGCTGCCATTATGCTAGTTGCAGGTATTGGCATTCCGATTATGGGGGCCTTAAGTGGTGGGCTTGGAACTCGATTACAAAGCCCTGCATTAGCCGCTGTTGTTTTGTTTGTCGTTGGTTTTGTTCTTTCCTTAGCGTTTATATTCTTTGTAGAAGGTGTGCCTAAATCATTACCAAAAACGACTATTCCCATTCAATATTATTTTGGTGGATTATTTATTTTGTTTTATACCTTAAGTATCACTTGGGTTGGGCCAAAGTTTGGCATTGGTAATGCTGTTAGTTTTGTACTATTAGGCCAATTGATTTCAATGTCGGTTATTGATCATTTTGGTTTAATGGGCGCGCTTAATTACCCCATTACTCTGCAACGATTAACGGGCCTAATTTTTATGGCAGTTGGGGTGTTTCTAGTAGTAAAGCGTTTCTAAATAGACTGAAGTTAACGGGTATTTTTAACTTTGTTTAGACGAGTAAGATATGACAGACTATAGTATTAAAAACGGGAGGCTATATTATGAAAGAGAACAAATATGATGTAGATGTGTTTTTTAATTTTAGAAGCCCATATTGTTATTTGGCGTCAAAAAATATGTTTTCTATTTTTGATGAATATAACGTCAATTTGCTATGGAAACCATTTGGCGGATGGGGAGGGCGATCATCCCCTGATAGAGTCAAAATCAAAATACATTTGGTTCGGCAGGATGTAGCGCGCAGCTGCGCGAAAATGGGTATACCTTTTTCGCCTCCCCCCGTTGAGACGGATCCAACGTTGGCGGGAGCTATCTCTTTTGTTGCTGAGCAAGAAGGTCTGTTAAAACCTTATGTTATAGAGGTAATGAGAAAAGAGTGGGCTGAGGGTCGCAATATCGGTGAGTTAGATGTTATTCAAGAAGTGGCTGAAAAAATTGGTTTGCCCCAAGTTAAGATTGAAAAAGCGACTAACAATAAAGACTTTTTTACCCAACTCGAAAAAAATTGGCAAGAAGCTCAAACTAAGGGGGTTATTGGCGTGCCAACATTTACCATTGAAGATCAGATTTTCTGGGGCAATGATCGAATTGATTCGTTGAAGGAGCACYTRCARCAGTTAAGGTTGCGGAAAATATAGCGATGAGAGSGAGATTAACGGYATGAGGCTTTATCATCGTCCTGATTGCCCCTTTYGTTGGAAGGTGCGAATCTTTCTTCATGAAGCTCAARCRGAGATAGAAGAAGTTTTCGTTGAGTTTGGTAAAAAMCATCCCGATGTTGTGTCGTTAAACCCTAATGCGACAGTGCCAGTACTGATAGAGGGCGATTTGGTGATTTACGAGTCGGCGTTGATCATCGAATACCTRAGCGATATGTTTCCACAAKCAKCGTTAATGCASGGTTCTCCGCTTGAAAGAGCCAACATTAGGCAGCTACACWGTTATAGCGATARCAAGGTGGGTAAAGCCTTATTTCCGTACATTAAMCACGTGCGCGAAAATCAGGGTTGTTCTGTCGACGAAGGGCTTAAACGGACTACATTAGAAGCCTGGGTTGGCATACAAGAAAAATTATCTAATGCTCTTGGTGATAAAGATTTTTTTAGCACAGATTTTTCTGTGGCAGAGTGCGCATTGATTCCTCGGTTTACGATTGCAATTACTTACGGCTTGCACATTAGTAATCAGTTTCCAAATTTGTTGGCTTGGTATGAACGATGCAAAAAGCGTGAATCATTTGTTACTACGTTGCCTCGTAGCTTTCCAGGTATAAAATAACTTAGGTGTTAAATATTACCCGGCTACTCGTCGCTACTCTTGTGCTCTTTTTATTTAGTTCTTCTGGAGCGTTTGCTCATGGTGTTGACGCTAATACAGAGCGTTTTTTATTGGCTAACGAGGGTGTTGTGATAGGGCCGTTTCTTTATATAGGTGCAAAGCACATGGTGACGGGGTACGACCATTTGTTGTTTTTGGTCGGTGTGATTTTTTTCTTATTCCGAAAACGTGATGTGTTGTTGTACGTGAGTTTATTTACCATAGGGCATAGCTTGACGTTATTGCTTGGGGTGTTAAATAACATCGCGGTTAATCCGTATTTGATTGACGCTATTATCGGCTTATCAGTCGTATACAAAGGCTTTGATAATATCGGTGGCTTTAATAGATTGCTAGGTTTTCAGCCCAACACTAAAATTGCTGTGGCCGTATTTGGCTTGTTCCATGGCTTTGGTTTGGCCACTAAATTACAAGATTTCGCCTTACCGCAAGAAGATTTATGGAAGAATTTAGTGGCCTTTAACGTTGGCGTCGAACTTGGGCAGTTCATCGCTTTAGTGTTTATATTAATCGCGCTGAGTTTTTGGCGTAGGTTTCCTAGTTATTATTCTTTTTCAACCACAACTAACACGTTATTAATGACGGGCGGCCTAGTGCTGTTTGGTTATCAAATGTTTGGTTACTCTGTTATGGCTTAATGTTATGAATAAAATAGAACACCCCATTCAATCGGTTAAATCTTTGGTTAAAGCCGTTATTGCGGCTACAGCACTGGCCGTTATTATTTTAGTAACGGCCATATTGCCAGCTGAATATGGGGTTGCCCCCACAGGCTTAGGTGCGGCTATGGGGTTGACGGTCTTGTCTGAGCCCCTAGAGGCGCCAACTAAGGCTAAGGCAGGCGCTTGCTCTGATGTTGTGTCGTTGCGGGAGGATACCGTTAAGATTGTTGTGCCTGCTCATAGCGGATTGGAATACAAGTTGTTCTTAGAAAAAAGCGTGGTTCTGGACTATTCATGGAGGACAGATGGCGGTGTGTTGTTTTTTGATTTTCATGGCGAACCCCAAGGTGATACGACGGGGTATTTTAAAAGTTATAAAGAAACCTCTGCGGTGAGTGATAGCGGTTCGAAAAAGGTTCCATTCACGGGCTCACATGGCTGGTATTGGAAAAACGAAAGCCAAACTCCAATAACGGTATTTTTAGAAACTAAGGGTGAATATCAAATAATTGGTTTAAGGTAAAGTTGAGCAGCCAATGCGGAATTGGTTTTAACTGCTAAAGTATTAGGGTGACACACTGTTTATATGTCGGAAATTCTATCTATGTTTAGACACGCTAAAGTCGTCAATAAATCCATTTTAATAACAGTTATTATTCTTGCATGTTTGATTGTATTTCAAAGCATAGCTTTGGCTGAAATTTATAAGCATAAAGATAAAAATGGGCGCTGGCAGTTTACCGACGCACCTAAAAAAGGATCTAATTCAACGGTTGTTAAATCGCGTAAACGTTCTGCATCTGGCCCTGTCGCTAATAATTTTGTTGAATTATTAAATGCTAAATATCACCCTAAAAACCCAGTTCAACAGGCGACTTTGGCCGTGGTTACAGTGAAAAATAAGCTCGGTTCGGGGTCTGGTTTTTTTGTTACGGACGATTGTTATCTTATTACTAACAAACATGTGGTGCGGCCTGCTAAGGGGCGTCAATGGGATGAGGCGCAGGCTAAAATACAAAAAAATGCATCTATCTTTGAGCGCAATCGTTTACATATTATTAATGAGAAAGAACGCCTTGCAGTTAATAAGCAAAAATTAGATAACTATAAGCAGTACGTAGATGGTTTATCGTCAGCAAAAGAGCAACAATTAGCGCAACGAGAATACGCCATATACGAACGAAATTATCAGCAGGCTAGCGAGCAATTATATGAAACGGAAGCGCGGTTTAGGAAGGACGAACGTCAATTTAATAAACAGCAGTCGGACTTTAATTTTTCTAGCTCTATTTCAAATGTAGCAAGGGTGTTTGAGGTTACTTTAAAAGACAACTCAAAAGTTAAGGCGCATCTGGTTAAGGTTTCAAGGTCTGATGATTTAGCCATTTTGAAAGTAAATAGTTGTAAGGCACCGTACTTAGTTTTAGCTAATAGAAGACTAACCCAAGGTACGCGAGTACATGCAATTGGCAGCCCGTTGGGCTTGCGTGACCAGCTCACACAAGGGACGGTGACGCAAATCTCATCGTTAGGTATTGCGACTGATGCGCAAATTCTGCCGGGCAATAGTGGTGGGCCACTCATAACCGACGATGGTCGTGTTGTCGCAGTAAACACCATTAAAGTAGCCAAAGATTCAGCACTGAACACGGGTTTTGGTCTTTCAATTCCAGTCAGTAAAGTTAGACAAAACTTTGGCTCGTACTTGTAGTTAATCTTGACGAGCTGGCGCTATGTTCGCGTCTAATTTCTCATGTTTGTATCGTTGAAACGGAATAAGGTGAAAGTTGATGTCAACATATGCGTATTCTATTGGTGAACGTTCTTATCAGTTTATAGATTTAGCTGATGTACTAGCTAAAGCGTCTTCAGTTAAAAGTGGTGATGGCTTGGCGGGTTTGTCGGCTAACACTGATGAGCAACGCGTTGCGGCGCAGATGCTGCTGGCAAACATCCCACTAAAGCAATTTATTGAAGAACCGTTAATTGCCCCTGAATCTGATTGTGTCACACGGCTCTTACTTGAAGAGCAAGACACGAAAGCATTCCAAAGAATTGCAAATGATACCGTGGGTGATTTTAGAAACCACTTGTTGAGCTATGACATGGGCTCTATCGAATTAGCCGACATTGCGCAAGGGCTGTTGCCAGAAATGGTGGCAGCTGTCAGTAAATTAATGCGCAACCAAGACCTTATTTTAGTTGCAAGTAAATGTGAAGTGATTACTAGGTTCCGAAATACCTTGGGACTAAAAGGTCGGTTAGCAACTAGGTTACAACCCAATCATCCGACGGATGATGCTAAGGGTATAGGCGCTTCGATTTTGGATGGTTTGATGTATGGCTGTGGTGATGCGGTTATAGGCATTAACCCCGCTACAGATAAGGTGGAGGGTGTTAAACGGCTCTTATCAAGCATTGATGAACTCATTGAACGCTTTGAAATACCAACTCAATCGTGTGTCTTGGCGCACGTGACGACACAGTTAGAGGCGATGAACCAAGGTGCGCCCGTCGATATCGTTTTTCAATCTATCGCTGGAACAGAAGCTGCCAATAAGAGTTTTGGCATTGATTTAGCTCTTCTTGAAGAGGCAAACCAAGCGGCTTTGTCACTCAATAGAGGCACTGTTGGCAATAATGTGATGTATTTTGAAACAGGCCAAGGGTCTTGCTTATCAGCACAAGCGAACCATGGCATTGATCAACAAACACTTGAAGCGCGAGCCTACGGTGTGGCAAGAAAGTTTAACCCCTTACTCGTTAATAGTGTGGTTGGCTTTATTGGCCCTGAATATTTATACGATGGTAAACAAATTATCCGTGCGGGATTAGAAGACCACTTTTGTGGCAAACTTTTGGGGTTGCCGATGGGCTGCGATGTTTGTTACACCAATCATGCTGAGGCGGATCAGGATGATATGGACAATTTGATGACATTGTTGGGTGTTGCCGACTGTAACTTTTTTATGGGAGTGCCTGGCGCGGATGACATTATGCTGAATTACCAATCGACGTCATTTCATGATGCAAACTATTTAAGGCAAGTCTTGAATAAAAAACCAGCGCCTGAGTTTGAAGCGTGGTTGCAGCGTATGAATATTACCGACGAAAATAATTTACTGTTACCAGTAAGCGAAGGTCACCCACTATTGGCGGCGAATTAACCTTACGATGACGAATAAAAAACGTTTAGTTAGAGATGCATGGGCTAATTTAAAGCGGTTCACGTCGGCTCGTATTGCCTTGGGTCGGACTGGAGGAAGTCTAAAGACAAACGATTGGCTGGATTTTAAGCTTGCGCACGCTAAAGCTCGTGACGCGGTGCATTGTGAATTTGATACTCAAGCATTAGCCAAAGAACTAAGTAATATAAACAATACGACTTTACTGGTTTCGAGCTGTGTTAAAGACCGAGCGGAATTTCTAAAAAGGCCGGACTTAGGGCGCTTTTTAGATGGATCTTCTAAGCAGTTATTGTGTGAGAGAATTGAAAAAAAATCAGATTTAGTGATTGTGGTTAGCGACGGTTTATCCGCAACAGCTGTTCACGCGCATGTGGTGAATTTGCTGTCTAAACTTATGCCTCAATTACAAGATGCAAATTGGTCGGTTCAACCGGTTGTTATTGCACGCTATGGTCGAGTGGCGATTGAAGATGAAATTGGCGCTTTGTTAGGTGCTCAAATAGCGCTTATTTTGATTGGTGAACGGCCAGGTTTGAGTGCTCCAGATAGTTTGGGTGCGTATCTTGTGTATAATCCCAGAACTGGCAATACAGATGCTAATAGAAACTGTGTGTCTAATATTAGGCCTGCTGGATTGGGCTATCAGAAAGCGACAGATACGCTGTTTTATTTACTGAGTGAAATAAAGCGACGGCATATTTCGGGTGTTGAGCTTAAGGATGAACGCTCTTTGGTGGATTGTTTTATTGAGGAATAATTTTTTTATTGTATTTAAGCCCAACTTAAGCAATCTAGATTAAACTTCATTATCACGTTATTAATTGAGTAAGGAAGAAGCAATGGGCGATGTTATTAAACCAGTAAAAATTGGTTTGGCAATTGTCATGTTAGCGCTATTTTTTGGTGTCGGCATGGGGGTTTCGTTTGGTATTTCTGAGGACACGTATAAATCTTATGTGTCAGACAATGTTGCCAAATACTCGGACGTGCATGACGCTAAAAGTAATTCGAAAATTTGGCGTTACGCACAAAGAGCGCACTTTCATTCAACTGGAATAGCTGCATTTTCATTAGGTTTGGTGATAATCACGATGTTTTCTTCGATGTCGGCGGGCCTTAAATCTTGGACGTCAATTTTTATAGGTTTGGGCGGTTTGTACCCATTGTCTTGGTATTCGATGTTCTACCTTGCGCCAACAATAGGGCGGAGTGCGGCTCACTCGCACATGGTGACTGAAATATTTGCTTACATTGGAGTCAGCGGGTTGTTGCTAGGAATGGTGATGTTATCTCTAAACTTGTTTTTAGGGATGTTTAAAGACAGTTATTGATTGCCCGTTTGATTCCATTCGTAGATATCAATGGTATCGGGGTCGCAACTGCGACAACCACCTTGGCAAAGTGAGCCAGCGGGCATCTTTTTGGCAAAACCCTTTTTAACCCAGTGTTCAATCATTGATTTTGCATCAGCTTCTGACATTTTAAAGTGTAGCGCGAGGTCACGAACGGGCGCGCTACCCGCTGCTTTTAGATAATCACGTACGTCTAATAAAATCATGTGCTGGGAGCGATAGCAGGGTCTATGGCGAGCAATTTTCGTCCCATTTGGCGTAACGTTACCCAAATTCCGATAAAGCCTACGGTGAATATAGCAACCCAAATTACTGACTGCGTTGGGTGGGTAGAAAACGTGGCCAATTGATAAAATGATGTAGCCATGCTGTACGCTAAATACAAACTCCAGAAGATGGAAAACAACGCCCAACGTGTACCCGTTTCACGTTGTACGGCAGCAATAGCGGCTACGCATGGAACGTATAACAGAATAAATAGCAAGTAACTAAAGGCGCCTATTTTACCGTCGAAGTATTGTACTAAAGTACCAAATAAAGCGTAGCTGACTTCTTGTTCTGATGCGGCGTCATCGAGGTTGTCAGCAGTGTCTAAGGTGCGTAAACCCAATGGGTCACCCATATTTTGAGCGGCGTCGATAAGGTTGGCCTTGGTTATTGTTAAAGCTTCAGAAAACTTAGCCGTGATGCTAAAAGTCTCGGGGTCTTCGCTTGGGTGGCCTTCTAAGTTGGAATAAACGGCGTCTAACGTACCTACCACAACTTCTTTGGCCAGTAAGCCGCTAAATATACCCACGATAGCAGGCCAGTTTTCTTCTTTGATACCCATGGGCTCAAAAGCAGGGGTAAATGTCTTACTGACTTCGCTTAAGATAGATTTAGAGCTATTTTCATTACCAAAGCTACCATCAGTACCCACTGAATTAAGAATATTGATGACCATAACCATTAACACGATAAATTTACCGGCTTCTAAAATAAAACCTTTAAGTCGTTCCCAAGTATGTATAAACAAACTCTTGAAAGCAGGGCGGTGATAAGGGGGTAGTTCAATAAGAAAACCATCAGATTCGCCTTCAAGGACACTAGATTTGAGGAGTAATGCGGTGAATATGGCGGCGCCGATGCCGAGAATGTAGAGTAAAAAAACAATATTTTGACCCGACTGTGGAAAAAATGCGGCTGCAAACAATGCGTAGACAGATAAACGTGCACCACACGACATAAACGGTGCCATCATCACGGTCATGATGCGATCGCGCTGTTTTTCAAGGGTGCGGGTCGCCATGATGGATGGCACGTTACAACCGAAGCCAACAATAAGAGGTACAAATGCCTTGCCGGGCAGACCGAGCTTGCGCATAAAGCGGTCCATAACAAAAGCTGCGCGGGCCATATAGCCTGAATCTTCGAGAATCGATAAGCAAAAGTATAAGGTGGCTATAATGGGGATGAACGTAGCCACTACTTGAACGCCACCACCTAGGCCATCAGCCAGAAGCACTTGAAACCAATTGGGGAAGCCTAAATTCTCTAGTTGGATTTTTAAACCATCGACGAATAAAGCGCCTGCTGTGATATCAAAAAAATCAATGAGCGCGCCACCAAAATTAATGGTGATGCTAAACATTAGATAAATAGCAAAGAAGAAAATAGGTAGCCCCATGTAGTCGTTAAGCACAGCTTTATCGACACGGTCTGACCAAGTTGTTTCGTCGCGCTCAGACTGTTTTATAACCGTGGAGGCTAATGCATGTGCAAATTCGTAACGAGTAGCTGCAATCAGTGTGTCTGCATCTTCGTCGGTTTGCTGTTTAATAGTTTCTTGTAATTGATGGCAAGTGTTCTTTGTTTGCTCAGTGGTTGATGGTGAAAAGTAATTTTCTAAACACTGTATCGCGTGCCAATGGCGCAAAAAAGATGTGTCGCTAGTATCACTAAGGGTGCTTGCAATTTCATCAATCGCATTGATGATAATCTCAGGGTAGTTGAGTCCAAATACATTATCGTTAGCTGTATGTAGTGTGTTAACGAGTGACCCAAGCAAAGCATCGGTACCCATGTTTTGACGAGCCACAATAGGGGCAATAGGGCAGCCTAAATCTAAGGAAAGCGCCTCAACGTTAATCTCCATGCCTCTTGAATTGGCGACATCCAACATGTTTAGGGCGAGGACGGTCGGAATCCCCGTCTCAAGTAATTGAGTGGTTAAAAAGAGGCTACGCTCAAGATTTGCTGCGTCAGCAACGATTAGCAGAACATCAGCTTCACCGGATAAAATATATTGCCTTGCAATTTGTTCATCTAAGGCTTCTCGGTCGGTGTCTAACGCATAGATACCCGGAAGATCGACGATGATAAGTTCATTTTCCTGATATTTGGCTAAACCCTCGCGCCTTTCAACGGTAACGCCGGGCCAGTTGCCAGTTTTCTGTTTAATACCCGTTAAGTTATTAAACAGTGTCGATTTGCCACAATTTGGGTTGCCAATGACGGCAATAACGGGTTTTTTGTTGGAACGAGTTAAGATTTCACCCGAGCCACAGCACTGTTTTGTCATAGTAATGTAACGGGGATTTGTTTTGCTAGTGCTTCATTGAGGGCAATACGTGCATTACCAATGCTAACAACGAGTCCGCCTTTTCTTTTCTGAATGACTTGAAGCGGTATTAAATTTGAAAAACCTAAAGCCAGTAACTTTTTTTCAAGCGATTTACTGATTTTTTGGCGACACAGCAACGCTTGCTGGTGGCTATCAATGTTATTTAATAAGGTTGAAACTTGTTTTTGAACAGGCATTAAAATGAGCTAAACGATAATGATAATGATTCCCATTATAATCCAAGAATATGCTAAGTCAATAATACTAAACATAATGTCGTTTTGAGCTTTTATGTTTTAGACGTTTTATTGGTCGATATTAAAACACTGAGTAACAGCAACCAACCGCAGGCAAGGATCCCAATCACACCGTCATATTGACCCGTGAGCCAAGCAAATGTAGATTGATTGTTTTCATCACTTAATTCTTTAGTGATCTTAATTAGAAATACCCAGCTAGCGTGGAGACCAATGCAGGTACTCAGTGAGTTAGTTTTTATTCGCACCAAGGCGAGGAAAATTCCGACAGCATACAAGGCAAAAAAATCATCGGCGAACAGCTCAGATAAGCTTGAAAACGCATTGAAGATGACCTCGAAACCACTGAGAAAACTCAGGTTGTTCGCGTCTATATGAGCTATGGGTTTAATAAAGTGCAGGATGGCATAGAAAAAACTACTAACGAAAATAGCTGTAAATGCATTATGCCAACGTTCAGTTAATTTAAAGAAAAAACCTCTAAAAAGCGTTTCTTCAAGCAATGCAACAACGATACCAGACAGCAGTGCCTTTAGAAGCAGTTTTACAGTGAGATCAAATGGGCTGCTAAGTGTTCGAATATCTAAAAAGAGTAGGGCAATAACGACAGCTCCTAAAATGACTAAACCGAATACGAATCCGCGAGATAGATTTCTTAAGAAGGTGAAAAATGCTTCGTTAAAGCCGATGGTTTTAAATGAGAGGTTGAAATATTTTAAACAAGGAATTAGGCCGAGAATTAGAAGCAATAAGGCAGAACGAGTAACCCAACGTTCAAATTTAAAAATATCTGTTCCGACCAATTGAAACAAAGGGAAAGCAATCAATGCGGCGAGTATGGATGCCGCTAAGAAATAAACTATAAAAAAAACACTAGCTTTCATAAAATTTTATCAAAATCAGCCGGTTTGCCTCAAAAAGAGGTGCAAAAATGATTCAAGAATAGGTATGATACCGCACATTAATACCAACCATAATGCGAAAGTGGCGGAATTGGTAGACGCGCTGGTTTTAGGTACCAGTATCGTAAGATGTGAGAGTTCGAGTCTCTCCTTTCGCACCATCTATTTTTCGAATAAAATCTTTAATAAATAACACAAGAGAGTAATTATGCAGGTTTCTGTTGAGTCTAATTCTGACATTAAAAAAACGTTAACAATCGTTGTCCCTCAAGAAGAGGTCGACACGGCCATAAATAAACGTTATGACGATGTAAAGCGTAATGCCCGTATTGATGGCTTTAGACCGGGCAAGGTTCCAATGAACGTGATAAAAAAGAAGTATGGCGCCAGTGTAAAAGCAGAGGCATTGTCTGAATTGACTCAAAGTTTTTTTTATAAAGCGATTATGGAAGAAAAACTTAACCCTGCCAGCGCGCCCGTTATTACGCCTAATGAAGAAAAAGATGATGGCTATGAGTTTTCTGCCAGTTTTGAGGTGTATCCAGAAATCACCATCAAGCCGATTGAAGAGTTGGAGCTTAATAGCCCAGTGGTGGATATTGCTGAATCTGATATCGACAACATGGTTGAAAAATTAAGAACACAAAAAACAGAGTGGAAGGAAGTAAAGGCGAAAGCTAAAGAAGGAAATCGTGTAACGATTGATTTTGAAGGCAACGTTGGCGATAAATCGATTTCTGAAGAGCCGATAAAAAGTTTCCCAGTTGAAATTGGTTCAAAAAATATGATTCCTGGTTTTGAAGATAAGCTGAAAGGCGTAAAGGCGGGTGAGAAACTTAGTTTTGAGATAACATTCCCTGACGATTATCAACAACCTGACTTTGCTGGCCAAGTTGGTAAATTTGACGTTGAAGTAGAAAAAGTAGAAAAAAGTGAATTGCCAGAGGTAAACGAAGAGTTTATTAAAGAGTTTGGTGTAGACAGTGGTGACATGGCAGACTTTAGAGCTGATTTAACTAAAAATATGACGGGTGAACTAAATCGTGCATTAGCTGCTAAGCGTAAGCAAATCGTAATGGACGCTATTGTAGAAAATAATAATGTGCCTGTGCCAGATGCAT
The DNA here is from genome assembly GCA_002733135.1 of Cycloclasticus sp. GTDB lineage: Bacteria > Pseudomonadota > Gammaproteobacteria > Methylococcales > Cycloclasticaceae > Cycloclasticus. Next base: position 40,713 of record NVUJ01000008.1, on the reverse strand, counting down.
TAATTGATAATGAAGTGAAACAAATGATGGCTTCTTTAAATGAAAAAGCACAACAGGCACAATCAAGCACGCCCGATTTGCCAAAAGAGTTATTTACAGAGCAAGCTGAAAAACGGGTTAAATTAGGCTTGTTATTGTCTGAGGTTATCAAGCAGAATGGCATTAAGGCTGATGATGCCAAGGTACAAGAGCGTATTAAAGAGTTTGCTCAAACGTATCAAACACCAGAAGAAGTTATTAATTGGTATAACTCAAACCCAGCGGAACGCAGTAAAGTTGAAAGCGTGGTGTTAGAAGACCAACTGGTAGATTGGGTGTTAGAGAAAGCGAAAGTAACGGAAACATCCTTAAGTTTTGAAGAATTAATGAGCTCAGCGCAAGCTGCCGGATAATTAAGACAATAAAATGGGAATAAATATGAACAATTTACCTGAAGCAGAAGCACTTGGCTTGGTTCCAATGGTGGTTGAACAAACCGCACGAGGAGAGCGCTCGTACGATATTTATTCTCGCCTTTTAAAAGAGCGTGTTATTTTTCTGGTGGGCCAAATTGAAGATCACATGGCAAATTTAGTTGTCGCTCAAATGTTGTTTTTAGAGTCTGAAAACCCCGATAAAGATATCCACTTGTATATTAATTCTCCAGGTGGTTCGGTGACAGCCGGCATGTCTATTTACGATACGATGCAATTTATAAAACCAGACGTAAGCACTATGTGTATTGGGCAAGCGGCTAGTATGGGTGCGTTGTTGTTAACTGGCGGAGCGCCTGAAAAACGTTTTGCATTACCGCATTCAAGAATGATGATTCATCAACCACTGGGCGGCTTTCAAGGCCAAGCGTCTGACATCGATATTCATGCAAAAGAAATTTTAAACATACGCGATCGATTAAATAGAGTCATGTCTCAGCATACCGGTCAATCGTTAGAAGTGATTGAAGGCGACACTGATAGAGATAACTTCATGGGCTCTGAAAAAGCGGTTGATTACGGCTTAATTGATAAAGTGTTAAGGAAACGAGACATAACAGAATCTACAAAATAAGCCTTTTAGGCTAGACAGATACAAAATCTTGACCATACTATAGTATAGGTAATATGAAAGATTGGTAACGCCAAATCTGTCAACTGCAGTAATAGCACGGAGAGAATGAGGTTTGTATGAGTGACGATAAAAACGACAACGACAATGAAAATGATAGCAAAATTTTAATTTGCTCTTTTTGTGGGAAAAACCAGCATGAAGTACGAAAACTCATCGCGGGTCCTTCCGTTTTTGTCTGTGATGAATGTGTTGAACTTTGCAACGATATTATTAAAGAAGAGTTGCAAGAGAGCGAAGGCGGAAACGCCGATGGAGAGCTACCCAAACCAGCTGAAATTAAAGGTGCTCTTGATAAATATGTTATCGGTCAAGAGCAGGCTAAAAAAATCCTTTCAGTAGCGGTTTATAATCACTACAAGCGTTTGAAGGCGCCCCAAGGCGCTGATGATGTCGAGTTAGCTAAAAGCAATGTATTACTGATTGGTCCGACGGGGTCAGGTAAAACATTGTTAGCTGAAACCTTGGCTAGGATGTTAAACGTTCCTTTCACTATCGCCGATGCTACGACACTCACTGAAGCGGGGTATGTCGGTGAAGATGTTGAAAACATCATTCAGAAAATACTTCAAAAATGTGATTTTGATGTTGAAAAGGCTGAAAACGGTATTGTATATATTGATGAAATAGACAAAATTTCACGTAAATCTGATAATCCATCACTTACACGAGACGTGTCTGGCGAAGGGGTACAACAAGCTTTATTAAAACTCATTGAAGGCACTGTTGCTTCAGTTCCTCCTCAAGGTGGAAGAAAGCACCCGCAACAAGAGTTTTTGCAAGTCGATACGGCGAATATATTATTTATTGTTGGTGGTGCGTTTGCAGGCTTAGAGAAAGTGATACAAGATCGCTTACAAGAGAATGTTGGTATTGGTTTTTCCGCTGAAGTTATAAGTGTCGAAAAAGCACCACCAGTAGGTGACGTGTTACAAAACGTAGAACCTGAAGACTTGGTTAAATATGGTCTGATTCCAGAATTCGTAGGTCGTTTACCCGTTGTGGCGACACTTGAAGAGTTAGATGAAGAAGCTTTAATTGAGATATTAAGTGAGCCTAAAAATGCACTCACTAAACAATACATGAGACTCTTCGAGATGGAAGGTGTTGAGTTGGAGTTTAGAGATGAGGCGCTGCGTGAGATTGCCAAAAAAGCGATGTCTCGTAAAACAGGTGCTCGTGGACTACGAACCATTGTCGAGCAAGTTCTTTTGGATACGATGTATGACCTTCCATCATTAGAGGACGTATCTAAAGTAGTGATTGATGAAAAGGTGATTTGTGGAGAGTCTGAGCCGTTGTTTATTTATGAAAGTGAACAAAAAGTAGTTTCGGCTGATTGAAGTTTTGCCTCCAAACACAAAAAAAGGTGCTTTAAGCGCCTTTTTTTGTGTTTGGAGACTTGAAAACCCCCATTCATGCCCTAATATCTATAATAACGATAATTAATTTCTCATCTGTACTATAAGGTGAGGTCTCTTTAAAAGGGTAAATGCCCATTTAATTCAGTTCAAGAGGTGATATGTAATGAACGTCAAAGAAAACCTAACAAACTTACCCGTACTTCCACTACGTGACGTGGTGGTTTATCCACACATGGTGTTGCCTCTTTTTGTAGGCAGAGATCGGTCAATACAAGCCATTGATTTAGCAATGGACGCTAATAAAAAAATCGTCTTAATTGCTCAAAAAAATGCAGACCAAGATGACCCCAAAGAATCAGATATGTATGGCGTCGGTACTCTTGCAACTATTTTACAACTGCTTAAATTACCGGACGGCACAGTGAAGGTGTTGGTCGAGGGTGAAAGACGCGTCAAAGTTGAGAAAATATTCATTAATGACAAGCAGTTTGCGGCAGATGTTTCTCTTGTTGAGGATGAGTTGGATATTGAAGAGCAAGAAATGGATGTTCTTATTAGAACAGTGACATCTGCCTTTGAAAGCTACGTGAAATTAAACAAAAAAGTACCACCTGAGGTGTTGACCTCTTTATCTGGTATTGACGAGCCTAGTCGTTTAGCGGATACCATGTCAGCGCATATGGTGTTGAAGGTAGAAGATAAACAAAAAGTATTGGAAACAGGCAACCTTCGGGAACGTCTAGAACATTTGATGCTTTTGATGGAAGGCGAAGTTGATATCCTAGAAATGGAAAAACAAATTCGTAGTCGTGTTAAGCAACAAATGGAAAAAAACCAACGCGAATATTATCTAAGCGAACAGATGAAAGCGATTCAGAAAGAATTGGGCGATATGGAAGATGTGCCGAATGAAACTGAGGAGCTTGAAAAGAAAATAAAAGACGCTGGTATGTCTAAAGAAGCCAAGAATAAAGCCGAATCTGAACTCAATAAATTAAAAATGATGTCTCCTATGTCAGCTGAGGCGAGTGTCATAAGAAATTATATTGATTGTATGATTGGCGTGCCATGGAAAAAACGTACCCGTATCAGACATGATTTGGTGGCCGCTCAAGAAGTCTTGGATGCTGATCATTTCGGTTTAGAAAAAGTGAAAGAAAGAATTTTAGAATATTTGGCTGTGCAGCAACGCGTTAAGAATATGAAGGCTCCTATTTTGTGTTTAGTTGGGCCTCCTGGTGTGGGTAAAACATCGTTAGGGAAGTCTATTGCACGTGCTACTAACCGTAAATTTGTTCGCATGTCATTAGGCGGTGTACGTGACGAAGCTGAAATCAGAGGTCATAGACGTACATATATAGGTTCGATGCCCGGCAAAATATTACAAAACCTGTCTAAGATTGAAACCAGAAACCCCTTATTTTTACTGGATGAGATCGATAAAATGGCGATGGATTTTCGTGGTGATCCCGCCTCAGCTCTCTTGGAAGTACTGGATCCGGAGCAAAACAATACGTTTAATGACCACTATTTAGAAGTGGATTTTGATTTATCTGAAGTTATGTTTGTTGCGACTGCAAATAGTATGAATATACCTGGCCCGTTATTGGACCGTATGGAAGTCATTAATTTAGCTGGTTATACAGAAGATGAAAAAATTAATATCACTGAAAATTATTTAATTGAGAAACAACTTAAATATAATGGTTTAAAAGACTCCGAATTGCATATCAGCCAATCAGCGATTAGAGATACAGTTCGATACTACACGCGTGAAGCAGGCGTGAGGAATATTGACAGAGAAATGTCTAAGATTTGCCGCAAGGTGGTCAGGGACATATTGTTGAGCAAGCCGAAAAAAACGATTAATGTGACTTCTCGTAACTTAAATAAATATTTAGGTGTGAGACGTTTTGATTTTGGCAAAGCAGAAGAGTCAAATCAAATAGGTCAAGTAACTGGCTTGGCTTGGACTGAAGTTGGCGGAGAACTGTTAACGATAGAATCGGCTATAACGGTAGGTAAGGGTAAATTAACACTGACCGGTAAACTTGGTGACGTAATGCAAGAGTCTATCCAAGCGGCATTAACTGTTGTGAGGAGTCGTTCTGAAACACTAGGGATTAAATCAGATTTCTATCAGAAAAATGATATTCATATTCACGTGCCTGAAGGTGCTACTCCTAAAGATGGGCCGAGTGCAGGTGTTGGTATGTGCACGGCACTCGTTTCATCATTAACTGGGATTCCAGTATTAGCTGATGTGGCCATGACAGGTGAAATTACATTACGAGGTGAAGTGTTACCGATAGGTGGCTTAAAAGAAAAATTACTGGCGGCATTAAGAGGGGGTATTAGCACGGTGATTATTCCTCTAAATAATAAAAAGGACTTAGTTGAAATGCCATCAAACATTAAACAACACTTAAAAATCATCCCAGTTCGTTGGATTGATGAGGTGCTAGCCGTCGCGTTAGAAAAAATACCTATACCAATTAAGAATGTAAAAGGTTCATCAAAAGAATCTACAGAAAAAGAAAAAACAACAAAAAATAAAACAATAACAGCGCATTAAACTCGACAGTTAGAATCTAGATTAAGAAGCTATTTTACGGGTATTAAGTTATCTATAAAAAAATATAGTTAAAACCCATGTATTGCTTGACACTAGGGGTGCTGAAAGGATATAAATTCAACCTGTTGGACAAATAACTAAACGGATGTAACAGTTATAAATTTCAACGGAAAGAATCCATTTTTTAAAAAATTTTAATAAATCCTATTGGGGGAACTTCATGAATAAATCAGAACTTATTAACGCAATATCAGACGCATCTGGCCTTTCTAAAGCGGACGCTGGTCGTGCATTAGATGCAACAACTTCATCAATAACAGCTGCTCTTAAAGGCGGTGATTCAGTGTCATTAATCGGCTTCGGTACGTTTTCTGTAAAAGCTCGTGCAGCACGTGCAGGACGTAATCCACAAACGGGTGAAACTATCCAAATTAAAGCTTCAAATGTTCCTTCATTTAAAGCTGGCAAATCTTTAAAAGGCTCTGTAAACTAGCGTCTTTTTTGGACTAAGGGTGCTTAGCTCAGCTGGGAGAGCGTCGCCCTTACAAGGCGAATGTCGGGGGTTCGATCCCCTCAGCACCCACCAACTAGGAGTGGTAGTTCAGTTGGTTAGAATACCGGCCTGTCACGCCGGGGGTCGCGGGTTCGAGTCCCGTCCACTCCGCCAAAAATTTACCTCGAGGCTTGGTTAGGCCTTGGGGTTTTTTTTTATAAATTTTGTTAGGTTATTATTATGTTAGATAAATTAAGAACACATGTTAAAGGTTGGTTAGGAATCGTTATTCTAGTCATGATTTCAATACCTTTTGCTTTGTTTGGGTTGCAAAATTACTCGAGTGGCGGCTCAGAGGCTCCGGTAGCTGAAGTGGGCGACTATAAGATTTATCAGGCTGACGTTAATAATGCTTACCAAGAGCGCGTTAAAGAGCTAAAAGAACAGTATGCTGATCAATATTCACCTGATTTATTTAATGAAGAGGCGGTTCGTAACGAATCGTTAAATCGCCTAGTCCAAGAAAGGTTGATTCTTCATACAGTTGGTGAAGACGGTTATGCAGTATCAGAAAAAAGTATTCTTGATGTTATATCTACATTGGATGCATTTCAAAAAAACGGTCAATTTAACAAGGAAAGTTATACACGCTTATTACAAGCTAGGGGAATGACAACAGAAGGCTTCGTGCATCAAATTAGTGTTGGTTTAACTCGCGATCAATTCATTAGTTCAATTGTTGATACAACGCTTGTAGATGATAGCGAAATAGATGATTTTTATCGTCTTAACAATCAAACAAGAGACATTGCTTATCTTTCCTTACCTATATCATCGGTGCTAGAGGATATTGTAGCTTCAGATGAAGAGGTTGAAAAAAACTATACTCAGAACGAGCATTTGTATAAAACACCAGCGAAAGCATCTATTGAATACGTCGAGCTGAATCTGGATGAGTTAATGTTGGATGTAAAGCCAACTGAAGAAGAGTTAATGGCGTTTTATGAAGGTGAAAAACAATCATTTACTGAAGTAGGTCGTCGTAGAGCCAGCCATATTTTATTCGATGCGCCTGATGGCACCTCAGAAACTGAATCCGAAACTAAACGCGCTGAAGCTGAAGCTGTTTTAAAAAGAATCAGAGCAGGTGAGCGTTTTTCTGAGCTTGCTAGTACCTATTCAGATGATATTGGTTCAGCTAAATCGGGCGGTGACTTAGGTATTATTACCGAAGGCATGATGGATAAAAAATTTGAAGAGGCTCTATCATCTTTACAAGCAGGTGAGACGAGTGAGGTTATTCAAACTAGTTATGGTTTCCAAATCATTAAATTAACTGAAATGGACGAAGCAAAGGTTCAGCCCTATTCAACGGTTAAGGCGAAAGTTGAAGAACGTTTTAAGAAGAATGTTGCTAGAGAGAATTTTTATCAATTGTCTGAGAGGTTTGCTGAGCTTAGTTTCGAAAACCCTGACTCCTTAGAGTCTGTAGTGAGTGAGTTAGGCTTGGTTATCAAAAAGCAATCAGAAGTTACTGGAAGTACAGAGATGGGTATTGCTGCAGAGGATAAGGTGCGCCACATTATATTTAGTGAAGATGTGTTGGCAGGGAATAACAGCGAGGTGATTGAATTAAGCCCAGAAAAAATGCTCGTTTTACGAGTAACAGATTATAAATCGGCTGAAACAACGCCATTAGACGACGTTAAAGGTGATGTTATTTTAGCGGTTAAAACTAATAAAGCCGGTGAAATTCTTGACCAGAAAGCTGATGAGATTCTAGCCAACATTCAACCACATCAAACAATTAAGGAGTTTGCTGTGGCAGGTAATGTTGAATTTGTCGATGTCGGCCCCATGACTAGAAATGATAAATCGGTAGCTGGAGCGCTCATTAGGGATGCCTTCAGTATGTCGCACCCAAAAGAGGACCAACCTAGTCTAAAAAAATCTATCGCAGCTAATGGTGATGTCGCTATTATTCAGTTAAGCAAAGTTACCGATGGCGATAAATCCGATATTACACAAGCTTCTCGTGACTCGTTTAAAAAATTCTTAGCGCGATTAAAAGGAGAAGTCACTCTTGCTGCATCACTGGCTAATTTAAGTGTTGGTGCTGATGTAGTGTTCGCCAAAAAACCTGAGTAAATAAGATGAAACTACACTGGCAAATTTTTATAGCAATTGGCTTGGCTATAGTTGCCGGTATTTCAACGGGTGAAACGGCTGGGTTTGGGTCTTTTTTGTTTTATGACGCCTACGTGTTCCTTGGAACGCTTTTTCTCAATGCGTTGAAAATGCTCATTGTGCCGCTCATTTTTTCATCGATAATTTGTGGCGTTGGCAATATGGGAGACCTTGGCGGGTTGGGTAGATTAGGCGGTAAAACAATTGCTTATTATTTAACCACTAGCTTTATCGCAATCTTAATCGGTTTGATACTGGTTAATATCATTGAACCCGGCATTATTGATGGCGAAGCCGTTCGCGATAGAGTGGGTTTAACTGAAGATATAAGTCATATCACCGAGAAAATTGAAGGCAAAGGTGCTGGCGATATTACCGGAATATTCTTACGAATGGTGCCAATCAATATTGTGGCAGCAGCTGCAAATGGCCAGATGTTAGGCATCATCTTTTTTGGCTTATTATTTGGTTACTTTTTGACACAAATTGCCAACGAGAAGAAGTCGGTTTTGTTAACGTTTTGGAATGCTGTACTGGCTGTCATGATGAAGATGACAGACTGGGTAATGAAGTTTGCGCCGATTGGCGTATTTGGCTTGGTGGCTAAAGTTGTCGCCTCCACAGGTTTGGATGCGTTTTTACCACTAGCCTATTTTTTCTTTACCGTGGTACTTGCCTTAGCCATTCATGCATTTGGTGTGATGCCCCTGTTATTAAAGTTCGTAGGTAGGGTGGAACCCTCGCGACACTATAAGGCTATGGTACCGGCTTTATTAACCTCTTTTTCAACCAGTTCATCATCAGCTACATTGCCTATTACTTTGGAGTGCGTCGAAAAAAATGCTGGCGTATCCAATAGGACCAGTAGTTTTGTTTTACCTCTTGGGGCTACCATTAATATGGATGGAACGGCATTATATGAATGTATTGCTGCAATGTTTATAGCGCAGGCCTATGGCTTGGAACTAGGTTTTACCCAGCAATTTCTCATTGTCCTCACGGCATTGGTGACGTCGATTGGTGTTGCCGGCATACCAGCTGCAAGCCTTGTGGCTATCAGTATCATACTAGCGACGATTGGTTTACCATTAGAAGGAATAGGCCTGATTTTAGCGGTTGATAGAGTGCTAGATATGTGTAGAACCAGTGTTAATGTCTTTAGCGACTCGTGTGGTGCTGTTATTATTGCTCGAAGTGAGGGCGAGGATCAGGTTCTACGCTCGTAACAACGGTATCTGCGTGACCAGCTTATTTAAAAAATTTATAACACTATGCTCCTTTGCCATCCTGCTTTTCTTGCTGGGTTGTTCGGACACGACCTTAAATAACCCGTATGTACAAAACGAGGATGTTGGTAAGGTTATTTACACTTCATTTACAGAACGCCCTAAACATTTAGATCCTGCAAAAGCCTATAGCTCGAACGAGTACGCAATTATTGCGCAAGTCTATGAGCCACTTTTCCAATACCATTATCTAAAAAGGCCTTACCAATTAGAGCCCTTATTGGCTAAATCTATGCCATTGGTCAGTTATTTTGATAAACAAGGGCGGCTACTATCTAAAGAAGCCCTAGCCGTTGAAATTGCTTACAGCGAATATACAATATCAATTAAGAATAATATTAAATTCCAACCGCACCCAAGTTTTAACACGCAATTACATAAAGTTTTGCCCGCAGATTGGGAAAGTGAGTCTATATATGAATTACCACAAGCGACAAGGTTGTTAACATCAGATGATTTTATATATCAGATTAAGCGATTGGCTGACCCGGCAACGCAGTCACCTATAGCGGGTTTAATGGCAAATTATATCGTTGGCTTCAGCGAGTTTTCAAACAAACAATCGGCACTAACAAAATTATATCCACAGATGCGTAAGGCGCAGCGTTTACAATCTGAAAACATAATAGGCGTGCAAAAAATTGATGACCAAAAATTCACTATTCAAATTAAAGGAAAATACCCGCAATTTATTAATTGGCTAGCGATGCCATTTTTCTCTCCTATGCCGTGGGAGGCTGATGAGTTCTATGCTCACAAAGCATTAGAGGAGAAAAATATTACCTTAGATTGGTTCCCAGTCGGCACGGGGCCTTATTTTTTATTTGAAAATAACCCTAATAGAAGAATGGTATTGCTAAAAAATCCGAACTTTCATGCAGACTATTATCCTTCTGAGGGGTCTGATGGTGCGCGTGAAAAGGGCTTGCTAACAGATGCTGGAAAAAAGCTGCCATTAACCGATAAGGTTATCTTTTCTTTAGAAAAAGAAAGTATTCCTTATTGGAATAAATTTATACAAGGTTATTACGATTCGTCGGGTATCAGCTCAGATAGTTTTGATCAAGCAGTTAGCTTTTCTGCCTCAGGCGATGTTGGTTTAACAGATAATATGCTGCAACGTGGCATTGGTTTGCAAACGGCTGTGACGACCTCTAGCTATTACTTGGGTTTTAATATGCTCGATGAGGTAATTGGGGGTTACTCTGAAAGGGCTAAAAAATTACGCCATGCTATTTCAATTGTAATGGATTATGAGGAGTATATTTCTATTTTCCAGAATGGGCGTGGAGTCCCAGCACAAAGTATTATCCCCCCAGGAATTTATGGCCACCGTGACGGTGAAAAAGGAATGAACTCCGTTGTTTATATGTGGGAAAACGGGTTGAGCAGACGGTCAATCAATGAAGCGAAGGAACTTTTAGTTCAGGCGGGTTACCCAAATGGAATCGACCAAAAGACATCGAAACCATTAGTGTTGTATTTTGACACAATGGATTCCGGACCTGACAGTAAAGCCCGCCTAAACTGGTTACGTAAACAGTTTAATAAATTAAATATTCAATTAGTTATTCGTGGTACAGACTACAATCGTTTCCAAGAAAAAATGCGCGGCGGTCATGCGCAAATGTTTATGTGGGGTTGGAATGCAGATTATCCAGACCCTGAAAATTTTCTATTTCTATTGTATGGCAAAAATGCAAAATCCTTGCACGGCGGTGAAAATGCAGCAAATTATCAAAACTCTGAATTCGATACCCTTTTCGAAAAAATGAGTACGATGGAGAACACGCTAGAACGTCAGGATATCATTAATAAAATGATTGAAATTTCTCAACAAGACGCACCTTGGGTTTGGGGATTTCATCCAAAAGCATTTTCTTTGCACCACGCGTGGTATAAAAACGCTAACCCTAATTTGATGGCCAATAATAAAACTAAATATATCAACATTATCCCATCACTTCGCAAAGCTTATCAATCTAAGAGGAATCAGCCTGTTTTTTGGCCACTTTTTTTGGCATTTCTTGTCATTATTTGTTTGTTAGTGCCGGCTTATCTAATTTATCGCCGTTTTGAGCGAGCTACCGCATTATGATTAATTACATCATCAAACGGTTATTATATGTATTACCGGTATTGGTGGGCGTGAATATATTGACGTTCGTGTTGTTTTTTGTCGTCAATACGCCGGATGACATGGCGCGTATGCAGTTGGGCGATAAGCATGTTTCACAAGCGGCGGTGGATAATTGGAAGCTTCAACGCGGCTACAACTTACCTTTATTATGGAATGAGCAAGAAACTGGGTTTGCTAAAGCTAAAAAAACGATATTTTTTGAAAAATCAGTCGGGTTGTTTTTCTTTGATTTAGGTATTTCTGACAATGGTCGAGATATTGTTGCTGATATATCTCAACGTATGTGGCCGAGTTTGGCGATAGCTATCCCATCGTTAATCTTTGGTGTGCTAGCAAATATTACCTTTGCCCTGTTGCTAATCTTTTACCGAGGTAATTTTCTCGAATTTGGTGGTTTGTTTATTTGCATCGTGTTGATGTCAATTTCAGGGCTTTTTTACATAATTGCAGGTCAATACTTCGTGGGTAAGTTGTTAGCTTTAACGCCTATTTCTGGTTATGCTCCAGGTGCTGATGCATTTAAGTTTATTATTCTCCCCGTTTTAATTGGTATTGTTGGTGGGCTTGGCTCTGGCGTTCGCTGGTATAGGACTTTGTTTTTGGAGGAATCAGTTAAGGATTACATAAGAACAGCGAAAGCTAAAGGCCTGTCGAGCTTACAAATATTGTTTAAACATGTGTTAAAAAACGCGATGATTCCAATTTTAACGGGCATTGTCGTGGTGTTGCCGCTGTTGTTTATGGGTAGCTTAATAACAGAATCATTTTTTGGTATTCCGGGCTTAGGGAGTTACACGATTGACGCCATTAGTAGCCAAGACTTTGCCATTGTGCGTTCGATGGTTTTTCTTGGCTCATTCTTGTATATCATTGGACTGCTATTGACGGATATTTCATACACCTTGGTTGATCCACGAGTTAGGTTGGATTGATGTTAACGCTTCTTTGGACAGATATAGCTGTTTTTGCATTAGTAATAGGCGGTGCTCTAGCCGTTTGGCGCTCCAGTAAAAAAGAGCACCTACGGCGTCCTTGGCAGAAAGTCTTTAACAATAAAGTAGGGGTTATTTCTTTAACTGTTTTATTGTCTTTTATTTTGATTGGGGTATTAGATTCAACGAGAATTCAATACTACAAGCAATTAACGAATGGCGAGTTAAGTGAACACTCTGAAACGTTGAGCGTATTAGATATAGTATTAACGCCGTTAAGAACGCAGGTAGAAAAAACTTATTCGATGCCATTCGCGCATCAAGCTTATGCCAAAGAGATGAAGGTAAGTAGCAAGGGTAGTACTCAGTGGATATACCCGAGACTAGTTTACGGAGGAGGTCATTTAACTGATCCTGTGGCGGATAAGTCTATGGATATCGCTATTAAAACTATGAAAGGCTTTGGTTTCGGGGTTTTAATATGGTTTTTATCGGTAATTTGTCTTCAATTGCTCAACACAAGGAAGTCGTTTTTTGGTTGGTCACCCGGCATTAAGAACAGCCTGTATACCCTTTTAGGCGTTATGTCTCTGGTGTCAGTGGTAGCAACTTTAGCGCCTTACTATCACATTTTAGGTACCGATAAGGTCGGTGAAGATGTTTTATATCAGGCAATAAAAAGCATTAGGACAGGTTTGGTTATCGGTTCATTAACGACTATCGTAATGTTACCGATTGCAATCAGCTTAGGGCTTATGGCTGGCTTTTTTAGAGGTTGGGTGGATGATATTATCCAGTACCTTTATACAACCCTGAGTTCAATCCCAGGCGTTTTGTTAATTGCGGCAGCCATTTTAATGGCACAAGTGTATATGGCGAATAACCCTGAATTATTTACCACGCTGGAAGACCGCGCTGATATGCGCTTATTGTTGTTATGTTTGATACTAGGCATCACCAGTTGGACGGGTTTATGTCGATTATTACGTGCCGAAACACTAAAAATTCGTGAGATGGATTATGTCATTGCAGCGAGAGCATTGGGTGTTAGCCGCTTAAGGCTTCTAAAACGCCACGTGTTGCCCAATGTAATGCATCTGGTGATGATTACAGTCGTTTTGGATTTTAGTGGTTTAGTGTTAGCGGAGGCCGTCCTATCGTATATAAATATTGGCGTTGACCCATCAACGTACAGTTGGGGCAATATGATTAATACATCGCGTCTTGAAATGGCGCGCGAGCCAATTGTTTGGTGGTCGTTAACAGCGGCATTTATTTTTATGTTCAGCTTAGTGCTTGCTGCAAATTTATTTGCAGACGTGGTGCGCGACGCGTTTGACCCAAGATCTAATGAATAATTAAAACCCTATGGATGACATAAATAAGTATATCTTTCATACTAAGAATTTGACCGATGAGCAACAATATAAAATTGAAACGGTTTTTGCTATAAAAGCTGTACCTCAAGGTGATTTTTACCTTCTAAAATCGTCTTGTGATACTAATTTATCGGCAATGCGTGAACAGTTAGCTTGTGACGTTAATGTGTTAAATAACCACTTTGATGGTAGCCAAGTTCGCTTGCTAGTAATGGATATGGATTCGACCCTTATTTCCATTGAATGTATCGATGAAATTGCCGATATGTTAGGCATAAAAGCCGAAGTATCAGCAATCACTGAAGCTGCTATGCGCGGGGAGTTGGATTTTGAATTGTCGTTAACCAAACGCGTTGCATTACTAAAAGGCTTGGCTATAGATCAGTTGCAGCGTGTCTATGATGAACGATTAAGGCTAAACCCGGGTGCAGAGAAACTTATCAGCTATTCGCAACAGTCGAATATAAAATTAGTGTTGGTGTCGGGTGGGTTTACTTTTTTCACTGATAAGTTGAAGGAAAAACTTGGCTTGGATTACACCTTAGCCAATACGTTAGGTATAGAAGACGGATGTTTAACAGGCAAAGTAGATGGCGCGATTATTGGGGCCCAATCCAAAGCTGATTTATTGCTGAAATTATCTAATGAATTTAACCTTGAACCGCATCAAGTTATTGCGATGGGTGATGGGGCCAATGATTTGCTAATGCTAAAAGAAGCCGGTTTAAGTGTGGCTTATCACGCTAAACCAACGGTTCAGGCGCAAACAGATAATCAGTTGAATTATTCAGGCTTAGACGCGGTTATTGATTTATTGAAAGCCTAACTGAGATGCCTCAACCTTTATTATCAGTCCAAGGACTCAAGACTCAATTCAACCAGCCTTCTGAAGCGATAAGAGCGGTTGATGGAATTAGCTTTGATATCGCAGAAGGTGAAACGTTTGCCTTAGTGGGGGAGTCGGGTTGTGGCAAGTCAATATCGGCCTTATCGGTATTGAGGTTACTGCCTAATAATGCACAAATCACTGCAGGAAAAGTTATTTACCGAGGTTTAGATTTGTTGCGCATAGCGGAAAAAGATATGCGAGATGTTCGTGGCGCGCGAATAGCTATGATTTTCCAAGACCCGATGACGTCGCTTAACCCTGTGATGAGCATTGGTGAGCAAATTGCTGAAGCTGTATTAATGCATAAAAAAATGCAGTCTGCAGAGGTGAAAGCTAAGGTAATTAACCTTCTTAAGCAAGTCAGAATACCCGATGTTGATCAACGCTATTTAGAGTTCCCACATCAATTATCAGGTGGCATGAGACAACGTGTGATGATTGCTATCGCATTAGCTAACGAACCGGACCTGTTGATCGCCGATGAGCCTACAACAGCGTTGGATGTCACCATTCAGTCGCAAATATTACAACTATTAAAAGACTTACAACAGCAAACGGGTATGTCGTTATGGATTATTACGCATGATTTAGGCATTGTTGCTGATATAGCCGATAGGGTTGCGGTTATGTATGCAGGTCAATTGTTAGAGGTAGCGACTCGGCAACACTTTTTTAAGCAGCCAGCGCACCCATATAGCCAGCGTTTGTTTGATGCTGTTCCTACATTGGAAAAGAGAAACGAAGCCTTAGTCACATTAACGGGTGCAGTACCAAAGCTCTCACAAAAATTCATAGGTTGCCGTTTTGCTGAGCGTTGTGATTTCAAAATAAATGCTTGCATAGAAACGAACTTGGTTGATTGGACGTCAATAGATACAGATCATAAGGTTCGATGTATAAGAGTTAATGATATTGACCAAACGAAACAAAAGGGCTCGGTGTTTACCAAGCCTGATATCCAATCTAATCAAAATGGATCATTAACTGTTGAAAATTTAAAGGTCCACTTTCCCATTAAAAAGGGCTTGTTAAAACGAACGATTGGACAAGTTAAGGCTGTCGATGGCGTTAGTTTCGAATTACTAGCCGGCACAACAATGGCCTTGGTGGGCGAATCTGGCTGCGGCAAGACAACACTTGGAAAGGGTTTATTGCAATTATTACCGATAACTTCAGGACGTATTGAATATAAGGACTGCGATTTATCGAGGCTTTCTGAAAATGAATTCAGGCCTTATCGAGATGTATTGCAAATAATTTTTCAAGACCCGTTTTCATCAATGAATCCTAGAATGCTCGTTGGCGATATTTTGGAAGAAGGCTTAAGGGCGCTAAAACCGACCTTAGATGATGAGACTATACGACAACAATGTGATGAGCTATTGGCAAAAGTTGGTCTAAGTGCCGACGTTAGGTTGCGTTATCCCCATGAGTTTTCTGGTGGCCAACGCCAACGCTTATGTATAGCCCGTGCGTTAGCGGTTAAGCCGTCGATTATTATCTGTGATGAGCCAACCAGTGCATTGGATGTATCGGTGCAAGCACAAGTTCTTAATTTATTAAAAGATTTACAAAGAGAAGAACACCTCAGCTATTTGTTTATCACCCATGATTTATCAGTTGTTTCATACTTGGCAGATACCGTTGCGGTCATGTATTTGGGACGTATTGTCGAATACGGTTCAGTTGACGATGTGTTAAATAGGCCGACCCATCCGTATACAAAAGCATTGATAGATGCGGTGCCTACTTGGGATGAAAGCTTAAAAAATAACATTACAAGGCTACCGGATAATATGCCGTCTCCATCAAACCCACCATCAGGTTGCCACTTCCATACACGGTGTGAGGAGGTTATGCCAGCGTGTCGTCAATCTTACCCTGAAACTACTAAGCTGACAGGTAGCCATAAGGTGAACTGCCACTTATTTAAAGCTGAATAAGCGTGTAAGCATTATCTACTTCAATGAAACGTATGCCCTTCGTGTTTAAGAGCGAGTAACGTCAACAATGATTTTGAGCTTTTGTCCTGGTTTTAAATATTTCTTATTCAGGACGTTCCAGCGTTTTAAGTCAGTAATACTCACTTTAAATTTTTTAGAAATGAGATATAAAGAATCACCTTTTCTAACCGTGTAGTGGATGGTTTGATTTTTACGCGTTGATTTTAATTGAGTTCGTGGCGCTAAAGAGGTGTCTTTACTCCAGATCACCATTTTTTGACCAATTTTTAATGTATCACCCGGTGCCATGGCATTCCATTTTGCTAAGTCGCGAACCGATACTTGATATTGCTTAGCCAGTCTCCAAAATGAATCACCCGATTTAATGTAATATTCAATCTTATGACCTCGGCGCTTCGTGTTGACGATAGCATTTTTACGCATGGTGGCGCTGTCGGTGTACAGCGAGTCGTCATAACTCGCTGTAGGTATTAATAAATATTTGCCAGCACGAATGGTGTGGTTTTTGATGGGATTCGTTCGTTTGATTTGCGCGATAGTTGTTCTGTATCGTCTAGCAATGTGCCCTAATGTTTCACCCCGTTTGACTTTGTGTCTCATCCATTTAAGGCGCTGAGAATCTGGCAATGTTTTTAATTTGTTTTTAAAAGAAGCAGATTTTTGTTTTGGAATTAGTAAATAGTAGGGCCCTGTAGGGCTTGTAGCCCATTGGTTGAACGATGGATTTAAAATATATAGTTCTTCGATACTAATATCAGCAAGTTCAGAGGCACGCCCCAAATCAATTTGTTTTATCGTATTTACTCGCTCAAAGTAGGGTTTGTTGGGAATGTTAATTAATTCAATATGATATTTTTCTGGGTTGGCCAAAATGGTCGCAATAGCAATTAGTTTAGGCACGTAATGTTTAGTTTCTTGGCGTAGACCCAATGACCAAAAATCAGTTTTTCGACCGAGTTGTTTGTTCCTTTTAATAGCCGATGAAATAGTACCGCCACCCGCGTTATAGCTGGCTAATGCCAGCAACCAATCGTTGTCAAAGCGTTTGGAGAGTTGCGTGAGGTATTTTAAAGCGGCGTGTGTTGAAGCGTATACGTCCCGCCTACCGTCGTACCACCAGTTTTGCTCCAAGCCAAAGTATTTGCCCGTTGATGGAATAAACTGCCATAATCCAGCGGCTCTACCATGCGAATAGGCAAAAGGCCTGTAGGCACTTTCAACAATCGGTAGCAAGGCTAGCTCTCCTGGAATACCTCTTTTTTCAATTTCAGAAACAACGAAATAAAGATAAGGCACAGCATTTTTTTGCACGCGTTGTAGGTATTCGGGATGATTTTTGTACCAGTTAATTTCAGCTTGAACACGTTTGTTTTCGATGGCTGGCAATTGATACAAAGAAAATAATCGCTGCCATAAATTTATTTCTTCTTTAGCAATAGAAGGCATGGCTTCTGCGAGGTCTGTGTCTGTATTTACAGCGCTTACGGTCTTTAATGGCTCGATTGACTTGAGCTCGGCGTCTTTAGGTGGTCTAAGCTCTGCTTGAGAGCATGAAATCAGCATAAAAAAGCTGACAAATAAAAGAAACTTAATTAATTTATTTGTGATTAAATATTGCATTGAATGAGGTGGGTAGTGAGATTGTTAATAGGGTTAATTATACCCAAAGGAATTAAGTTTCATTGAATTGGACAATAAAATATATTCAATTAATTCAGTTGTAAGGTGATTAAAAATAATGTCGGATGAAAAAAATACACATTTAGACGGCCCAATTGAACTTCGTCATTGGTTTGAAACGCCAATTGGTGAGGTATATCGTCACGTGGAATCCGCCTTGTTAAGTGAAAAATTAAGTGAAAATTTTCGTGCTGAAGTATTGCAACTGGATTTTATTGGTTGGGAGGACGAGTTTCATGAAGCGATGCGGTTTGCGCATTATACGATTTTAGATAACCAAACTGCGGAGAAGACAAAGTATACCCGTGTAGTAGGTGAGGCAGAGAGTTTGCCCATCGATACACACAGTGTCGATATTGTCATTATGCCCCATACGTTGGAGTTTGAAGAAAACCCCCACCAAGTATTACGTGAAGCTAATCGAGTTTTAAAACCAGAAGGTATTGTGCTATTAATGGGCTTTAATCCTTGGGCGTTTTGGCACCTACCTCGTTTCTTTCCAAAAGCCAAACGTAAGACGCCTTGGAACGGGCATTTCATCAGTCGATATAGAGTGATTGATTGGCTGAAATTATTGAATTTTGATATTGAGGCAAGCCAAGGTTGCTGCTTATTTCCAGTAAGAAAGAAACCCTTAGGTGATTACAAGCAATCGGTTATAGAAATAATAGCAGCTTGGCTGCCATTTCTCCCTGCGGCTTATTTTATAATGGGTGTTAAGCGCGTATCAGGCGCAACATCTGTATTTCATTTGCAAGACCTAAAAGAGCGGTTTATATCTAAGCCCATCGCTAAAGCAACTAATAAAACGATTCATGTTGAAAAAGAAAGTACACATATACACTGACGGCGCATGCCGTGGAAATCCGGGCGTTGGTGGTTGGGGCGCAAGCCTTAGTTATAACGGCACACATAAAGAAATTTATGGCGGTCAGCAAGAAACGACAAATAATCGAATGGAGATGATGGCGGTTATTCAAGCACTTAAGGCATTAAAGGAACCCAGTGAATTGACCATCAACAGCGATTCGAAATACGTCTTAAGCGGTATTAATGAATGGCTACCAAACTGGAAAAAGCGCAACTGGAAAACCGCCAGCAGAAAGCCGGTTAAAAATGTCGATTTATGGCAAGAATTGGATGCCTTAACGCAGGCACATTCAATCAAATGGGTTTGGGTAAAAGGGCATAGCGGTAACCCGGGAAATGAGCGTGCTGATGAGTTGGCTAATATGGGTATTGATTCACTTTAATTGGCGCCGATGTTTCGTTTTAAAAAATTCAAGATAAAATGTAAACAACGTTTTTTTACTGACGCTGTATGCAATAAATTATGAAAACAACTATCACTGCCGTCATATTGTCCGGCGGTCAGGCGAGACGGATGGGTGGTGAAGACAAGGGTTTAATCACGTTTGCCGCTAAACCGATGGTTGCCCATGTTATTGCGGTATTGGAATCCCTTCATGAGCATATTGATAGGGTGTTGCTAAATACCAATCGGCCTGAAGGTTATACCCAATTTGGCTTTCAAATTATCGAAGATAAGCTGAAGGATAATGAAGGACCTTTGGTGGGAATAGACGCAGGGCTCGCCAGCATTGAAAAAGGCTACTTATTGGTTGTGCCATGCGACACGCCGTTGCTGACCGTTGAGCCAATTCTAAGGCTGATTAAAGCTGTTAAAGAAGGCAAGCCTAGCTGCGTAGTGGTACACGATGGCGAACATATGCAAACCACGCTTGCGATGTTCCACATGAGTCTGAAACCAGCGTTGGAAGCTTATTTACAACGAGGTGGGCGACGTTTAACGACATGGTATAAAGAGCAACAAGCCATTGAGGTGGATTGCTCAGATTTAAAAGATGATTTTACCAATATTAATACGCTGGACGATCTTCAACGGGCGGAGTTGTTAAACATCGCCAGAGCGTAGCTTACTTAAAGAAAATAATGTCTTTAGTGTGACGCGCCATGTCTTTTAATGGTGTTGTTTTGATGGTTTCTATTAACTCGCCCCATTTGAATGGGTGTGGCGCCTCATGCTTAACGCCCACTTGTTCCATCTCTGCTAAGCCAGTTTCTAGCGCATGCTCCGAGAATTGTTTATTTTTCCAGAAGAAGGCACCGGGCATGGTCGTAGGAATAACCGTCACGAAGAATAATGACCGGCTAATGACAGCAGCAGCGGTGGTGATTAAGAACAAACCAATCCATAGGTAAGACGCGACTAAGTGCGTTACTGGGTATAAAAAGACACCCAGAGCAAGAGTAAATACCATGCCTATCAGTATATTTCTAGTCATCCAAGATTTACCAAAACGTGTGCTTTGGATGTACCACGATGCAACGCCTTCACTGTTGGTTTTACGCATATCGCGGGTATGGAAAATATGACCGATAATTTCTATGGCTAAACCGACTAATGTTATCAACGCTAAGGTGGGCAATAGTGCCGTTGATGATGTGAATGGGATGGTCAGTAACCCTAATAGAGCGCCACCCAGGCTGAGCAAACTGCCGCCAAAAGAGGTGGCGGTTTGCCAGTGATTCCAAAATGGTCTGGCCTTAATTTGATAAAGTTTAACCATGTAATAGACGCCTAATAAGCCGCTGATGGCTCCTAGTACGGCGAAAATGCTGGCGAATGTTTGTGCAATGGGGTGGCTAAAGAATGACAAGAAAACATAGCCCATAAAGCATGTGTAAAAAGCACTGACACCTGCAATTTCACGGCTCAGTGATGAGTGTTTCAGGTTGTTGAAACCACGGTAGAAACGGTGTGGTTTACCCAAGTGCATGTTGAGCTTAAATAGACCGTACGTTAGCAAAACAAACATGATGGATAACGCGGGAACAAATAAAGAACCGCTGGTAATCGCTGCGATGGCTTCAAGCCCAGGTATGAAGCTGAATACAAGTAATAAAAACGCGCCGAATACAGCCTGTATGCTTAAGGTGAAAATAACGTGAGCACTTTCGTGTGATGTTAATAATTTTTTCCAGTTCCAATGACGTTCTCGGCCTTCTTTTTCATCGAGTTCAGGTATGAATTTTCCGGCTTCATCATCACGGTGGTACTTTAATGGCATGCCGTCAGTGCGGGTCATTTCACGGTGAGTGGGAACGGTTTGCTGGAAGCGAATATTTGGTTGAGTGATGTCGATCGTTGGAAAGCCAGGAATTTCAGCTTTAGCTTCAACGCGATTTTCTGGAATATTTTCGATAACACCAAACTCTAAGGCGTTACCCAAGCATGCGCTTACACACGACGGTTTTAAGCCCGCTTCTAAACGGTCAACACACATATTACATTTACTGACTTCGCCTTTAATCGGGTCAAGTTGAGGTGCATTGTAAGGGCAAACCCACGTGCAATAGCCGCAACCAAAACAAATATCAGGGTCTTGTAACACAGCGCCATACTCAGCGTATTTAGTATAGGCGCGAGTCGGGCAGCCTTTTAAACACACAGGGTCGTCACAATGGTTACAGGCCATTGAAATATTAAGGCGTTGGTAATCGGGGTAGGTGCCCCCTTCAACATAGCCAACTGAACGGAATGAAATATGCGCAGGGTTGTCGTTCTTTTCGCTGCAAGCCGCTTCGCAGGCGTGGCAACCGATGCAGTTATCCGCATTAAAATAGAAACCGTGTTGCTTGTAGCGATTAGGGTTTTCACCTATGCCGCTATCGCCGTTAATATTTAGGCTAACGTCTCTTAATACATTACCTTCTTCGGTTAATTCTATGTCTTGCCCATAAATATTTTTTTTCTGAGTTTCTTTGTCCCATAAAAAAGCATATTTTGGTTCATCACTGCGTACTTCAAACATTTATTTAATCCTTAACACTAATACGTTCTCATTTCTTTGCTCATTTGAGCAGCGGCAGCTTGGTCTTCGACCTTTTCGATGCGAATAGCACCTTGCTTAAACGCAGGTTGCCGTGAATGAGGGTCCAGTAGGCCAAGAGTGAGCCGGTTAACGCAATCGAAAAAGTGAAACGGGATAAAGACTGTATCTTTAGCAACTCGTTGGGTTAACATCACCATCACCACCGCATCACCACGGCGCGATACACAACGCACATACGATTGGTGTTTAATGCCCAATTCTCTAGCGGCATCGGGGTTAATTTCCATATACGGTATGGGGCTGTATTTATTGTTATTGCCCACCTTTCCTGTGCGCGTGCGTGTGTGGAAGTGTTCCACCAAGCGACCTGAATTCAGCCAAAATGGAAAAGCATCGTCAGGGCGTTCGTTGTTATCAAGAAACGGCAAAGGTATTAATTTTGCCATACCACCAGCGTGTGAAAAAGTACCGTCTTTGGTGTACAAACGTTTGCCGCCCGATGGTGGAGTTTCGCCTTTCTTGGCCTGTTCTTCTGAATACGGCCATTGGATGCCGCGGTGTTTTTCGATAAGGTCGTGGGACATGCCTGAGATATCTAATAAACGGCCTTTAGACAACTCGCGCATTTCATCGAAGGTATCGGAAACGTTGTCAGCAAAGGTGACTTTGTTGTCGGTATTAAAACGTTTACCGATGTCTTTAAAGATATCAAAATCAGATCTTGACTGGCCATGTGGCTCGGTTACTTGACGGATCATGTTAACGCGGCGCTCGGTGTTGGTCATGACGCCTTCTTTTTCTGCCCAAACAGCGGCAGGTAAAAAAGCGTGCGCGTATTCCACGCACTCCATATCGACATAGGCATCTTGAACCACGAGGAATTCAAGTTTATCGAGCATTTTCCTGATTCTTGGGGTGTTTGCCATTGACGTCATCGGGTTGGTGGCAATTAGCCACAAGCCTTTAATTTCCCCCGTTTCAATCGCTGGGAAAATATCCGTTTGAGCTAAACCGCGTTTTTTAGGGAAAAACTCAGGGTCAACATTCCATGCTTTACCAATTTCTTCTCGGTGTTCGGCATTTTCCAGTGCGCGGTATCCTGGTAAGCCAGAACAAGACGACCATTCGCGCGTACCCATGGCATTACATTGGCCTGTGATTGACAGGCTAGTGCCGCCCGGTTTGCCCACGTTACCGGTGATCAAACTGAGGTTATTCAGGCCAACAACGCCATCGGAACCGTGCGTGCTTTGGTTGATGCCCATGGTCCAAATGTTCATGGCTTTGCCGGCTTTTGCGAACAGCCGGGCAACATTACGAATGGTATCTTCATCAATACCACATATTTTATAAGCCGTGGCAGGGTCGTATTTTGCGACTTCTTCTTTTAATGCGTCTAAGCCGGTGGTGTTGGCGTCTATATAGGCTTGATCTTCTAAGCCCTCATCAAAAATAACGTGGAGTAACGCATTGATTAACACAAGGTCAGTACCCGGATTAATGGGTAAATGGATGTCGGCGAATTGAGCGAACATGGTGACGCGTGGGTCAATAACAATCAGCGGAAAATTACGTTTTTCCTTAGCTTCCTTTAGGCGCCAATAGATAATAGGGTGTTGCTCGGGCAAGTTTGAACCCCACGCCATGAGGCAGTCGGTGTGTTCAAAATCTTCATAACAACCAGGAGGGCCATCCGAGCCAAACGAGCGTTTGTAGCCAGACACAGCAGAGGCCATGCACAAGGTCGTGTTGCCATCGTAGTTATTGGTACCAATCAGGCCGCGAACAACTTTACCTAAGGTGTAAAATTCCTCGGTGAAAATTTGCCCTGTTGAGACAACGGCAAAGGCATCGCGGCCATAGGTTTTTTGAATACGTTTGATTTCAGCTGCGGTGTGATCGAGTGTTTCGTCCCAACTGGTTTCGCGAAAATCTTCGCTTGTTTGGCTTCTTAATAGAGGTGTGTCGCCACGCCCTGCCGAATCAAATAATTCGTGTTCAAAAATGCCTTTAACGCAGAGTTTGCCGCGGTTAACATCAGCACCACCAACGCCACGTGTGCCAACAACGTCGCCTTGTTTATTCTTGCCGACTTCAATGGCGCAACCGGTAGAGCAATAGCCACAAGTAGCATACGTCCAGCTGTCAATTTTCTTGTCAGCAATTTTAATGGGGTTCTTTTGTTTACGACCAAATAGCATGGTGTTATCTCGCTAACAGTGAGTTTTTGCTGATAAGAACAGATTGACCTTCAACACGAAGCGTTAAGGCGCGGCCAGAGCGTTTATCCATTTCAACATTCAGGATGCTGCGGCGCGTTTCGAGCGTTCCACGGTCTATGGTGAAGGTGTACGTACCGTCGCGTAAGTGGTCATGCCAAGCAAGGTAGCCAGTAAATGATGGCAAGCTTGAACCAATGGGCGGGTCTTCATGCTGACCGATTTTTGGGCCTAATAAACGTGCGTGAAAATTTGTGTCTGCAGACGATGTTTTGCTGGTAAATAAAATCACTTCTTGAGCGGCCATGGCGGGTGCATTCGATTGGCTCCAMGCTTTAGCRTCGAARCGTGCTTTACGTACAGCGTCTTGAGAGGTRACWGGAACMAYTAAGTAAGGTAGGCCGCAAGACACCAGCAATGTTTGAAAATCACTGTGATCCATGTCAGATTCATCCAATGATAAAACAGCCGCTAACTCTTGTTTTGTTGGTGTATAGCGATCAATGATAGGGTTGCTTTGTAAGGTGAATTGAACAGGGCAGSTGTGGTCATCTGTTTTACTGATGTTTGCTGTCAGCTCTTGAGCATTCTGTTTGAAAATAACGGGGGTGTTTTCTGCAGATAAAGTCACTTGACCTGTTTCGACTAAAACGCGGGCGGCCGCTAACATAGGGTGGCCTGCAAACTCAATTTCTCCGTGTGGGGAGAATGTTCTTAGTTTAAAAGCGTCTGAGTCGGTAGGAAAAATATAMACCGTTTCAGATAAGTTTAATTCTTTAGCAATAACGGGCARTAATGCCTCGTCTAATGTATCAGCATGAGGAAAAACGGCAATTTGCGCGCCTTGRAAAGGGGTGTCTGTAAAAACGTCCAATGTGTAATAAGTGTGACTCATATTATGCTCCGAACGTTAGTTTGATAAACCGATGAACACGCGTYGATTGTCGATACGAACAGCGTATGAAGCAACAGACACGGCCTCATCTTCTACGCACTGCCCGGTTGCCAAATCAAAATGCTGCTTATAAATAGGTGAGGCAACAACCAGTGTGTCACCCATGCTGCCGGTAATGCCGCGTGCTAATACATTGGCATYACTGAAAGGGTCATAGTTACCAATAGCAAACACTTGYGGYTCTTTACCRATTGAGAAAAGYGCTATTTGYTGRTCRTTKACCAAMGCGGCAACGCCAGCGTTTGTAGGRATCTCGTTAATGGCGCAGATGTCGTGCCAGGTTAAATTTTGTTGTTGTGCTGTTTGCATGATTATTCCTAAGCGTTAGCGAGTTGCTTGCGTTCTTCTTCATTCGCAGGGCGAATTTGAGCGCGTTCTTCTACGAACACAATGTTGCTGTCCGCAGTATTTGCATTAACGAATGGTTTGAAGGCTTTCATTTTCTCAGGGTTTTCAATGGTGGTTTTCCATTCGCATTGGTATGTGTCTACAACAGATTCCATTTCTTTTTCAAGTTGCGTTGCTAAACCCAGTGAATCGTCGATGATGACTTCGCGTAGGTAGTCAAGGCCGCCTTCAAGGTTGTTCATCCACGTTGCTGTGCGTTGTAAACGGTCAGCCGTTTTAATGTAAAACATCAAGAAACGATCAATGTATTTAATCAATGTTTCGCGGTCTAAATCCGTCGCTAATAGGTCTGCATGACGAGGCTTCATGCCGCCATTGCCGCAGACGTATAAATTCCAGCCATTTTCGGTGGCGATAATGCCCACGTCTTTGCTTTGTGCCTCGGCGCATTCTCGAGTACAGCCAGACACGGCAAATTTAATTTTGTGTGGTGAACGTAAGCCTTTGTAGCGGTTTTCTAATTCAATGGCCGTGGACACACTGTCGGCAACGCCGTAACGGCACCAAGTGCTGCCAACGCATGATTTAACCGTACGTAACGATTTACCATACGCATGACCGGTTTCAAATCCAGCATCGATCAGCTCTTTCCAGATAACCGGTAATTCCTCTAAGCGTGCGCCGAATAAATCAACCCGTTGGCCGCCCGTTATTTTGGTGTATAGATTGTATTTTTTAGCGACTTGGCCTAATACGATCAGTTTGTCTGGCGTGATTTCACCGCCGGCAATGCGCGGAACGATGGAGTAGGTGCCGTTCTTTTGAATGTTGCCTAAGAAACGGTCATTGGTATCTTGAAGGCCGGCGTGGTTTTCCTCAAGAATGTAGTCATTCCAGCATGAAGCGAAAATAGACGCGGCAGTTGGCTTGCATATTTCGCAACCATGCCCTTTACCGTGTTGTTCAATGAGGTCATCAAACGACTTAATTTCATTAACACGAATCAGTGTGTAGAGATCTTGACGTGTGTACGGGAAATGTTCGCACAGGTCTGTGTTCACCTCAACGCCCATTTTCTCTAATTCTTTATTTAGCACTTGGCCAACGAGAGCGGTACAGCCGCCACAGCCGGTGCTCGCGCTGGTGCATTCTTTAATCGCCGACATGGTGGTGGCGCCATCAGAAACGGCTGTGCAAAGGTCGCCTTTGGAGACATCAAAACAAGAGCAAATTTGCGCGGTATCGGGCAATGCTTCCACACCAATGCCGGCGACAGCGCCATCACGTTGAGGCAAAATCAGTGCGTCAGGAGTTTCAGGAAGAGCAATGTCGTTTAGTTTAAGTTGTAATAAATTACCGTAGTCGTTAGCGTCGCCAATTAATACAGCGCCCAGTAAACGGGTGCAGTCTTCATTAACAACAATTTTTTTGTACACTTGTTCGGGACCGTTCACGTAGGTAAAGACTTTAGAGCCTTTGGTGTTGCCGTGGGCATCACCGATACTCGCAACATCAACACCCATCAATTTAAGTTTGGTGCTCATATCAGCACCTTTAAACTCACTGTTTTTACCGACGAGTTGTTCAGCAGCGACTTTCGCCATGTTATAGCCCGGCGCAACGAGTCCGTAAATCATGCCTTCCCAGAGGGCGCACTCACCAATCGCATAGATGTTTTCATCAGAGGTTTGGCATTGGTCATTAATGACGATGCCGCCACGTTCGCCAGTTTCGATGCCACTTTCACGTGCTAATTCATCGCGTGGACGAATACCGGGAGAGAATAAAATGATGTCGGCTTCAATGGACTCACCATCAGCAAAATTTAATTTGTGTATGGCATTTTCACCTGCTTCAATTAACGAGGTGTTTTTATCGGTATGGATGCGCACACCCATCTCTTCCATTTTCTCGCTCAACATTGAGCCGCCGCCTTCATCTATCTGTACGTTCATTAAACGTGAGGCAAATTGAATCACGTGCGTTTCTAGGTTCATGTCTTTTAGCGCCTTAGCCGCTTCAAGGCCTAATAAGCCGCCGCCGATAACGGCGCCTGATTTGGCTGTTTTACCGGCGGCACTGATTTTCTCAAGGTCGTCGATGGTTCTGTAAACAAAGCAATTTTCTCTGTCGTGGCCAGGGATAGGGGGCACAAAAGGGTAAGAGCCGGTGGCTAAGACCAGTTTGTCGTATTCAACCGAAATACCTTTGTCAGACGTAACGATTTGGTTTTCGCGGTCAATGCGATTTGCTTTGTCACCAATGTGCACGGTGATGTTGTTGTCTTCATAAAAGCCCGGTTCAACGAGAGATAGTTCCTCTGCTGTTCTGCCGCTGAAATAAGATGACAGTTGAACCCGATCGTATGCCAGTCGACTTTCCTCGCAGAAAGTAATTAGTTCAAATTCATTAGCGCCATTTTCTTTTGCCATGGCTTGCATAAACTTGTGCCCAACCATGCCATTGCCAATAACGACAACTTTCTTTTTTATACCCATGTTATAAAAACTCTACCTTGAATGAAGTGGTAAAAATAAAGCAGTAACCGTGCCAATTCAGCGTAAATTTTATTAAGTGATTGATTCATATATGAAACTAGTGGAGTAAACCGTTAATAGAATAATGAGCTAATGTGCGTCGCACCATTTTACGTCACGAGGCTCTGACGCAATGCACCAAAACATTGCAAAAAGCAAATGTCATCGAAAAATGTACAATTTCGTCATTAAAAATCAACAACTTAGAAACTTGGCATAACTGTTGCTTCTTCTAGCAGTTAATTATCATTTGTATAAAGGAGCTGTTAGTGTCAAATCGTTTGAATTTATTTTCATTGAAAGGAAACATTAGAATATTACATACAACATGGGTGGCTTTTTTTATTAGCTTTATGGTGTGGTTTAACCATGCGCCCTTGATGTCAGTTATACGTGAGGTGTTTGATTTAACATCACAAGAAGTCTCGGTATTGTTGATACTTAATGTGGCGCTAACCATACCTGCACGAATTATTGTTGGCATGATGGTGGATAGCTATGGCCCACGAAAAATGTTTTCTGGTATTTTGGTTCTTTCTAGTTTCTTGTGTTTGTTTTTTGCATGGGCACAAACGTTTCAACAGCTGGCTCTAACGCGCTTCCTATTGGGTTTTGTGGGTGCCGGTTTTGTGGTGGGTATCCGTATGATTGGCGAGTGGTTTCCCGCTAAGCAAACGGGGATTGCACAAGGTATTTACGGTGGTTGGGGTAACTTTGGTTCGGCGGGTGCGGCGCTTTTATTACCGACGCTGGCGTTATGGATAGGTGGTGACGACGGATGGCGTTATGCGTTAAGCGCGACGGCTAGTTTAGCGTTTGTTTACGGTGTTTTTTACTATTTCAACGTAACGGATACACCCAAAGGCTCAACGTATTTTAAGCCGAAGGAAGTAGGGGGTATGGAAGTAACTAGCAAAGGCGATCTGGTTCTTTATCTTATTATGAGCATGCCCATTTATGGTGCATTGGCATTGTTGATTTGGAAATTATCACCGGTTGGGATGCAATGGTTAGACACAAGTGCTGCCTATATGGCTTACGCGGCTATCGCGGCTGTTTACCTGTATCAGGCAATGCAAATCATCAAGGTGAATAAAGAAATTTTCAGCAAAGAAGTGCCGGATATGTTCCGTTATCAATTTAAGCAAGTGGCGGTTTTAAACTTGTCTTATTTGGTGACGTTTGGTTCGGAGTTGTCGTTAGTGTCTATGTTGCCGTTGTTGTATGTCGATATGTTTGATTTGTCACCCATTACAGCGGGCTTGTTAGCGGGTATTTACCCCATTATGAACTTGGTTGCGCGACCCAGTGGAGGCATTTTTAGTGATAAAGTCGGACGAAAAAAATCGTTAGCTATTTTGTTTTTAGGCATAACGGGGTCGTTTGTTATATTAAGCCAAGTGAATTCTGATTGGGCGGTGCCAGCTGTTGTTATTTGTACTGTCTTTTGTGCTATTTTCTCGCAAGGTGGTTCGGGTGCCGTGTATGCGATGGCGCCATTAATCCAACGACGTATGACCGGCCAAATTGCTGGCATGGTGGGTGCTTATGGTAATGTTGGCGGTTTGGTGTTCTTAACCGTTTTATCCTTCGTTTCACCACAAGCATTCTTTATCGTGATTGGTTGTACCGCTGCCGTTGTATTGACGTGTATATTAATCTTCTTAGAAGAACCTAAAGGCCAAACGGCAGAAGTGCTAGAAGATGGTACCGTTCAACTTATCGACGTTAGTTAATAAATAATAGTATATTTCAATGCAAGCAGACTCATTGATAGACCTTGGCCAATCATCTGACAAGGGCGTAAAAGAAGAGAATCAAGACAGTTATGGCACGTTATTGCCAGAATCTCCTGTACTTGAACAAAAAGGCATTGCTATCGTGCTAGCAGATGGCGTGAGTGGTTGTGACTCGGGTAAATTGGCCAGTGAAAGCTGCGTTAAAAGCTTATTGAGCGACTATTACTGTACGCCGGATTCTTGGACGGTTAAAACCTCGGTGCAAAAAGTGCTGTTGGCAACCAACCGTTGGATGTTGGGTATGGCCGAGCAGGGAGGTGACCACCATAAAGGTCTAGCGACGACCATGAGCGCCTTGATTGTGAAATCATCCACTGTTCATTTATTTCATATAGGCGATACACGTATTTATCGCATTCGACATAACAACCTAGAACAGTTAACGAAAGATCACCGTTTTTGGGTGTCAAACGAGAAGAATTACTTAACCCGTGCGGTGGGTATCGACCTGTATTTAGACATTGATTACCGTAATTTCTTATTAGAAGAGGGTGATATTTTTTTACTATCGACAGATGGCGTTCATGAGTTTGTTAGCGACACGGCGATGTTGCAAAAAATCATCAAAAACAGCACCAATTTAGAGCGGGCAGCACGTGAAATAACCGACTTAGCCATGACCAATGGAAGTGACGACAACGTGACGTGCCAGTTGGTTCGTTTTAATCAATTACCGACAGTGTCTGACGACGAAGTCTATAGGAAGTTGGCTGAACTACCTTTCCCTCCGGAATTAAGTGCAGGCATGAAAATGGATGGCTACCGCATTGAGCGTGAGCTACACGCCAGTAAGCGCTCTCAGGTGTATTTAGCAACTGATGAGGATACTGGTGAGAAGATTGTGCTTAAAACGCCGTCCATTAATTATGCCGATGACCCAACGTATTTAGACATGTTTGTGCATGAAGAGTGGGTTGGGCGACGCATTGATAATAATCATGTGTTAAAAATTGTGGAGCAAACAAGGACGAGGCACTTTTTGTATTACGTGACAGAGTATATAGAAGGGCAAACCTTAAGGCACTGGATGAGCGATAATCCGCAACCCAGTATGCACGATGTGAGAGGCATCGTTCGACAAATTGCTCGCGGCTTACGGGCCTTCCATCGCAAGGAAATGATTCATCAAGATTTGAAACCAGAAAACATTATCATCGATACGCAAGGGACCGTAAAGCTCATTGATTTTGGTTCAACTAAAGTGGCAGGTATTGAAGAAATATCGACGCCTGTTCACCGTTTAAGTTTATTAGGGACTCAGCACTACACCGCGCCAGAATGTTTGTTGGGTCAGCCCGTTAGTTATCGGTCTGATGCATTTTCGCTGGGTATTATCACCTACGAAATGCTGACAGGAAAATTACCTTTTGGCGAGAAATACGGTGAAAAAGCACTCAGTAAATTACGCTATATCTCATCGTTAAATATTGATGCCGACATTCCACTTTGGGTGGATGGCGCGATTAGAAAAATAGTTAAAAAGAACCCGTCAAATCGATACGAAGAAATTTCAGAATTCATTCGTGATTTGTCGCATCCGAACAATGAATTTACTGAAATAGCACACACGCCCCTAATGGAACAAAATCCGCTAGGGTTTTGGAAAGGGGTCGCCTTAGTTAGCGTGCTCGTTAATATAGCCTTACTGTTTTACAAATAGTCGCACTAGTCCAGTCGACACGTTTAATATTGACTGATTAAAAGGTTGTATGGGACGGGTTACAAAGCCCATAATGTATTAAATTCACTCCATCGCGTCTCGTTAAGAACGTTACAAAACATGCCTTCAAGAATCATCATTCTAGATACAGAAACCACCGGGCTTGAGCCAAGGCAAGGCCATAGAATTATCGAGGTGGGTTGTGTCGAGGTGATTAACCGTCGCTTTACGGGTAATAAATTTCATTACTATTTAAACCCACAGCGTGATATTGACGAGGGTGCCGTTGCTGTTCACGGTTTAACCAGCGAGTTTTTGGCAGATAAACCGTTATATGAAGATATAGCGGATGAGCTTTATGACTATTTAAAAGGTGCAGAAATCGTCATTCATAACGCAGCATTTGACGTGGGGTTTATTAATCACGAATATGAACTAATGGGTTCAGACCACACCGATATGGCCTCATGGTGTGAGATTGTCGATTCACTACAGATGGCTAGAAAAATGTTTCCCGGCCAACGCAATAGTTTAGATGCGCTTTGTAAACGATATGAAATAGACAACAGTCAACGTCAGTTACACGGCGCATTACTTGATGCAGAGATTTTAGCCGACGTCTATTTGATGATGACCGGTGGGCAGAATTCCTTATTTGCAGATGATGCGACTGAACACATTGAATTTGCACCAAAATTCTTGAATACTAATAGACCCAAACTAATGGTAATAAAGGCTAATACTGAAGAACAGGCATTACATGCCAAACGTTTAGCCGCTATTAAGGAGGACTCTGGTGGTGAATGTGTTTGGGATGCCTTTATTACACCAACTGAACACTAAATAAAGAGATGAAAATGAAAAATAGGTTAGTTATAAAAATAGTCGTACTGCTGATGCTGGCTTGCATGGCTGCGCCTGTTGCCAGTTTTGCTGTTGATATACAAACAACGGTTACCAAGGATACCCTAAAGAAAAAAAAGCAATCAGAGTCGAATAAATATTTAACGGCCAAAGAGGCCTATAAGGTCATTAAGGAAAATGCAGCTGAGGTGCTTTTTATTGATGTTAGAACGGTGGCCGAAGTTGAGTTTGTTGGCTGGGCGCCATCAGTAGATGCCGTAATACCTTATATGACCAATGACTTTGATGAATGGGATGAAAAAAAACACCGTTATCAAAAGGTCATTAACGGCGATTTTCCCATCATATTTGAAGAATTGGTGGCGGCTAAAGGCTTTAATAAAAACACGCCTATCATTTTTATATGTCGTTCGGGTACCCGTAGTGGTAAAGCCGCAACCTTGGCGACAAAGCTAGGTTATACTCAGGCGTATACCGTTGTTGATGGGTTTGAAGGTGCTAAAGCCAAAGATGGCATACACAAAGGACATAGAGTTGTGAACGGTTGGAAAAACAGCGGAGCACCGTGGAGTTATAAGTTAGACGGCAATAAGATTCTTTTTAATCAATAAGGCACTTCGATGAGCGCACATTGGGATAAACATAACACCTGGGAAGACGCTGAAAAAAGCTGGGATGTGCGTTCTAGCGAGCTTGAACAAAGTCACCCTATTAGGCAGTTAGTAAAAATTCCTAAGTTACCCGGTATTCGGCCAAAAACAAAAAAGCACCTTCGTTGGAAGGCGATGAACTACTTGGCGAAATACGATGAGGAAAAGTTTTTTATTAAATACTTTTTTTCTAACCCCATTAAACATGGGTTTAACTTAATTCGTTCTTATTTAACGCCATTACCTTTCACGCGTGATGACGACTTTTTCTTTTACGGGCTAAAAAACGAACAAGAATTTAGAGACATGCTGGCCAAGAAAAACAGCAAACTGGTCATAGGTTTTTCTTATTGCCACAAACCGTTCGAGTGTCCATCGGGTCGCTTTACTCAAGAGTGTGCACACGAAACAGACAACCCGGTGTGTGGTCAGTGCTTTATTGGTAAGTGCGTTCACAGCCTACCTACTAAACAGGTGCTGCCTGTGTTTATTACCACCGTTCACCAAATTGGTGAGGTGATTGTTAAAGAGGTTAAAAAACACCCAAAGTTAGAAATTACTTACATTATTACCGCCTGTGAAATGACCTTGCAAATGTTTGGTGATTGGGCGAATATGATGAATGTACGAGGTTTAGGTGTTCGTTTAGACGGGCAAATTTGCAATACCATGAAGGCGTTTGTTGCATCAGAACACGGTATTAAACCGGGTATGGCGGTGGTGTTAGATAACACCAAAACGCGCATTCTCGATTTAATAAAATTCCGTCGAGAAGCAAATATTTAAAGAAACAGTATCCTTAGGTTTTTGCTAAAATACCGTCTTTCTTAAAAAGCGGTAATTTTAAATGACAGTTCGCACACGTTTTGCCCCCAGCCCAACCGGTTACTTGCACGTAGGTGGCGCAAGAACTGCTTTATTCTCATGGCTGTACGCTCAAAAAACCAATGGCCAGTTTATTCTACGTATTGAAGATACCGATAGAGAGCGCTCTACTGATGAATCCGTTCAAGCGATTTTTGACGGCATGGAATGGCTAGGCTTAACGCACGATGAAGGGCCATTCTTCCAAACAGAGCGTTTCCCACGTTATGAAGAAGTTATTCAACAATTACTTGGCCAAGGTGATGCCTACCATTGTTATTGCTCCGTAGAGGAAGTTGAAGCGGTGCGTGAAGAACAGCGCGCTAACAAACAAAAACCTCGGTATAACGGCAAATGCCGCCACCGTACAGATTCGGTTGAAGGTGTTAACCCCGTTGTTCGTTTTAAAAACCCAGAACAAGGTGAGGTTGTATTTGATGACCTAGTTCGTGGTGATATAACGATTAGTAATAGCGAGTTAGATGATTTGATTATTGCCCGCTCAGACGGCACGCCAACGTATAATTTAACAGTTGTTGTGGACGACTTAGACATGAACATGACGCACATCATCCGTGGTGATGACCATATTAATAACACACCACGCCAAATTAATATCATGAAGGCATTGGGTGCTGAAGCGCCACACTTTGCTCACGTACCGATGATTTTAGGCGACGATGGAGCGCGTTTATCCAAAAGACACGGTGCAGTCAGCGTTATGCAATACCGTGATGAGGGTTATTTGCCAGAAGCCTTGCTGAATTATTTAGTTAGGTTAGGTTGGTCGCACGGTGATCAAGAACTGTTCAGTCGTGATGAAATGATTGAGCTGTTTGATATTAATGACGTCAACAAAACCGCGTCTGCGTTTAATACTGAAAAACTGCAGTGGATTAATCAGCAATATATTATGAAAGCTGAGCCTAGCAGCTTAGTTGCGCCGTTATCAGCGCAGTTAAAAACGTTAGGCTGTGATGTTGAGAATGGTCCAGATGTAGTCGAAATTGTTAAAACGCAGCAGGAACGTGCAAAAACGCTTAAAGAAATGGCAGAAAAAAGCCTGCTGTTCTATAACGATTATGACGAGTTTGATGAAAAAGCCGCTAAAAAGAATTTAAAAGCTGCTGCGTTAGAACCATTAGAAATGATGTTGGGAAAATTTGAACAGCTATCTGACTGGTCAAAAGAGCCGTTGCATCAAGTGATATTAGAGACGGCTGAAGCTCTAGACCTAAAACTTGGGAAAGTTGCGCAACCCCTACGTGTTGCGCTGACTGGAATATCTGTTTCTCCAGCATTGGATGCGACACTTTTACTTCTGGGTAAGGAGATGTGTGTAAAGAATATAAGGCGCGGTATTGAATTTGTAAAAACGCGAATAGTTACTCAAGAAAGCTAGACACTTAACGCATCATTCAGTACAATTCGCGTCCTGCTAGAGGGGCCATAGCTCAGCTGGGAGAGCGCAACACTGGCAGTGTTGAGGTCAGCGGTTCGATCCCGCTTGGCTCCACCAATTTTTGGTGAATAAGTGATTTAGACGATTCACTTTTGTAATAATAAATAAGACTTAGTCCCCATCGTCTAGAGGCCTAGGACACCGCCCTTTCACGGCGGTAACAGGGGTTCGAACCCCCTTGGGGACGCCATATAAATCAACCACTTACAGTCATGTGAGTGGTTTTTTTATGCCTGTACGGACAAATATACGGATTTTCAATGCTAGTAATATTTTTAAAGTGATTTAACTCGAATAAAATATTTTTTTGTAAATGACTCGAAATTACGCGTAACCGGCTATACTATTAAGGTAAGTTGTTTTATTTTATCGTTAAAGTTTCTACTGCTATTTACATACGCATTTATACATGTCCATTTCACCCGAAAATTTAAAGAAGCTAAGAAAACGTTCAGGCTTGACTCAAACCGAAGCTGCTCATTTAGTGCGTAGCAAGCTTCGGACGTGGCAAAGCTGGGAAGCTGATTCTAAACTGCCAACGTCTCGCAAAATTCCCGATGGCTTAGTTGAACTTTTTTGCATGAAAGTAGGGATTACATACCCGCCAAAATAATTTCGATTAAATTTGTTATTTTATAGCTTGACACAATACGCACAAAGTTGTATATTGTGTCTCACAAGTGCAGGGTAACTCCTGTTTTTTTAAAAATAACGATACGCACAAAGTGCTATAAAGGATTATCATGAAGAAGCTAAATACAATGAAGACAGCAATATCAGTAGCAGTGAGTAAACAGGTTAAGCAACTACCCGCGCAACCACCCGTAAAGTTGTCAACGATTGAAACAATTACATGTGCATATTGCGGTCAACCGCATACGTACCTGCGAAAACGTAAAGCCAAAAAGTACTGTAGTAATAAGTGCGGAGTGGCGTACCACGGAAAATATGTAAGAAATAAAGCTAAGTTGGCTGCATACCAGACGACCTATTACACAAAGAATTACGCTAAAAGGATGATAGTGTCGAGTAAGTACTATGCCAAGAAAAAAGGAATAGCTCATACCCTGACGGAGACACACATTAACAATCAGCTATCGAGCGGTGTGTGTCAAGTAACCGGTTTGCCCATTACAAGTAACATCGGTAGCGGTGAAAGCAGGGGGGTATACAGCCCATCGATTGATCGAGTGGATAATTCAGTGGGTTATCGAAATAGTAACGTAAGGGTGGTGTGCTGGATTTTTAATTTAGCCAAAAATAAATTCAGCGATCGTGACTTAAATAACCTGGCCGTAGCGCTAGTGGCCAGTCATTTATCGCCATCGGCACGTAAAGAGTTCGCGAAGTTGCTGCCTGGAAATATATTATCAGGTTTACCCTCTGGCTACACATTGTAACCAGAGGTATTTCGTGATGAAAACTAACGATGCACCTGAAAAATTGGATAAATTTAAATACATATTCAAAGAGAAATATGTCGTTAATATTGAAAAATTAACCAAACGGTTCGCTCATAACACGCATAGAGTTAATGTTGATTTAATCAATCAATGGCGTGATATGGAAAATGATTATTCGATGAAGCGACATCAAAAATATGTTCGCCGAATAATGTCTGGTGTGGCAATTGAAGCTGCTACTTGGTGTAGAGGCCAAATGCTATTTGATTCAAAACAGGAACGTGATTATCTGATGTGGTGCCGGGTTTCTGCTTCATACGAAGGTATAGATGGGGCGATTAAGCTAACTGAATACGCCGTTAACCATGAATTTGACAAAGTGACGGTTAGTTATTGGCTAGAAAAGGCAATGGAGTTAAGTAAGCCAGCGCTGGATAACTGCTTTACAGCAGAGGAGCAAGAAGAAATTATTCAGGAGGCATTAAAATTACTGATGACCGTGGGGGCACGATATGCAAGTTTGCCGCTCCCCCATATTTTCGAGTTGTTGCGCTTTTCTGATGCCAACCGGTTAAATGTCAAAAAGAAGATTGCGAAGTACAAAGACGAACTGGTTAAAGCGACCGGTGGCATACAGGTGATGGATAAAATTGATTACTCTGGGGATAGGGCGTCAAAAGATGTATGCGAAAGATATAGGGTGTTGACTGATGGCATAACAACGATAGTGCCTATTCAAAATTTAAATTTAATGCGAGATACGTTAGATCAAGAGTTCCCTTGGTATCTTGAGTTAACAAAAAAAATAACAAATAATTTGCTAATTAGACAGCTTGGTAAAGGAAGTTTTTTTATACCTCCGTTATTGATTCTTGGTGCGGCTGGTATTGGTAAGACAAGCTACGTTAAACGCTTAGCAGAACTGTCAGGCGTGCCGCATCAAATTCTTAGCTTGGCAGGACAAAATGACAATAAGTATCTGCAAGGAACAGCCAGAGGGTGGAGTAGTGGTCAGCCGTCTATGCCTGTGTCATTAATCAATGATAGTAAGTGCGCTAATCCAATCGTGATGATAGATGAACTGGATAAAGCGGGTGGGTCTGATCATAACGGCAGGTCGGTTGATAGCTTGTTGACCTTATTTGAGCCCAGTTCAGCAAAAAAAGTCTTTGATGAGTTTTTGCTCGGTCATGCAGACCTGTCACATATCACGTGGATTTGTACAGGGAATGACATTAGTCAGATGCCCCGCACAATACTCTCCAGATTAGATGTTGTGACGGTAAAAGGGCCTGAGCCTGAGCATTACCCAGCAATTATTAAGAAATCTATCAACGATTTTTGCCAACGCAATGGCCTTCATGCAGCGCAAGTACCGGTTATGACAGAAGCGGATTGGAGGTGGTTTGAAAAATATTACAAGACCCCAAGGGTGGCGCGAAAAGCCGCAGAAAAATGGCTAGCTTACGCATTATTAAATCCAGTCGGTCAATCCATCAATTAAAAGAGAGTTCAAATGAAATACCAAAAAACAGGAATATTAGCTAAGAAGCCACAAATGAATAACGCATCATATTTAACACTAAAGGATGTAAAAGAACTTCTTGAAATGAGCGCAATTGAAAAACTGACTTCAATTAGCGACAAAGTATCGATTGCTACTGAGGTCGGGGTTGTCAATGACTCTGATGGGGATTTCAAGGCTGCGATATTAATACTAGGGGGCAGAGTGATTATATATTCTGATAGGCGTGCACAATGTGATTTATATTCGGGTAAAAAAGTAACGTATCACCTGCAGGCCTGGAGTCAGGCTGGCCAAGAGTACAGGCACTTGGCGAAGACTGATAATTTTCGAAAATTAATTGAATTAGGTCTAGCGCTGAGCATTGGTGATAAGCAAGTATTAAATATGTATGTCGGTGAAGTTAAGGCGTTGACTGATGATTTTTGAGTAGAGGAAGGTATTAGTGCAAATACATTAAAAAAAGGAGAAGTGTTTTCGACAATTCAACAAAAATTTTATTTGCCGGCGATCCACATGGTCAGTTTCGGCCGATCATAAATGCAGTCAATCAGCATCGCCCCGAAGCGGTGGTCTTGCTGGGCGACATGGATGCAGAGCAACCATTAGATGAATGCCTTGAGGAAATAAGTGATTTAACAGAAATCTACTTTATCCCAGGCAATCATGATTATGACCGAGAGGGTTGGTACAACAATCTGTTTGGGTCATCTCTATCAGCCAATAACCTCGATGGGCGAGTGGTTGAGGTTGCAGGCGTGAAGATAGCGGGCTTAGGTGGCGTGTTTAAAGGAAAAGTTTGGCACCCAGAGTCAGGTATTCGGTGGTCAAGAAGAGAAGATTTGCTTCACTTTTTGCCATCAAACGTAAGCAAGCATGGCCTTCGTCGACATCATGAAGCTGCGATTTGGTATGAGGACTATGAGCGTTTAGCAGAACAAGAGGCAGATATTCTGGTGACGCATGAAGCGCCAAGTTGTCATCGGCATGGGTTTGAAGAACTGGACGTGCTCGCCGAAATGATGGGTGTTAAGCGCATTTTTCATGGGCACCACCATTCGCATTACAAGGCTCATTTAGAAAGTGGTATCAATGTATGTGGAGCACCTTTGCAAGGTGTCGTGGATATAAACGGAGATGTAATCGTTGGAGGTACAAATGGACATTAAGAAGCGAATGAAATGGGTGGCATCTCTTTCAGAATTAGAAAGAGAGAGTATGCAATTACAGATGCGCTCACAAGAAGATAAGGTTCAGTCAAAAATAGGCCGCTTTGTTTGGCGACTAAAAGCCATTGGTATTAATGTTGAGTTAATGGGTAATTATCCTTGGGTTTACTTGCATGCCGTTAACGGCATCCATGTGAAGGAAAAATACTGGGGTAATCACGGCTTCACTATTCTTTTTCAGACGCACACAGAAGCTAAGTTTACTGATAGGCGGCGGGTGTTCGCCAAGGTTAGAGAAGTGCTTAATGCTAATGAGCGAACACCTGTGTACCAAGATGACTTGCTGGGTGTCGTCCACGATGTGATGGAATCTATTGACAAGCTGAAGGGGCACGCTTGGTCAGACCAAACGGAATCAGATGCTGTATTTGATGAAATTCTTGGGGTACTAGAAAGGGAGTTTAACTACCCTGATATCGAGAATCATAATTGACGAATGGCATGAAAGGAAACAGTGCCTGTTATTCGCATTTAATAAAGGTGGCTAAGGAAAGAACAATGAAAATACATTTAATATCAGATATTCACAATGAAATCGAGGTTGTAAAAACATCGATACCAAAAGACACCGATGTGGTGGTGCTTGCTGGAGATATTCACTCAGGAACGGCAGGCGTTGAGTGGGCGCAGAATAATTTTGGGACGGATATTCCTATAGTTTATATCTGTGGGAATCACGAGTTTTACCATCATGATTTATCCGTTGTCGAGGAAATAGCTGAGGCGGCGGAGGGGACGAATGTGCGTTTCCTTGATAACAGCTCTACGGTTATTGATGGCGTTCGCTTTATTGGCTCAACGTTATGGACATCGTTTGATGACTGGAAAGACCAGATAAAGATTAATTTTTTCCACAACAATATGAATGATTATGAATACATCAAAGCACTCTGGTTTTTTGATGAGGATGAAGCTCGGATGGCAGA
Source organism: Cycloclasticus sp. (assembly GCA_002733135.1). Lineage (GTDB taxonomy): Bacteria > Pseudomonadota > Gammaproteobacteria > Methylococcales > Cycloclasticaceae > Cycloclasticus. Next base: position 422 of record NVUJ01000008.1, on the reverse strand, counting down.
GGCGCAAAAATTTGATCGTGTGTTGACTGAGGACTTATTTGCCAAAAATCACTTCAAGCTTCGGCCTGTGATTACTTATTTATTGCATAAAGAATCTATGCGTTTTTTAGAAAAAGCAATAGAGGAACCATTTGATGGAAAAACGGTTGTGGTGACGCATCATGCGCCATCTTACCAGTCCGTCGGCTACTACTCCAAGCAAGCATATGAAGACGCTTATGCTAGCTCGTTAGAGTACTTTATTTGTAAACACAAGCCATCAATTGATGTTTGGTTTCATGGGCATTTACATCGCCCTGTTAAGTACTTTATTGATGGTGTTCCAGTGGTATCAAATCCGCGTGATTATCCGATGTATGGCAAGTATGGGAGTGCGCACGAGTTTTTGTATGAACTATAACGGCGGGTCTTTTATTAAGTTA
>NVUJ01000007.1 GCA_002733135.1 Cycloclasticus sp. | reverse complement strand
TATCGAACCTGAATTCGTTGCAATAGATGTTGAGTTATCAGCAACTGACAGATTAGTACTTACTATCGAACCTGAATTCGTTGCAATGGATGTTGAGTTGTTCGTAATTACTGTTTCGTCAATACCACTATCGACGTTGCCAACTGTTTCTAAATTCGCAGCCATTGCCCCTATCGGAACCATTGAAGCTCCTAGCAGTACAGCCGAACACAATATACCCGCGATTTTTGTTTGTTTAAACCCTGTTTGTTTAATATTCATATCTTCCTTTTATCCCTAGGTTTTATTAATCTTAAATTATTTTATTCCTTAACCTGCATCCATTCATCCCAAACACATTAGGCGCAATTGTTAATTAAGTTAATACTAGCATTAAAGCCATTCAAAACAAGCTTTTTTTGCTTTTTAGCAACAATAAATTACTAAATACCCATATTAAATAAAATGGGGTGGGTAAATCGTTGAATTTAATGAACATTAGCACCTGTTTTATGCGTTAATTTAGAAGGTTACTCCCCGCCGGTAAGGCGTTAGCTTTCATCGATAAACATTAACTAAAGTTTAAACGCTTGATAACACTATTTGGTGTGATTTTTTTCAAGCAATCTAAATGCTCGAGCGGGCATTCTCGTTTAAAGCAAGGAGAACATGGCAAGCCTAGGCTAACCACTTCTGCTTCGGGGTGTAGAGGTGGCGTAAAATTAGGATCGGACGAGCCATAAAGCGCTATCGTTTTTATATTAAGTGCCGCTGAAACGTGCATAAGACCTGAGTCATTACTTACCACTTGGTCACATAGTGACATAAGGTCTAACGCCTCGGTTAGGTTAGTTTTACCTGCAAAATCGCGGCAATGATTATTGGCTAATGCGTTGATTTTTTTGGTAACTTGCTCGTCTTTATTTGAACCAAATAAAAACACTTGCCAACCTTTAGTAATGGCTTGCTTGGCGACGTCTGCATAATGCTCCTCTGGCCAACGCTTTGCGGGGCCATACTCTGCCCCTGGGCATAGCCCTAATATTTTGCTGCTAGTTTGGTAAATACCAAATTTTTCTTTAGCCGCATCTACGCTACTTGGGTCTATTACTAAACGTGGCTGTGGAATAATTGGCAATTGCTCGCTTGGTTTTGTTGCTAATGCGACAAAACGTTGCACTGTTTTGGTTAAAAACTGCTTATTTAATTTTCTTGCGTCGTTTAACAAGCCCCAGCGCATTTCGCCAACATAACCAGTGCGTTTGGAAATATTGGCGAAAAAAGGCGTTAAAGCTGATTTCCAAGAATTGGGCAATACGATAGATTGGTCGTATTGTTCACTACGAAGTTTTACCCCCAATGCCCTACGGCCTTTAATGTCAAACTGCCCATGCACAAACGGCATAACAATGCCTTTACGCACTTCGGGCATTCGCTCCAGTATTGCGAGTGACCACGCTGGCGCTAGCACATCAATTTCGCACTGTTCGTGCTGCTGTTTTAGTGCCATAAACAGGCTTTGCGCCATCACCATATCACCGACCCAAGAAGGTCCGACGACCAAAATTCGATAGGGTGCGCTCAAGGTTTGTTTAAACGTGGGTTAACCAATCACTATGCTCAGGTGAGCGCCCATGAACTGCATCAAAATACAGTGTTTGCAAACGTTCTGTGATTGGACCGCGGCCACCATTACCAATGGTTCTATCGTCTACTTCGCGAATTGGGGTTACTTCTGCTGCTGTTCCGGTAAAGAAGGCTTCATCTGCCACGTATACTTCGTCGCGTGTGATGCGTTTCTCAACCACTTGTAAGTTACATTCTTCAGCCAGTTGGAAAATAGTTTCGCGGGTAATGCCTTCTAATGCTGATGTTAAATCTGGCGTTATCAGTTTTCCATTACGTACTAAAAAGATATTCTCGCCGCTGCCTTCTGCCACATAACCTTCATGGTCCAGCAACATCGCTTCGTCGTAACCACAAGAAATGGCTTCTTGTAGCGCCAAAATAGAGTTCATGTAATTGCCATTGGCTTTGGCTTTACACATCACGCTATTCACATGGTTACGCGTATAAGAAGAAGTACGAATCCTAATACCTTTTTCGATGCCGTCTTCACCTAAGTACTTGCCCCACTCCCATGCAGCAACCATCACGTGAACTTTAAGACCATCCGCGCGAATACCCATGCCTTCTGATCCGTAAAAACACATCGGGCGAAGGTAAGCTGATTTCAATTTATTGCGCGAAACGGCTTCACGCTGAACCTGATTCAGCGTGTCTTTATCGTAAGGCACTTTCATATTCAAAATATGCGCGGACCTAAATAAACGATCCGTGTGGTCTTGAAGTCTAAAAATTGCCGTTCCTTTTGGAGTCTCATAAGCACGCGTGCCTTCAAAAACGCCCATTCCATAATGGAAGGTATGCGTTAATACGTGAACTTTGGCTTCACGCCAATCCACCCACTCTCCATCCATCCAGATGACGCCATCTCTGTCATCCATTCCCATAATCAACTCCTAATTTATCTGTGTAAAACTAAATTTTGGACATTTAGCTATTTAAATATACTTTCCAAACTGAACTCACCAACCGAGCATGTTCTTCATACAAGGTTTCATCAACCAGCATAGGTTTTTCTGCTAACGATGCATGGTGCAACGCTTCACGATACACCTTGTACGCACAACTAAGCCCTTGTTGTTGTGAATTGTTTAAGAAGCCTACCTTATTCAACTCAAGCAACAAACGAACGTTGTCTGTGTACATCAATAATGCCTTATATCGACTAGCATTAACCAATACCCCGAATTGTACAATAAACTCAATATCGACAATACCTCCAACACCATGTTTTAAGTCGAAATAACTCGGCCTGCATATTAACAAGGCCACACGCATTTTTTCTCGCATCTCGATAACATCTTTTCTTAGCTTAGCGGTATCGTATGGTGTTGCTAAAACCTCTTTTCGAATAGCGTTAAACGCTTTACCCATCTTTGCGCAACCAGCAACAAAACGCGCACGTACTAACGCTTGATGTTCCCACGTCCATGCTTGATTTTTTTGATACGTTGCAAACGAATATTCACTAGTCACCAACAACCCAGAATTACCATTTGGGCGTAACCGCAAGTCCATTTCATAGAGCGGGCCAGAAAAGGTTCGCGTGGTCATATACGTAATAATTTTCCGACCTAAACGCATGTAAAACTCAACCAACGATATCGCTTTATCACCGACTGTCATTTCATCTGTCGATACATTTTCATGCAGAAAGATAACGTCTAAATCTGAACTAAATCCCAGTTCTATACCGCCCAGTTTTCCGTAAGCTATTACCGCAAACCCACAGACTACATCTGCGCTCGCACCAATAGGCACGCCATATTGCGCGCAGGCCGATTGCCAACTCAAGGTTAGCACTTTTTCAATAATTACCTCTGCGATGCCGGTCAGCTTATCGCTTACAACCATTAAAGGAATCACGTCTGTTAAGTCGGCCGCAGCCACTCGCAACGCATTAATTTGTTTAAACAACCGCAGCGCTTCCATTTGTTCTTCAATATTATCTTGCTCAATATCTGCCAATACACGATCTAAATCAACCGCAAGTTCTTCTTTGGAAGGCGGGTAATACAAGCTTTCTGGGTCAATTAACTCGTCCAATAAAATTGGTGACTTCGTTACCTGAGTAATTATTAAAGGACTCAATTTTGCCAACCGAATAAGCTGGTCAAACACCGACTTATTCTCGACTAACAAAACCAAATACACGGTTCGGTTACAAATTTTCTCTAGCATATTTAAAAATGCCGACAATGTGTTTTCATGAGAGCCGTCCAACAGTAAGGCATCCATCAGCATCGGCATTAATCGCATGAAATACTGCCGACCTTTTTCTTGCATTTGTCGCACAGGGTAGCTTTCGCAAAAATCAATCACATCACGGCGAATAGCCGTACTGGCGGTGATGTTTTTAGCTCGAAGATATTGCTCCAGAGCCAGCTCATCTAACGCCAACCAATCAGTTTCATGGGTGATTTGTAATGGCGGTGAAAAGTCTACCAAGTGCTGGAAGTGGCCGTGCACTCGCGCCATAACTTTATGCGTATTCCCAACCAATTCAGGCCAATCTTTTACTTCCATTGCTAGTACTAAACGCGCTTGCTCTATTTCATCATTCGGTAATTCGTGTGTTTGTTTATCATCTAGTTCCTGAATACGATTTTCTAAGCGTCGTAAATAGCGGTAATCATCCTTTAATTCTTTTGCTGCGTGCGTTGGAATATACCCCTTGTCCGCCAACAGGGCTAACACCCGTACAATGCTACGTTCTTGTAATGATGTATCCCGCCCACCACGAATTAACTGATAAGCCTGACCAATAAACTCAATTTCACGGATACCGCCCGGACCTAATTTAACGTTATGCGCAACCCCTTTTTTCTTAAGTTGCTCCTCAATTTGGCGTTTCATCACGCGTATAGAATCGAACACACCGTAATCTAAATAACGCCTATAAACGAACGAGCGCAATAGTGACATTAAGTATTTTTTGTCTTCTTCTGCGCCCGTTATAATTCGAGCCTTAACCATCGCATAACGTTCCCATTCACGCGCGTGGCTTTGGTAATAAAATTCCATCGCGTCGCTGTTTAAAACCAGCGCTCCGCTCTCACCAAAGGGTCTGAGCCTTGTATCCACACGGTAGACAAAACCATCTGTTGTTTGCTTCTCGAGCAATTTCACAATTAGTCGACACATGCGAGTAAAAAACTCTTCGTTGCTAATTGAACGAGAACCGTCTGTTTCACCCGCTGAGGGGTAACAAAAGATAAGGTCAATGTCGGATGAAAAATTTAGTTCGTGAGCACCCAATTTGCCCATGCCTATCACTATTAATTGTTGTTCTTTACCAGCGCTATCACGTGGCACGCCAAACCGATGCGACGTTTTAAGAAAACTCCAATTTACAACCAGTCGAATTAACGCATCTGCTAAATCAGATAGCGCAGTTAAAATATCATTAACGTCACAACCGACTGAATCTTGCCAGGCTATGAGCAGCATCTGCTTATTGCGGATTTTTCGTAGCGCAGACATGAAGTTAGCCTCCGTCATATCCAGCGCAGCATCTAAGGGCAACTCTTTTGTTACGCAAGTTGCAATGCGCCCAAGGTTTACCTCGACTGACAAAGCTTGTAACACTGCTTTAGGGTGAAGACTTGCCTGTTTTTGGAGAAATGTGCTGCTCGCTAATGCACGGCCGAATGCATTAACACGTTTTAAACTTAATTCGTTAAACGAAAAATCATTATTACTTGCTAACAACTCAGCAACGCCTTTAACTTCATCTATAAACGTGCTGGGCACACTCTGTAAGATAACATGGTCAAACTTCTGGTTCATAAAAGCATCATAAACCTAAGTTTAGTGCTGGAACAACAAGGTAAGACACCTGAGGTAACTAATTTTTTTTACCCTCTAAAATTTAACGCTTTTTAGCCGCAATGCATTACCAATTACCGACACCGAACTCAAGCTCATCGCCGCTGCTGCCAACATCGGCGATAACAAGACACCAAAGAATGGATACAACACACCTGCTGCAACAGGGACACCTAAGCTATTGTATAAAAAGGCAAAAACTAGGTTTTGACGAATATTTTTCATCGTTGCTTTGCTGAGCTGTTGAGCACGCACGATACCTCTTAAATCACCTTTAACTAAGACAACCCCTGTGCTTTCAATGGCAATATCAGAACCATTGCCCATCGCAATACCTACGTTAGCTTGCGCTAAAGCAGGCGCGTCATTCACACCATCTCCCGCCATTGCCACAACGTGGCCTGCGGCTTGTAATTCCTTAACAACTCGTGCTTTTTCGGCAGGTAAGACACCCGCTCTATACTCATCAATATTGAGTTGTTTTGCCACTTGCTCAGCGGCATCTTGCTGATCACCCGTTAACATCACCACCTTAATATCACTATTGTGTAACTGTTGAATTGCATCAGCCGTTGAGGTTTTTATTTCGTCTTTTAGAAATAGAATGCCTGCGGCTTGGCCATCCACCGACATATAAAGCGCTGTTTCCGCATCCGCTTTACGCGCAGATTTCAATTCGTTTAGGCCGGTAACGTCTACCGACTTTTCTGTTAGAAATCGTAGGTTACCCAACAATATGGTTTTATTATCCACCACGCCCGACACCCCTTTACCCGGTGTTGAATCAAATTCAGTCACTTCGCTTAAGGTTTTTCCTTCCGCCGCCCGCACAACCCCTTCCGCCAAAGGATGTTCGCTCACTTTTTCCAAACTTGCGGCTAACATTAACGCATCGTCTTGAACAAAACCTTGCACGGTTTCAATCGCCACGACACTAGGGCGTCCTTCCGTCAAGGTACCTGTTTTATCCACCACTAGGGTGTCAACTTTTTCCATCACCTCCAGCACAGCCGCATCTTTAATCAGCACACCCATCTGCGCTCCTCGACCCATCCCCACCATAATCGACATCGGCGTTGCCAAACCCAAGGCGCAGGGGCAAGCAATAATTAACACGGCTACCGCATTAACAACCGCCAGACCGAGCGCATACTCCGCCGCAAGGAAGTACCAAGCAAAAAAGGTAATCACAGAAATACTCACAACAATTGGCACAAACCAAGACGCGACAATATCGGCAACACGCTGAATGGGTGCACGGCTACGTTGCGCCTCGCTAACCATTTGGATAATCTGCGACAGTAAAGTCTCGCTACCCACACGCTGCGCCTTAAAAATAAAGCTGCCCGTGCCATTTACTGTGCCCCCCACAACGTTACTGCCCGTGAGTTTTTCAGTGGGTATCGGCTCCCCTGTCACCATCGATTCATCAATTGAACTATTGCCTTCAACCAGCACACCATCCACTGGCACTTTCTCCCCGGGGCGAACGCGTAACAAATCACCCACCATCACATCCTCTAAGAGAACGTCTTTTTCTTCGCCATTTTCGTCTACTCGCCTAGCGGTATTTGGCGATAAACCAAGCAGCATATGAATCGCTTTGTTTGTTTGCCCTCGTGCTTTTAACTCCAACACTTGCCCCAATAACACCAACGTAATAATGACCGCTGCGGCTTCAAAGTAAACCGCAATAAGGCCCTCTGAGTTGCGCATGGTTGCTGGGAATACATCTGGCGCAAACACCGCCACCAAACTATATAGCCATGCCACACTCACGCCCAGACCAATCAGGGTGAACATATTTAAATTCCAGCTTTTAACCGATTGCACTGCACGTTCAAAAAACGGCCAGCCAGCCCACAGCACCACCGGTGCTGCTAATATGAGCTGTATCCATTGAAAGGCCTTGGCTGAAGCCCATTGCAATAGGCTGTCGCCAACTAACATCTCAGACATCGCAATTAAAAAGAGCGGCACGGTAAGCATGAGGCTGACTTTAAAACGCCGCATCATATCATCTAACTCAGGGTTTTCTTCCTCAAGCACAACCGTTCGCGGCTCCAAACTCATCCCACAGATAGGGCATAACCCCGGATTCTCTTCAGCCACGTTTGGATGCATAGGACAGATATAATCAGTATGCGTGGAAGGTGGTACGAAAACTTCCGGCTCTAACGCCATGCCACATTTAGGACAAATGTCTGGGCCGTCACTTTCAATACCGGGGCACATTGGACAGATATATATAGCGCCCGGCATAGCAACCGGTTCTGGCCGAGGTTCATCTGACAAATACAGCTCAGGATCTTTACTAAATTTCGTTAAACAGCCTTCACAACAAAAGCCATACCACTGGCCGTTGTAATCCATATGATACTGAGCCTCTTTGCTGACGCTCATTCCACAAACAGAGTCTTTCAACTCATTCGCTGTTTTAGACGACCCACTACAACAAGGGCTACTTTCACTCATTTATTAACCTATTATTTAATTTGCTGTTTAGAAACGACTATTAATATTTAGTTCAACAGCTTTTACAATTTTATAACCATGATGAAACTCAGGGAAAGCACATCGATATATTCAAATATTCACCCTCGACTTGGAAGGATGCTTTTATTGATTAAATTGAACTAAAAAATATCACAATAGCCTAATAATATGTTAGTTTTATCTTACACAATCAAAGGAGAGGTTGATTATATGAAAAGACGTTTATATTTTTTACTACCTGACCACGATACCTGCGAACAAGTCGTTAATGAGATGTTATTAGCGCGCATAACTGAATCTCATATTCACATCCTTGCCAAAGCAGGTTCAGATATGCACGACTTGCCCGAAGCTAACTTACTGCAATCCAGTGACTTTATTCACAGCGTCGAAATAGGCGCGGCAGTTGGTGGCGTTACCGGAATTTTAGCAGGCTTAGCTGCAATAACATTCCCTCCAGCAGGACTGGTACTGGGCGGTGGAGCTGTCCTTGGAATTGCATTAGCCGGCGCTGGCGTTGGCTCTTGGGGCTCTGCGATGATTGGCATTAGCGCTCCAAACTCTAGACTTAAAGCCTTTGACGAGGCCGTAAAAAATGGTCAATACCTGATGATGGTCGACGTACCCATTGATAAAGTTAAGGCCATAACAACCAGCGTAAAAGAACACCACTCCGATGCTGAAATTCATGCTTGTGACCCAGAAATTCCGGCACACCCTTTAGGTGGCGTGTACTAAACTTTACTTAATATTAAATTGCCATGTTTACTCACCTTGCACTGCCAGTCCGGTGCAAGATAAGTTGTCGCTACTTTTTCGACAATTAACGCTTCTCCTTTAACACTATCATTCGGCCTCAAGTCGTCCCTTTGGTAGACTTTCAAACCTTTTTCTTCGTAACAACTGAGCACTTCATCTGCAGAGCGCTCTTGTAATAGAGCCAAACTTGGTTTTGCCATATCGGCCGCTAAAGATACACGTATATTGACTAATTCAATGGGCAAATCTAATGCATGGCCATATCGTTTTTTATGCAACTGATGAAATTCACCTACCACAGATGCTTTATCAGACCAGGTCACTGGGAGCGTGTAAGACTGTCCTAGGTAACGCAAATCTACCGAATATTTTTTAGCAATTTTATCGATAGGCACACCCTCCGCTACCAACTCCTTTTGTCCATCTGCTGCCATTGTTGAAAAACTCTGTTCAATCTCATCTATGGACATAGTCAATAATTCGCCCAATAAACTTCGCGATAATTCGCGCGAACGGGGCGCCGCTAACATGCCGAAAGCCGATAGCACTCCAGAGTTAATCGGCACAATGGCTGTTTCCATTTCCAGCTCATCCGCCAGTGCGCAAACGTGCAAGCTACCAGCCCCACCGAAGGTCATTAGCGTATACGGTCTTGGGTCGATGCCCCGTTGAATGGATATAACGCGTAAGGCGCGAGCCATGTGTTCATTAGCGAGCTTGATGACACCTTCTGCTGCTAGTTTTGGCGTACAACCAAGTTCCTGAGCCAACGAACCCATTGCTATATTTGATGCCTGTAGGTCTAGGGACATTTCACCGCCTAAGAAGTGCGCTGTACTAATGCGGCCTAAATATAAGTTAGCATCTGTTACCGTTGCTTGCTTACCACCTTTACCATAGCAAGCAGGCCCTGGCGATGCACCGGCTGACTCCGGCCCTACACACAACATGCCACCGCTATCTACTTTTGCAATAGAGCCACCACCCGCACCAATAGTATGCATATCCACCATGGGAACGGCCACGGGGTATCCGGCTACTTTACCCTCGTTGGTTAAGGAAATTGTTCCGTCTAATAAGGCCACATCGGTTGATGTACCGCCCATATCCAGTGTCAGTAATTTTTCAAACCCCGCCATTTGCCCAATATGTAGCGCGCCCATCAAGCCACCAGCGGGGCCTGACAACAACATACGTACTGCCTGCTCGCCCGCTTGTTCAGCTGCAATTGTGCCACCAGAACTTTGCATGACCGATACTGATAATGCACGAACACTTTTTGTTAAACGCTTTAAATAACCAATAACTAACGGCCCAACATAGGCGTTTAACCAAGTAGCGATGCCGCGTTCATATTCTTTATATTCAGGTAATACGTTAGATGAGCGCGACACAAACAAACCGTCGGGCATCGCGAGTTCAATACGTTTTTCGTCTTCATCGTTTAAGAACGAAAACAATAAATTAATCGCAACCGCCTCTGGTGCCAGTGATTTTATTTCTGACACTAATTTAGTGATGTGTTCTTCTGTTAGTGGCTCTATCAATTCACCTTGCGCAGATAATCGCCCGCCCGTTTCCAAACAAAACTCAAAAGGCACTGGCGGATCTACTGGCGAAGGATTTAGGTTATAAAGCTCTTTTCTAGCTTGTCGTCCAATCGTCAGCAAATCAGCCAAGCCATGGTTAGTCACGAAACAACATGTAACGCCTTTTTTTTCAAGAACCGCGTTAGTCGCAACAGTTGAACCATGCACAATTAATAGCTGATTACTGTCGATAGCCAGTTCATCTATGCCTTGTAAAATAGCTTTTTCAGGTGCCTGCGGGGTAGACAGTACTTTATGAATCCGCACGCCTTGACCATCAATATAAACAAAATCGGTAAACGTACCGCCAGTATCGACACCTAGTAACATTTAAAACTCTTTTTCTCAAAATGCGTATTCTCACATGACTAAACGCCGTAGAGATAATTATTTCAACCTGCTTAGAAAGCTTGAAACGATAGTTGTCACATATTAAGCTTTACTGAATGCCTCGTTAACTAATATCGCGTAAACTCACTGGATGAGCACACTCATTGAAGTAAAGAATCTATCCCGACAATTCGGTGCACTTTGCGTCGTCGATGACGTTACGTTTTCGCTTGATAAAGGCGAAGTGCTCGGTTTTTTAGGGCCAAACGGTGCTGGCAAATCAACGACGATGAAAATGATTTGCGGCAATTTAACCCCCACCGTTGGCGAAATTAAGATTGGCGGTTACGACATTATCGACCAACCCAAGCTGGCAAAAGCCGAACTGGGGTTTTTACCCGAAATTCCGCCGTTATATCCCGACTTAACGGTTGATGAATTTCTCTTTTATTGCGCCAAACTGCATGGATTAAAAAACACAGCTATTAAAAAGGCCGTCGAACAAGGCAAAGAAAAATGTGGTCTATCTGACACTGGAAGTCGCTTGATTACTAACTTATCAAAGGGTTATCAGCAGCGCGTTGGTATCGCACAGGCTATATTGCACAGTCCATCTGTGATTATTTTAGATGAACCAACCGTTGGTCTAGACCCCATTCAAATCTTGGAAATTCGTCAACTAATACGTGAGTTAGGCCAGCAGCACAGCGTTATTCTATCGACCCATATTTTGCCTGAGGTTCAGCAATCATGTAGTCGTGTACAAATTATCCATCAGGGAAAACTAGTATTAAACGAAAGCGTTGAAGGCTTAACGCAGCAAATGTCTTCATCCAGTTTAATCCTACGTTGTCGCCAACAAGCCGATATAAATACATTACAAAACCTAGCTCATGTCGATACTATCGATACGCTCGAACCCTATCGATATCGAATCCATCATGCGCAAGATGTAAATCTCGCTGAAGTCATCGCCGAACTTGCGGTTAATAAGGGCTGGGGTCTGCTTGAATTAACCCCTGAGAAGCACGATATGGAGCACATTTTTCTTTCAATGACGCAGCAGGCTGACAACAATGAATAGTTTTATTATTGCTAGTCGCGAATTGCGAAGCCTGTTTTTGTCGCCCCTTGCATGGACCATGTTAGGCGTTACTCAACTAATTCTTGCGTACATGTTTTTAACGCAAATTGATTACTACCTAACTATACAACCCAAATTAGTAGGCATACCCGGCGCACCGGGGGTGACCGATTTAATCGTCGCGCCATTATTCGGCAATTCTGCGATTATTTTATTGCTTATCACACCGCTATTAACCATGCGGGTTATTAGTGATGAACGACGTAACAAAACCATTAGCTTATTGTTTTCTGCGCCCATCAGTATTACAGAAATTGTATTGGGGAAATTTCTCGCTATTTTTGCCTTTTTACTGATTATTCTTTTTTCGATAGCGCTCATGCCGCTCTCGCTCCTAACTGTTGGTGATTTGGACATAGGAAAGCTAGCAGCCTGTTTATTGGCAATGGCTTTATTAATGGCCTCTTTTAACGCACTCGGGCTTTATATGTCGGCGATTGCTTCACAACCCACCGTTGCTGCCGTAGGTAGTTTTGGCGCACTGTTGCTGTTATGGATTATTGATTGGGCGGGGAGTAATAGCGGAAACAGTAGTAGCTTGTTTGAATATATTTCCATCATGAGGCATTTTGAAAATTTATTAAGAGGCCTTATTAATACGACGGACATTATTTATTTCATCCTATTTATCGCTAGTTTTTTAATCCTCAGCATTCGTCGACTCGATAACGATCGACTGCAAAAATGAAGATTTCACGTAAAGCCCACCTATTTATTAGACTGCAAAATGTTGCATTCACCGTTTTATTTCTCGGCACCATTGGGTTATTAGCCTGGCTCAGTACTCAGTACGTCTTTCAATCTGACTGGACGGCTAATAATAGAAACTCCCTATCGTCACCCAGTATTCAATTGCTTACTAAACTCGAGTTGCCCATTGAGATAACCGCCTACGTCTCTGAAAACGACATCCTTCGTCAACAAATTTCTGAATTGGTTGCCAAATATAGCCGGCATAAGGCCAATATTTCGTTGCATATCATCAACCCCGATATGCGACCCGACCAAGCGCGTGAAGAAGGTATTACAACGGATGGTGAGCTCATTATTCGTTACAAAGGCAAACGTGAACAACTACAACAACTAAACGAACAAGCGTTAACGAATACACTACAACGGCTAGCTAATAGTGAACAACGTTGGGTCGTTTTTTTAACTGGTCACGGTGAGAGAAATCCAATGGGCCAAGCCAATTTTGATTTCAGCTTGTTTGCTAAGGAATTAAAAAATAAAGGTATTAACAGTCAGACGGTTAACTTAGTTGAAACCCCTGCCATCGCGCGAAATACATCCCTGCTAGTCATTGCCGACCCCAGCGTGGCATTACTTAATGGCGAAATAAATATTATTAAAGAATATCTCGATAATGGCCGCCCGTTACTGCTACTCACCGAGCCGAATAAAACACCTCAAGTTCAAGCATTGATGAGATTGCTCGGCGTTTCTCTACTAACGGGTACTGTCGTGGACGCCACTACACAAATGTTCGGCATAGATGACCCTACTTTTGCGTTAGTCACCCAGTACCCTAATCACCTCGTTACCCAGCACCTACAAGCGATGAGCTTGTTCCCCGGAGCGGCTGGCCTCGGCGTTGAAAGTGATAGCGCCTACGCAGCCATACCAATTCTCTCTACACTAGAGCGATCATGGACTGAAACAGACAACATCGAAGGACAAATTAAGTTTGACGATAATACCGATGAACAACGCGGACCTATTATTATTGGCTATGCATTAAGGCCAAAAGAAATCTCCGGCAACACATCGACTAAACAGCAACGAATTGCAGTAATTGGGGATGCAGACTTTTTATCTAACTCGTTTCTTGGTAACGGTGCAAACCTAGACCTTGGCTTAAGTCTAATTCAATGGTTAAACCACGATGACAGCCTCATAGACATTCCCGCAAAAACCGCGCTCGATACAAGCCTAGTTATTACCGACACCTGGTCCATCGTATTTGGCTTCGGGTTCTTATTCTTACTACCTATCCTATTTATCTCGTCGGGCATTATTATTTGGCTGAAGCGGAAAAAACGATAGTCCGATGAATAATCGTCTATTCATTAACCTTCTGCTATTGCTAATAATTATTGCATTGACACTGGTCGCTTGGATAAAACCTGGAAAAGACTCACCTAAAGTCGCCAGTCTCACCTCGTTAGATACATCAGCTATCGACTCGATAACCATCGAACGAAAACAAGCTAAAACCATACATTTAACCCGCACCAAAGGCCAGTGGGCATTAAGCCAACCTATTCAAGCACCTGCACTAACGGGAAAAATTGAACGCTTACTTAAAATTTCGCAAATTAAACCGCCTGTTATTTATCCGCTCAAAATCGCTTCACTGCAACAGTTTGGCCTAGATAAGCCAGTAGTTCGACTGCATTTCAATAATACGGTGCTATCTATTGGCTCAACAGAAAGCGTTAATTTAAGACGTTATGTTAGCGATGAAACGCAACTGTATTTACTCGACGACACCTTCTTACACCTCCTTGCTGCGCCGGTAGACAGCTATATCGACACTCGTTTACTAGTAGACAATATTCAACTTATTGGCTTGCAAACACCCACTATCAACCTTCAACGAAACACTGATAATACGTGGACAAATAAACAACAACCTTCCAAATCACTATCATCAGACGTGGTTCAAATGCTTCTCGACGAATGGCGTTTTGCACGCGCCATGTCTGTAAGTTCACAAGCACAACACACAAACGGTGAAAAAATCACGCTAACAATCAATGACGGTAAAGAACTGATGTTTCAACTAAATAAGCAAAAAAACAACGTGGTGCTCACCTCCCATAAGACACAATTGAGTTATACGTTTAGCAATGATAAGTATAAAAAAATGACTACCCTAACTGCCGTAGAAACACCCGATGCCTGAACTACCTGAAGTAGAAACAACACGGCGAGGTATTGCCCCACACGTAGAAGGAAAAAAGGTTATCAAGGTGATTGTTCGGCAACCGAAACTTCGTTGGCCCATTAGCCCAGAGATATCCACCCTGCTACCTGGCTTAACAATTAAACGCGTTAAACGGCGAGCAAAATATCTACTGATTGAAACGGAAAAAGGCACGCTTATTATCCACCTTGGTATGTCCGGCAGCCTACGTGTTATCAATGCAAATATATTACCTGAAAAACACGAACATATAGATATTATCTTCAATGATAACAAATGCTTACGATATAAAGATCCACGCCGTTTTGGTTGTTTGCTATGGACATCAACACCCATTCAGCAACATAAGCTAATCCAACATTTGGGACCAGAGCCTTTGTCAGACGCGTTTGATTTAGCCAACTTTTACCCCAAAGCTAAAAGCAAGAAGGTAGCTATCAAACGTTTAATTATGGATGGCCATATCGTCGTTGGTGTCGGTAATATTTATGCGAGCGAAGCGCTTTTTCTATCAGGTATTCACCCAAAACGGACCGCCAATAACATTTCTAAAACTCGCCTAAGCAATTTGGTTATTGCGATAAAAGACATCCTTGCACAAGCCATTGAACAAGGTGGCACAACGCTCAAAGACTTTGTAAATAGCGAAGGAAAACCTGGCTACTTCCAACAAACACTCAACGTATACGGCAGAGCCAAGCAACCCTGTACACATTGCAAAACCCCCATCAAACAAATCGTTATCGGACAACGTTCTACGTTCTACTGCCCCCAATGCCAACGCTAAACTAACAGGCGGTTACACAAATCGCGTTCCATTAGTAGTAATCCATATTAGAAATATGCGCCCTTTTCCTATAGAGTTATAGCCCTAGGGAGAGCAGATTTGTTTAACGTTAAAAATAAATTTTTAAACCAAATAATCGGCAGTATTTTTGATCTGCTGCCCATCTTTGTTGTTATTTTTATTTTCCAAATCTTCGTTCTTCAACAACCTGTACCTAACCTCGGTGATATTGTCATCGGTACATTTTTCGTTGTACTGGGCTTGGCATTATTTATTCAAGGACTCGAAAAAAGCCTCTTTCCCATTGGCGAAAATATGGCTTACGCCTTTGCCAAAAAAGGCAGTGTTCCTTGGTTGCTCTTCTTTGCGTTTGCGTTGGGGTTTGGCACCACCGCAGCTGAACCCGCACTCATTGCCGTGGCCAAAGAAGCTGCGCGTATTGCAGCGGATGGCGGCATGATTCACCACTCTAATGCGGCACAACTCGAATACGCCATTGGTTTACGCTTTACTGTCGCTATTGCTGTTGGCTTTGCTATTTTGCTTGGCGTACTCAGAATTATTCGTGGCTGGCCTTTACATTACCTAATTATTCCAGGCTACATTGGTGTAGTTATAATGACCTTTTTCGCACCCGCTGCGATCATTGGTATTGCATATGATTCGGGTGGCGTAACCACCGGTACCATCACCGTTCCACTGGTCGCTGCATTGGGTGTTGGGTTAGCGTCTGCTATTCAGGGACGCAACCCCTTGACTGATGGCTTTGGGCTTATCGCAATCGCCTCACTCACGCCAATTATTTTCGTTATGGCGTATGGAATGATTATATGAGCAGCTGGATTAACGAATTTTCCAGTGTTTTCTTATCCACCATTAAAGATGTGACACCTATCTTAGTGGTTATCATATTTTTTCAACTGTTCATCATTAAACGTCAGTTTAGTCAGCTTAAAAACCTCATCATTGGCATGGTTTATGTGATTATAGGTATTACTTTTTTCTTAGTGGGGCTGGACAAAGCGCTCTTCCCGCTCGGCCGCCTGATGGCCGAACAACTCACGAGTAACAGCTTTATCAACCCCAGCACCGACCAATCTGTGTCTATTGCATGGCAAGACTACATTTGGGTCTATGTATTTGGTGGTTGTATAGGCTTTGCCACCACCCTAGCCGAACCGTCACTGATAGCCGTTGCCATCAAAGCAGAACAAATATCTGCCGGTAACATAAAAGCACGGTATCTACGGCTCTCTGTTTCAATCGGTGTTGCTGTCGGTATTGCCTTAGGAACCTACCGTATCGTGAGTGGTACAGAACTATATTTATTCATCATTACCGGTTACATCATCGTCATCATACAAACCATGTTCGCCCCCAAAATGATTGTTGGTTTAGCGTACGACTCAGGTGGCGTTACAACGTCTACTGTCACCGTTCCATTAGTCACCTCGCTAGGTATCGGTTTAGCCACCGCAATACCCGGCAGTAATCCATTATTAGACGGCTTTGGGCTCATTGCCTTTGCTAGTCTATTCCCTATAATAGCCGTGCTTGCATACGCTCAAATAACTGAGTGGTTAACGCGCAGGGCACAACTTAAACGCCCCGAAGAAGGAGATTAATTATGCATTTCAAGCTTATTTTAGTATTTGTTGATGTCAACAAAACCGACACGGTTCTTGAGGCCGCTCGAAACATTGGCGCTACAGGCGCAACGATTATCAACAACGCCCGCGGCGAGGGGATAGAGAAAAAGAAAACGTTTATGGGGCTCAACTTAGAGGCTCAACGAGACGTCATCCTCTTTTTAGTCGAGCAACATTTAAGCCGAAAGATTATCGAAGAAATTGCACGAGCGGGACAGTTTGACGAAGAGCCAGGCAGTGGCATTGCTATACAAATAGACGTTGAAGACGCCATAGGCGTATTGCATCAAGCAAAAGAAATTACACAAATTATTGAGGAAGAATTATGAGTGATAAAAAAACAATCCGCGTACGTGACGTGATGAAAACAGAGTTCCATATCATCGATGGGCGAATGAACGTGACCGAAGCCGTTAGAGAAATGAAACGACATAAAACATCGGTTTTATTCGTAGACAAATTTCACGATGATGACGAATACGGCGTCATCAATGCCGGCACTATCGCCAAACAAGTACTGGCTAAAGACAAAGCACCCGATCGTGTAAACGTATACGAGATAAACGAAAAACCGCTTATTTCAGTATCACCCGATATGGACATCCGTTACTGCTCACGCCTATTCGCCAGATACGGCCTAATGCGAGCACCTGTTATGGAAAATGGCAAGATTATCGGCGTGGTTAGTCCTATTCAATTAGTGCTTGATGGATTATGCGAATTATCAGGGGTTTGTTAATAAAACCCTAAACGTGTTTGATTGGTGCATTTTGTGTTTAACTTAGCTACCTACTCATTCTTTGGAGGACTATTATGTACCCACTACATTTATTGATGGCACTAATGCTTACTGTTTTAAGTACCCATGCACTCGCTTATGGCAGTACCAGCAGCAGTAAAAAAGCTTGCAGTAAACCCACGTTAACGAATATCACCCCAGCGGCCTTAACTGAGGTACTGCCAGAGTCTCAGTTTTCGTTCCAAACGTCATCGTCCACTTTATTGAGCAGTATTCAGGTGGTTGCCAATAAACTACCCGTTGAGATAACGATTAGTGAAATGACTAATGGTTATATCGTGACAGGAAAACTACCTGCCGCTATAAAGAAGAAGTACGTAAGGGTCGATGTAAGCGCCAGTACTATAAATCGCTGTAATGGTGTGGATGGTTGGTTGCTAAAAATGAAAGAACAACCGTCAGCTGATTGATATAAAGTCGTCTCTCAATGCGGTTTTATTTTTTCACTCACGACTAAAAACCCTCGGTTTTCTATCGTATCGAAAGTTTGCATTGCCTTAATTAACACGTCGGCTGTAACCCAAACCCAATCAGCTTTATTGGGTGCGGTATCCAAAATTAGAAAAGAGTCACTGGGTTTATGGTATGCACCAATCGGAGAAATATGCCCGCCTTTGGGTTGTTTAAGGACAGCACGTTGATAGTTAACAACTAGGTAATCATTAGCATTTGCTAGACTCGCGACCATTATGCGTTTCAAACTCTTATCATCTGCATTATTGCTGACGACGTGCATCTCCACTTTCAACCGGTGCGCCTCAAATATCGATGCTAGCTGATGCAATTGAATACCGTAGTCTTTTATTGGTTTGCCCTCTTTTTTCCCAATCGGTTGACCTAAAATAACCGCTCTGGGTTTAGGGCTGATGTCTAAAATATTGTCTTGTGTATAACGTTTGTAATAAGGTGACCAACCCTCTCTTTTAGGTAAATACGTTAGATCTTGCTGACTAAGCAACGCTAAACCTTTGGGTAACTCAATCGGTGACTGGCGCAATCGTAATGCGTTTAAAACGATGGTGGCAGACGTTGGCCCACAAAAAAGCTTGTTTGATTGGCTTTCAAAGTGGTTTGCTAACTTAAAAAAATCGACGTTGTGCTTTGATGAAGAAAGCCGCTGAACCCCCTCGGATGTATTCCAAGAAATAACCTGCTGCTGGGAAGAAACGGTATGCGTTGCACAGCCTGTAAGGGCAATAATTCCAATGATGACAAAACGTCTAAACATAAACATCTCTTAAATTAACGATTCAATGGTTGATAACAGTATAACGCTACTGCTTGTTTTCCACCGTAGCTTTACCAAAAAGCCTAGGGTCACTTGCCGCTTGAACTCGGTTAGACTTTTTATCCCACATCACGGCGTGCATATTGCCATAGCTCCCCTTCAACAATTTCAAATGGTGGCCTTTTTGTTTTAAGGTTATGACGGCTTCATCACTTAAAGCATTGGGTTCGTATTGAATTTCATCGGGTAAATATTGATGATGAAAACGCGGCAGCGATACCCATGATATGGGGCCATTACCTTTTTCGGCATCTAATATAGCCAACAACACCATACTAATAATTCGGCTGCCACCCGGGGTGCCGAGTATGCCCACGACATCATCCGTTTCTATAAACGTTGGTGACATGCTGGATAACATTCGTTTGCCGGGCTCTATGGCATTTGCTGAACCACCAACCAAACCGTAGATATTGGGCACGCCTGGTTTTTTAGAGAAATCATCCATCTCATCATTCAACAACACGCCGGTACCCGGTGCTACAAAACAAGAACCAAACGGGTAGTTAACCGAAAGCGTTGCGGCAACGCGGTTACCTTCCTTATCAATCACTGAGAAATGCGTTGTGTCACGAGCTTCTGTTGCATTCAAACCTGTTAAGCTCTCGCTCGCTGTTGCCTTGTCTAAGCGAAAATTCACCATCTTATTTATCGCGTAAGACTTTTTCGTCATCATGTTGATTGGCACATCAACAAAGTCGGTATCGCCCATGTATAAGGCTCTATCTCGATAGGCTCGTCTCATCGCTTCTACAATGACGTGAGCACGTGTTGCCTCGTCCATGGTCGATAAGTTGTATTGCTCAAGAATATTTAACGCAATCGATAATACCAAACCACCTGATGACGGTAATACCGCGCTGGTGATTTTCATGTCGTTGTAGCTGATGACGATTGGGTTACGTTCCTTAACGGTATAGCTTGCTAGGTCTTGTTCAGTCCAAATACCACCGTTTGCTCTAACCCCATCAACCAATTTTTTAGCTAATTCGCCACGATAAAAACCGTCAAAACCATGGGCGGCTATCAGTCTTAATGTATTCGCTAAATCGGGTTGTTTTATTACGCTACCAATCGCTGGTGCTTTCCCATCAACCAAAAAGATATCGCTTGCTGATTTGTTTGCAGCTAGCACATCCTGTCTAAAAGTCGCCGAACGGTGATAATCTCCGTTGACCTTAAAGCCTTGTTCAGCCAAGGCTATAGCGGGCTGCAAACTTGTTGATAACGGCAATACACCATAATGTTTAGATAAGTGAACCAACCCTGCTGGCATACCCGGAATACCCGCTGACAACACACCATTAACGGATGCGTTTTTATTCGGTACGCCGAATTCATCTAGGAACATATTTTTATGCGCGGCATTGGGGGCGACCTCTCGTCCATCAATCATCACCTGCCGGTTGGTTTTTGCCTGATGCAACAACCAAAACCCACCACCGCCAATACCCGAACCTCTAGGCTCAACAACCGCCAATGCTGCGCTAACAGCTACCGCTGCATCAAACGCATTACCGCCTTTGTTAAGAATAGTTAACCCTGCTTGGGTCGCTGCTGGGTGAGCACTTGCAATGGCGTGCCCATTGGGTTTTATAGCATTGTTAGCGCAACCAAAAAGTAGCGCACAAACAAAGATTATCGATAAATGACGTTGCATTACTGGCTATCGTTCGCTGACATGAGTTGTTTATATTTCAACAACAGCTCATTCTTTGTTTCTACGTTATTTGCGTCGTTAGGAATACACTCAACGGGGCAAACTTCAACACACTGGGGCGTATCAAAATGACCGACGCATTCTGTGCACAAATGCGGGTGAATTTCGTATATATCTTTACCCATATAGATAGCATCGTTGGGGCATTCGGGTTCACACACATCACAGTTGATGCATTCGTCGGTAATAATTAATGACATGATTAGCTGCTTTTTTTACTGATGGCGGACAACACACTGGCCGACACAAAATCGGATACATCGCCGCCATGTCGTGCGATATCTCGAACGAGGGTTGATGATAAATCTGCCCATAGAGCGGTGGGGTTTAAAAAGACTGTTTCTAGCGCTGGGTACATTTTTTGATTCATTCCCGCCATTTGTTTTTCGTATTCAAAATCGGCAATAGATCGAACGCCCCGCACAACAATGGAGGCTTGATGTTGTTGCGCAAAATTAACCAACAAACCTTCAAAACTATGCACCTGTACATTGGATAAATGAGCCAACGTACGTTGCGCTAATTCGACGCGTTCTGCTAATTCAAATAACGGTGCTTTGCCCGCACTTTTTGCAACGACCACAATCACTTCATCAAACAAGTTAGCGGACCTTTCGATGATATCAACGTGTCCATTCGTTATAGGATCAAACGTGCCGGGATAGACTGCTTTTTTACTCATGGTTTTTCTCTTTTGTAGAGACTAAATTTAACTTGGCCACGCGTTTTACTGCGATGTTCCTGCCAATTGGCCGGCATAAAGTTTAAATCTAATTTTCGTTCACATTCCAAGTAGATAACTGCATCATCTGCTAAACAGCCGCTTTGCTCAAGTTTTTCAACGCATTCTATTAAGTTATTGTCCCTAAACGGTGGGTCTAAAAATACCACATCAAACAATGAGCCTTTAGTTGATTGAAGGTAACTTAAGACATCCATGTGTTTTATTTGAATCGTATCTGCCTGACAGGCCGTTTTATTTTTATTCAAATAAGCAACGCTATCACGATTATTCTCAACCAACACAACCTGACTCGCCCCTCTAGACGCCGCCTCAAACCCTAAAGCACCACTTCCTGCATATAAGTCCAAACAATTTACAGATGGTAAGTAGGCTTGCAACCAACTAAATAATGTTTCTCTGATCGGGTCTGTGGTTGGCCTTAACCCATCCGCCGTTGGAAACGAAAGCTTTCGTCCACGCCATTGCCCTGCGATGATACGAACTTTGTTTTCTTTACCTGCCACCTTTATTTTTCTGTCGCCGTTTGGCCAACCGTCACCATCACCATTTGATTCATATCCACGCGTCGCTTAAAAGCATTTTGTATTTGCTTACGAGTAACCAACTCAATACGCTGCAAGTAGGTATTCAAATAATCTAAAGGCGCACCACTGGCAACAATACTTACTATGTTGCCGAGTAGTTTCTTATTACTATCCAATTTTAAGGCGAAGCCACCGCTGATGTTTTTCTTTGACGCGATTAGCTCTTTTTCTGTGGGCCCCTCTTCAATGAAGCTTGTTAATAAACCTTTAACCGCCGCTGAGGCTTCCGCTGCTTTTTCATTACGCGTTTGTAAACCCATTAAAAACGGGCCTTTTTCAACCATCGGGTGAAAATAACTATACGCACTGTAAGCCAGCCCACGTTCTTCTCTAATCTCTTTGACTATACGCGAACTAAAACCACTGCCACCCAATATATGGTTACCCACGTACAAGGCGAAATAGTCGGCGTCGTTATGTTTTAAAACAGGCAAGCCATACATCAAATGCGTTTGTTGTGACGGGTATTCTTGATGCAGGTTTTCGGCTTGTTTTAAATCAGCGACTGGCTTGATAGGCTCGGCTTCTTTACCTGATGGAAGCGCTAGTAATAACTCATTAGTTAACTGTTCAGCTTGTTCACGACTGATGCCGCCCACCACTACGACGAGTAAGTTTTTCGCCACATAATATTGCTTATAAAAAGCCTTTAAGTCTACTTTGTGTATATCATTCACTGACGCCTCTTCTCCCTTAATAGCGTTCGAATAGGGATGGTTTTTAAACATCGCTTTATACAAAGCCAATTGCGCTAATGTGCCAGGAGATTCTTCGCGCCGCTTAATGCCTAACAACGTATTTTGTTTCACCCGCTTAAATTCTTTCAATGGGAATGATGGCTGGTTCAGCACTTTTTTAAATACCGCCCAAGAGGTTGCTAGCGTTTGTTCATCGGTTAAGCTTCTATACGAAATAGACGTAAAATCTCTAGAGGCTGACACGCCTAACTGAGCACCAACACTCTCCAGTTGTTCTGCTATTTCTTGCGCTGTTAAGCCGCCAGCTCCTTCATTTAGCACAGCAGCGGTTAATGCCGCAACGCCTAGTTTTTCGCCGTCTCGTGCGCTTCCTGCATCGAAAACCAATTGCACATCCAATATGGGTAAACCCTGTGTTGGCACAAAGTAAACCGTTGCGCCGTTCTTAGTGTTCCAATGTTGAATAGTGGGCACGGCAACACTTACTGTCGTTACTAGACATAAAACCAAGCCCATTAGCCTTTGTTGATTACTGCGCACTGGTCACCTCCTGCTTAACGCCTTCACTCTGAGGGAGCATATGCACGACCGTTAGATGATCTTCAATAAGGTATTTTTTGGCCGCCGCTTGAAGTTGTTCCGCCGTTACTGCTTTGACCTTATCAACGTACTCTGACTCTTTTTCCCAACCCACACCCACGGTTTCCAACATGCCTAACTGCATCGCTTGATAAAAGTTCGAGTCTTTCTCATAAACAGAGGACGCTACCACTTGCGCTTTAATACGCGCTAGCTCCTTAGTCTCTACAACAGCGTTTTGTAATTGGTTAATTTGCTCGATGATAGCCGTTTCAAGTTCCTGCGCTGTTTTACCTTCTGCCGGAATACCATCAAACATAAATAAGGTGGGTAGACGTGCATTCATGTCATAACCTGCGCTTACACTTGCGGCTACTTGTGTGCCGCGAATTAAATTTGATGCTAGGCGAGAACTACCTCCGCTGCTCAATATGCCTGATAACACTTCAAGCGCATACACGTCTTGTTCGTTTTTGGTTGAATTTAACACCGGCACTTTGTAGCCCATTAAGATATACGGTGCCTTTGCTTTTTGTTTAACAATGGCCCGTCTTATGCCCAGTTGAGGCACCTCTATTCTTTTTTTAACCGCTTCAAATTTAACCATAGGAATATCAGCAAAGTACTGCTCTGCCAATTTAAATACGTTGGCTGCTTTGACATCACCGGCGACGACTAACGTCGCGTTATTCGGTGCGTACCAACGCTTGTACCAAACGGCTAAATCAGCCAATTTCATATCTTCAAGGTCTTGCATCCAACCAATAATCGGATTCCTATAGGGACTACTGGTATACGCTAATGCCTTAAAGTATTCGTACGTTTGGCCTTGAGGTTTGTCTTCTGTGCGTAAGCGTCGCTCTTCCATCACGACTTGCAGCTCCTTAACGAACTCTTTTTCTTGCAAATTCAACCGATGCATCCGCTCTGATTCCAACCTCATACTGACGTCTAATCGAGATGCCTCCATAGTTTGAAAATACGCTGTGTAATCAGCACCCGTAAATGCGTTTTCACGCCCACCATTTTCAGCAATTATTTTTGAAAACTCACCAGGTGCCAAATTTTCAGTCCCTTGAAACATCATGTGTTCAAGAACGTGTGACAGCCCTGTAATGCCATCATATTCGTAACTGGCCCCTACTTTATACCAAACCTGTGACACCATAACCGGTGCTCTACGGTCTTCTTTTACCAATACTTTTAAGCCATTTTTTAGCACTTTTTGGTGTACCATAGTGGCTTGATTTTCTGACGAGGCAAACGCCGTTAGTACAAAGAAAATATTGAGAATAAAAAATAACACTAATCGCTTTTTCATCGTGTTCTCACTTAACCATTAACCGTATTAAAATGGGCATTTTACGTTAGCGCCCACAAAAAAACACAATATCATGCTTGGATTTGGTAAAAAAAATAAGGCCGAAACACTCGTTGACCAACCCGTCGAAGAAAAAAAGGAAAGTATCTTTGATCGGCTAAAAAGCCAACTGTCCAGAACACGCAGTGGCTTAACCGGCGACTTAGGTAATTTGTTTCTTGGTAAAAAACAAATTGATGACGACTTATTGGAAGAACTTGAGATGATTCTTCTATCTGCTGATGTTGGTATGGAAGCCACCCAACACATCATCGGCCAACTAACTGAACGTGTTGCGCGTAAACAGCTTTCTGACCCACAAGCTCTAACCGCCGCATTACACCAAGAGATGCTCGCTATTTTAGAGCTCAACCAACAACCATTAACCATCCCAAAAACTGACAGGCCCTTCGTCATACTGGTTGTAGGTGTTAATGGCATGGGCAAAACGACCACCATTGGTAAATTAGCAAAACGCCTGCAAGCTGAAGGTAAAAGCGTCATGCTCGCCGCCGGAGACACCTTTCGAGCCGCCGCTATTGAGCAGCTGCAAGAATGGGGTAAACGCAACGATATTGACGTTGTGGCTCAACATACAGGCGCTGACTCTGCTTCTGTTATTTATGATGCATTTGAAAAAGCCCGCGCACGTAACATAGATGTACTACTCGCCGACACCGCTGGCCGTTTACACACGCAAACAAACTTAATGAACGAGCTCAGTAAAATTAACCGAGTGATTAAAAAAATAGACGACAACGCTCCGCATGAGGTCATGCTCGTCATTGATAGCGGCACTGGGCAAAACGCACTCGCGCAAACAAAACATTTTAATGAGGCGACACCGCTCACCGGTATTACGCTGACAAAACTGGACGGCACGGCTAAAGGTGGCATTATTTTCGCCATCGCCAAACAATTTAATCTACCCATTCGCTTTATTGGTATTGGTGAAGGGATTGATGACTTGCGCGAGTTTAATGCACAAGATTTCACTCAGGCATTATTTGAGCAACCCAACGAGGCTGACTAAGCACCATGCTTCAACTTCTTAACGTTAGCAAACGATACCATGGTGGTGCTGATGCATTGAAGAATGTCAGTTTTGAATTACAAAATGGTGAAATGGCTTTCTTAACCGGCCATTCTGGTGCCGGTAAAAGCACCTTGCTTAAACTCATTGCCGTACTTGAGCGCAGTACGCAAGGCCAAGTGATGCTTGATAATCAAAACATTGGCCGCATATCCCAAAGGCTCGTGCCTTATGCGCGTCGAAAAATTGGTATGATTTTTCAAGATCACCGCCTACTGCACGACCACACTGTTTTTGATAACGTCGCCCTACCTTTGATAATTGCTGGCTTTGACCGTCATGAAATTAAGCGCCGCGTTCGCGCATCACTAGATAAAGTTGGCTTACTTGGTAAAGAGCAACGCTACCCCATCACTTTGTCTGGAGGTGAACAACAAAGAATTGGCATCGCTAGAGCCGTCGTTAATAGACCACCCATGATTCTTGCGGACGAACCCACTGGTAACTTAGACCCTGAACTATCCGCCGAAATTATGGGTTTATTTGAACAATTCAACCAAGTGGGCGTGACAGTGCTAATTGCCAGTCACGATATTTCATTGATTCAACGCATGGGTTATAGAACCCTTGAATTATCTCAGGGCGAATTGGTGAACAACCGTGGCTAGTCGTCGCAGTAATATTCATAAACCTACAGCTCGGGGTAGCCTGCGCTCTTATGCGCTGATTCATCTACATACATTTTTCGCCAGCCTTGGTCGTTTCTCACGAGCACCGTTTAATTTTATGATGACTGTCGCAGTTATTGCTATCACACTATCATTACCTTCTGGCCTGTTGGTATCCATCAATAATCTACATTCATTAAGCGGCCAAATTGATTTAAACAATAATATTTCATTATTTTTGAAAAATAACGTCACCCTTGGCGAGGCAGATGCGTTGGCTGAGTCGTTGCAAGCAGACAGCAAAATCCACCATGCCTTGTTAATTAATAAACAACAGGCTTTAGATGAGTTTCGCCAATATAGTGGTTTTGGTTCCGCCATCAGTTCGCTTGGAAAAAACCCATTACCGCACGTTATTCAAATCACACCCAGTGAGACTTTTAATAACCCAATGGCTCTCGAATCGTTGGTTAACGAACTCAAGCAACGTCAAAACATACAGCTCGTACAAATGGACATGGGTTGGCTTGAGCGTTTAAACGGCATTCTCAGTATTGCCCAACGTGGAGTTAGCTTAATTACTATTCTACTGGGCTTTGCGGTGTTACTAATTGTTAGCAATACCATCCGATTAGAACTGCAAAACCGTCGTGATGAGATCGACATCACCCGTTTAGTCGGTGCAACGCGCTCATTTATCATGCGGCCTTTTATCTACAGCGGGTTTTGGTATGGCTTGCTGGGTGGTATTTTTGCCTGTCTATTAGTCAATCTATCGGTGTTGTTAATTGATGGACCAACCAGCTCATTAGCTTCTCTATACAATAGTTCCTTTAGCCTACAACTAATGCCTTTAAGCCACGCGCTGCTGTGGATTTTGTTTTCGATACTGCTGGGAATAGTCGGATCATGGGTTGTTGTTAGCCGTTATTTGTCTGAGCTAGAAAGCTAATAACCACTAGTTACACTGAATCTGAACTTTTGCTATAATTAGCACTCTTATATAGCGAGTGCTAAGATATTCGCGGCATGTTTATGGAAGGTAAGAAATGACACAAGCTTTAGCAATACCTATGAATTTATCTGCAGGTTCACTAGATGCGTACATCGCGTCTGTTTCTTCTGCGCCTGCCTTGACGGCAGAGCAAGAAAGAGAGTTAGCGCGACGCCTACGAGATGATAATGACCTAGAAGCCGCTCGTACGCTTGTCTTATCCCATATGCGTTATGTTATTCATATCGCCAGAAGCTATAGTGGTTATGGCCTAGCGTTACCAGACTTAATTCAAGAAGGCAGCATCGGTCTGATGAAAGCAGTTAAACGTTTTGACCCTGAGGTAGGCGTGCGATTAGTATCCTACGCAGTGCATTGGATTAAATCTGAAATCCATGAATACGTGATTAAAAATTGGCGTATTGTGAAAATAGCGACTACAAAAGCACAACGAAAGTTGTTCTTCAACCTAAGAAAACAAAAGAAAAACCTCTCTTGGCTAAACGAAAATGAAGCCGACGCTATTGCTCAAGATTTGGGTGTTGATAAGTCTGCCGTGTATGAAATGGAAAAGCGCCTGAGTAATTTTGATATGGCCTTTGATGGTCACCAAGATGATAATACTGACTCTGATGAACTCGTGCATACACCCGCGACGTTTGTCACTAAAGAAGAGCACGATCCTGCTCGCCTTATTGAAAACCTTAGCGAAAAATCGCACCATGAGCGTCAATTACACTCTGCTCTTAATCGTTTAGATGAACGCAGTAGAAATATTCTCGCCGAGCGTTGGTTGAGTGATAAGAAATCAACCCTACATGAATTGGCGGACAAATACGAAGTATCTGCTGAACGTATTCGTCAACTCGAAAAAAATGCGATGAATAGGGTTAAACAAGAGTTATTAGAGTTTAACCCTGCTTAAACTCTAACTTACTGAGATGCTCTAGGTTTAAGCCGTAACGTCAATTGCTTATCTTTTTGGGCCATTTCAACATGTTTCAAAAAACTCATTCCTAGCAGAACGGCTTCTCCACTCATGTGTGGGTTGATATGGGCCTTCACATTGTTTAATTTTATAGCACCCAACGTTACCGAACCCAAAATAACTCGATACACAACAATATCTCCATTGGCTGTGCGAGTTCTTTCTGGGTTACCTTTAGTCAACCCCATTCTCTGCGCCACTTTAGCTGGAATACTAATATTAGTAGCACCTGTATCCAATACGAACGTTACCCAATGATCATTTAACTGGCCATTTGCAATATAGTGCCCTTGCTTATTTTGAGCTAGCTTAACTTCCGCAGCGCCATCTGAAGCATACGTCACTTCAGGACTCTCATTTGGATTGGCTTGCTGTCCCAAATAACGATCAAAACCAATAACCAGCATGGCTAGAAAACCAACCCAAGCCAGTGATACCATCATTTTTGAAATTTTTTTGTTCGGCCCAACCTGTTTCATTTACAACAAATACCGGAAAAGTTAACTGGTTTCTAGTGTTGATAATAAGGTTAGAAACTCTTCAGCATCTTCAACGTCATTTTCCTTAGCTTTAGTTAGCCAATGTACCGCTTCATCACGTTGTTCTTTTGAGCTCGTCATCACACCTTTTCCAAAGTTTGTTGCCAACATCACACCTAAGTTGAATTGCGCTGTTCCGTCGCCTTGTTCAGCTGCTTTTTCAAGCCAGAGTGCTGCTTGTTGAAGGTCTCGCTCAACACCTAAGCCTTTTTCATAAGCCATACCAAGCTGGTACTGGCCTCTAGCATCACCAACCTC
Organism: Cycloclasticus sp.; assembly: GCA_002733135.1. Classification (GTDB taxonomy): domain Bacteria; phylum Pseudomonadota; class Gammaproteobacteria; order Methylococcales; family Cycloclasticaceae; genus Cycloclasticus. Next base: position 65,846 of record NVUJ01000007.1, on the reverse strand, counting down.
TGCTGCTTTTCTTAACCACACAATCGATTGTTTAAGGTCACGTTTGGTGCCTTGCCCTTGTTCATATAAATTAGCCAAGTTAATGAACGCAGAGGTGTTGTTTTTCTCCGCCAGCATCAGCCAAATTTCACGCGCCTCATCGTATTGGCCCATTTTGTATTTGGCGTACGCTTCTAAAGATTGTACCGCTTCAACACTATTCTTATCGCGTCCCGCAGTAAATTCATTGGCTTGCACTGTACTGACAACGCATAATATTAGTGCAACTAGCCATGTCAAACGTATAGTCATATCAGATGTAGTGATCTATTAATAAAACAGCAAATAACACCATTAAATAAGTAATGGAATACTTAAATGTCTTCATAGCAATAACATCATCTGCAGTTTTCTTTAGCAGAATGGCATAGTATAAAAACCCAAATCCCAGGCCTAAAGCAGTTACTAAGTAAAGCACCCCACTCATTCCAGTTAAGAACGGTAACACGCTAACTACTATTAGTAAAACCGTATATAAAACAATTTGTAGCCTTGTGAATTCAGCCCCATGGGTAACGGGCAACATGGGAATATCTGCCTTAGCATATTCGTCACGCCTTGCTACCGCTAACGCCCAAAAATGTGGGGGCGTCCAAATAAAAATAATTAAAAATAGTAGTAACGCATGTGGGTCTATGGTCCCGGTAACCGCGCACCAGCCTAACACTGGAGGCGCCGCGCCAGCAGCACCACCAATAACTATATTCTGTGGGGTGGCGTGCTTCAAGTAAACGGTATAGATCACCGCATAACCAATAAGCGATAAAAAGGTTAAGAGCGCTGTTAGTTCATTAACTAAAAACACTAAAACCAACATAGCTATCGCACCTATAGAGAAGGCGAAACCTAACACTTGAGTACCATTTAAGTCGCCATGGGGTAATGGGCGTCCTTTAGTCCGCGCCATTTTCGCATCATATTTCCGGTCTAAAAAGTGATTGATTGCAGCAGCAGATGACGCAGCAAGACCAATGCCAATTGTGCCAAAGATAAGAGATTGCCATGGAACCATGCCTGGCACAGCTAAGAACATACCAACAACCGCGGTAAAAATAATAAGTATTACAACTTTAGGTTTACACAGCTCGTAATAACTCTTCCAGCTAATGTTACCAGTTGAGTTACTAATGGTTTGATCAGTCAAAGTGATGCCTTAATAATTACGATTCTTTATTCAGCCGAAAATTTACATATACCAAACTTAATAACAGCATGGCAGCAATTGCATTATGCGCTACAGCTACGTGTAGTGGCAAACTTAGCAAGACATTTAATATACCTAATATTACTTGTCCAGCCAGTAGTCCAAATAACATAACTGATTCTTTAATGGCGCGTAGTCTTACTAGCATGACCGACAGCCACACTAAAGCGATGGTTGTTATTAGCGCACCGATTCTATGCGACCAGTGAATCGCCGCACGTGCTTCGTTGCTGAGCACACCAAATTCATAATCTACCCCGAGTTCGCGCCATAATACGAAACCTTCTTTATAATCTAAATCAGGATTCCACGAGTCTCCATAACACGTTGGAAATTCTGGGCAAGCTAACGCTGCATAATTAGTGCTTGTCCAGCCACCTAAGGCTATCTGAGCCACTAAAACGATTAATGCGACTGATGCTAACTTCTTAGCACAACTCGTTTTACTCGCACTGAGAAGTCGTCTATTTCTAATCCGTAATAACAGTAATAATAAAAGGCTCAAGGTTGCTAAACCACCCAATAAATGACTTATTACAATGGCTGGCTTAACCAGCATTGTCACTGTCCACATACCCAGTGCTCCTTGAAACATAACTAACAAGGATAACGAAGTTGTTAAGGCGCGTTGCCCCAACTCTGGCTTTCGCCAAGCCATAAAAGTCAAAATCAAAATGACTAAGCCTAATGTGCTGGCAAAATAACGATGAATCATTTCTTTCCACGCTTTGGATGCTTCAACTGGCCGCTCAAAGTTATTAGCAGCATGCTCAAGGCCGGCACTTGATTCGTCAAGAATTAAGTTACCATAACAGCCCGGCCAATCTGGACATCCAAGTCCAGCGTCAGAAAGCCGCACATATGCACCCAAAACAACAACAAGCAATGCTAATAAAATGGCAAAAATAGTTAGATTTCTAAACATGATTAACCTATTTGAGACGCTTTAAATAGAAGTTTTAAATCCTTCTGTATGCCGTAAGGATCCGCATCGTGATGGTACTTCATCATGATATTACCTAGTGGGTCGAGCAATAACATATCATCGTCTTTCAGCTCTTTCACAAGTGCGTTTAATGTATTCAGATTAGCCTCATTCCACTTTAAGACAGTCAGTTTTGTATCTTTAGCTAAGATTGAATTAACCGTCATCGATTTATCTAAATAGACTCTTTCTAAACGATTAGAATCCTTATTTAACAACGTATGAAGTTGCTTCAACATATGCACTGATTTTTCACAGCCGGCATTACAACTTCCGTTAAAATCCAAGTGTATTAATACCCAGCGACCTTTTAAATGATCAAGATTAGTATCGTCAGATGTCATTACAAAATCACTAATATTTGATGGCATAGCTGGGGTTATTAACTCTCCATTATTTTTAGTGTCTCCACCTTCTAGCCATTGTGGATTGCTAAACACCAACCAAGCAGTGATAACGGGCAATGCAAATAACACTGTAATAAAAACTAGTTTCAACCTATTTTTTGTTAATGAATTCATTCTTCTTCACACCTTCTTTTTACTGTTAATACAAAATATATAATTACCCACGACGTCGCTAGCGCAAACCATTGAAATGCATAGCCATGATGCTTCTCAGGCCCCATTCTCATGACAACCCAGTCTCTGTTATAGCCCTCTGCTTCATCAGCATTTAATAACAGCTGATATGGCATTACTTGATACCCTAATCGCTTTGATACTTTATCCGTATCGACTACTTGCGTAATAGCTGGCCACCCTGCTGATAACTCATCAGCCTTATCTAACTTTAAGCCTACAGTTGGGAAATGATCTAACTTTCCCGACACCTGCACATTAGATGCTTGTACCGTGACGTCGGGTAGCACATTACGATCACCGCCCAAAGGCAGCCAACCTCTGTTTAGTAATATAGCTTTCTTACTATTAATCCTTAATGGCGTTAACACCGAGTAACCCGCTATACCATGCCTTACTTGGTTATCAATAAGGATTTGTTGCGCTACATCTAATTCACCCGCTACACGCACAGGTAGGTAGCGCATATTATTGTCACTCACTGTAATATTTATTAATTCCACAGCTGGCAATGACATTCTTGATGATTGCAAGTCCAACAAATCTTGTTTTTGTTGAGCTCTATCCAACTGCCAAAAGCCTAGGCTAAGCAGTAATCCAAGCACCAATATTGCAAGTACTGTAAGAAATAAATTAGCTTTAAACTGCATTATTAAATTATTGTTGGTTATTTATGAGTGTTTGCATGACAATGTCGACACTTTTAAAGAAATTATTCACATGCCACCACTCATTAAATACCTTATTGTCTTCATTCTATTCGTTATTATTTACAACCTGTTTAAAGCCTTTTATCATTTATCAAAGCAAACATCTAATCCAAAACAAGTTGTCAAATCTTTAGTTATACGAGTTGGCCTTTCAATTGCCCTGTTTGTATCAATTTTATTAGCCACACACTTCGGGCTCATAAAATCTCACGGATTGATACCACCCAACCCAGCACAACTTGAACAACCTGCTAAATAATATAACGTATTAATTGTCGAAAATTCGATTAACACATTCACAATTGGTTCAACATAAGCTGACCTTAAGATATAAAAAAGGCGCTACTGAGTAGCGCCTTTTTTAGTACTCAACGTTTGCTACAGCCAATAAACGAATATAAATAGGCCCAACCAAACCACGTCAACAAAGTGCCAATACCAGGCCGCCGCTTCAAAAGCGAAGTGATTCTCAGGTGTAAAATGTCCTTTAATACTACGGAATAACATCACCGTTAACATAATCGCACCCACCGTCACGTGGAAACCATGGAAGCCCGTTAGCATGTAAAAAGTAGATCCGTATACACCTGAACCTAATGTTAGATTTAACTCATTGTAACCATGGCTATATTCAAGTGCTTGCAACCCAACAAATACAAAACCAAGAACTACTGTGGCTACTAAGCCCCAGATCAATTGTTTACGTTTGTTCGCTACTAAACCCCAGTGCGCCCACGTACATGTTACACCACTGGTTAGTAGCAATAGTGTGTTGATAGCCGGTAAGCCCCAAGCACCCATTTTTTCGTATTCGCCACCTACTTCACCAGGACCGTTAGATGGCCATACATTCTCATAACCACCCCATAAAAATTCATTAGTAGATGCGCCTGAACCTTCGCCACCTAACCAAGGTAATGAAAAAATTCTTATGTAAAATAAAGCACCAAAAAAAGCCGCAAAAAACATGACTTCTGAGAAGATAAACCACACCATTCCCATCCTGAAAGAGACGCCTTCTACCTTTTTATAAGTACCTGACTCACTCTCATCAATAACTTCACCAAACCAACCAAACATCATATAAACCAGAATCAAGAACCCTACAATCATAACGTTAGACGCTGAAGTAGAACCATTAAGTTGGTTTGCAAAACCACCCAATAATAATGTTAGGCCAATTGAGCCAACGATAGGCCATTTGGCATCATGAGGAATGTAATACGCGTTTTCTGAAGACATAAATTTACCTATTCCAATTTATTTACTTGTTAAAAATATGAATGAACCTAAATAGAAAGTCAAAGCAACTGTTACTAAAACACCAACTGCTATTAAGTTCTTTCTTTTTTGCTCATTCATTTTATTAAAATTGCGCCCAGTTTTAGCTGAGCGCTATCAATTTATTTAATTTCTGGTGCTTGCGTAAAGCTATGATATGGAGGTGGAGAGGGTAATGTCCACTCTAAACCTTCTGCGCCTTCCCAAACTTGGTCAGTCGCTTTCTCGCCGCCTTTAATTGTTTTATAAACAATGTAGCAGAAGAACACTTGCGATAAACCAAAGACGAAACTCCCAATACTTGACCACATATTAAATTCAGCAAATTGCACTGAATAATCAGGAATACGACGTGGCATACCTGCAAGGCCTAAGAAATGCTGCGGGAAGAACAACACATTTACAGACACCGTTGAAATCCAAAAATGCCACTGGCCCATTTTCTCGTTATACATATGACCAGTCCATTTCGGTATCCAATAATAAACGGACGCCATAATCGCGTAAATTGCGCCTGTTACCAGCACATAATGGAAATGAGCAACAACAAAGTAAGTATCGTGGTATTGGAAATCAGCCGGCGCAATCGCAAGCATCAAGCCTGAGAAACCACCAATGGTAAACATAATCACAAAGCCAATTGAGAATAACATCGGTGTTTCAAATGTCATTGACCCCTTCCACATGGTAGAAATCCAGTTAAACACTTTTACACCCGTTGGTACCGCAATCAACATCGTTGCATACATAAAGAATAATTCGCCTTGTAGAGGCATACCCACTGTAAACATATGGTGAGCCCATACGATGAATGATAAGAATGCAATGGATGATGTCGCATACACCATTGAGCTATAGCCAAACAGGGGCTTACGCGCAAACGTTGGGATGATTTGAGAGACGATACCAAACGCTGGCAAAATCAAAATATACACTTCAGGGTGTCCGAAGAACCAGAAGATGTGCTGGAACAAGACTGGATCACCACCGCCTGCTGCGTTAAAAAATGTTGTATCGAAGAATCTATCGGTTAACAACATAGTAACGGCACCCGCTAGAACTGGCATAACCGCAATTAACAAGTACGCTGTAATAAACCATGTCCATACGAACAAAGGCATTTTCATTAATGTCATGCCTGGGGCACGCATATTAAGAATAGTTACAATCACGTTAATCGCACCCATCACAGATGAGATACCCATCATGTGAATTGCAAAAATCATGAATGGAAAACCGTTACCACCTTGTAAAACTAACGGCGGATACATAGTCCAACCGCCGGCTGGTGCGCCGCCGTCCATAAAAAATGTGCCTAACAACATGGCAAATGCAAATGGAAGAATCCAGAAGCTCCAGTTGTTCATACGAGGTAACGCCATATCTGGGCCACCGACCATAATTGGAAGCATCCAGTTAGCCAAACCAACAAACGCTGGCATAACCGCACCAAAAATCATCACCAAAGCGTGAACTGTTGTCATTTGGTTAAAGAAACCAGGGTCTACAAACTGTAAACCTGGTTGGAATAATTCCAAACGAATAATCATCGCCATTGCACCACCCACCATAAACATGATGAGTGAAAAGATTAAATATAAAGTACCAATGTCTTTATGGTTAGTCGTTGTAACCCAACGCATTAAGCCTTTTGCTGGACCGTGATCGTGATGATCCTCATGTGTATCTGTAACAGTCGTCATTATCTAAATCTCCTGATTATCTTAATGCGGCAATAGCAGCAGGTTGAACTGCATCGCCTACTTTATTACCCAATGAATTACGTTGATAGGTAACAACAGCCGCTAGCTCAACATCGCTAAGCTGGGCTTTAAAGCCTGCCATTGCTGTGCCTGCCTTACCGTTCATTACCATGTTAATATGATTATTGATATCGCCCGTAGCAACCGCACTACCTGTAATTGCTGGGAAGACACCTAGGATACCTTCACCTTTCTTCATGTGACAAGCTACACAGTTCGCGCGATAAACTTTCTTACCTTTTTGCTTAAGCTCTCTAGGGTCAAGATCTTCAATTGCAGCTAGTTTTGCTGCAACAGCAGCTCCTTTTTGTGCCGCTAACCATGCTTCGTAATCTGCTACCGATTTAACTACAACTACGATCGGCATAAACCCGTGATCACGTCCACAAAGTTCTGCACATTGGCCACGATATACACCCGGCTCATCTACTTTGACCCACGCTTCATTAACAAACCCTGGAATAGCATCTCTTTTCCAGCCAAAGTCTGGCACCCACCACGCGTGTATAACATCCGCTGCAGTTAATAAAATACGAACCTTTTTGCCTACCGGAAGAACCAACGGATGATCTACATCTAACAAATAATTTTCCACTGTGGCAGGATCGATATCTGAACCTACTTGGCGAGCAGCATTACTTGCAGCATCTAAAGAACTAAAGAAAGAGACATCTTCACCAATGTACTCATAACGCCATTTCCATTGATAACCAGTTACTTTCACTGTCATATCAGCTTCGCTTGTATCGTGCATATCGATAAGCACTTTAGTCGCTGGAATTGCCATCACAATCAATATAATAAAAGGAACAACGGTCCAAACCAATTCAGCCGTCATACTTTCATGGAAATGCGATGCAACGGCACCACGTGATTTACGGTGATAAATCATTGAATAGATCATCGCACCAAAAACCACTACGCCGATTGCTACGCAGACCCAAAGGATCAACATATGCAAATCGTAAACCTGTCGGCTCGTTTCGGTTACACCTACAGGCATATTCAGCCCGTATTCCGCTTGCGCAGCACTTGACATAAATATCAATGCAACACCGCTAGCAAAAAGTTGCTTTAGTTTATTCACAGAAACAGTCTCCCTTATTTTTACTTAAACTAACTATAAATGTGACAGTCACAGCCATTGTTTAAGCTGCTTTGCCAATTTTTTTCGCTCACTTTCAACCAGAAAGTGCCCGACCTCAATTCGTCTACCATGCGACCTAATAATTAAGCTCGATGGATAACCTCTATGCGTTGGCTTTTCTAAATTAACTTGCACCCAACCCATTTGTAACTCTTCTTGTTTTTCTACTTCCTCTAAACCGCGCTGTACAAGCACAGGTTTTTCGCTGATTGTTATGACTTCTTGCACCTTGCCTTTCTTCAGAGCCAATATCAAGCAATACGCTAATACAGCTAATTCCAAACCCGAAAAGGGCAATATCATCCGCAAGCCCATACAAAGAAAAATACAGGCAATCAGCAAGAAAACCATTGATATTCCAGCAAAAAATATTAATGCTTGCCGTGTTGATAATGATGAATTAGGCCGTAATACAATGTATCGCATGCCTTTTTCTTCGCGACCGAAAATAATCATCTCCAGACCTATTCAGACCAAAGGAATTATTGCAGTGCAATTTAACGAAAATTGGTCAAATAATCAAGTGTAGACGCTATGTTTATTTGTCCTACGCCGTTCTTTTTTACCTTATTGAAGGCGTGTTCAAAAAACCCAATGCAGGGCGATTTCATTCTTTTACTTAACGTTAGTGAATTGTCATTTTGTACTTCAAAGTCCGCACTAATACTATTCCCAATCCAGCCCACCAACCTACAGCCTGAATTCAAGATGGCTTCTTCTGTTAACAATGCATGATTGATACAACCCAGCTTTAAGCCCACCACTAAAATCACAGGCACTTCTAATACCAACGGTATTTCATCAAAACTCAGCTCTTCATTAAGCGGCACCTTCCAACCGCCTGCGCCTTCTACAATAACAATGTCCACCTCTGACACATGCTTCCTATAATGGGACTGAATCTTCTCAAAATTAATATCGACGCGCGCCTGCTCAGCCGCTAGATGCGGTGCTATTGCTGGTTCGAAGCAATACGGATTCACGTCTGTGTAAGACATGGAAACAGAAGCTTCGCGCATCATACTCAACGCATCTTCGTTAACTAACTGGTCATTCAGCCACACCCCTCCTGACGCCACAGGCTTAAAGCCAGATACTCGCACACCCTGTTTACGGTAAGCTTTTATTAATTGGCTAGCTACATAGGTTTTCCCAACTCCAGTATCTGTGCCTGTTATAAAAAAACCTTTAGCCATGAATCTCCCCGTAGATACTATTTAGTAGCATAGGCATAAACTGCCTGAAAAGTGGCCGGAATACCTTTTGCAGTTCGCTTTTTTTCGTATGAACCTATCATCATTTTAAACGCTTGTATTCCGGTTAAACCGTGTTGTCGCCCAGGATTCATATTGTGCGCACCCATACCTTTTAAATCCAGCATCAAGTGCTTAGGCGTCTGGTAATACATCACAATATTTTCGCTACGCACCGACACCTTCTGAAACCCAGCGGTTCGTAAGTACGCGTTTATCTCCTCAACACTCACAAACGCATTAACGTGTACCAAATCATCCACCGTTTGCCATGATTGTTTTAATTCATTGAGCGTAGCTGGGCCAAACGTACTAAACACAAACTCTCCTACTGGCTGAAGTACCCGATAGGACTCGCTAAATACTTGCTGAAGATTATCGCACCACTGAAAAGCCAAATTTGAATACACCGCACCAAGCCTTGAGTCGCCCATCGGCAACTGCTCTGCATCTGCGCAGAACAGCTCAATTGGCTTAATGCCACGCATAGCGTTATCAGCCTGCTGCAGCATACCCAACGAGATATCCAGTGCAAACAGCGTATCAATATTTTTCAGCTGAGCTATTTGTTTACTTAAATAGCCCGTTCCAACGCCAACATCAAGTGCCGCTATTGACTGACTTATTGTCGCTTTTTTCTCAGCCATTAAGCGATCACCAATGGTTCTCTGTAACGATGTAAATTGGTTGTAACATTGTGACGCGTCATCAAAAGATTGCTGAACCAAGCTTTTATCGATAATAGCTTGTGCTTGCGTAACACTACTCACGACACGCACTCTTTGTCCAAAACAAAATCATTTAGAACCTGTGCCACCTCATTTTGATGCGATAAAAAAGGCACGTGCGTCGCTTGCTCAATCAGCCTTAGTTTGATTGTTGGGTTTATGTTTAACAACTCAGCACCAACACCCACAGGTATTAACGCGTCTTTTTTACCCAATATCATCAAGACTGGACAGGCGATTTGTTGTAACGCTTTACGTAGGTCAGTATTTTGTAAAATATATAGACCACTTTCAAGACCTTTAATATCAGACGGCACACTAACGCTGTGTTTTAAACAACCGTTCATCTTTTTGGGTTCAGCTATACCGTGTGTTTGCAACAGTAAAAACCGTTTAATGGTGGCACTAGCATTATCGACCAAGCCTGCTGCAAACATCTTTAACGTATCCTTCTCCACGGCAAAAACCCAGTCATCAGATTGAGTAAATTTTGCTGAGCTTGCGAGCAAAATAAGTTTTTCAATTCTTTGAGGGTATTTGTCAGCAAAAGCCAACGCCACCATGCCACCCAACGACCAACCCAACACATTAGCCGTTGCTGGTAATTGCTTAGCCAGAGCCTCTAGCAACTCATCCATCATCCAGTGCTGCGTATACTCACTCTCACCGTGCCCGGGAAGTTCAACACAAAAGACCCGATAAGATTGCGTTAACGCTACCAACCAATCACGCCAGATTGCCGAATTCATTGCCCAACCATGTATCAACACCAAGTTGGGGCCAGCGCCAGACACTTTAATATTCAATTTAATCACGTCACGACACTCTCTAACGCCTGCAGCATAGCCGTCACTTGTGATTCTGTGTGCGTAGCTGAAAAAGTGATTCTTAGTCGCTCACTACCTTTTGGCACGGTTGGGTGGCGAATCGCCCCCACCAACATACCCTTTTCTCGTAACTGGACATTGGCTTTTATCACGGCTTCATTAGTGCCTAATATGACCGCTTGAATAGGCGTTTCTGAAGGCAATAAGTTTAAGCCCAATTGCCCCGCACCTCGCCTAAATTGAGCGACGAGTGACACTAACTTCTCACGCCTCCAACACTCTTGCTGACACAGTTTTAAACTGACGCGTGTCGCCGCCATCACTGCCGGTGGCATCGCCGTTGTGTAAATGTAGGTTCTCGCACGTTGAATGAGCGTTTCAATCAATGCATCGCTACCTGCAATAAAGGCGCCCGCGGTACCGAGGCTCTTCCCTAAGGTCGCCATAAGAACAGGCACCTGTTTTTCGCCCAAACCGTGTTTTTCTAGTAAGCCACCACCGTTATCCCCCAACACACCTAAGCCGTGCGCATCATCGACCATTAACATTGACTTTGATTGCGCTGCCAAGGACGCTAGTTCTATTATTTTGGCTTCATCACCGTCCATACTAAAAACGCCATCAGTAACAATGAGCTTTTTATCGTAGTTCGATTTTTCAACGAGCTGTTGCAGACGGTCCAAACCGTTGTGCGGGTATCGTCTAAAATTAGCGCCCGATATTAGGCCACCATCAATTAATGAAGCGTGATTCAACTTGTCCTGAAACACCGCGTCACCTTTTTGAACTAACGTCGAGATAACACCCAAATTAGCCATATAGCCCGTTGAAAAAACCAATGCGCGTTGACGCCCCGTAAAGCCCGCCAACTCTTCTTCTAAGGCATGGTGCTCATAGCTATGTCCGCAGATAAGGTGCGCGGAACCAGCGCCAACGCCATATTTCTCAGCTGCGGTTGTAAACGCCTTAATAACGTCAGGGTGATTGGCTAAACCGAGATAATCGTTACTTGAGAAGTTATCGAAAGACTTACCATTAAGTTGTACTTGGCTACCTTGCGGACCTTCAATTGTTTCGCGAGAACGATACAGATGCACCTGTTTCAAGGCATCTAAATGACCTGAGAGGTCCCATTGGCTCATAACTAGATTGTTGCTGGATGGATACCTAAACGCTTAAATAACTGATGGTCCGCACTTTCTGACGGGTTTTCAGTTGTTAGCAGTTGATCACCGTAAAAAATGGAATTAGCGCCGGCGAAAAAACACATCGCTTGCATTTCATCACTCATTTCACTGCGCCCAGCTGATAATCTCACCTGTGATTTAGGCATTAAAATACGTGCAACTGCGATTGTTTTAATGAATTCGAGCGAGTCAATTTGTTCAACCCCATCTAACGGCGTACCCGCTACTTGTACCAACTGGTTAATCGGCACACTTTCTGGTTGAGGCTGCATATTGGCTAATGTTTGTAATAGTTTGGCTCGATCAACTTCTTCCTCGCCCATGCCAACAATGCCACCACAACAAACATTAATACCCGCATCACGCACCGTATCAATCGTATCCAACCTATCTTGGAACGTTCTTGTGGTGATAACCTCAGCATAGTAATCTTCAGAGGTATCAATATTGTGGTTGTAATAATCTAAGCCGGCATCTTTGAGACGCTTCGCTTGGTCGTCTTTGAGCATACCTAAGGTCACGCACGTTTCCATCCCAAGTGCTTTAACCTCTTCAACCATTTTTGTCACTTTATCTAAATCACGGTCTTTCGGGCTACGCCATGCAGCACCCATACAAAAACGACTCGCACCGTTCTGTTTTGCCGCTTTCGCTGCTTCAATAACCGCGTCAATTTCCATTAATGCTTCTTTTTCAAGCCCCGTGTCGTAACGAACGCTTTGCGGGCAATACGAACAGTCTTCTGGGCACGCACCTGTTTTAATACTTAGCAACGTGCTAATTTGAACGGCATTCGCATCAAAGTTTTCACGGTGAGTGGTATGCGCTTTAAACAACAAATCATTAAACGGCGTATCAAACAACGTTTGAATTTTTTCTAATGGCCACATTGTGGATACTAAATTAACATCAGCACTTTTTTGTTTATTTATAACTTCAGATGTTACGCTCATCGTCTAAACCTTTTATTGAATGTGAAATGCGAATGGTACAGGAGACGCGGATGTTGTCAAAGTTAATCCCCAGTAAAGTGAACATCTGGTTAAATAATGCTCAAACTTATATTTATCCGCACACCTGCTTCCTTTGCGATCAACCAAGCAGCACTTCTATGGACTTATGCACAACCTGTTTGAATGACTTCCACTCTATCGATCAACGCTGCACATACTGTGACATCGAACTATCTGGCGTTTCCCTAGTCACCACAAACCTGGTTTGTGGTCGATGTCTGAAGACCACGCCTTACTACGATAAAATTAGGACCCTATATCGTTATTCAGACGCAACACGGTTCCTCATCCAATCATTAAAATTTAACGCAAAACATAGCTGCGCAAGAACAATCGGCACGCTGATGGCTCGGCATTTCAGCCATTTAAACGAAAAACCCGATGCACTCATCGCCGTACCATTACACCCAAAACGGCTTATAGAAAGAGGCTTTAATCAATCTGACTTAATCGCACAATACATCCAACAAACACTCGATGTCCCAATGATTAGTCATCAACTTCAACGCGTTACTAACACAGTCAGCCAATCCACACTGAAAGCGCCGGAAAGACGAAAAAACCTAACGAATGCTTTTCGTTACGAGTTGTTAAAAACTTACCCATCTATCGCCGTGATTGACGACGTGGTGACAACCGGTTCAACTGCCAACGAAATTGCAAAAACGTTAAAAAAGGCAGGCGTAAAACGAGTAGAAATTTGGGCTTTTGCTAGAGCCTAACGCATAGAATAATCGACGACAATTCCAACAAAAACAACCAGGCCCAGCCAATTGTTATTTAAAAAAGCATTGAAACATTTAGCTTCATCCCTGTCTTTAATTAAGTATTGGTGATAAATAGCGAACAAAAGCGCAATGCCTAAACTAATGAAATACGCCGTCCCTAACTCTGCTTTTTGACCAATAATTAGCAAGGTAATAAAAAACAATAGTTGAAAAAACCCAATCATTATTTTATCCAATTCGCCAAATAAAATAGCCGTGGACTTAACGCCTATTTTCAAATCATCTTCCCTATCGACCATGGCATACATCGTGTCATACACAACTGCCCAAATCACAGTAGCAACAAATAACAACCAAGCTATTGGTGGAACTGAATTTGTTTGTGCCGCATAAACCATAGGTACAGCCCAACCAAAAGCCATGCCCAAAAAGACCTGTGGCAGATGAGTATGGCGTTTCATAAACGGATACAGCACCGCTAATACAACACCGCCAGCAGATAACCAAATAGTTAGTGGGTTCATTAGTAACACCAATAATAATGAAACAAACACTAGCACGGCAAATAATTGCAGTGCTTCGATTGGAGCCACCTGTCCTGCCGAGATAGGTCGCAGTTTCGTTCTTTCGACTTGTTGGTCAATTTTTCTATCAGCGTAATCATTGATTACGCAACCCGCTGAACGCATCATCACCACACCCAGTGTAAAAACGATAAAAACAAGCAAATCGGGTCGCCCGTTACTCGCTATCCATAGCGCCCAATATGTCGGCCATAACAATAATAAAATACCAATTGGTTTATTCAAGCGGGTTAGCTGCACATACAACGGTACGTTGTCTTTATTTAATTTAATCAACATTTTTTATATAACGCTGGTAAAAAAAACTCACTGACCACAAAATGGTTTTTATTAATTTGGTATCTATTACGTCGAGCCCAAAGATGAGATTCTCCATCCAGTTCTTGGCATAAAGAATCGTTTAATTGACTGGCATCAATTTTTGCTAGGTCAAGCCCAGATCTTCGCAAATCAGGGTAACTAAAAATAACTTCTCCTAAAGGCTTGTTACCTAGATGGGTCAACTCTTGAAGTTGGTGAGCCACTTTTCTAGGCAATGTAGTACGCGCAAAGACGACTGTAACATCGCCTACATTTAATTTCACTTCGCGTATCAACGAATAATGCTGCAACGGTTGCTGCAAACACCTAGCGTCACTAAGAAATGGTTTACCCAAACCCTGCTCATGCACACGAACACTAAACGGTTCTGCAAATGTGAATTTTATCCTAGACGTTAATGAATTAGGTTCAAGCAACCAGTCTACGACCTGATGCGGCATCGAGTGCAAAGACCATTGACTGACGTCACGCCAGTTGGGGGGCTTTCTAAGAAAATTATTTCTGTTGCTCAAAAAAATGCGCCTAATCAAATTTGCGCATATTCTACTGAATTAGCTAGCCAGCGGTGAATTAATGAATTAACTAATTCAGGCTCGTTTTGTAGAACATCTTCAGCATCATGCTGCACTTGCTCTATCATATCGGCATCGCGAATAAAGTCTGCAACTTTAAAGCGCATAAACCCAGCTTGTCGTTTGCCTAGTAACTCACCTGGCCCGCGCAACTGCATATCTTTCTCGGCAATCTTAAAACCGTCGGTCGTTTCCCGCATGATAGACAAACGTTCGTTAGCATTATCCGACAGCGGTGATTTATACAACAAAACACAATGACTTTCACGTAGGCCTCGGCCTACCCTACCACGTAATTGATGCAACTGTGCCAAGCCTAAGCGCTCTGCATTTTCGATAACCATTAAACTGGCATTTGGCACGTCCACACCCACCTCAATCACCGTCGTGGCGACCAAAATATGTAACGTCTGATCTTTAAAATGTTGCATAACCGCCTGTTTCTCTTCAGCCTTCATTCGCCCATGTACCAAGCCTGTATTGAATTCTGGCAGCTGGCTTTTCAGCAACTCCGTTGCTTCTTCGGCGGCTTGGCACTGTAATGTTTCAGACTCCTCAATCAATGTACATACCCAGTACACTTGCCTGCCATCTTTTACACCTTGCTGAATACGCTCGATAACCTGTGCTCTTTTTGACAACGGTATCACCGATGTTGTGACCGGTGTCCGTCCAGGTGGCAACTCATCAATAATGGATAGATCCAAGTCCGCATAGCCCAATAAAGCCAGCGTCCTTGGAATCGGCGTTGCCGTCATTACCAGTTGATGTGGAAATAAATTCCCTGCTACGCCTTTATCTCGCAAAGCCAACCGTTGATGCACCCCAAACCGGTGTTGCTCATCAATAATCACTAAGCCTAATTTGCGAAACGTCACTTTATCCTGAAATAAGGCCTGCGTACCAATAACAATGTCTGATTTCCCCTCGCGGATATCATCAGTTATAGATCGATACACCTTACCCTTATGCTTACCCACCAAATATTCAACCGTTATGCCCAATGGTTGCAGCCAAGTTTGAAAATTCTTGAGGTGCTGTTCCGCCAGTAATTCTGTTGGTGCCATTAAGGCCACTTGATAGCCTGAATCAATGGCCGTTATCGCAGCACTAGCGGCAACTACCGTTTTACCCGACCCCACGTCGCCTTGCAGCAGACGTTGCATGGGAGCGTTAGTTTGTATATCGGTTGATATTTCTTTAATCACCCGTTGTTGTGCGCCTGTTAAATCAAAGCCTAATGCTTGTAAAAATAAGCGATGCTTTTTTCCCCCTTTATCAAAACGTGGCGCCCTGTTTTTCTTCGCGCCACTCTTTAATTGACTAAGGCTCAGGTGATTCGCTAATAATTCTTCATAAATTAAGCGCTTAAATGCGCTTAATTCACTGACATCTGGCGGCGGCATGCGCTGTGGGTAATGTAGTTCAAATAGACTTTCAACTAGGGTCGGCCATTGATTTTTTACTAATGTACTGCTTGGTAAACAATCGCGGACTAAAGCCCCTTGTTGGAGCAACACAAACGCTTGCTTAATTAACTTTCTAAACGACGTTTGATTCAGCCCTTTGGTCACTGGGTATACGGCAACGAGTCCTTCTTCAACTTGCCCACGTTGTTGTTCAGTAATAAATTGATACTCAGGATGAACGACCTCTGCGCCTCCCGCCTTGCTGTAGGATTTTACGTCACCAAAACAGCGTAGCCATTTTCCTCGCAGCATGGTTTGTTTTTGACTGTTAGAAAAGTGAAAAAAACGTAAGGTAATAAAACCTGTGTCATCGCTCAAGCGAACCAGCATTGAACGTCGTCCTCGAAAAACGATTTCAGATAATTCAATCCTACCTTCAAACAAACAAGATTGACCAGCAGCCAGCGCACAGATTGGCACCACATTGCTTCTATCTTCATACCTAAAAGGTAAGTGGAATAACACATCGGCTATAGATGTAATATTTAACCGCTTTAACTTCTCCGCTACTTTTTCGCCAACGCCCTTAAGTTGCGTTATCGGTAAGTCGTCTAACCACGTGCTATCAACCATCTGCGTGCATCTATAAATATTGGCTAAATACTATGCTTCAGTAACAATCATCACCGCATCCATTTCCACACTACAGCCCTTGGGCAAAGCAGAAACGCCAATCGCAGCTCTTGCTGGGTAGGGCTGAGAAAAGTACGTCGCCATTATTTCATTAATGTGTGGGAAGTTTGCCATGTCGGTAAGAAAGATATTGAGCTTTACAATATCCGATAAATCGCCACCCGCAGCCATAGCCACAGCTTTTAAATTATCTAATACTTGTGTAATTTGCTGCCTAATATCGCCACCTACTAACTCCATGGTGCTCGGCACGAGGGGTATTTGCCCAGATAAATAAACAGTATCACCCGCCTTAATGGCTTGTGAATAGGTACCTATCGCCGCTGGTGCTGAATCTGTATGAATCACTGTTTTTTGCATATCACTCAATTCCTTACTCTTGATAGTTTTATAATGGAAGGTAGCATTCTTAAACGCCTCATCACTCGGGCTAGATGTTTTCTATCACGAACGGTAATCGTTATGATATTGATTGACGAGCCCGTAGATGGCGTTCCCATATTAATATTCTCTATATTACAATCGTACGAAGACAGTATCGCTGCAATTCCCGCCAACGCCCCACGTTGGTCTGTAACCTCTAATCGAATATCAACGCTGCACTCGCCTTCTACTGTTTCTGTCCACTGAACGTTTAGCCAACTCTTGTGCTTACGTTTATATTCACGCGTATTTTTACAATGGATACGGTGCACCACCACACCTCGACCCGGGCTAAAAAAGCCAATAACCTTATCCCCTGGAATAGGACGGCAACAAGAAGCTAAGTTTATAAGCATACCTTCTGCGCCATGAATATTTAACGTTGCGGTAGATTGGTCGCCTTTGCCAATATTAATCGCAGATGTATCGGATGCCATAAGGTGTTGAGCCACCAACAACGGCATACGATTACCAAAACCAATATCCATCAGCAACGCATCTGTTGAACCTAATTGTTGTTCATCTAAGAACGCCTTTAACCTCTCCGGTTGAACTTCATCAAAAGAAAGCCCTGCCTCCTTCAATTCTTCATTCAGTAATTGCCCACCTAGAGACACGGCATCTCGTTCTTTAAATTCCTTAAGGTGATTACGAATCGAATTACGCGCTTTATTAGTGACGACAAAATTTAACCATCCTGGGTTACAAACAGCAAAATCACTCGTCACGATATCTACGGTTTGCCCATTCCTAAGAGCCGTATGTAAGGGTTCCATTTTTCTATTAACTTTAGCCCCCGCGCAAGCCATACCAACATCTGTATGCACAGCAAATGCGAAATCGACACAGGTTGAGCCTTTAGGTAATTTAACTATTTTCCCTTTCGGCGTAAACACAAAAATCTCTTGCGGGAATAAATCAACCTTTAACGTATCCATAAATTCATATGAATCATCTGAGTTTTTTTGTGTTTCTAATAGGTTTCTTAGCCACTCATGTGCGCTCACTTGCGCCGCATTTGTTATTCCATCTGTTTTATACAACCAATGAGCCGCAATGCCCGATTCTGCTAATTTATCCATTTCCGCAGTGCGAATCTGTAGTTCAATCGGCACGCCATATGGCCCGACTAATATTGTATGTAATGATTGATAACCATTGGACTTTGGCAATGCGATATAGTCTTTAAATTTTCCAGGCACCGGTCCATATAAATCGTGTAATACTCCCAATGCTTGGTAGCATTCCCCAGCAGTATCAACAACCACACGATACGCATACACATCAAACACCTCATCAAAAGGAATTTTTTGTTGTTTCATCTTGCGGTAGATGCTGTATAGGTTCTTTTCACGGCCTTTTATAAGCGCGGGAAATTCAGTATCTTTAAAACGGCCAATCAACTCATCTTCAATCTTACCGATAATCTCTTTACGATTGCCACGTGCTTTTTTTATGCTTTTAAGAATAATTTCTCTGCGACGTGGAAACATCGCCTCAAAACTTAAATCTTCTAACTCAAGTCGATATTCGTGCATACCCAAGCGGTTGGCAATCGGCGCATAAATATCCAGTGTTTCACGCGCAATGCGCCGTTTGCTCTCAGGCTTCATTGCGCCAATCGTTCGCATATTGTGAAGCCTATCCGATAATTTGATAATAATCACGCGTAAGTCCTCTGTCATCGCGAGGAACATCTTGCGCATATTTTCTGCTTGCGCTTCTTTACGAGACTTAAAGTTTATTTGCGTCAACTTGCTAACCGCATCAACAAGGCCAGCGACGTCTTCATTGAATTGTTCTTTTACGTCATCGAGAGTAACCGGCGTATCTTCAATCACATCGTGCATGATGGCCGCCATAATACAATCGGCATCCATTTTCATTTCACTTAATATAAGCGCCACAGAAACGGGGTGACAAATATAATCTTCACCACTTAAACGAAATTGCCCTGCATGCGCACCACTAGCTAGCTCATACGCTCTTTCAACATCATGGAGTTGTTCTTTGGGTAGGTACTCAGAAATAGCCGACATCAAGTCGCCCATTAGATTGTCTTGCGGCAAGGTATGTTGTTTGTTTAAACCTGATTCCATCGCAGTACTTTTTCTAGCTCACATAAAAAATGCCCATGACAGCGTCATGAGCATTTGAGTCTATCACCAAAACTGAGTTGGCGAAAAGACATTGCCAACAAATTTTTGCTTCGTCGTTATTCTTCGTTTGCGGCTAATTGTTCAACCGTTTCGTCATCATCAATAAACAGCTCTTCAATGGGTGGGTTATCTACTAAATCTAATACTTCTTCAGTAATATTACC
This sequence comes from Cycloclasticus sp., assembly GCA_002733135.1. Classification (GTDB taxonomy): domain Bacteria; phylum Pseudomonadota; class Gammaproteobacteria; order Methylococcales; family Cycloclasticaceae; genus Cycloclasticus. The sequence goes on along the minus strand of NVUJ01000007.1, from coordinate 46,075 downwards.
TTCAGCAATTTCTCTTAATGCAACCACTGTTGGCTTATCATTTTCAAGTTCAATCGTAGCTTCAGCGCCATCCATAATTTGACGAGCACGTCTAGATGCCAACAAAACCAAATCAAAACGGTTATCAACTTTTTCAAGACAATCCGATACTGTTACACGTGCCATTTAAACCCCTTGTATATACTAAATTTTTAATGACCAAGAATTATACTCTATTTACTTAGTTTAATTAACCAGCTGATCAATTAATTCCTGATGTAATTGCTTAGTAACCGATCGACCCATGCGCTGATGCATAACTACCGATTTTAATTCATCCAACGCCTCATTAAAGTCATCATTCACAATGATGACATCATATTCATTGTAATGAGATATTTCATCCACTGCGGCACACATTCTCTTTTCGATAATCTCATCGCTGTCTTGACCACGGTGTCTTAAACGGTCTTCTAACACTTGTTTTGAGGGTGGCAAAATAAAAATTGAAAAGTTATTATTCATCACCTTGCGAACTTGTTGTGCGCCTTGCCAATCAATTTCAAGAATAACGTCAACACCTTGGTTCAAGGTATGTTCAACCAGCTCACGAGACGTGCCATAAGAATTACCAAACACCGTTGCATGTTCTAAAAAACCATCGTTGGCAGCAATTTCCTGAAAACTTACTTTATCAAAAAAATGATAATCCACCCCAGGCTCTTCACCAGCACGTTGTGTTCTAGTGGTATGAGACACTGATACTTGAATACCAGACAGCGCTTCTAGTAGCGCCTTCACTAAACTGGTTTTGCCTGCACCCGATGGCGCAGAAATAATAAATAAATGACCGATATTCGCCACGTTATACCTTTACTCTATATTCTGAATTTGCTCACGCATTTGTTCGATAAGTACTTTTAATTCAACCGACACATTCGTTGTTTGTATATCTGCAGATTTTGAACCCAAGGTATTAGCCTCCCGGTTTAACTCTTGCATTAAGAAATCTAATCGTCGACCAACGGGTTCTGTTTGCCCTAAAATTCGCCTAACTTCTTTAACATGGGCATCTAACCTATCCAACTCTTCCTCGACATCCATTTTTTGCAAGAAATACACCAGCTCTTGCTCAAGCCTTGCTTGTTCTGGCTCTTCCAACAGATCATTAATTTTCTTTTCTAACTTTTCTCGCAGTAGTTTTTGTACTTCAGGCAAACGCTGTTTTGCCACCAACATTTGCGTCTGAATCAACTCACAACGTGTATCAACCATTTTGGTGATTGCTGCGCCTTCACGCTCACGTGATTCAACCAGCTGCACTAGTGCTTTGCTCAACAGTTCTACAGCAGCTGCATGTACAGGCTCTAAATCCTCCCTAACTTCAGCCTGAATACCAGGCCAACGTAAAACATCTAACGGTGAAATAGGTTGGAATTGTTTCATATTTATTTCAATTTTGGACGCCGCATTAAGCAACTGATTTAATCTTGCTTCGTTTATTTCTATTGCATCCTCGCCCTGCTTTTCTTTTCTATAAAAAAGATTGCAGTCTAATTTCCCGCGCTTTAGATGCTTAGCAACGGCTTCACGAACTTGTGGCTCAATCGCACGAAAGATCTCTGGCAACCTAGGCGATACATCTAAATACCGATGATTAACAGATCGTACTTCCCAAATCAACGTATAACCCTCAATCTCTGCCTCGCAAGTAGCAAAAGCCGTCATGCTTCTTATCATCGTGTTTACCTTAATTTTTAAAGCATGAATCTTAGGCGTTTTTAATTAAAATTAACAGCTTACAAGCAAAAACATTCTATGCATTGATTATGCCTATCTCATACAAAGAGATATCACGACAGCTTGATGCTTTGGGTATAATGCCTCCATTTATTTACTCAGGAAAAAACATGAGACCTAGCGGACGTACAGCGGACCAACTTCGTGACATCAACATTACAACCAACTTCACCATCCATGCAGAAGGCTCAGTGCTAATTACTTGCGGCAATACACAAGTACTATGCACAGCATCAGTTGAAAGCCGTGTACCGCGTTTTCTTAAAGATAAAAAACAAGGTTGGGTAACAGCCGAATACGGCATGTTACCTCGCTCCACACATACTCGCATGGGACGCGAAGCTGCTCGTGGCAAACAAAGTGGTCGCACTCAAGAAATTCAACGTTTAATCGGGCGCTCATTACGTGCAGCAGTGGATTTGAACGCACTGGATGGTTATACCATCACCGTCGATTGCGACGTATTACAGGCTGATGGCGGCACCCGCACCGCATCCATTACTGGCAGCTTTATTGCGCTATCAATTGCTGTTGATAAGCTGTTAGCTGACAAGAAGATTAAAAAGAACCCAATTCATGGCCAAATTGCGGCTGTTTCTGTTGGCATCTACGACGGCGTACCTGTGTTGGATTTAGATTACCCAGAAGATTCAGAGGCTGAAACGGACATGAATGTGGTGATGAATGAAGCCGGTGCGTTTATTGAAGTACAAGGCACGGCTGAAGGGCACGCCTTCCGTCGCGAGGAATTAGACGAGATGTTGAACCTTGCTGCATCCGGTATTTCTGAACTCATGCAGCATCAGCGGGATGCGCTAGCTTAATGACACATCAAGTCGTCCTAGCCAGCGGTAATAAAGGGAAAATAGCCGAGATTCAATCGATTCTTCAGCAACACGACATTGAGATTATCTCTCAATCGCACTTTAAGGTAGCCGAAGTAGCTGAAACGGGCACCACCTTTATTGAAAATGCCATTATCAAAGCCAGACACGCATCGGCAATATCAAGGCTGCCTGCCATTGCTGATGATTCTGGCTTGGAAGTTGACGCACTGAAGGGCGAACCTGGCGTGTATTCGGCTCGCTACGCAGGCTTACCTTCAAATGACCAACGCAATACCGACAAGCTGTTGGCCGAATTGGCCAACACGCCAAGCGAACTTCGCAGCGCGCGTTTTCATTGCGTGATGGTGTTTATGGCACATGCCAACGATCCCTCCCCATTGATTGCTCATGGCGCGTGGGAAGGCAATATCGCTTTTGAAAAGTCTGGCGACAATGGCTTTGGCTACGATCCCGTTTTTTATGTACCCGAACAAGGCGGCACATCTGCGCAGCTTGAATCTTCTGTTAAAAACACGTTAAGTCACCGCGCCCAAGCTCTGAACAAGCTCATGCCTCAAATGTCTGAGGTCTTTAACAAGAGGGCATGAATAACGACCCATATAGCCTCTACATCCATATTCCTTGGTGCGTTAAAAAATGTCCCTACTGTGATTTTAACTCACACGAAAAACGCGACGATTACGATGAAAACGCCTATGTTAACGCGCTTATTGAAGACTTAAGCACCGAATCAGATAAGGTAAAAAACAGGACACTTAAGAGTATTTTTATCGGTGGCGGCACACCCAGCTTGTTTTCTTCTGCCAGCATCGAGCGCATTTTGTCTGCCGTTAACCAACAACTAAACGTGGACAACGAAATAGAAATTACATTAGAAGCCAATCCAGGTACGGCTGAAGCTGATAAATTTTCTGCCTTTCGCCAAATTGGCATTAATCGGCTTTCTATTGGTGTACAAAGTTTTAACGATGCGCACTTAACAACATTAGGGCGAATACACGATAGCCAACAAGCCCACCGCGCCATCAACATGGCTCAAGATGCTGGCTTCGAGCGCATCAATTTGGATTTGATGTTCGGCTTACCCGAACAAACGATAGAACAAGCTGTGAGTGATATTGATACGGCGCTTAATTACCAAACACGCCATCTCTCTCACTATCAACTCACGCTCGAGAAAAACACTTTATTTCATAAATACCCGCCGGTTTTGCCACACGATGACATCATCTGGGATATGCAGATCGCTTGCCAACGGCAAATCGCCGATCAATTACAGCAATATGAAGTGTCTGCTTACGCCGCTCAGCAACAACAGTCACAACACAATATCAACTATTGGCAGTTTGGTGATTACATCGGCATTGGCGCGGGCGCTCACGGCAAACTAACCGATGTTAGTGGGCAAATCACGCGTTACTGGAAGCTTAAACAACCGCGTGACTATATGAAACACGCGGGCACACCCTCTGCAGTTGGTGGAGAAAATAATGTTATAGCCAACGAGTTGCCCTTTGAATATATGATGAATGCATTACGCTTAAAAGCAGGGTTTACACTCGATCAGTTCAGCAACAAAACCGGCCTAAACGCTAGCATTATCCAACCTACCTTAACCACTTTATTAGACAAAGAACTATTGCAGCTCAACCACACAAACTATACCTGTACAGAACAAGGTTGGAACTTCCTAAACGACACCTTAGAGCATTTTTTGCCTACAAAATGAATCATCAACTGACTGAGCAATCGTATCAATGCCCCTATTGTGGTGAACACATTGATGTCTTCGTGGATATATCCCAAGGCAGCCATCAAACAATTGAAGATTGCAGCGTCTGTTGCCGCCCTATTGAACTGAATATCAGCGTTGATGAGGTTGAGCAAACCATTACCCTCACCGCTCAGACAGATAGCGACTAATCTGATATAAAGCGTTTTTCTTTTACCCCATTGGTCATGTTTAGCTGCTATGGGTGTAAAATATCATTTTCACTCTTAGCCTCTCACCATGAAAGATTACCAACACCAGTTTATTGAATTTGCCCTTGAATGCGACGTATTAAAGTTTGGCGAATTCACGCTTAAATCAGGTCGAATTAGCCCGTATTTCTTCAATACCGGTCTTTTCAATACCGGTGAGCGCTTACGTAAATTGGGTCAATTTTATGCCCACGCGTTGAACGATTCTGGCATTGAATACGACATGTTATACGGCCCTGCTTACAAAGGCATTCCATTAGTCTGCGCTGTGGGGATTGGTTTATCCGAATTATCCAATGTAGATATACCTTACGTATTCAACCGCAAAGAAGTAAAAGATCACGGTGAAGGTGGCTTACTCGTTGGCGCAGATCTGCACGGCAAAGCATTGATTATTGATGATGTGATCAGTGCCGGTACTTCCGTTCGTGAATCTGTTGATATTATTCGCAAGGCCAGTGCTCAACCTGCTGGCGTGTTAATTTCATTAAACCGTCAAGAAAAAGGTTTGGGGGAAACTTCCGCTATTGGTGATGTGGAAAAAAGCTTTGGATTTAAAGTCGCGTCTATTATCTGCTTAGCCGACATTATTGCTTACTTAGAAACATCAGGTAATGCAGAATCATTAGAAGCTATTGTTAAGTATCGCCAACAATATGGGACGGACTAACCGCCGCCTTTATGAAAAGTCCGCAAGAACAGCTTCAAAAACTGTTCTTGTTCGGATTTCTCCATACCTGAGCAGTCAAAACCGACTGTCAACATCGGTATCTCCGCAGAGGCAATACGCCTAATGCCTTCTTCCATTAGATTGACTATCACCTCTTTATCCAAAAAACTGAAACACACTCGGTTAGCGTCTCGTTTGTAGCTTAGTTTATTTTGATGATCTAAAAGCTTAATAAATTCAGTTCGTGTAAACCCCATTTCCATTTGGAATATTTTACTTTTTGAAAAAAGCGTAATCACTTAACCTCCAGCAACTGGTGGCCAAAAGCCAAGAATATCTCCTTCTGTCAGAACTGTTGCATCACGCGTTTCGGCATCCAAGTATGCTCCGTTTAATAAGACAATATGAATAACATTACGTGGCAACTTCAAATCATCAATTAAATAACCAACCGTTTGGTTTTTCGTGATGTCGTAATCAAAACCATGATGCTTTGTGCTATTGATTGGCAGGTATTCCATCAAACTTGCAAATAATTTTACTGTAATCTTGCTCATTATTGTATCGTTGCAGATTGTGTACAGGCCAAATAAGCTGGCATTAACTGTAAAGGATTGTCTAACAACTTATCTTTCCAAGGCCCTAAGGGGATTTCAGATTGAATTAATCCTCTAATAATTCCCACGTGTTGTGTATGACCGATACCCGTAGCACCAATTAACACATCACCATCAAACTGTAGGTTGAGATAACGCCACTTATCTTGTTCGACAAGTTGGCAGCTGTCACCGCCTTCAACGCCTTGCCATAAACCGAAAGAACATGATATTAGACCCATTGTATCGAGAACGTTCATATTAATAGTTCCACCACTTTCAGCACCTTTTAGACCCACCATATTTTGTGCTGCGATCAAGCCATGCTCTGTAGCAGTTGGTTGAATTGCTTGTACGGCATATTCGCCTGTACAAAAATCTTTGCCTTGTGCGACATCGCCAGATGCATAGATATCAGCTACGTTCGTTTGCATGTTTTTATCAACGATAATGCCATCATCAACCGTAATGCCTGAGCCATCGAGAAAGTCTACACAAGGGCGTACACCCGTTGCTGTAATCACAAGGTCAGCATCTAATTCTGTGACACCATCAGGCGTTTTAACACTTACCTTGAAGGTATGGTTGCCTCCGGTTTTTTTGATTTCTGTTACTTGGCCATTCGTAAACACGTCAACATTTTTGTGAACACACCAGTCTTTAATCATATTACCCGCAACACTATCCATCATACGAGGGACCATGCGGTCTTCCATTTCAACAACCGTTAAATCAACATCACGTCGCGCAAGTGCTTCAAGAATAATACAAGCAATGAAACCAGCACCAATTTGAATGACTTTAGCACCGGGTTTAGCCAATGCAGCAATGGCACGTGCATCTTCAAGCGTCCAGCATGAATGGACACCTGGTTCACCAATGCCTGGGATTGGAGGTGACATAGGACGTGAGCCTGATGCAATCAACAATTTATCATAAGATTCTGTTCCACCTGTACTAAGCTGAACGGTTTTATTAGTTGAGTTTATTTTTTCGACGCGAGCGTTAAGTAATTTAATATTGAGTTTATCGAAGTGGCCTGAACTATGTCGCAGATGCGTTCCTTCTTCCTCAATGTTACCTATCAAATGATAAGGGATCGCCATTCTCGAATAAGGCGCTTCCGGCTCATCACCTATGATGGTTATTGACGCTGATTGATCAAACTTTCGTATGTGTTCTGCCGCAACAACACCAGAAGGTCCTGCTCCAATTATCAAATGTTTCATACCTCATCACTCCTAATAGGTTTATTTCGTATTAAACCATTAAAAAAGGCGAACCTAAATAGGTTCGCCTTTTAATACATTACTAGTATTTAAGCCAGCTTACAGACCTAAACGAGCCTTTGTTTCAGCCGTTACACCACCTTCTGGCGACCAACCACGTTCTGCATAGTACTCAGGTAACATCTTGTCTAAACCACTCACTTTACCTTCAGCAGGACCCGTATTAGCAGGTAATGTCATCATTCTTGGTGGCAACTTATCGGCAGAAGCACCTACGCCTGCTGCCTCGTTATACAAACGTTCTAAGTTCCAAATACGTTCGCCAATTTCGCCTAAACGTTCAGGCGTCCAATCACCTTCTATTGCAGCATCCAACTGTGGAGCTACGTCTTCAAGTGACCAAGCGAATGATGTAAAGATACAAATGCCAGCTGAGTCAAACGCTGCTGTTGCATTTTGGAACGCAATTTGTAAGCCTGCTTTGCCTTCAGTTTCTAATGGATCCGTTTTAATAGGAATACCCAGTACTTCAGAAGCCACTGTGTAACCACGTAAGTGACAAGCACCACGATTAGACGTTGCATAACCTAAGCCCATGCCTTGAATGCTACGTGGGTCATACGCTGGGAACTCTTGACCACGAACCGTCATGGATAGCTCAGGGTGACCATGTTTAGCGCAAAAACGTGCTGAACCTTGCCCAAGCTCTAGGCCAAAGCCTTCGCCTTTACCTACTAGTTCTGTACATTTGATCATCGCTTCAGCATTACCGAAGTTAAGCTCGATACCGCCTGTGTCTTCTGTGGTAATGATACCTTCTTCAAACATCTCCATGGCAGCAGCAATGGTTGAACCCAATGAAATTGGATCAATACCTTGTTCGTTACAAACAAACTGTGCGTATGTCAGTGCATCAAGGTCATCAATACCGGTATCACTGCCTAAAGCCCAAGCAGCTTCATACTCTAAGCCACCTGAATTTGCATGGTAACTTTTATGTAAGTCGTCTCTGTTTTGTACTGAGAAATGCTGTGGGTCAATCGTTGAAATACGGCCACAAGAAATCGTACAGGCAAAACAGCCTGCATTTCTTGTTAAGTTTGCTTTGCCGTCGCTTTCGCGAGGCTCAAGCATGGCTTCACCCGAAATCTTAGATGCACCTTCAAATACCACTTCTTTATAGTTATGTGTTGGCTGTGCACCCATTTCGTTAATAACGTTCATCAACACTTGCGTACCTAATGCAGGCAAGCCTTCGCCTGTTACTGCATTTTCTGCCAAGATTTTCTTCGCTGCTGTTGTTGCTTCGAAGAACGCTTTAGGGTCATTAACGGTTACGCCTTTGCTACCACGTAACGCAATCGCTTTAACGTTTTTAGAGCCCATAACAGTACCCACACCTGAGCGGCCAGCCGCACGGTGCAAGTCATTGATAATCGCTGCATAACGCACGCCTTTTTCACCTGATACACCAATAACAGCACAGCGTAATTGAGGGTCTTGATGTTTAGCATGTAGCCATTCATCCGCTTCCCATACTGATTTACCCCAAATTTCATCCGCTGGTAAAATCTCTGCTTTATCATCATTAATGCTGATGTAAACAGGTGTTGGTGATTTACCTTCAAGAATAATCATATCCCAACCCGCGCATTTCATTTCGTTACCAAAATAACCACCTGAGTTAGAACAAGCAACCGCGCCTGTTAGTGGGCTTTTTGTGAYCACTGAATAACGACCCGCTGTCGATGCCATTGTRCCCGTTAAAGGACCCGTGATCATATACATGGTGTTTTCAGGCGAAAGAGGCTCCGTTGTYGGYGGAACTTCTTCMGTTAAATAYTTYGTGGCCAAACCACGTTGYCCAAGAAACTGYTCCGTCCATTCCATATTTAATGGCTCTGGYGTACAGGTTCCTTCTGTTAAATTAATTCGTAATACTTTTTTTGTCCAAGACATRGTCTATCTCCAAATTTATTTGTTTTTATACGATGATAAAGACTTAGTTAGCKGGCATTGCTTTCGCAGCGTARTCTTTCATYTTRTCGTAACCCGTCCAGTTTGCATCTTGATACGTAATAGCATCTGTTGGACATGCTTTYGCACATTCTGGGTCGCCGCCACACARGTCRCATTTGATAACTTTYCCGCTRTCTGCGTTGTAGTTAACMGTRCCRAATGGRCARGCAATCGTACAAACTTTACAACCTACGCATAAATCRTTAACGATTTCTTTTGCGCCTGTTTCTTTGTTYAAAACRATRGCCTCTACAGGACAAGCATGCATACACCAYGCTTCATCACAYTGRGTACATGTATAAGGYACRAAAATACCTTCATCATGAAATGGGAAAATTTTAATTCTTGACTTAGTCGGGTTAAATACGCCTTCACCTTCATAAGAACAAGCCATTTCACATTGTAAACAACCTGTACATTTATTTGCATCTATAACTAATGACATCTGCATAACACCCTCCTCTGGGTTCTATTTTTAATTTTAAAACGTTAACAAAAAAACTTAGCCACCCGTTACGCTCATATGACGAAAGATAACAGGTTGTTCAGTAATATCAAAATCGTGCCCTTTGGGCTTTATATCCATTGACTCTATAAGAGCCTGTTTCACTTTATCCAAATCAGTTGGGTTGGCTCTTAATACACGCATTAAGTCCATCGAGTGCTCTTGGCCTAAGCACAACAATAATAAACCAGATGCTGTCACGCGCACTCTATTGCACGTGTCGCAAAAATTATGACTATGCGGCGAAATAAAGCCGACCAAATTATCATAACCATTTACGTTGTAGTAACGCGCTGGGCCACCAGTGTTTTTCGTGCTAGGCAGCAATTCAAACTGCGTTTCAATATCTTGCTTTATTTCGTCGCTTGAATAATAAGCTTCTTCGCGAGAGTGGCTATCAATCACGCCTAATGGCATTTCTTCAATAAAACTAATGTCCAAGCCTTCGTTCATTGCGTATTCAACTAAGTCTTTTACTTCGTCATGATTTCTGTTTTTAAGAATCACAGCGTTTAATTTAATTTTTTCGAAGCCTGCTTTTTTTGCTGCTTGTATGCCTTGCAATACAACATCTAAATCACCTACTCTGGTGACTTTTTTAAACTTATCGGTGTCTAAACTATCCAAGCTGATGTTAATACGTTTAACGCCCGCCTTTTTTAATGGCTCAGCTAGTTTCACCAATTGAGAACCATTCGTTGTAATGACCAACTCTTCTAAACCATCCAATTTAGCAATATTTTCGAGCAAACCTACAACGCCTTTTCTTACCAACGGCTCACCACCCGTGATACGAATTTTTGTCACACCCATTTCTACAAATGCCTGTGATAAACGAGTAATTTCTTCCAACGTAAGAACTTGCTCACGCGGCAAGAATTCCATCTCTTCACTCATGCAATATACACAACGAAAATCGCAACGATCGGTGACAGAAATTCTGACATACGTCACTTGTCGCCCGAACTTATCAATCAGCTTGTTTGTTTTTAAGGTTGATGGCACAGCACTCATACAGCTTTATTAATGCTCCTAGTAAATTAAATAGCTGGGTTTTCAATTGCTTATTCAGTTTATAAGAATGATTATCAAAAAATAATAATTCTCATTACTATTAACAACTTACAGCTTTGTTTTATTCTTTAACATACCTTACCGCAAAGTAAATTTACAGGTCAATCATTTGTTAATAAACCGACCTTTATTTATTCTTCTGCGTTTACATATTAACAGTTCGTTTTCTATTCATCTTCTCTTCATTTCATTTAAGATAAGCTCACTATTCAATATAGTCACTATCAAATCTAAATTATTATGTCGTCATTGATTAAAACCTTCTTAACTTTAACTTTTTTAGCTACTGGCTTGTTGTATCTCACAGCTAGTATCGCTGCAAGTAACACGCCCATTAAACTATCTGTTTTGAAGTTTGGCACCGTTAATTGGACACTAGAAACCATTAAAAAAAATGACCTTGATAAGAAGCATGGTTTTGACCTAACAATTCAACACCTTGCAAGCACTCAAGCTGGCAAAATTGCCCTGCAAGCAAATGCTGTTGATATTATTGTGTCTGATTGGACTTGGGTTGCTAGGCAACGCGGGCTTTCTTCAAATTACCAATTCTCACCATATTCTAGTTCTGCAGGTGCCATTATGGTGCCAGAGTCATCAGCTATTAGAACCATATATGACCTGACTGGAAAAAAACTGGGCATCGCTGGCGGCGCATTAGATAAAAACTGGCTGCTCCTACGTGCGCTTGGTATAGAAAACGGTATTAATTTTGACACCGACGTTGAGAAAGTTTTTGGCGCACCACCCTTACTAAATAATTTACTAGAACGCGGCGAATTAGACGCCTTGATTAATTTTTGGCATTACAGTGCCCGACTAGAGGCCAAAGGCTATCGAAAAATTACCGATACACACGACATCATTTCTCAGTTAGGCACTAACAAAACTATCCCAATACTCGGTTATGTATTCCGGGAACAATGGGGCAATGACAACGCAGATAGCTTGCATAGTTTTTTTACTGCTAGCCGCGAAGCAACCAATCTTTTGTGTACGTCAGATGCGCATTGGAATGCCATTTTGCCACTAACTCGCAGTACCGACCCAACCACCCAACAATTACTGCGCAGCAGTTATTGTGCAGGTCGCATCATCAACTTCACAGAACAAGACAAACAGGCCATCGCTGACATATACTCCATACTTGCTAAAACAGGCGGCGCCAAATTAGTTGGCTCAGTCAAACAACTTAACCCCAATATTTTTTGGACTATTAACCGCGATTAACGCGACCTTGATACCTTACTTATAAATGCCACGTTCTTCTTTTATCAATTCAACTCTATCGCTTGGGCTGTTACTTATAATATGGCACCTAGCCGCCTTATTAGTTGATTCAATTGTTCTGCCCACACCTCTCTTAGTATTCAACACCTTAATGGCTGCCATCAGTAGCGGCGAACTGCCTCACCACCTAGGCATCACCCTATATAGACTGACCATTAGCTTTGTACTGGCCATGTTATTAGGCATAGCTATGGGCTTGATACTTGGACGCCATAAAAAAACCAATGTGTTTTTCGATAGCTGGCTCATTATTTTGCTGAATGTGCCCGCATTGGTCACCATTATCTTGTGTTACATCTGGTTTGGCTTGATCGAAACAGCGGCTATTTTTGCCGTCGTCATCAACAAGCTTCCCAACGTCATCGTTACGATTCGCGAAGGCGCCAGAAACCTCGATGAGGAGTTAATAGACATGGCAAAAGCATATCGGTTTGGACGCTTTAAAACCCTATGGCACGTCATCATGCCGCAACTGTACCCATACGTTATGGCCTCTGCTAGAACGGGGCTGGCACTAATTTGGAAAATTGTTCTTGTAGTTGAGTTACTCGGCAGAAGCGACGGCATGGGATACCAAATTCACCTCTTCTTCCAGTTATTTGATATCACCAGTATTTTGGCGTACACCGTTTCATTTATTATTGTTATTCAGCTAATTGAAACAACGATATTAAAACCCTTAGACAGACAAGCTCAACGCTGGAAATAACGTCAAATGAACCGACTCACCGTTGATATAAAAACAAAAACATTTGCCAACATAGATAGCGAAGAAACCTTCACGGCCATTAAAGGTTTACAGTTCGAGCTAAGCAACAATGAATTTGTTTGTATTGTTGGCCCATCCGGCTGCGGCAAAACAACCTTACTGAGCATGATTGCCGGTCTTGATTCTGATTTCGACGGCAGTATCAAAATGGATGATAGTAAGAAGGAAATAAAAGCGTCTTATGTTTTTCAATCCCCTCGATTATTGCCTTGGCGAACCGTATTGGAGAACATTCAATTAGCTAATGAGAACGACACCCCATTAGCAACCATCGATAAACTGCTAGATAACCTCGGCTTAAGCAATAGCCTCAACACCTATCCGCATCACTTATCACTCGGTATGCAGCGTCGTGTTGCGCTGGCCCGTGCTTTTTCAGTGGCTAGTGATATCTTATTGATGGACGAACCTTTCGTATCGCTCGACCAGCCTACCGCAAGGAAAGCACGAACGCTTCTATTGGACTTATGGCAAGCAGAACCGAGAAGCGTTATCTTCGTTACTCATGACTTAAACGAAGCTATTGAGATGGCTGACAAGATTTTATTTTTATCCGAGTCACCCAGCTCGGTGATTGATGAAATACATGTGGATACGCCAAGAGCTGAACGAACCACTGAAATGATCAGTGCATTTAAGGAGCAATTAAAAAACGCACATCAACACCTTTCACCTCTCATCTAATTAAGTAAAAACATCAGACATAAAAAAGCCGCGGCCAAAAGGTAGCGGCTTTTTAGAACAGTGCAAATCACCCTCTACGAGGATAAGTCTCACTCACACGGTAAACCCGTTTGGTTCGGCTTTAAGCTGCTTTTTTAACTGTTGCTTTTACTTCTTTAGTCACTACTTTGTTGCCTTCTTGAACAAGTTTAATCACTTCTTCGTTGTAAGCTTTAGCGTCTTCAACTAATGCTTTGCTATCAGCTTGTACTTTTTCAAAACCGCTTTTAGCTAATTCAACTTGCTCTTTAACGAAAGTGTTTAAGCCCACGATATCTTTAATAGCTGTAGCAGCTTTGATACGTGCTTCTGTTAAAGCAACATATTCTTTAGCAGCAGCTTGTTGTGTAGCAATTGCTTTTTCGATTTGTACTTTGTTTAGTTCAGCTAATTTTTTAGCAGGAGCTAATAATACGTCTAGATTTTTTAACATGATATTTCCTTTTGGTTAATTTAATGTTTTGTTGCAGCGCATTATACACAGTTTTTATTGCGGCGCAATATTTATTCTAAAAAAACTTTCTTGCTATATTTATAGGGCACACATAACCTATTAAATACGCCCCACTAGAGATAACAATATGAACCATACCGATTTTAGTAACCGTAACCCACTACCTGAGGTTAATGGACTGTTTCATCAACGCTGGTCTCCTTGCGCCTTTAAAAAGGCAAATATTTCACCGCAAACTATCAACACTATTTTTGATGCCGCACGCTGGGCACCTTCGTGCTTTAACGAACAGCCTTGGCTGTTTGTTACATCTTCCAATGAAAAAAACTTCGATATATTCCTTAGCTTACTCAATGAGTCCAACCAAGTTTGGGCAAAGAACGCTGGCTTAATCGGTTTTATTTTTGCTAAAAAAACCTTTGCCCATAACGGCACAGACAATAACAAAGCAAAGTTTGATTGTGGAGCTGCTTGGATGAGCCTCACCTTACAAGCCAACTTGAACGGTCTGCACACGCACGGCATTGGCGGCATTGATTACACTAATATATATACAACACTCAATATGTCACCTGCTGACTACGACATTATTTGTGGTTTCGCATTGGGCGAAGCTGACACCGTTGAATCACTACCTAGCGCGTTGCAAGAAAAAGAAAAGCCTTCGGCACGTAAAGCGTTAGATGACATCTGGCAAGCAGGTATTCGATAAAGCGCCTCATGAGTAAAACGCCTGTTTTATCGATTCTTATTTTTTCGGCTTTTTGTGGTTCATCGCTGTGGTTTTCTGGAAACGCCATATTAAAAGACTTGTTGATTGCAATGCCCGACGCTGACTTTGACGTGTCTGATATTACCTCCGCCGTGCAATTGGGCTTTATTATTGGCACGCTGTTTTTTTCTGCATTCAATATTGCCGACCGTTTTCCTGCCGGGCGTGTTTTTCTGCTATCAAGCTTATTAGGCAGCTTTTTCAACTGCCTTATTGTTATCGCACCGCTCGATACCAGCACCTTAATTATTTCTCGTTGTTTAACGGGCTTTTTCTTAGCGGGCATTTACCCCATTGCCGTTAAAATTGCCGCGTTATGGTGTAAAAAAGATTTGGGCAGTGCATTGGGGCATATTTTGGCGGCCTTAGTCATCGGCACGGCATTTCCCCACTTGTTAAATGGCCTCGACTTTGCGTTAAACTGGCAGACCGTCGTTATTAGCTCTTCTGTACTAGCACTTATTGGTGGCCTGTTGGTTGGGTTTGTTATACCAGAGAAGTCCAGCGCACAACGTACACCACACCATGAGGGTCGCGGGTTGCTTAATATTTTTAAATTGAAAGATTTCAAAGCCTCCTCTTCAGGTTACTTCGGCCACATGTGGGAACTGTATACATTCTGGGCATTTATACCCATTATTCTATCCGCATACAACAGCCAAACAGGCGCCGATCTAAACGTCGCTTTATGGAGCTTCGCCATCATTGCATCGGGCAGTATCGGTTGTTCGGCCGGTGGTATACTATCGTTAAAACGCGGAAGCGCGCCCGTCGCTTTCTATCAACTCGCCACCTCCTGTATCTGCTGCTTGATTTTCCCTTTGATGCTGTCCACACCAACCGAGTTATTTCTTTTATATCTCTGTATTTGGGGCATTACCGTGGCCGGAGACTCGCCCCAGTTTTCCACCCTAAATGCCAGAACCGCACCGCCCGAAATAGTTGGATCAGCCGTTACACTTGTTATATGCATCGGCTTTTCGCTAACCATCGTTAGCCTGCACGTATTCGAATTTTTAATGACGAGCTTCAGCCTCGCTATTGCCGTATCATTAATGACCGTTGGGCCTTTATACGGAATTTATGCTCTGCATCCGTTGAAGGTCAAAAACCCATTATTCAAATAAGGAATTTGTATGTTTATCGCCATGAACCGTTTTAAAGTAACCCTAGGCAAAGAAAGCGACTTTGAAAACGTTTGGCGTAAACGCGAGTCTCGATTAAGCGATGTACCCGGTTTTAACACATTCAACTTACTGCGCGGACCAACACTAGATGACCACACCTTATTTGCTTCGCACACTGTTTGGGAAGATAAAGATGCTTTTGACGATTGGACGCACTCGGATGCTTTCAAACAAGTCCACGCGCAGGCAGGGCAAACTAAAGGTTTATACTTAGGACACCCTAATTTTGAAGGCTTTGAGGTGGTTCTTTAGAATTATTTTTCTTTATCTTCTAAGCTGCTAATATCTTCATCGTCACGCTTAAACTCACCTTCAATAATATCACCATTACTACTATCAGTATTTGATTGCTGAAAAGGGCTGCCGCCTTGAAATGAAGACGTATTAATAAGCTGGCTTTCTAAAATTGATAAAGCAAATTTTCGTCTTAATAGTGGTATTAAACATGCAAAGCCAACTATATCGGTCACGAAACCCGGTGTCAGTAATAATGCGCCACTCACCAAAAGCATCGCCCCCTCTATCATCTCCACAGCAGGTATTTCACTGCGCGACAAGCTCGCTTGAATTCGCTGTACAGTTGACAACCCTTGAAGCCTAAATAAATAAGCCCCAAGCAAGGCTGTAAATACAATTAATATCACCGTTGGAAGAGCCCCGATAGCACTACCTACTTGAATTAAAAAATAGATTTCAACGACTGGAACAACAATTAACAGCAACAGAAAAAAAGAAAATGGATTCATAGTAAACAGCTTACACAGGATTATGAGTATTGTAAAAAGTGCTTACCCATTAAAAAGAAAGATTAGACCACCATCCTGGGTCTTATTATTCATCGGCCCTTTGGGTATAATGTCCCATTACCTGCAACGAGCTGATAACGAATATCACTCAAAATTTAACTATGTACAAAACTCTAATTCACACTTTGCTTATCAGCCTCTGCCTACTTTTTGTATCTCAGGCGAGCTATGCAACACAGGATGACAACCTAATAAACACCAACCCCATAGATGCACTCAGTGATTTATTTGGCGGCAACCCTACATCATCAAATCAATTACTTGAGCCAGAGCAAGCCTTTAGTTTTTTTGCTGAGGTAAACAACGAACAACAAATCGTTCTACATTGGCGTATTGCAGATGGTTATTACCTGTATCAAGACAAAGTTAAAACAACACTTATTAAGCCAAAAACGCTTGAACTAACCCGTCTCAACTTTCCATCTGGGAAGCTTCACAACGATGAAACCTTCGGCGACACCCTCGTGTATTATGGCGACCTCACGTTAATGCAAACACTAACTAAACCCCTTAGCGCACCTACCGACATAACAATTGATGTTGCTTTTCAAGGTTGTGCTGATATTGGCGTTTGTTACCCACCGATGAATAAAGTCGTCACGCTATTTCTGAAACCCACTACTTCGAACAATACTACTGTCTCACAAACCCCTATGACACCGGATATTTCCGAACAAGATAACATTGCGAATTCATTGATTAGCAGCACCCTGTTAATTACCTGTTTAACCTTCCTAGGCTTCGGGTTACTGCTATCATTTACGCCTTGTGTTTTCCCAATGATACCTATTTTATCTGGCATTATTATTGGTCACGGCAAAGAGCTATCAACACGAAAAGCATTTTATCTATCACTGAGTTATGTGATTGCCTCGGCTTTTACTTACGCCTTGTTTGGCATTTTAGCGGGGTTGTTTGGCGACAACTTACAAGCAACCTTTCAGAACCCTTGGATTTTAAGTGCCTTTAGCGGCATCTTCGTATTGCTAGCCTTATCGATGTTTGGACTATACGACTTACAGCTACCCGCTACCCTGCAAAGTAAATTATCGAAATTATCGCAGCACCAAAAACACGGCTCCTTATGGGGTAGCGCCGTTATGGGCGTTTTATCTACCTTAATCGTTGGCCCATGCGTTGCCGCACCATTGGCTGGCGTATTGATTTATATCGGCCAGACTGGCGATGCCGTTTTAGGCGGTTTTGCCCTGTTTTCTCTCGGCATTGGCGCGGGTATTCCTCTCGTTATCATCGGCACTTCGGCAGGCAAAATATTGCCTAAAGCTGGGCATTGGATGGAACCGATTAAATACTTCTTCGGCGTTTTGTTACTCGCCGTTGCCATCTGGTTAATGGAGCGCATTTTACCTTCAGCAGTAACCCTTATTCTTTGGGCTGGCCTGCTCATCATCTGCGCAATTTACCTAAAAGCTATTGATCAATTGGGCTCTAACGCGACAGGTTGGCAAAAGTTATCTAAAGGCTTTGGGCTTATTTTCTTAATTTACGGCATCATGTTAATAGTTGGCGCCGCATCTGGCGGAACCAACCCCTTTAAACCGTTAGCAAACTTTAATAATCCACAAAGCAGCACTCAACAACACGCCTTAAATTTTCAGCGCATAAAAGGGCTTAGTGAATTAACTGCGTCACTTAATACCGCCACAAAAAATAACCAGCTGGTCATGCTCGATTTTTATGCTGACTGGTGCGTTTCCTGCAAGGAAATGGAAGCCTTTACCTTTTCTGACCCTAACGTACAATCTGCCTTACAAAACGTCATGTTATTACAAGCAGACGTAACGAAAAATGATGATGAAAACAAAGCGCTGCTTAAATCTTTTTCACTTATTGGCCCACCTGCTATTTTGTTTTTTAAACCCGATATAGGTGAGGTTTCACAACGTAGAGTAATTGGCTATATGCCCGCTGATGCTTTTTTGCAGCAAATTTACGCCGTCAAACAATGAGTAAATATACATATCTATTTATT
This sequence comes from Cycloclasticus sp., assembly GCA_002733135.1. Classification (GTDB taxonomy): domain Bacteria; phylum Pseudomonadota; class Gammaproteobacteria; order Methylococcales; family Cycloclasticaceae; genus Cycloclasticus. Next base: position 27,378 of record NVUJ01000007.1, on the reverse strand, counting down.
GGCCTTGTTTTAGTCGTTGCCGCCATCAGCGCGAGTTTTTTTGACACAAAGCAAACAACATCTACACACGCCCAAACTATCAAGCAAGCTTTAGGCGCTGTTTCACCGCGCCCTGAATTTTCGTTACCCGACCTTCATGGTCAACAACGCAACATCAAAGAGTGGGATGGGAAATATATCGTATTAAACTTTTGGGCCACTTGGTGCACACCTTGCCGTAAAGAAATCCCTGAATTTATTGAGCTACAAAACCAATATCGCTCATCAAACTTGCAATTTATAGGCGTTGCTATAGACGATAAAGTATCCGTTGACCAATTTGCTATGGAAATGGGCATGAATTACCCCAACCTTATCGCTGACATTCATGGTATCGAATTAGCAAAGCAATACGGCAATCTTCTTGGCGCGTTACCTTATTCCGTTATTATTGACCCGCAAGGCAACATCATCGACAGGCAAATCGGTTTACTCAGCGGGGCGAAAATTCTCGCCAAAACAGGCTTAACATTAGATTAACTCCCTCTAACTTGCTGATATTTGTCTGCATCTTTCACGAACTGACGATTTTTATAGACTTTTATGGTGAGCTTTGGCAAAATCACGTCATTGCAAAGTGGAGTTAAACCCAGCAATTATTGTTACCTTATTGAGCGAACACTTTATGGCAATTATTTCAGTTATCAACGGTCCAAATCTAAATATGCTAGGTACTCGAGAGCCTGGTATTTATGGCGCACAGACGTTAGCTGAAATTGAAACAAACATCACTAAACTCGCACAACAACATGGGCATGAAGTGATTTTTTACCAAAGCAATGCCGAGCACGATTTAGTCAATAAAGTTCAGCAAAGCAAACAAGAAAATGTCGCCGCTATTTTATTAAATCCTGCTGCTTTTACGCATACAAGCGTAGCTTTACGCGATGCATTGTTAGCCTGCGACACACCCTTTATTGAACTACACCTATCCAATGTTCACGCGCGTGAGTCATTTCGTCAGCATTCTTATTTTTCAGATATCGCCAAAGGCGTTATCTGCGGCTTCGGGCCAAAAAGTTATGAGTTAGCATTACTGGCAGCTCTACCCCTAATAGAACAACCATCGAGAGATTAATTATGGATATAAGAAAAGTTAAAAAACTCATCGAGCTGATTGAAAAATCAGACATCGCAGAAATTGAAATTCATGAAGGCGAAGAGTCCGTTCGCATTAACCGTTACTCCTCATCTCAACCTGTTGCCCATGCTCCAGCGCCTATTGCGGCGCCTGCCGCAGCTAGCGTTGCTGAACCACAAGCAAACCAAAACAGTGATGAAAAACTATCTGGGCACGTAATAAAGTCACCGATGGTTGGAACGTATTACTCCTCTGCAGCCCCCGGTTCACCTTCCTTTGTAGCAATTGGTCAAAGCGTTCAAAAAGGCGACACTCTTTGTATTATCGAAGCGATGAAGATTTTAAATCAAATCGAATCTGATGCCTCCGGCGTTATTAAGTCAATCTTGTCTGACAACGGTCAGGCGGTTGAATTTGACCAACCTTTATTCGTTATCGAATAAGCACCTTTTAATTTCCACTCATCGAAGAGAGAGATATGTTCGATAAAATTCTTATTGCTAACCGTGGTGAAATTGCACTACGAATTCTACGTGCTTGCCGCGAGCTAAGCATACAAACTGTTGCCGTCCATTCTTCTGCTGACAGAGATTTAAAACACGTCCGCCTTGCTGATGAATCTGTTTGCATAGGTGGCCCCTCATCTACAGATAGTTACCTCAATATGCCTGCCATTATCAGCGCTGCTGAAATTACCGATGCTGAGGCGATTCATCCAGGTTATGGCTTTTTATCAGAAAACGCTGACTTCGCTGAACAAGTAGAAAAAAGTGGCTTTACCTTTATTGGTCCGCGCTCAGAAACTATTCGCCTGATGGGTGACAAAGTGTCTGCTATTGAAGCGATGGGTAAGGCTGGCGTACCTTGCGTGCCAGGATCAGACGGTCCTTTAAATGACGACAATGAACGCAACATTAAACTGGCAAAGAAAATTGGTTATCCCATCATCATTAAAGCCGCTGGTGGCGGTGGTGGACGTGGCATGCGCGTTGTGCATACCGAAGCAGCTTTATTGAATGCCATTTCACTGACCAAAACTGAAGCAAATAATTTCTTTGGAAATGACATGGTGTACATGGAAAAATTCCTTGAAACACCTCGCCATATCGAATTTCAAGTACTCGCTGACAAACACGGCAATGCAATTCACCTTGGTGAACGAGATTGTTCGACTCAACGTAAACACCAAAAAGTTATTGAAGAAGCACCTGCCATTGGTATCACTGAAGAAGTGCGCCAAGAAATTGGGACACGTTGCGCAAAAGCTTGCTCAGACATCGGCTACTACGGCGCAGGAACTTTTGAATTTTTATATGAAAATGGTGAGTTTTACTTCATTGAAATGAATACCCGCGTTCAAGTCGAACACCCCATTACTGAAATCATTACCGGCGTTGATATTGTCGCAGCACAACTAAAGATTGCTGCTGGTGAACCGCTTGGATACACTCAAGACGATATTAAAATCCAAGGTCACGCCATCGAGTGTCGCTTAAATGCAGAGCATTCAGAAACCTTTATGCCGTCACCGGGAAAAATCAAGCAACTGCATTTTCCTGGTGGCCCGGGCATTCGTGTCGACACACATATTTATAATGGCTATACCGTCCCGCAATACTACGACTCCATGATTGGTAAACTAATTGCGTCTGGTAATACTCGCGAATCAGCACTCGCACGGACAAAAACCGCACTCAACGAGACCGTTATTGACGGCATACATACCAATATTCCTCTTTTGAAAAATATTGTCGTTGACAAGGATTTTGAGTCAGGTATTTACAATATCCATTACCTCGAAAAGAAACTTGGAATGTAACACGCATGCCATGGCAACAACTGACCATTGCGACAGACCAAGAACTAGCACCACTTTTTGAGACTCTAATTGAAGAACTCGGTTCGCTATCCGTCACCCTGACGGATGGCGCAGACCAACCCATTTACGAACCGCCGCTAGAAACCACTCCCTTATGGAAACAAGTGCATGTGACAGGTTTGTTCGACGAAGACGCCGACCTCAACGAAGCTAGGCAATTTTTCCAACAACGCATTGACTCTACTAAAACGTGGAGCCTCACTCTTGATCATTTAAAAGACCAAATATGGGAGCGCGTGTGGCTTGATAACTTTCAACCCATTAAATTTGGAAATAATTTTTGGGTTTGCTCGACTGAACATAACATAGCTGACGAAAATGCCACGTTATTACGACTCGACCCAGGCCTAGCCTTTGGCACTGGCACACATCCAACAACGGCTTTATGTCTTGAATGGCTGGCCACTCACCCGCTTAAAAATTGCGAGATAGCTGATTTTGGTTGCGGCTCGGGCATACTCGCTATTGCTGCTTTATTATTAGGTGCGCAGCATGCCATTGGTATCGACATTGACCCACAAGCATTAATAGCAACCAACAACAACGCCGCACAAAATAATGTACGTGATAACATTCAAGTATATGACGCTCAACAATACCCAACAGAAGCAAAGGATATTGTCATCGCTAATATCTTGGCTGAACCTTTAGTGACCTTATACGATGAAATATCAACCTTAGTGAAACCCAGCGGTCATTTATTATTATCAGGCCTTCTTAGCGAACAAGTTGAATTTGTCACGCAAGCTTACCAGAGTAATTTTGTCTTTAATCCAGCTGTATTTCGAGATGAATGGGCCTGCCTTCATGCGACAAAACGAGTATAGGTGATGAAGTGAAATACGCTCTATGCCCATCCTGCCTGAGTAGCTTGCAAGTTACTGCAGAGCAATTAGCCCTTAAAGATGGAATGATCCGATGCGGTCACTGCAAGACTGTTTTCGATGCTAACGATAACCCACTGCCAGCTCCCATCACCTCACTGGATGAGACATCTAAGCAAGAAGCATTTGAACAGGTTCAACTATTAAGTGAACAAAGCCTTATTGATGACGAACCCTCTATTACCCAGCCCATATGGGAAGTGGCTAACGAACCCATTAAGAACAAACCTCCTTATCTACTTTGTTCTTTTTTGTTAATTATTTTATTTTTAACACAATTCATCACAACTCAGTCGAACGCATTTACCCAGAATGCGGGGCTTCAACCGACCTTTAAGCGACTGAATAGTGCTTTTGGGTTTAATATTCCTATTTACAAAAATTTAAGTGAAATTCATATAGTTGAACGACAACTGAGCCTTCATCCGCAAATAAGCCAAGTTTTATTACTGCAACTAACGATCAAAAACAGTGCCTTTGCTGAACAAGCGTTCCCAACCATTAATGTCGCCCTCACCTCCAACTCTGGTGAAAAAGTTGCTTACGGCTCTTTCTATAAAGAAACATATCTTATAGATAATGAGGTGAATGATTTATTTAAACCACAAGAACTAAAACTGGTTAATTTGATTTTTAACAAGCCAAAAAAAGAAGCCACTGGCTTTGAAATCTCCTTTAGCGAATAAGAAACGATCGAACATTTATTGACTCTTTGACGTGTAACCATGACACTGGTCATTAAAAACAGTTGAGCTGTTATGCAAATCGGTCCCTATATTTTAAAAAATAATTTAATTTTATCTCCAATGGCAGGTATCACCGACCGCCCTTTTAGACAGCTTTGTCGTGAGCACGGCGCAGGATTGGCGGTGTCTGAGATGACCGCATCAAACCCTGCCTTAAGAAACAACCACCGCACACAATTAAAAATGGACCACGCCGGAGAAGACGAACCACGCTCCGTTCAAATTGTAGGCACAAACCCCAGCCAAATGGCAGAAGCCGCCCAATACAACCAAGCCAACGGCGCACAAATTATTGATATTAATATGGGCTGCCCCGCTAAGAAAGTGTGTAATGTAGCCGCCGGATCTGCTTTATTACGCGACGAAAATTTAGTACAAGAAATATTACAAACTGTTGTTTCTGCAGTAGATATCCCTGTTACTCTTAAAATAAGAACAGGCTGGGATAGGGAATCAAAAAATGCGGAAACTATTGCGCGCATCGCCGAGCAAGCTGGCATACAGGCATTAGCCATACATGGGCGTACAAGAGCCTGCAAGTATAATGGTGATGCAGAATTTGACACCATTAAGGCGGTCAAAAAAGCCGTGACGATTCCCGTCTTTGCAAATGGTGATATCACCACGCCTGAAAGAGCTCGCGATGTTTTGCAGCAAACAGGCGCAGATGGTTTACTCATTGGTCGAGGAGCACAAGGTAAGCCATGGATATTCAGAGAAATTGATTGCTTTCTTAAAACCGGCCAATATTTAGCGGCACCCACTACCCCCGAAATACATTCAATTATTAAAAAACACCTTATTCAATTGCACCATTTTTACGGTGATGTCATGGGTGTTAAAATCGCTAGAAAGCATATACGTTGGTACTTCAACCAACTTAACGGGCAGTTTTTAACGCATATTAAAGAATGTTTTTTAATACAAGAACCTCAACAACAACTAGATTTTATTGACGAAACTTTTTATGCTTTAAGAAAATATTCGCACCAAGCAGCATGACATTTAACCCATCAAAACAACCTCTATGCCAACAAGTAACACAGGCATTAGATAATTACTTCTCCCAGTTGGATGGGCATGAAGTAAATAATTTACATGCATTGGTCATTAGCGAAGTTGAAAAACCGCTCCTCGAAGCCGTTCTAAAACACACTAAATCGAATCAATCAAAAGCCGCCAAAATGCTTGGGCTAAGCCGTGGCACGCTACGCAAAAAAATCGCCGCGTATCAGTTAAACCATTAACAACCAGTGCTTGCTAAAAAGCTCAGCAAAAAAACACCAGTTTCTATAAAATACTCTGTTTCCAAACGACCTTGGTCGACAAGCAACTCTACAAACAGGGCATCTCATGAGTAATACAATCTCGCGCGCACTCGTTAGCGTTTCCGACAAATCTGGCATCATTAAATTTTGCCAGCAACTAAGCGAGCTAAACGTTGAAATTATTTCAACTGGTGGCACAGCGAAGTTACTACAAGAAAACAATATTCCTGTTATTGAAATCAGTGACTACACCGGCTTTCCAGAAATGATGGACGGCCGCGTTAAAACGTTACACCCTAAAGTTCATGGTGGTATTTTAGGTCGCCGCGATATTGACCAAGATGTTATGCAAGACAACGATATTAAACCTATCGATTTAGTGGTCGTTAATTTATACCCTTTCCAACAAACTGTTGCTAACCAAGATTGTGATTTAGCTACTGCGATAGAAAATATCGACATTGGTGGCCCGACAATGATTCGTGCTGCTGCAAAAAACCACAAAGATGTAACTATTATTGTGGACCCAGCTGATTATCAACAAACAATCGCATCAATTAAAAACTCTGGTGGTGTTGATGATGCTAGTCGCTTTAACTTTGCAATCAAAACCTTTGAACACACCGCTCAATATGACGGCGCGATTGCTAATTATCTCGGTACTATTCAAGACAATGGTGATAAAGCTGATTTTTCACGCACGATTAATTTACAGTTCAAACAAAAACAAATCATGCGCTATGGTGAGAACCCGCATCAAAAGGCCGCCTTTTTTGTCGAAGAACAAGCAGAAGCGGGCACTATTTCTACCGCGACTCAACAACAAGGTAAAGAGCTGTCTTACAACAATATCGCTGATACCGATGCCGCACTAGAATGCGTTAAACAGTTCGGCGATGCGCCCGCTTGTGTGATTGTTAAGCACGCCAACCCTTGTGGTGTTGCGGTAGCTGACAGCCTTCTTGAAGCCTATGATCGTGCCTATCAAACTGACCCAGAGTCTGCTTTTGGTGGCATTATTGCGTTCAATCGCCCACTAGACAAAGCGACTGCTCAAGCTATCGTCGATCGTCAGTTTGTTGAAGTAATTATCGCGCCCGGCATTAATACAGGTGTCCAAGATATTATCGCTAGTAAAAAAAATTTACGACTTCTTGATAGTGGCATATGGAGTAATAACAACACGCCACGCTTTGATTACAAACGCGTTAATGGTGGCTTGCTCGTACAAACGGCAGACCTTTCTTCACACAATGAGTTAACGGTCGTCACCAAACGTCAACCTACCGAACAAGAAATGCAAGATTTGTTATTCACATGGAATGTCGCCAAATTTGTAAAATCAAACGCCATTATTTATGGCAAAAACAACATGACAATTGGCGTTGGCGCAGGACAAATGAGTCGTGTTAACTCCGCTCGTATTGCGGCTATTAAAGCTGAGCATGCAGGCTTAGAAGTTACCGGTTCTGTAATGGCGTCAGATGCCTTCTTCCCTTTTCGTGACGGCTTGGATAATGCTGCCTCCGTTGGCATTCGTGCTGTTATTCAACCAGGCGGATCCATGCGCGATGAGGAAGTTATCGCCGCTGCTGACGAACATGATATTGCGATGGTATTTACAGCCATGCGCCACTTTAAGCACTAAGTAAGGTTTAAGGAGAAAAGGTATGAAAGTTCTAATTGTTGGCGGTGGTGGACGTGAACATGCATTAGCATGGAAAGCCGCGCAAGCAACAGACGTTACGCAGGTTTTAGTAGCACCCGGCAACGCCGGCACAGCGCAAGAAGCCAACCTACAAAATGTCGACATTGCAGCTGAAGACATTCCGGCACTACTTGCATTTGCAAAAACCGAACAAGTTGATTTAACCATTGTTGGTCCAGAAGCCCCTTTAGTTGATGGTATTGTAGATACATTTACGGAAAACAATTTACGTTGCTTTGGCCCATCTAAGGCCGCCGCTCAACTGGAAGGATCTAAAGCGTATTGCAAAGATTTTCTCGCCAGACATAACATTCCGACCGCTGATTATCAAAGCTTTACTGACATTCAACTCGCCGCTGAATACATTCGCACTAAAGGCGCACCAATTGTCGTAAAAGCAGATGGTTTAGCCGCTGGAAAAGGCGTTATTCTCGCGCAAACAGAACAACAAGCGATTGATGCCGTTACTGGTATGTTGGCGGGCAACGCCTTTGGCGAAGCCGGGCATCGAGTCGTTGTAGAAGAGTTTTTAGTCGGTGAAGAAGCCAGCTTTATCGTTATTGCCAACGGTCACCAAGTGCTACCGATGGCGTCATCTCAAGACCATAAAGCACGCGATAATGGCGATACTGGCCCTAATACTGGCGGCATGGGCGCATATTCACCAGCCCCGGTTGTTACAAAAGCCATGCATCAAACCATTATGGATACCATCATCCAACCAACGCTTGAAGGTATGATAAAAGACGGTATTCCGTATACTGGATTTTTATACGCTGGCGTTATGATTGATGCTGCTGGCACACCAAAAGTCCTTGAATACAATTGCCGCTTTGGTGACCCTGAAACACAACCGATTATGATGCGTTTAAATAGTGATTTAGTCGCCCTATGTAATGCTGCACTGGATAACAAGCTCCACTCTATCGACGCACAATGGGACTCTCGTACAGCCATAGGCGTTGTATTAGCAGCTGGCGGTTATCCGTTTGATTACGACAAAGGTGATATTATTAGCGGCATTCCAGCTGAAACCAATGAGGCAAAAACCTTTCATGCTGGCACAAAAATGATTGGCGAGAACGTTACCACTAATGGTGGCCGAGTGTTATGTGCCTGCGCATTAGGTGACAGCGTATTTGACGCGCAACTTAAGGCCTACGAGACCGTTGGCTCAATTAATTGGGATAATGTATATTATCGTACCGATATTGGACATCGAGCAATTACGCGAGAACAGAATACTTAGGCTCTCAACATTATTTACGCGCAAAAAAAGAGCTTCAAATAGAAGCTCTTTTTTTATATTTAATAAATAGAAACTATCGTTTCATTGAGTCAAAGAACTCGCTATTTGTTTTGGTTTTCTTGAAGCGCTCTAATAAGAATTCAATCGCGCCCGTCTCATCCATTGGGTTAAGAATTTTACGTAAAATCCAAGTCTTTTGAAGAATATCTGCATCAACAATATATTCTTCACGCCGCGTACCAGAACGGTTAACGTTAATAGCAGGGTAAATACGTTTCTCTGCTATTTTACGCTCAAGGTGAAGCTCCATATTACCGGTGCCTTTAAATTCTTCGTAAATCACATCGTCCATACGAGAGCCCGTTTCAACCAAGGCCGTTGCAATAATCGTTAAGCTACCGCCTTCTTCAATATTTCTCGCTGCACCGAAGAAACGTTTTGGGCGTTCTAAAGCATTCGCGTCCACACCACCTGTTAAGATTTTACCGGATGATGGCGCGACCGTATTGTAAGCACGACCTAAACGCGTAATGGAGTCCAACAAAATAATCACGTCTTGCTTGTGCTCAACCATTCTTTTAGCTTTCTCAATCACCATCTCAGCTACTTGTACGTGTCGAGTAGCTGGCTCATCAAAAGTACTGGATATCACTTCGCCTTTAACCGTACGCGACATTTCTGTCACCTCTTCTGGGCGCTCATCAATCAACAACACCATCAAATAACTTTCAGGGTTATTTTCAGCAATAGAGTGCGCCAAGTTTTGCATAATCATGGTTTTACCCGCTTTAGGCGGCGACACAATCAAACCACGCTGCCCTTTACCAATCGGCGATACTAAATCTATAACACGAGAAGTTAAATCCTCGGTCGTGCCATTACCCAATTCAAGAAACAAACGCTCATTAGGAAATAACGGCGTTAAATCTTTAAAGGCGATTTTATTTCTCGCATCTTCAGGTTTTTCGTAATTAAGCTGGTCAACCTTGAGTAACGCAAAATAACGTTCACCGTCTTTAGGTGGACGAATTTTGCCTGAAATGGTATCCCCTGTTCTTAAACCAAAACGGCGTATTTGGCTCGGTGACACATAAATATCATCAGGGCCTGCTAAGTAAGATTCAGCCGGTGACCTTAAGAAGCCAAAGCCATCAGACAACACTTCAAGAACACCGTCCCCGTGGATATCGTCGCCCTTTTTAGCCACTTGTTTGAGAATATGGAAAACAGTCGTTTTCTTTTGAGATCGGCCGGTGTTATCAACACCCATGTCTTTTGCAATTTGAAGAATTTCAGCTGCGGGTTTACGCTTCAGTTCGGTTAGATTCATAGAGATTTAGTTTGGGATTATAGAAAATTAGGGCGTGCACGGATGGCACAGGTTGTGGTTTTTTAAGTTTGTTTGATTATTTGCAACGGCATGTCGCGTGCGTGGAAACTTCTAGTGGTGCAAATGTAGCATTAAAAGTTGCCTCCGTCCACCTTTACGAAGACGAAGGCAGTTGTTTTAAACGTTACTATCGATAAATGCTGCTAATTGAGACTTTGAAACCGCACCCACTTTAGTGGCTTCTACTTCGCCTGCTTTATAAAGCATTAGCGTTGGAATCCCTCTTACGCCAAAACGTCTTGGCATAGCTGGGTTAGAATCAATATCCAATTTCACCACTTTAACTTTACCTGCATACTCGTCAGCAATCTCATCAAGAATTGGCGCTATCATCTTACAAGGACCACACCACTCTGCCCAAAAATCAACTAATACTGGACCATCTGCTGCCAATACATCCTGTTCAAAATTATCATCACTGGTATGCACTAAATTCTCACTCACTATCTTTTCTCCGTTCAATTAACTATGCCTCCGCACTCTAATATAGAGTACGATATCTTAAACGTAGCTTAACATGAATACATGCTAGCTAAAATCCATTTTGTTTTATCAATACACACTTAACTAAAAATTATTCCCGATGTCTTCAACGCACCTAACAGATACACTATTTTCCTCTTTAGGCTTATCAGAACTTCTTATAGATGGGCTAAATGAAGCTGGTTTCATTAATTGCACCCCCATCCAAGAACAAACGCTGCCCATCAGCCTATCGGGTACAGATGTAGCTGGTCAGGCACAAACGGGGACAGGTAAAACAATCGCCTTCTTACTAGCAACGTATCACACCCTATTAACCAAACCAGCTGCTGATAACCCAAAAGGTGTTAGAGCCATAATGCTTGCGCCAACGCGCGAACTAGCCATCCAGATTTATAACGACGCCATGATTATTGGCAAACATACCGACATTCGTGTGGGCTTAGCTTATGGCGGAACCGACTACGAAAAGCAACGCAAAACAATAGAAGATGGTGTGGATATTTTGATTGGTACCCCCGGTCGTACCATCGATTTCTTTAAACAAAAAGTGTTTAACCTAAGAACAGCTGAAGTCCTTGTTCTTGATGAAGCGGATAGAATGTTTGACCTTGGGTTCATCAATGACATTCGTTTTTTGTTACGTCGCTTACCCGAGCCAGATAAACGTTTAAACATGCTATTTTCAGCGACTCTTTCTTTTAAGGTAACTGAGCTCGCGTATGAACATATGAACGAGCCTGAAATGGTGCGCATAGAGCCTGAGCAAATTACCGCGAAGCGCGTTGAAGAGTCGGTTTATTACCCCGCTGACGATGAAAAAATACCGCTACTAGTTAAAATCTTAAATGACGAAAAACCAGAAAGAGGCATCATCTTTATCAATACAAAGCGCAATGCAGATCGCTTAAACCGTTACCTAGAAGGTAATGATTTTGAGAACGCCGTACTATCGGGTGACGTGCCACAAAACAAGCGTCAAAAAATATTAAAACAATTTCAAGAGGGAAAGCTTCCTCTATTAATTGCCACTGATGTGGCCGCCCGTGGTTTACATATCCCCGCTGTTAGTCATGTGTTTAATTTTGATTTACCGCAAGATGCTGAAGATTATGTGCATAGAATTGGTAGAACCGCTCGATCTGGCGCCAGTGGCATAGCCATTAGTTTTGCTTGTGAAACATTTGCCTATTCATTGCCTGATATTGAGGCCTATATTTCCCATAAAATTCCATTCAAAAGTATAGATGGCTCTTCATTACCAACGTTAAAACCCGCGACGAAAAAACAATACAAGCCAGCTCCAAACAAGCGTTCTTCCAAACCAAATAATAACAAGTCACGCCCACATAGATATTAACTAGCAATACACTGTTGTTCCTAAATTGGCTGTATTTTACTCAGATTTTCTATCGCCAAATAATCATGCACAATACGTAGTGGCTTTGTACTATCTGGCTGAGTAATAGCAATTAAATATTGAATGCCGAAAGTGTCGGCAGCTTTTAAAACACTCAAGCTATCGTCCACCAAAACAGTTGTAGATTTATCAAATTGCTCGAGCTTATGAAATGCCCGCCAAAAACTCTGCTGCTCTTTCGGGTAACCAAAATCATGCGCTGACACTATCGCACCAAAAAACTCTACCAGCCCCGTTTTTTGCATTTTAATACTCAAGCTATCGGCATGAGCATTCGTTACAAGAACACAACGTTTACCCGTTAACTGAAGTGCTTTTAAGAAAGCCCTCGTATGCGGAAGTTCTTTAATATGATCCTGGGTTTCAACTTTTAATTGAGCAATATCTATCTCTAATTCTTCGCTCCAATAATCTAAGCAATACCAATTCAACAAACCTTCTTGTGATTTAAAAATTGGCGCCAAATGATCAACTGCTTCATCAAACGTTATGTTTTTCTTAGACGCAAAAAATTTTGGTACGACGGTTTGCCAAAAATAGTTATCAAACCTAAGGTCCAATAACGTACCGTCCATGTCTAATAATACTGTTTCTATTTTTGACCAATTAATCATCTACTACCCTAATGACTCGACTACAATACATACCCGACTTAAATGCTAACGGAACTTATTATGCCAAACCATCTCGCTAAAATACTGTTTATTTTCGCTAGCAGTCTAATTCTCCTTGCTTGTCATAAGCCACCCGTACTTGATAATAAGCTTGCACTAAAACTACTTATTGCAACGCAGTCATTGCCTGGATATTCAATTAGTATCGTTACAAATAACCCAAATGGACGTGGACAAAACCCTACTGGATGGAACTGTGCAGATAAACAAGCATGGATAGATGAAGGCGTTGTAAGCTGTAAAAAATCTGGTCGCTCTGGCGTGTATTTAAAGTTCACGCCAGAGGGAAGCAAGCTATTGCTTGCCAAGCCTTGGGGAGATAAAGTTCTTCGCAATGCCAACGTCATTGCCGTTTCTCAACGCATTCGTGACGTTGTATCTATTGAAATGATTGACAACACTCATGCCATCGTTAATTACACTTGGATTTATGATCAACACACGCCTTTCTCAAATGCTCAGTTGAAAAAAGCTATTGCTCTTAACATTCCGCAAACAGAACAGACTTCTGCTACCCTGAAGAACGGTGAATGGACAATAGAGCAATAAGCTGTTCATTGTATGAATAAAGCTAAACGCTTAGAAATTTTTGAACGCTTAGCTGCCGCTATTCCAAACCCTGAAACAGAACTCAATTACAGCAACCCTTTTGAATTACTGATTTCTGTTATTTTATCTGCCCAAGCAACAGATAAAGGTGTTAACAAAGCGACAGACAAACTATACCCCGTTGCCAACACCCCAAGCGCAATATACAACTTAGGCGAAGCAGGCTTAAAACGATACATTAAAACCATCGGCCTGTTTAATACCAAAGGCGCCAACATTATTAAAACCTGCAAAATGCTGGTGGAATTACATAATAGCGAAGTACCCCAAACACGCGAGGAACTCGAAACCCTGCCGGGTGTTGGTCGAAAAACAGCCAACGTAGTGCTCAACACTGCCTTTGGACAACCCACCATGGCGGTAGATACTCACATCTTTAGAGTCAGCAACCGAACCAAAATAGCGTCCGGTAAAAACGTTTTAGACGTAGAAAAGAAGCTGGTTAAGCACGTTCCAGCAGCCTTTAAAATTGATGCCCACCACCTGTTAATTCTACATGGGCGATATACCTGTATCGCCCGCAAACCACGCTGCGGTTCTTGTGTTATTGAAGACTTGTGTGAGTTCAATAAAAAGGCTGTCGACTAATTCAGCCTCAGTTAATGCGTGGCGACCTAAGCTATGTAATGTAAATACCGTCATGCAAAAAAGTCTGTAAGTTTTTTTAACTTTGCATGGTCTATTAAATCGCATATAGTTAACCGGTCAGCTCTTGTCGGTACTAAATTGCAAGATGACTGGATTTACAGTTTAAATTTCTTAAAAATAAAAGGACAATATTATGAAAAACTCTACAAAAAAACCATTAGTAGCCGCCATTGGCGCAGCATTCGTAACATCTATGGCATTTGCTCCTGCAGTAAGCGCTGACACAAACCCATTTGGCGCAACTGAACTAGAAACAGGCTACATGGTACTTGCAGAAGGCAAGTGTGGCGAAGGCAAGTGCGGCGGCGACAAGAAAGCCGAAGCAAAATGTGGTGAAGGCAAATGTGGTGCTGATAAAGCTGCTGCAAAAGCTAAAGAAGCTAAATGTGCTGAAGGTAAATGTGCTGAAGGTAAATGTGCTGCAGCTAAAGCATCTGAAAAAGCTGTTGAAGCTAAATGCGCCGAAGGCAAATGCGCTGAAGGCAAATGTGCAGCTAATAAGTAAGCGCGCCACATTAGTATGAAAAGCACCTTTCCCGTTACTGGGGCAGGTCTCGGATTAAGGCGGGCCTTTCTTGGCCCGCTATCTGAGAACCCTGAAACCAACGTAGACTTTTACGAATGCGTCCCAGAAAACTGGATACGATTTGGCGGCCAATACGGCAAACAATTCCGTGAATTAACCGAACAGTTCCCTTTTGTTTCACATGGTTTATCACTTAGTTTAGGTAGCCCAGACCCAATTGACGTTGATTTTGTTCGTGACATACGTGATTTTTTAAAACAGCACCAAATCAAAATTTATACTGAACACCTCACTTATTGCAGTGACGGTGGCCATATGTATGACCTTATGCCCATCCCCTTCACAGAAGAAGCGGTCGATTACGTGGCAGATAGAATTATGCAAGTACAGGATATATTAGGCGAACAAATCGCCATTGAGAACGCGTCCTATTACGCCGCACCCGGTAAAGAAATGGACGAAATTGATTTCATTAATGCTGTTCTTAAACAGGCCGATTGCAAGTTGCTAATCGACATCAATAATATCTATGTGAATAGCGTTAATCACAAATACAACGCTGAAGAATTTATGAAACAACTCCCCGGCGAACGCATCAGCTATGCTCATATTGCCGGACATTACCACGAAGCAGAAGATATTATTATCGATTCTCATGGCGCAACCGTCATTGACCCAGTCTGGCAACTACTCGATTCTGCCTACGAGCATTTTGGTGTTTTTCCAACCTTATTGGAAAGAGACCTGAACATTCCACCACTAGCAGATTTACTAGATGAAGTGGATATTATTCATCAAGCTCAATCAAACCATGTCCCCAAGCAAGAACAAAAACGTGCAACAGGATAACACACCCTCCTTTATCCAGACGCAACACAAGTTCACGCAATATATTCGCGATCCGGAAAATTCTCCAAAGCCAACTGATATTGATGAACGGCGCATGAATATGTACCGCGATTTACTATTTACAAACATCTCTAATATCATCGGTGATGCATTCCCTGTCTTAAAAAAAATCTCAACTGATGAACGCTGGGAACAGATGTGTCGCGATTTTTTTATTCATCACCCATGCCATAGTCCGTACTTTTCAGAAGTATCACAAGAATTTATTCAGTATTTACAAACAGAGCGGATTGAAAACGCACAATCACAAGATGACTTTGCCTTTCTTCTAGAGCTTGCACATTATGAATGGACTGAATTATTTGTTTCGGTTGCCGAAGATTCAAAAATAACAAAGCCTGCTATTACGCAGCCACTAAATGAAATTTTGACCGTCGCTAGTACTGCTATGCCCCTCGCTTACCAATACCCAGTACACAGGATTTCACCCGATTTCATTCCAAAGAAGCCAGGTAAGCAGCCTACTTACCTTGTTGTTTATAGAGATATGGATAACAAAGTAGGATTTTTAGAAATCAATTCTATGACACATGCGTTGATGGAAAAGCTCTCTGAAAAGTCAAACTTAACTTGTCTGCAAATACTCACCAACCTTGCCAACGAGATGCAGCACCCAAACCCCGATGTCGTTATACAGGGCGGGCTAAGCATTATTGAAGACTTTAGTAATCGCGGTATAGTTATCCCTACGCACTAAACAGTTCGGCCTAAAGACACCAATACAGATCTAATCAGCTATTTTAATAGCCAGCAGCCATTACCGCTTATAATAAGCGCAATCTTCTAAGCCGTTATTTCTTATATGAGCAACTTTTCACTTTTTGACCAAGCGCAGCAGTCTATTCCTGGCGGTGTTAATTCCCCCGTTCGTGCCTTTAAAGGCGTCGGTGGAGAACCAATCTTTATTGACCATGCCAAAGGCGCATACATTGTTGATACTAATAACAAACAATACATCGACTATGTAGGGTCTTGGGGACCTATGGTGCTGGGACATACCCACCCTGACGTTGTAAAAGTCGTTCAAAATGCCGCCAAAAAAGGTCTCAGCTTTGGCGCACCCACCGTTATCGAAACAGCAATGGCTGAAAAAGTTTGTCAACTTATGCCTTCTATTGAAAAGGTTCGCATGGTCAGCTCCGGCACCGAAGCCACCATGAGCGCGATTCGATTAGCGCGTGGTTTTACCGGTCGCGACAATATCATTAAATTTGAAGGGTGCTATCACGGGCATTCAGATTCGTTACTGGTTAAAGCCGGTTCAGGCGCTCTTACCTTTGGTGTGCCCAGTTCGCCGGGCGTACCCGCTGCATTGGCTGACCATACTTTAACGCTTGCTTATAACGACAGCGATGCCATCACTGACGCATTAAAAGAAAACGGCGACAGCATCGCCTGCATTATTGTGGAGCCCGTTGCCGGCAACATGAATTGCATTCCACCAGAACCCGGTTTTTTACAGACGCTTAGAACGCTTTGCGATCAACACGGCATCGTCTTAATATTTGACGAGGTGATGAGCGGTTTTCGCGTATCACTAGGCGGCGCGCAAGCGCTATATGGCGTAAAACCTGATTTAACGACACTTGGTAAAGTGATTGGCGGCGGCATGCCTGTTGGTGCCTTTGGTGGCCTCGAAGATATCATGGCTGAACTGGCACCGGAAGGGTCTGTGTACCAAGCGGGCACTTTATCTGGCAACCCTATCGCCATGTCTGCTGGTTTAAAAACCTTAGAGCTTGTCAGTGTAGTAGGTTTTTACGAAAAGCTTACCGCCAGAACCACGCAATTATTAGATGGCTTGCAACAATTGGCGAATGAAGCCAATATCCCCTTTACCACCAATCAAGTGGGCGGCATGTTTGGTTTATTCTTTTCCGAAGAGCAAAACATCAGTCGTTTTGAACAAGTGATGCAATGCGATCAAGAGCGGTTTAAACAATTTTTCCATCTCATGTTAGAGCAAGGTATTTATCTTGCTCCTTCAGCATTCGAAGCTGGGTTTGTTTCCGCCGCGCATACAGAGCAAGACATCAACGACACACTTCGTGCTGCAAAAACCGCTTTCGACAAACTCGTATGATTGATGTCGTTAAGCCCGGGCAAGTATACAAATCAACCCAATACGACAAGCTGGGTGGCGAAGCAGGTGTGCGCCAATTAACCAAGCACTTTTACCAGGCAATGAACTCCATTGCCGAGGTGAAAACCATACGCGAGATGCACGCGCCTAATTTAAGTGAAGCCGAAGATAAATTATTCATGTTCTTAAGTGGCTGGCTTGGCGGTCCCTCGCTGTATATTGAAAAATTTGGCCACCCACGATTACGTGCCCGCCACTTACCTTTTATCGTTGGCACCAAAGAACGTGACCAATGGTTACACTGTATGGACGTGGCATTATCCAACATGGATATTGAAAAACCCATGCGCGATGAATTGATGCAGGCTTTCTTCAACACCGCAGATTTTATGCGTAATAAAACTGAGTAAACTCATTATTATGTTTGCTGATTTTCTTAACTATATTACTGAATTAATCAATCAATATCCCACTTGGGCAGGCGCTATTGTTTTTTTAGTTGCTATGTTGGAGTCCTTAGCCCTTATTGGCGTTGTTGTACCTGGTGTCGCCATTATGTTTGCCATTGGCGTACTTATTAGCAACGGCTCACTAGATCTATTAAGCACGGTGCTATGGGCAGCGGCCGGCGCCTCTCTTGGTGATGGTTTAAGCTATGCGTTGGGTAGGCATTATGACGAAAAGATTTATCAGATTGCTTGGTTTCAAAAGCACCCTGAAGTACTGGAAAAAGGCCACGCTTTCTTTGGGAAATACGGCGTTATTAGTATTTTAATAGGCCGCTTTGTAGGTCCTATTCGTGCTGTTATTCCATTGATTGCAGGTATTTTGGATATGCCAATAAAGCAATACATCCCAATCAATATCATCGCTTCTATTTTATGGGCACCAGCCTATTTATTTCCTGGCTTATTGTTTGGAAATGCAATTTCTACTGTTCCTGCTGACTTTTTAGACTACTGGCCACTGGGGCTAGCAATTGTTGTCGTTATCATACTATTGATGAAAGTCTTACGAATGCCAGTTAATTAACGCTTGGTAAACAACCCTAAAACCATCTGCAGCCTATCAATAGGGTCTTCTATTTCTAAAAGGCGTTGTCTCATTATATTTTCTATTGGCAAAATCTCAGTTAAGCGATAACTCACCCAATTAGCATCATTAAATTGTTCATCATCTATCAAAAGATTAGGTTGTTGTTTACTAATTGCTCTTTTCAGCATATGTGTTAAATCGCTTAACTCCTCAGGTATTCGAGTTAGTGTTGTCTCATCTAAAATTTGAATGACCGCTGTTGTCAATTCATTGCTTGCAACATCTCTTTGTAAAATATTAAAGCGCTGGCAACCCAACACTTCAATATTGAGCACTCCATCCGGCGCTTGGTCCCAATTAACAATTTTTGCCAAGGTGCCCATCTGATAACAGCTAGCCGCCAGCCCAACTTCAGAGCCTTCGGTAATCATGCAAATGCCGAAAGGAACATCGTCTTTCAAACAACGGCTGATCATATCTAAATAACGCGTTTCAAAAACTCTAAGCGATAATACGCCTTCAGGAAAAAGCACCATTGATAAGGGAAAAATTGGCACGTTGTCAGTTGCTGTTCGCATTTAAATTAACCCTTCAATAAGTCCTCAACTTTTTGGTGAATCCCTCCGAAACCACCATTACTCATAAACAGCACATGATCGTTAGGCTGAGTTTCATGGACGACTTCTTCAATAAGTTTATCCATGCTGGTGAAAACGTTGATAGTTGGATACTCATCTAAATTGATAGGCCAGTCCACATCTTTAGGCATATAAATAAAGGCCCTATCCGCCTCTGACAATGATGGCAATAATGTCTCTTTATGCACGCCCATTTTCATGGTGTTCGAACGCGGTTCAAGCACCGCAATAATACGCTGCTGACCTACTTTCCCACGTAAGCCCGCCATCGTGCTGGCAATAGCTGTTGGATGGTGCGCAAAATCATCGTACAAGGTAATATCGTTAATGACCGCTCTAATTTCCATTCGGCGCTTAACGTTCTTGAATGTGGTTAATGCTTCAATCGCTTGTGCAGGCTCTACCCCAATATGATGAGCTGCGGCAATCGCACCCAGTGCATTAGACACATTATGTCGGCCACTTAGCGACCAGTCGATTCGACCCATTAAGGTATTTTTATGGAAAACATCGAACCGCCCTTCGCCAACCTCTTCATTATCGACAGACCATTGTGCATCTTGTGATCCGCCACTATTTATCTTTTCAATAGGAGACCAGCAACCTTGTGTTAACACGTCATCTAAATTCTCATCATCAGCGGGAGAAATTAGTAAGCCATTATTAGGCACTGTTCGAATGAGGTGGTGAAATTGGCGTTTGATGGCATCAAGGTCATCAAAAATATCAGCATGATCAAACTCTAGGTTATTCAACACACAAGTTTTCGGGCGGTAATGAACAAACTTAGAACGCTTATCGAAAAAGGCCGTGTCGTATTCATCCGCTTCTATCACGAAATAATCCGATTCACCCAAGCGCGCGGAAATGCCAAAATTTAAGGGTACGCCACCAATTAAAAAACCTGGTTTTAACCCCGCGTATTCCAATATCCACGCTAGCATTGAACTGCTTGTCGTTTTACCATGCGTTCCAGCTACTGCTAACACCCAACGATTTTGTAATACGTGCTCTGCCAACCATTGTGCGCCAGACGTATATGCAAGACCCAGATTAAGTACGGCTTCCACTTCTTCATTACCGCGTGATAGTGCATTGCCAATCACTACTATATCTGGCTTAGAGGCCAAGTTATCAGCGCTGTAACCCTTCATTAGCTCAATGCCTTCTGCTTCCAGCTGTGTGCTCATTGGCGGGTATACACCTGCATCCGAACCGGTCACGGTGTGACCTAGTTGCTTGGCCATCACCGCCAAACCACCCATAAAAGTGCCACAAATACCTAAAATATGTACTCTCAAATCCCATTTTCCTTGATAATATCGCTTAGGAACATCTTACTGCGATGTTATTAGCATTTATACCCAAAGGGCATAAGTTTCGTTTAAATGGAAAATACAGCCTTTCCACTCAAATCAGCTTTATACCTTCTTTAATAGTAAAATACAGTTATGAGCGATTTAAAACGACAAAACATTCAAGTCAACGTTGATACGGCTTATATTGCATCCTCTTCAGAACCTGAAGCTGCAAGGTACGTTTTCGCCTATTCCATCACCATTAAGAATAACGGCAATGTTGAAGCCCAACTCGTTAGCCGCCATTGGGTTATTACTGATTCAAACGGTAAGGTACAAGAAGTGCATGGCGAAGGCGTGGTGGGCGAACAGCCACACATTCAACCGGGCGAGTCGTTTGAATATACGAGCGGTGCTGTATTAGAAACATCCGTGGGCGCCATGCAAGGCAGTTATGACATGATGGATGCTGACGGTGAAAAATTCACCGCGCTAATCCCCACTTTTTCATTATCCATCCCCAGAACGCTGCATTAAAGCGTATTACATATGACAACCTATGCCATTGGTGATGTTCAAGGTTGTTATGATTCATTACGCCGATTATTAGACAAGCTCAGGTTCGACCCAAGCAACGATCAACTTTGGTTTACCGGCGACCTAATAAATCGCGGCCCTCATTCATTAGAAACGTTGCGCTTTATCATCTCACTAGGAGATAGTGCCCGCAGTGTACTAGGCAACCATGAGTGCCATTTTTTGGCAATCGCGTTTGAACATAAAGACCCTCACCACACCGATACTTTTTCAGACATTCTTGATGCCGGTGATGCCGATGTGTTAATTCAATGGCTTCGCTCTCAGCCGTTTTTTTATGAAGACAGTAATGTAGGCTATAGCATGCTTCATGCAGGCCTCCCGCCACAGTGGTCAATTGAAGATACTCGTCAGTACGCCAGAGAGCTTGAGAGCCATATACAAAGCGACAATATCAATGAATTTTTAGCCTCTATGTATGGCAATCAACCTGATTATTGGGATATAAACCTAACCGGTAATGATCGTCTGCGCTTTATCATCAACTGTTTTACACGGTTAAGGTTTTGTGACAAAAATGGCCGTATAAACTTGATAGAAAAAGGCGCAATTGGCACACAAGCAGACAGTTTAATACCATGGTTTGATGCGCCTAATAGAAAAAATGGCGGGCAAAAAATCGTCTTTGGTCATTGGTCCACTCTGGGACTTCACCAGCAAAATAATGCGACGTGTTTAGATACAGGCTGTTTATGGGGAGGTTCGCTCAGCGCAATGAAATTGGATGGGTCAGAACAAGTTATTTCTATAGATTGCGAACGGTCAATTAAGTCTTTGTAATTCGCTCATAATTCACAAAAGAAAAACTATAGGCATGCTTGTCATCGACCGCGTGTTCGGTTCGCTCTAACACCTGCCACTCTTCCATATTTATAGCTGGAAAAAAAGCATCCGCCTCAAAGCTCTTATGTACACGCGTTACATATAACTTATCCGCCAACGGAAGCATCTGATCATAAAAACTTGCACCGCCTATCACCATCACCTCATCATACTGACGACTAACCTCTAACGCTTCTTCAATAGAATCGACGATGGTGACGCCTTCAACAAAAAAACCTTTATCACGTGTCACCACTATATTTTTCCTACCCGGCAACGGCATACCAATCGATTGGTAAGTTTTACGTCCCATTAAAATAGGCTTACCCATCGTGACTGATTTAAAGTGCTTAAAGTCTTCTGGCAAGTGCCAAAGCAGCTCATTATCTTTTCCGATGGCATTGTTTTCACCCATCGCAACAATCATTGAAATCATTAGATAGCGACAGGTGCTTTTATACCCGCATGCGATTCATAGCCAACTATTTCGAAATCGTCATAGCTATAATCAAATAAACTGGCAGGTTTTCGAGCAATGTTTAGCTGTGGCAACGCCAATGTATCGCGTGACAATTGCAAATTAGCTTGTTCGAAATGGTTGTTGTATAAGTGCACATCGCCGCCTGTCCAAACAAAGTCACCCACGTCTAAGCCTGCTTGTTGCGCAACCATATGGGTTAGCAATGCATAGCTGGCAATATTGAAGGGTACGCCTAAAAAGAAATCGGCTGAACGTTGATATAGCTGACAAGACAAGCGACCATCCGCCACGTAAAACTGAAACAACAAGTGGCACGGTGGTAACGCCATATCTGGGACTTGACCGACATTCCATGCGCTAACAATTAATCGGCGTGAATCCGGCGTATTTTTAATCTGCTCTAACACTTCAGAAATTTGATCAATATTACCGCCCGATGGTGTTGGCCACGAGCGCCATTGATGCCCATAAACGGGGCCTAAGTCTCCGTTTTCATCAGCCCATTCATCCCAAATTTTCACGCCATTTTCGTTTAAATACGCGGTATTGGTATCGCCATTTAAAAACCACAGCAGCTCATGAATAATCGAACGTAAATGTAATTTTTTAGTAGTTACTAATGGAAAGCCTTTTGACAAATCAAATCGCATTTGGCGACCAAATACCGAACGCGTGCCCGTGCCCGTTCGGTCTTCTTTGTTCGTACCGTTATCGAGAATATCTTGCATCAATTCTAAATACTGTTTCATTTCTTACAATCCTTTTTGATAGGCCTTCGTCATTAAAAAACCTCCTAATAAAATCATTGGGGTGGATAATATCTGCCCCATCGTTAGCCAATTAAATGCTAAATAGCCAAGGTGCGCATCTGGCAAGCGTACAAATTCAACCAGAAATCTAAACGCCCCGTAGCCCATTAAAAATAACCCCGTTGCCGCCATCATTGGCTTTGGCTTGCTGGTATATACCCACAGTAACAGGAACAACACAACGCCTTCTAGCGCCGCCTCGTATAATTGTGAAGGGTGCCGAGGCAAACTGCCTAAACCTGGCACCAGCATACCTAAACTGAAATCCGTTGGCTTACCCCACAGTTCACCGTTTATAAAATTACCTACCCGACCTGCGCCCAACCCAATAGGCACTAACGGCACAACAAAATCAATCACCTCAAAAAAGCGGTGCTTGTATTTTCGACCAAACAATAACATCGACAAACCCACGCCAATTAAACCACCGTGGAACGACATACCGCCTTGCCAAATTTTGAATAAAATAAGCGGGTTATCGGCAAACGCAGGAAAGTTATAAAACAACACATAGCCAATGCGGCCACCCAACACCACGCCCATAGCCGCATAAAAAATCAGGTCATCAACTTGCTCAACATCCCAACCTAATTTTTTTGCTCTTACGCGCCCCAATAACCAAGCACCGACAAAACCAATCAAGTACATAACGCCATACCAATGAATTTTCACAGGGCCTAAGGCGAGTGCAACGGGGTCAATATTGGGGTACGTCAGCATCGAATAATTAGTCGTTTTAAAAATATGTATTATATGGAAAATATAATCTTGAGACAGACAAAAAGGCAACTGCTTACACAGTTGCCTTTTTATTTGTTTACGTTCTAGGATTTAACCCAATAAAGGCGCAATCACCAAACTAACAATCGCCATCACGTTAATAAGAATATTCATTGACGGGCCTGATGTATCTTTAAACGGGTCACCCACGGTATCACCGACAACAACGGCTGTATGCGTATCAGAACCTTTACCGCCCAAATTGCCTTTTTCAACGTACTTTTTGGCGTTATCCCATGCACCACCGGCATTGGCCATCATTAGCGCCATCAATACGCAACATAACAACGCACCCGACAACATGCCACCCAAGGCTTCTGCGCCAATTAAAAAACCAACCAACGGTGGCGCACTCACTGCGATAACACCTGGCAAAATCATTTTCTTAAGCGCGGCAGTCGTCGCAATATCTATGCATCGTTCGGTATCGGGTTCTGCTGTACCTTCTAATAAACCGTCAATTTCTCTAAACTGACGACGAATTTCTTTGATCATTTCGAAGGCAGCGTCACCCACTGCCGTCATGGTAAGTGCTGCGATAACAAACGGGATAACCCCGCCAATAAACAAGCCTATCAGCACCTGCGGATCATTTAATTCCAACGAAAAATTAGGTATTTGCGCTGAAACCGTTTCTATAAACGCGGTAATAATCGCTAGGGCCGCTAACGCAGCCGCACCAATCGCAAACCCTTTACCAATCGCCGCCGTTGTATTACCCAACTCATCTAATGAATCGGTGATTTTTCGCGTTTCTTCACCCAAACCGCCCATTTCAGCAATACCGCCTGCGTTATCTGCAACCGGACCATAAGCATCAATCGCCATGGTGATACCCACGGTGGCCAACATGCCAACCGCTGCTATACCCACGCCGTATAAATCAGCAAAGTGGCTAGAGACTGCAATCACACCACAAATCGTGAACACAGGGATTGCCACTGATTGCATGCCAATCGCTAAGCCAGAAATCATCACCGTTGCTGCGCCTGTTTCACCCGATTTTGCGATATGTTGAACCGGTGCTCCGGCTGTGTAATATTCAGTGACAAGACCAATGATAATGCCGCCAACTGCACCAGCAAGCACGGCCATCCAAACATAGGTGTTTACATCCATCATTAAAATAAGCAACAAAGCCGCAATAATGAATAACACTGATGCACCCATCGTGCCCATGCGCAATGCCTTTTCTGGAGATTTTGCCGCGTTCTTTTTAACGATAATAATACCGCCAATAGAACAGATTAAACCAATAGACGCTAAAGCCAATGGCAAGAACATTAGGCTGGATTGCGCACCCAGTTCTGACAACACAACAGCCGACATCGTTGATGCAATGGCAATGGTTGCAATCATCGAACCACAATACGACTCGAAAATATCCGAACCCATACCCGCGACATCACCTACGTTGTCGCCCACGTTATCAGCAATAACGCCCGGGTTTCGTGGATCATCTTCAGGGATACCTGCTTCAAGCTTGCCCACCAAATCAGCGCCGACGTCTGCACTTTTTGTAAAGATACCGCCGCCAACACGGGAGAATAAGGCGACGACTGACGCGCCCATGGCAAAGCCATGAATCGCGTGTGATGTTTCTGGGTCACTACCGAAAAACAAGTACATCAACCCAAGACCCATTAAGCCCAGTGATGCAACGGCCAGACCCATAATAGAGCCACCAAAAAAAGCCACTGATAGTGCAGCTTCCGCACCTTCTGTGTGCGCAGCAGTGGTCGTTCGAACATTTGCTTTAGTCGCTGTATTCATCCCTATGTAGCCTGCCAAACCAGATGCCATCGCTCCGAAGAAGAAACAAAGCGCCGTAGCCCAACCGAGGAAGATAAACGTCAAAACAAACAACACAGCAGCAAACTTAGCTAGCATGGTGTATTCGCGTTTCATAAAGACCATCGCACCCGAATGAATTTGTTCGGCAATCTTGGCGACTTTGCCTTCCCCTTCGGGATACTTCATCACCAAGCCATAAACGTACTTGGCCGCGTACAAACCGAACCCCCCAATGATGGGTGGTAATAAATGACTTAACTCCATGCTTTCTCCCTATTTTTTTTGATTAACTACTTCAGGATTTTTCCTAAACGAAACAACTTGTCTTTTTTACTCCCCAATCACTAGTGTTGCAAGCAGAAACCTTAAATATTTATCGTCGTTTCTGTATAATGCACCACAGCATTTAATTAACCGCAAAGATAAGGAAAAAACATGAGTCTAAATTTAGTCCCTTCTGGCATAGATTTACCAAATGACATCAATGTTATTATCGAAATACCATCACATTCTGACCCTATAAAATATGAAGTGGATAAAGACTCAGGTTCATTATTTGTAGACCGCTTTATGGGTACTGCAATGCATTACCCTTGTAATTACGGTTACATTCCACATACTTTATCTGACGATGGCGACCCTGTTGACGTGTTAGTGAAAACACCTGTGCCATTAATGAATGGTTCTGTTATTCGATGCCGCCCAATAGGCGTACTGAAAATGACTGACGAAGCTGGCGAAGATGCGAAAATTCTAGCTGTGCCTGTTTCTAAGTTAACGCCACTCTATGATAACGTTAAATCTTATGAAGATATTTCCACTCTCATGTTAGATCGGATTTCTCACTTCTTTGAACATTACAAAGATTTAGAACCTAATAAATGGGTAAAAATTAATGGGTGGGGCGGCCTTGATGATGCTGCTAAAGAAATTATGGAAAGTGTTGCTCGTTACAACGCTGCTCAAGACAAACCTCGTTTCTAAATAATAACAAGTTTTAGGTTAGTAACCGCTGGTGTTCTTTTCGACCCAGCGGTTTTTTTCTGTCTGTTGACAGCCCTGACGATCTCGGGGGATGGCGAGAGTATCTGCGATCAGCGCCGCAGCTTGAACCCAGCCTTTGTCGAGGCGCTGATGGGCTGGCCCACAGGGTGGACCGGCTTCGACTTTGTGGCAACGGCGTGGTTCCCTTGGTTGCAGCGCATGCGTTCCGAATTCTTGCGGCTCGGTTTGATAACGACGGATGACGGGGTGGCACCATGAAACAAACGCGCCATTTTGCGCCTTGTGTCGGTCAAACGCCAAGTTGGCAAACGAATACCGCCGCCCGAACCGGACGGCGGCGACAATCGGTGGAAATGATCAGGACGCGATTTTGTAGGTTCGCCCACGCCCTTCGATTTTCTCGGAGGTGATGGTCAGGCCAAGGCGTTTTTTCAACGCGCCAGAAATGGCCCCGCGAATTGTATGCGGCAACCATTTCGTGGCCTTGGCAATCTCGGCAATTGATGCCCCGTCGGGGGCTTCA
>NVUJ01000018.1 GCA_002733135.1 Cycloclasticus sp. | reverse complement strand
CTGAGGCGGTACGTCTTAGTGTCCAGGATATTGATTTTAGTTTTAAGCAAATTACGGTGCGTGCTGGGAAAGGTAAAAAAGACAGAGTTACGCCACTTGCTAATGACCTTGTTCCTTTATTGCAGCAACAGTTAGAGAAAGTTAAGCTAATGCACGATAAGGATCTTGTGAAAGGATATGGCAGTGTGTATTTGCCGTATGCGCTGAGTAAGAAGTACCCAAATGCAGATAAGGCATTCAGTTGGCAGTATGTGTTTCCTAGTAGAAATATTGCAACTGATCCGCGTTCAAGCGCTCAGAGGCGGCATCATATTGACCAATCTGTTGTTAATAAGGCGATTAAGCGAGCGGTTAACCAGTGCGGTATTGTAAAAAAAGTGAGCGCACATACATTTAGACATTCTTTTGCAACGCATTTACTGCAAACAGGAACAGATATTCGAACGATTCAGGCCTTGCTAGGGCATGCTGATTTGCAAACGACAATGATTTATACGCATGTGTTGCGTCAAGGCGGGCAAGGCGTTAAAAGCCCGTTTGATGATTTATAAGGTTGGAAAAACAATGATCTATACCCATCTCACCGGACTACGCACATGTCTGCAGCCCAAATAGATCGGTTAAAGAGGGGCGTTGGCTCCCAGCAATAACCCACTAATTCCGGTAATGTTTGTTAATGGAAATTTGTGCTTTAGGCGTTAGGTACACCGGTTGTTACACCAACTAGTACACCGGTTGCCAAAATGTGTCATAATACAGTACCGAGAAAACGAATAAGTTGTTGATTATTAATGGGTTATAAGTATAAATGGAAGTGGTTTTACTAGGCGGTTTGCTCACGCGGAGGTTCAAATCCTCTCGCTCTTTGAGAGCATTTTGTTTACGTGCTGATTAAGGACACTTTGTTGAACATTTCTCGTCTATCGTTAGGAGTGAATTTTCCGTAATGTTTTTCAATCATCTTTACACTAGTTCCACAATTCTCAGCAACAAGTTGAAGTGGTAAGCCTGCTAGTAGTGCTTTTGATATGTGATAGTGACGCAAGGAATACATAATTGTTTCGGCTGGCAAAGTCATGTCTTCAATGTCAGCAGGTGATAGGTCCTTATCGATTTCTTTTAGGGTTGAATTATCAATAACAACTTCTTTAAGTTGTTCTGCCCAACACTTCCTCGTCCATTTAGTGTTATTGTCCGTGAAAATAAGTTCCTTTTTACTTTTATTCTGAGTTATTTTTGAAATAAATTTGATGGCTGCATCTTGCAGGTAAATTAATCTGGGGCCAGTCTTCCCATCTATGATAAACAATGTTCCAGCGTTTTGATCGAAGTGACTAGCCGTAGTCTTTGTAAGTTCGCCAGGTCGAGTGCCAGTTAACAAGTGCGTTTTAATTAATGCTAGCAAATCACCTGAGGATAGCTTAAGTAATAAGTTAACCTGTTTATCACTCAAGAACAGCTTTCTATTGTCATCAGCACCAGGAAAAGCGGTTACTTTTTTCCAAGCTGAATCAGATTGTATGTGCCCATCTTCCAAAGCTAAATTAAAGGAAGCTTTAACAGAGGTTAGTATTCGATTTACGGTGGATTTCGCAAGTATTTTCCCACAGTCATCAATGGGGTCAAGCAGAGAATCACGCCATTTTTTAAGCTCAATAGTCTTTAGGTCGCTAAGGTAGGTTTCACCAAGTTTAGGGATTAAGTGCTTGTAAAGTTGGTTTTTTGTCCGGTTTGCGGAATCTTCTGAGTTGTGTATTCTCAGATGAGAAATATAGTCATCTACTGCCATGCGAATAGTGTAATCAACTTTTACAGGTTGGTTATCGAAAGGGTTACTTTTAAACCAATTGAGTGCCTTAGATGAAGCGCCCTCAAAAGTCAGTTCATTTTCTGAACCTAATTTTTTGTACTTTTTATTTTGTCCTTTTTGGGATCGCGCCGTCCATGTCCCATGTTCATCTTTTGTTTTCCGGAACCCCAAGAATCTGCCTTTCCCAAGTTTGTGCCAATAAGGCTCGCGTCTCGCTGTTAATTTTTTTCTTTTCGTTAATGTATCAATGGCTGTGTGCATGTTTTTCCCCGTACGGACTTTATACGGATTATTATATCAAATTAATTTGTACGGACAAAATACGGACAAATATAATTTACTTTTAACATAGGGTTTCTTAGTATTTTAATAAATAATACCCTTTATTTACATATACTTAGTGTTATTTAGTGTTACGTTGTTATTTGTTATGTTATTTATCGTTTGTAATTACCGCCCTTTCACGGCGGTAACAGGGGTTCGAACCCCCTTGGGGACGCCATATAAATCAACCACTTATAGTAATGTGAGTGGTTTTTTTATGTGTGATTAAAAACTGGCCGGAAAAGTTTCTAAGATAGCGTGAACTAATTTATTAATTTGTGCCTGACGTTGTTCAGGAGTTGGATTGGATTCTATTTCATCTGTTGCCGTGCCTTTCCATACTACAGAGTTGCTTTTCTTATCAAATAAGCTAATGGTAATTGTTTCCTGATCGTAAACGAGCCTATGGGATGCGCCTACGGACGCGCCAATTGCTCCTAAAACAGAGCCAAGCCCAACACCCACATTAACTTTGCTGGGAATATCCTCTTCAAACAAACGGTCAAAGCGTGCATCCATATCAGATATGTCATTGTCTACAAATTGATAACCTTTAGAAACTAAACCTTGCTTAATGGCAGCGCTTATTCGTTCATTATTTAAACTGTCGTCATTGTTGGGCGCTTTTACATTAAACGTTTTGAATTTAATTGAGTCAGTCGATTTGATTGAGTCGTGCGACACATCAACAGAACTACATGCTGAGAGGCTAATAATTAAAACGGCTATTAATGAAATATGTTTCATAGTGACTTACTCCTTGTAATGGTTTTAATTTAATACGTCAAAATTCTTATAAATGACTGTATTTGTTAATTTATTCTTAATGAATAGATAAGTAAATAACAATGGGCAGGACTGCGTGACGTTTAAGCAACATAACTACGAGGTAATAAAAGTAAATGAGGACACTATTTTTAATGCATTTGCTTGAAAATGTATTTTATAACTTGTCTTTTGCAATCAAGTGTTTTTTCACTTTACGAACGCCAAACCACACACTTAACAGTACAACAGGAATAGATGCCCCTACAAATAAATCAATATTGATGGGTACATCAATTTCTTTTAGTGCTTTACCTAGGTATCCGACTAGGCCGACAATGTAGTAACTAATAGCCGCTATGGATAGTCCTTCAACGGTTTCTTGTAACCTTAGTTGCAGCTTAGCGCGTTTGTTCATCGAATTAAGCAAATCCTGGTTTTGTGATTCAAGTGCTAAATCTACTCGAGCCATAAGAATTTGACTGGCCCTGGCAATCCGCACGGAGAGGCTTTCAAGCCGTGATGAAGTGGATTCGCATGCATGCATAGCAGGTTCGAAACGGCGCTCAAGATAGCGAGATACCATTTGTCTGCCTTCGATTCTATTTTCGCGAATGCGTTGTAGGCGGTCGTTTACGATAGATTTATACGCTTTTGTTGCGCTGAACCGG
The DNA here is from genome assembly GCA_002733135.1 of Cycloclasticus sp. Lineage (GTDB taxonomy): Bacteria > Pseudomonadota > Gammaproteobacteria > Methylococcales > Cycloclasticaceae > Cycloclasticus. The sequence goes on along the minus strand of NVUJ01000018.1, from coordinate 15,503 downwards.
TATGAGGTGGCGGCAATTAGGCGTTCAATATTAGCTTCTAGAAAGGTTAGGTTTTCTAGTAATGCACGCTCTTCGTCGATATTGCTGGTATCCGTCATTCGTTGGGTCAAGTCAGTTAAGCTTTGCCCCATATCGCTAATTTGTTGGTTGTATTGGGACACTAGCGGCAGGCCTAGTAAGGCCAGCATGCGGTATGTTTCTAGCTCTAATAAATGCTGAATAAGTCGGCTGGTTGTGTGCGGTGTTAAACAATTGTTAAGTACCAGTAGCTGGCTAAAACCGTCTTTTTGTAATCTAAAGTCTGTCCACGCTTGTGCGGCGGTTCCGCCCACATAGCTACCCACTAGGCTGTCTTCTTGAAACAGGTTGGATATGTCTTGTTGACTTAGTTTGCTTTCATCAGCCGCTAAAATATCAATGTGCTGTGCTACCAACATTTCACCTTGAATATCTTTTAGCCATTGTTCGGGTACCTGATCTATCACTTTACAGGCGAAGGGTTTTTCGCACGGTTTGTTGGCATAAAATGAGTAACTAGAAAATTCGGAGTGCTTTTCCCATTTGATAGCAAAACGCCCAAAATCAGCATCGAAATGTGTGGCGGCATCTAGTGGCGGGGTAATGGCATACTGTTCAGCCAATACTCGCAAGTGCTCACATTCCGTTTGAACAGATACATCAGCCGTTAATAGCACCAAATAAGACACTTGCACAGGTATCGTTAATTCGGCGTAAGGACGAGCGTGTAGCTCATTGAATAAGCGGTGACGTAAAGGGTGCTCTGTAGGTAAAGTCATAAAATAATTTAGCTTTAAAAAATCAGTCGGAGATATTACCGTAACCCCCAACTATTAACAAATTTAGCCATAGTCGAATCCGCGTTTAATTAACGCTAACAGGCGAATACGTATAAAATAACGTGGATACAAATATAATCGTTAATTTAGGACGCAATGATGAATAACAGATTTATTAAACAGGGGCTTATTATTCTTTTTGTGATGAGTGTGGCTGCTTGCTCTGACAACGAGGTCAGTGTTGAGAAAGTGGTTGTACCGGTAGGAGCGGTTAATAGTGTTGAGCTGGATGTGTTTAAAAGTCCAACGTGTGATTGTTGTGGTCGATGGGTTAGTTATATTGATGAGAAAGGCTTTGGCGCTACAACGCACCACCCAGCAGATTTGAACCTTGTGAAGCAAAAATTAGGTATCGCTCCGCAATACCAGTCGTGTCATACCGGTGTATCTAAAGAAGGCTACATTTTCGAGGGCCATGTACCGGCGGATATCATGCAACGCTTTTTAGCTGAAAAGCCAGAGAATGCGTTAGGGCTTGCTGTGCCAGGCATGCCAATTGGCAGTCCAGGCATGGAGATGGGTGACCAACGTGATGACTATGACGTGTTGCTTCTTAATAAAGATGGCAGTGCAGAGGTATATGAAAGAATACGCCTAGGCGTGTAATTTTTTTGTTATTTACTAAGTCTTCAATTATTATGAAGACAGAACTTATGAATATGACTCATTTGAAAAACTCAGCCATACGCAAAAACCGATACCTTATCGGTTTAATTGTTTGCATGCTGATGTTCGCACCAATGAGTAACCTTTTTGCAGACGCAGTGGTTTGTGTGAACGATGCTTCATCTTCAATGGACATGATGATGAACAGCAACGCGATGGATGCTGATATGGATTGTTGCGCAGATTTGGATATATGCAAGACATCATGCGATTTAAGTATGTTTAGCGCGCCTGTTTTACTCGATAGCGCAGCTGAAGCAAGCATGAGCAAGTCAGTTTCTAGGTTCTCAAAGTTTCAAATGGATTTTCTTCCATTCTTACCCCCACCTCCGTTAATACGGCCCCCAGTCTCGGTTTAAAAAATGTACTCGCTGCAGTTTGCAGTGTTGAGTTTTTTTATTTTTATAACCGGAAAGGTCTGAGTTCAATTTACTAAACTCCCATTCTTTCTAACAAGTTTTAGGGGGTTGGCGTGGGTCAATTCAATCAAGTTTTAATTATTGCAACAAAAGTAACGAAGCACCTGCTGTTGTCGATTCTTATCGTGGTGCCTGTTTGGGCATCAGAGAGCAAGGTTCTACCGCTATCTGAGGCGGTAGACATAGCGCTGGCAAATGATTCGCTAGTGATGTTAAAGCAAGCTCGTGCACAATCTGCCGAAGAAAGTGCCGTTGCGGATGGCGAGTTGGCTGATCCAACATTAACCTTAGGGGTTTTTAACCTGCCAACGACAGACTTTGATTTAAATAAGAACCCAACAACTCAGTTGAGGTTTGGTATTAAGCAGGCATTCCCCAGGGGAGAAACCTTGCACTATCAATCCCTAAAGCGCCGCGATTTATCAGAAGCTGAATGGGCAAATGCTGCCTTACTCAAAAAGAGGGTCACACGTGATGTTCAACAATATTATTTAGAAGCGTTTTACCAACAAAAAGTATTGAATGAGTTAAACAATAACCGCCGGTTGTTTGCTCGCTTACTAAAAAATACCGAAGATAGTTACAGCGTGGGCGGGGCAAATCAACAGGCTGTTTTTCAAGCAAAATTAGAACTCTCAACACTAGATGACAGAATAAGCCAAGCATTAAGCAAACAAGAGTCTAGCAAAGCACTATTGAGTAAATGGCTGCCCAGTGTTATGAATAAATTGTTAACAGAGAAGTTACCCGAACTTTCAGAAATAGGCGATAAAACGGCGATACAAAACCAACTCGCAAGCCACCCTCAAATTGTTATTGATAATGCCTATATCAATGCCGCGAAAAGGGGTATTTCAATTGCTAGGGAGCAATATAAACCGGGGTTTAACCTGGGTGTTGAATACCGTAAACGGTTTGGTGATGAGCCCAATGGTCAACATCGTGATGACTTTATGGCCGCCATGGTAACGCTTGATATGCCACTGTTTACCGCCAATAGACAAGACCGTCGCCTGTCTGCCAGCCAGTTTGATATGCAATCAGCAAAATTAATGCGAGACGAGCATTTAAACATGCTCCGTCAGCAATTAAATAGACATCACGTAGATTGGCAACGACTAAAAGAACGTGAGGTACTTTATAAAACTCGTTTGTTGCCAGACGCTAAAGCTAATGCCAGGTCTTCTATAGAGGCTTACCAAAATCGTGTTATTGATTTCGCCACACTTATTCATGCGCATGTGATGGAGCTTGAAACGCGCATACGTGCCTGGAGAGTATCGGTTAATAGAGCCAAAGTACATACGGAATTATTGTATTTATCATTGGCCAAAGAAACATCTAAAGAGGGCGGTTCTCATGAATAAAGTTCTAATGAATAAGTTAATAAAAACTCAAACGGCTTTACTGTTAACCGCGATGTTGAGTGTGTGTTTTATTCAGCCGGTTTTTGCCGAAGAAGATGGTGAGAAGAAGGTGTTGTACTGGGTAGCCCCTATGGATCCAAATTATAGGCGCGACGAACCCGGAAAATCCCCCATGGGAATGGAGCTTGTGCCGGTTTATAACATGGAGGCTTCCGGTTCATCCATCACTATATCCCCCGAAATGGTGCAAAACCTTGGCATTAGAACAGCAAAGGTAGAAAAAACGCGACTTTGGCGCGGCATTAATACCGTGGGCTATGTCGACTACGATGAAATGAAAGTAAGCCATATTCACTTGCGGGTATCCGGCTGGATTGAGCACTTAGGCGCACATGCAGAAGGGGAACGATTTGCGAAAGGCGATACCTTATTGGAGTTGTATTCGCCAGAATTAGTAAACGCCCAACAAGAATACTTACAGGCTTTATCATCGGGTAATAAGCGGCTAATACGTGCGTCTAATGATCGATTAAACGCATTGGGCTTGCTGGCTAATCAAATTAAAACGCTGAAGAAAACGCGCAAGGTTCAACAACGGGTGCCGATACTCGCCGAGCACGACGGCGTGGTATCAAAGCTATCAGTACGCCACGGCATGTACGTAACACCAGCTAATAAAGTGATGAGTTTGGCGGATTTATCCAGCGTATGGATGTTGGTTGAGGTGTTTGAAAAGCAGGCAAACTGGGTTAAAGAAGGTAATCCTGCGGAAGTGAGTCTTTCGTATTTGCCGGGTAAAGTGTGGAAAGGCAGGGTGGAATATATTTACCCCAGCTTGAACCCAAAAACGCGTGCGCTCATGGTGCGCCTAAGGTTTGATAACCCGAATGAAGAGCTAAAGCCCAACATGTTTGCCAAGGTAAAAATATTCAGTGGGCCTACGGAAAGCACCTTAGTTGTACCGACTGAAGCATTAATTAGAACAGGTGATGGAGATCATTTGATTATTAAAAACTCAGACGGTCGGTTCGAACCAAAAATGGTGGTTGCAGGTATTGAAAGCGGCCTGTTCATAGAAATTCTTTCAGGCATCAACGAAGGTGACGATGTGGTTGTTTCCGGTCAATTCCTGATTGATTCTGAAGCCAGTTTACGTGGCAGTTTTAAACGCATGGAGCCGGTAACAGATATGAGTGCTGAAAAATGATTGCCAATATTATTAAGTGGTCCATTGGTAATCGCGTATTGGTCATGCTGTTAACGGCTGTATTAACGGCATGGGGTTTAGTGGCAGTTAAAAATATCCCGCTAGATGCAATTCCGGACTTGTCTGATGTACAGGTGATTATTAAAACCAGCTATCCCGGTCAGGCGCCTCAAGTGGTGGAAGACCAAGTGACCTATCCACTAACCACGGCCATGTTATCGGTGCCAAAAGCGGTGAATGTTAGGGGTTATTCATTTTTTGGTGACTCCTACGTGTACGTTATTTTTGAAGATGACACGGATTTATATTGGGCACGTTCGCGCGTACTGGAATACCTTAGCCAAGCGACAAGCTACTTGCCTAATCAAGCCAAGCCAAGTTTAGGCCCAGATGCCACGGGCGTTGGTTGGGTTTACGAATACGCCTTGCGCGATAAAACAGGACAACATGACTTATCGCAACTACGCAGCTTGCAAGATTGGTTCTTAAAGTACGAATTGCAAACCGTACCTGGCGTGTCGGAAGTGGCCACCATTGGCGGTATGGTCAAACAGTATCAAGTGGTTGTTAACCCCGATAGTTTACGCGCGCATAATATTCCGTTATCGGTGATAAAAAATGCCATTCAGCGAGGTAATCAAGAAACCGGCGGTTCGGTTATTGAGATGGCCGAAGCGGAATATATGGTGCGTTCCACGGGCTATATTAATGACATGGATGACCTCAAGAACATCCCATTAATGCTGACAGATAATGGTACACCAGTCCTGTTGTCTGACGTTGCGGACATTCGCTTAGGGCCACAAATGCGTCGAGGTATCGCCGAGCTAGACGGTGAAGGTGAAGTGGTTGGCGGGGTGATAATTATGCGCTCAGGCGAGAACGCATTAAAAACGATTGAGGCCGTTAAGGCGAAGTTAGAGGTATTAAAAGCGAGCCTGCCTGATGGCGTAGAGGTGGTCACCACCTATGACCGTTCGTCGTTGATTAACCGAGCAGTGAGTACACTTAGCGAAAAGCTGATAGAAGAGTTTATCGTTGTTGCGTTAGTTTGTGCGCTTTTCTTATTTCACTTCCGTTCATCTCTGGTGGTTATTTTGTCGTTACCGGTGGGCATTTTAATCGCCTTTATTGTGATGCAACGGATGGGCATTAACGCCAACATCATGTCGCTAGGCGGTATCGCTATCGCCATCGGTGCGATGGTCGATGCCTCCATTGTGATGATAGAAAACCTGCACAAGCACATGGAAAAGAACAAGGTAACTGATGAAAATCGCTGGGCAATCGTGGCAAAAGCCTCGTGTGAAGTAGGCCCGGCGCTCTTCTTCTCGTTAATGATTATTACCTTGAGCTTCCTGCCTATTTTTACTCTGCAAGCACAAGAAGGGCGATTGTTTACACCCTTGGCCTACACCAAAACATTTGCCATGGCGGCTGCGGCTTTTCTGTCGATAACGCTGGTTCCGGTATTAATGGGCTATTTTGTGCGCGGTAAAATTGTGTCTGAACATAACAACCCTATTAACCGATGGTTGGTTAAGCTGTATCAACCCATCATGAATAGGGTGATTAAAAGCCCTAAAAAGACTATTGGTGTGAGTGCGTTTATTGTGTTGATAGGTTTTTTCCCCATCACGCAATTAGGTTCCGAATTTATGCCCGATTTAGATGAAGGCGATTTGTTGTATATGCCGAGTACGTTTCCCTCCGTGTCTATCGGTAAAGCCCAAGAACTGATCCAGCAAACCGATAAAATCATCATGACGGTTCCTGAAGTAAAAAGCGTATTCGGCAAAATAGGTCGAGCAGAAACCGCGACTGACCCTGCACCATTAACCATGGTTGAAACGACGATTCAGTTCAAGCCTAAAAGTGAGTGGAGAGAAGGCATGACGATTGAAAAGATTCGTGATGAGCTTGATGCAAGACTAAAAATACCCGGTGTATCGAATATATGGGTGATGCCCATCAAGAACCGTATCGATATGCTAGCGACGGGCATTAAAACGCCGGTCGGTATTAAAGTCGCGGGTACAGATTTAAAAATAATTGAAGAAATAGGAAAACAGATCGAAAAAACCTTAAACAAAATGCCGGATACTGCTTCTGTCTATTCAGAACGTGTGGCATCGGGCCGTTATGTCACGGTTGATATTGATCGCCTAGCCGCAGCACGGTTCGGTTTAAATATTAGCGATATTCAAGAAGTGGTGAGTACGGCCATTGGCGGCATGCAAGTCGGCACAACGGTGGAAGGGCTAGAGCGTTACCCCATTAATATCCGCTACCCAAGAGATATCCGCGATTCTTTGCAAAAAATTAAACTGTTGCCTATCGTCACGCCAATGGGGGCGCATATTCCCTTATCTGAAGTGGCTGATATAAATATAGAAACAGGGCCGGGGATGATTAAAACAGAAAACTCGCGCCTCAATGGTTGGATATATGTGGATATTAAAGGCAATGATATTGGCTCATATGTTGAACAAGCAAAAGTGCGTATTGCGGAGGAGATTCAATTACCAGCGGGTTATTCAATTAACTGGTCTGGTCAATATGAATACATGCAACGCGTGGTTGAAAAACTCACCACCGTATTGCCTGCGACTATAGCGGTCATCATTATATTGTTGTTCCTTAATTTCAGGAACTTAACGGAAGTCGCCATTATTTTAGGCACCTTACCCATGTCACTTATCGGCGGCATTTGGTTGCTTTATTTGCTGGACTACAATCTATCAGTTGCCGTTGCCGTTGGCTTTATCGCACTCGCTGGCGTTGCGATAGAAATAGGGGTGGTGATGTTAGTTTACTTAAATCAGGCCTTACAAGAGCAGCTTGAAGAAGTAAATAACGAACAACGAGATGTTACCATAAAAGACATAAAAATGGCCGTTGTGGCGGGCTCACTAAAGCGTATTCGCCCCATCGTGATGACAGTAACGGCAGTGATAGCAGGTTTATTGCCCATTATGTTCGGTGGTGGCACAGGCTCCGAGGTGATGCGCCGAATTGCTGCGCCAATGGTAGGTGGAATGACCAGTACATTGATTTTTTCACTATTGATATTGCCGGCCGTGTTTCTACTTTGGAAGCAAAAAACGCTATGCAAATAGCACGTGAGAGGTTGTAATAAAAACATCAAGAGTTATTTTGAATAACGTCGGGAGCAACAACAATGAAGTATTTATCAGAGACGCTTGCAGGGAAGGAGGTTTTGCTTTCAAACAAGGCAAAAATGCGCGAAAAAAGGGAGTTTACTGAAGTAAATAATCGATTGAGCACAGCCTGCCCCGTGAGCGTAGAGAGTGCTTTGGGTACTTTTTTAACACGGTGTGGGAGCAAAAGAGCTTTCGTGCAACGATCTCTGTCAATGTTATTAATGATTGGGTTACTTTCCTTAACGGCCTGCGGTAATGATGGCAGCGCAACTAAAGCAGAGCAAGACAAAAAGACGGTGTTTGATGGGCATATAAATGCCTTAGATAAAACGCGTAATATAGAAAATGTATTACAGAAAAGTGCCAACCAGCGTCAGCAAGAGCTCGAGAATCAATAATTATACAACTTGCCCAGCGCACCAGCCAGATGACCAACTCCATTGGAAATTGTAGCCACCTAACCAGCCCGTTACATCAACAACTTCGCCTATAAAATACAGCTTATTAGCCTTTTTGCTTTCCATTGTTTTTGATGATATCTCATCACAATCAACCCCGCCCAACGTCACTTCTGCAGTGCGGTAACCTTCCGTGCTGTTGGGTTTAAATACCCATGCGTTAAGCTTGTTGGCTGTGGTTTGCAAACGTTGCTGCGAGAACGACTGTAACGGCTCATCAATACCCTCGCTGGCTAAATAAGCGCTTAAAAATCGTTTAGGCAAATGCTCGGATAAAGTGTTTTTAAGTGAGGTATTGGGCTGTTCGCTTTGTCGAGCAATCAAATACGGGTACACGTCTAATTCAGGCAATAGATTAATCGTTACCGCTTCGCCAGCATTCCAATAAGAGGAAATCTGCAAAATGGCAGGGCCGCTTAAGCCGCGGTGCGTAAGTAAAATATTTTCTCTAAAATCAGCACGCTCATTGCTCACCAAGCAATCAATCGCAATACCGGACAATTCCGCTAACCACGCTTTATCAGTTGGCTGCACGGTAAACGGCACAAGCCCAGCCGTGGTTGGCCAAATGTGGTGGCCGAACTGTTTAGCCAGTTGGTAACCAAAAGGCGTAGCACCCATTTTGGGGATGGATAAGCCACCGGTCGCAACAACCAGTGATTCAGCGATAAATTTCCCCACGCTGGTGTTAATGCTAAAGGCGTCATCGTCAGCCTGCTCAACGCCTAAAATATCGCAAGATAACCGAATTTCAACGCCTGCACTGGCACACTCAGATAGCAACATCGCAAGAACATCTTTAGAGCTGTCATCACAAAACAACTGCCCATGTTTGCGTTCGTGAAAAGGGATGTTGTAGTCACTGACCATCGCAATAAAATCCCATTGCGTGTAACGGCTAATGGCCGATTTACAAAAATGCGGATTATGCGAGATGAAATTATCCGCATCAACATTGTAATTGGTGAAATTACAGCGCCCACCGCCAGACATTAAAATCTTCTTACCCGCTTTATTGGCGTGGTCCAACACAATCACCTTGCGGCCACGTGTACCGGCTTCAATAGCGCACATTAAGCCCGCTGCGCTAGCGCCAATAACAATTACATCGGAATGGGTGGGTTTCATCTCAAAAAGAAAGGTTTAAAAAAGAAAGTATTTTACTTACATCGAACCTTAACGACTTATTTGTTAACTAATTCAGACTGAACAAGTAGTTTGTTATGCAACGTTTTATGGACAGGGCACTTGTCGGCAATAACCAGTAGCTTTTGTTTATCATCATCCGATAAGTTGCCCGTAAGAGAAATGCGTCGATCAATCACGTCAATTTTTTGATGTTCATCGTCACAGGCTTTGCAATCTTCACCGTGTGCGCGCGAATGGGACAATTCAACACTCACATCATCTAGCGGAATTTTCTTCAAATTTGCGTACATCCGAATGGTCATAGACGTGCACGTACCTAATGCTGCAAGAAGGTGTTCGTAGGGGTCGGGTCCAAGGTTGCTTCCACCAACCGACGTAGGCTCATCAGCAATCCATTGGTGAGCATCAGTGGTAACTTTGCGAGTGAAGTAGTGATTTTTTTCATCAATAACCACGTTGCCAGCAGATACATCAGATTCTAGGGAGCTTAGAATATTGTGTTCAGTAAGATAGCGGTTAGCCCAGGCACTTATATTATCGGCCACGTAAGCGGCGTCTTCTTTATGCGATAACAGGTGATCTGCATTATCTAACGAAATAAAGCTTTTAGGGTGTTTAGCGGCAACGTATATTTTTTCAGCTTCGTTAATAGAAACGGTCTGATCAACGGGAGAATGAAAGATTAACAGTGCTTTTTTAAGTTGTGCTATTCCGTTGGTATTTTGGCTTTTTAAATCATCCAAAAATTGTTTTTGGATGGTAAATTTTCTGCCAGCTAAATCTACCTCAGCAACACCATTGGCTTCAATCTCATCTGCTTGGCCTTTAAATTGTTTCATCACGTGCTCAGCGCCAAACGGTGCGCCAATCGTCACAACACCAACAGCTTCAGGAATATCCAATGCTGCTTTTAGAACCGCAGCGCCGCCTAAACTATGGCCAATGAGTAAGGCCGGCGCTTGGTAATACTCACGTAAGTACTCTGTAGCAGCCAATAAATCCTGAACGTTAGACGAAAAGTTAGTGTTAGCAAAATCGCCATCACTGTTGCCTAAACCGGTAAAGTCAAAGCGCAAAACGGCAATGCCATTTTCTTTTAGAGTGCGGGAAATTCGAGTAGCCGCAGCTATGTTTTTACTGCACGTAAAACAATGGGCAAATAAAGCGTATGCTTGAGTTTTACTCTCTGGCACTTCTAGCAGCCCAGATAGCTTGGTGCCATCATGCCCAGGGAATTCAATTTCAATACGTGATTGTGTCATCGTTTTCTCCACCATTAAATCAGTCTAGTATTACTATAAACCGATTGGGTTGAAAAATTCTTTCTACTAGCTGTAATAAGTAGTCGTCATAAGCTGTCTTATTGCATATCCATTCATTAAAGGCCTTCCCTATGAAAACAAAATTCGCATACCTAATTCTGCTACTGGCATCTCTAGTACCTATTTCAAATGCATCAGCCGACAAAGCAATTCTGGCCGGTGGATGTTTTTGGTGTATGGAGTCAGATTTTGAAAAACTAGATGGCGTATCAGATGTGGTCTCAGGCTTTACCGGTGGTGAAATACAAAACCCAACCTACAACGGCAATCACAAAGGCCACTATGAAGCGGTTGAAATAACCTACGATCCTAAGGTGGTTAGCTACCAAGGCATCATTGATCATTTTTGGGTGAATGTAGACCCGTTCGATGCAAGGGGGCAATTTTGCGACAAAGGCCACAGTTACCTCAGCGCCATATTTGTTGCTAATGATGCAGAAAGAGTGATCGCAGAGTCAACACGTCAAGCGGTTGTTAAAGAGTTCGCTAACCAAACAGTCGTCACGCCGATACTTCTGCAAAGTACGTTTTACCCCATTAAAGGTAAAGAAGCAGGCCATCAAAACTATTACAAAACCAATCCTGTTCGCTATAAATTTTACCGCTATAGCTGTGGGCGCGATAAACGCTTAAAACAAATCTGGGGTAACAGGGTTACTCAGCATTAAACCACAACTTAACGCGCTTTTAATTGTTGTACCTCACCACGACGCTATGCGGCGTTAATGTGTACTCTTTGGACATCATCAAGTTTAATACGTTTTTTTGCTTGCCATAAATCATAAGCGTCCTGCATAGAAAGCCAGCTTTCTGGGCTGCGGCCTAAAGCTTTAGAAAGGCGAAGCGCCATTTCTGGGCTAACACCGCTTTGCGTTTTTAACACTCTGTTAAGAGTAGATGCTGCCACGTTGAGTTGAGATGCTAAATAACGACAACTTAAACCAAAGGGCTCCATGTAAGTAGCTTGTATGAACTCGCCAGGGTGGGGAGGGTTGTGCATAGTCATTAGTGATAGTCCTCATAGTTAACAATGTAAATATTGCCATCGGAAAATTCAAAAGTAATACGCCAATTTGCACTAACCGTAATTGACCAGCATTTTTTGATATTACCTTTCAACTGATGTAATCGATAGCCCGGGATATCAAGGTCTTCAATGTGGTATGCAGTATTTAGGGCTATAAGTTGCATGCGAAGTTTTTTAGCATGTTTTGCCTGAATGCCTTTCGTACTACCAGAAGAATAAAACTTCTCTAAGCCTTTATGTTTGAAGGACTTGATCATCTTTTTAGTATAGCGTGTTGCGCAACAGTGTCAATTGATTGTCAGCAAGTTAACCGCAATAATAAACAAGGTTAACGCGCTAATAATTGCTGTACCTCGCCAGCTTGGGTGGGGCGAATAAGTCGCACCACCTCAACACCATCACGCAATAGAATTAACGTTGGCCAAAGCGTCACCTTAAACGCACGGCCTAATTTTTTACCTTTACCGTCGTATACTTTTATGTGAGGTAGATCAGTGAGTTTTTTAAGCGCTTCTTCAACAGCACGTTCAGCGGCTTTACAGTGTCCGCACCAAGGTGCGCCAAATTCAAGGATTGAATCGTCAACCAATACGCTAATATCGTCTAGTGTTGGAGCATCTTCTGAATAAATGGGGTTAAAGCCTAAGTGAAAGGGTTTCATGGTGTTTTTGATAGAAAAAGTTAACAGTGGTTGTATTAGGATTAACCCCGTGTCTATCCCCGATTGCCTCGTTTAAGTCTACTGCTCGGTTTTATCTCCACTTAGCCCAAGGGTCTTCATACTCCTCATCAGCGGCATCTGCAGAGTCCAACGATTCATGTTCACTCTTTTCGTAATGATGACTATCACTGTTGTCTGAGCGTCGGCCTCGGTTAGCATCATAACGCTTGCCAGAGCTCGAATGATGCATCGCACTTTGATTATATTCGGCTGCTTTCGCTACACGTTTTCCGCGCAATTGTTCAGCATCTTCTAAACTCAATTCAGCAGGCTCTCTCGGTGTTTGGTCGTCAGGAATAATTCGATCCCTAGGCGACAATGAAAACTGTTCAGAAGACACTTTGGGTAAACTTTTAAATTCATACAAATAGAATGCTTCAACCTTTTCACAGGCCCACGTCGTTTTTTTAAGAAACTTAATGCTAGACGCAATGCCGGGATTGGTCTTAAAGCAATTGATATTTAAATAAGCAAAAAGAATTTCAAAACCGTAATGATCAACTATTTCAGTTAATAAGTTTTTTAAACTAAGGCCATGCAGAGGGCTATTCTTGTAATCAATCTCATCATTCATACTAACGTCCAGCAAAGGGAGGAGGCCAGGCATTATACCTGTTGCCGCACAAGCAATGTATAGCGGCAAACCATCCTTAAAACGAAAAACGTTGTCATTGCCAGTGAAAGGTTTTCGTCTTAGGGCGAGTGGCTCTTTTGCCTACAGGACGTAGGTAAGGGAGTTAAATGAGTTATTGGTATTAAGCGCGGCTTTGTTTTTTGCGTTTTTTCTTACCGGTGCCTTCAGGCTTTGCCATCGGTTTATTTGCGGCTAAAATATCATCATGGATGACTTCATCCGCTTCAAATCCTGGCACTTGCTCACGCTCCAGTCGAATATTGTTTTTCTTTTCGATGATCTTGAAATGGTGATAATCTTCATAGTCAATGAGCGACAATGCAAGGCCCACTTCACCGGCGCGGCCGCTTCGGCCAATTCGGTGCATGTAGTCTAATGGGCTTCTTGGTAAATCAAAATTGATGACCACCGGTAGCTTGTCTATGTCTAACCCACGGGCGGCAATATCCGTTGCAATTAATACATCAATCTCACCGGCTTTAAACGCCCCAAGCGCACGGTCACGAGCGGCCTGAGTTTTATCACCATGAAACACGTCTGCGGCAATACCGCGCTTGGCCAGTTTTTTAGCTAGGTGATTACAGTTGTTTTTGGCATTAACGAAAATAAGCACTTGTCGCCATTCATCTTGCTTAATTAAATGCGCTAGAAGGGCCGTTTTTTGGCCTTTATTAACGGTAAAAACGCGTTGAATTAACGTGCTGGCATCAGCACTTTGTAATTGTATTTCAACGGGGTTGTTCAGTAACTCTTGGGTTAATGTTTGTACTTTTTCTGGAAAGGTCGCTGAAAATAATAACGTTTGTTTTGTCGTTGGTAATAACGCTAATAGCGCAGACAATTCATCATTAAAGCCAAGGCTTAACATCCTGTCGGCTTCATCAAGTACCAGCGTTTTAACCTTGCCGAGCTTAATGGCGTTGCTTGAAATTAAATCGAGTAAGCGGCCGGGCGTTGCCACCAAAATATCCGTGCCGCCACGCAACGCGAGCATTTGAGTATTTACGGATACACCACCAAAAACAGACACTGTTTTAATCGTGCCATTAAGGTGTCGGGCGTAAGATTTAATGTTGTTTGCAATTTGTTTCGCCAGTTCACGCGTAGGCACCAAAATCAGCGCGGTAACATAATTACCGTCATTGTTTTTATCAGCGAGTGGTTTGTTAGCGTGTAAGCGCTGCAATATCGGCAGTGCAAACGTGGCTGTTTTGCCAGAACCCGTATTGGCCCCTGCAATTATGTCACGCCCAGCTAAAACAATAGGGATGGCCTGAGCTTGAATAGGAGTTGGTTGCTGATAGTTAAGCTCAGTTAACCGAGCCAACAAAGGCGGGATAAGGCCAAGGTCTTTAAAATTGACTGGCATTGAGGTAGTGGACATAAGCTGGTTTTGTTGAAAAGCGTAAATTATAAGGTTTAATTTAGAATAACCATAATGCTAGGTTTTAAATCGGAACATAAATAAACCACGATTATTTGAGTCAGTTGTTCTGAATTAACTAAAGGGTTTTGATACGCTAGTCTGATGAATTTTTATAATGTGTTTTACCTCCAATCAAGCCTCTACTGTTTGTTAGCTTAAGGCTAAGACAATGACAAAAAAACTAAATATTTTAATTGTTGGGCAAGGACTGGCGGGTAGCTTATTAGGCTGGCGTTTACTTCAAGCAGGGCACTCGGTATTAATCGTCGATCCCAGCTTGAAACACACGGCGTCGCGCACGGCAGCAGGGTTAATTAACCCCATAACGAGTAAACGGCTGGTTAAAACAGAACACGTAGAAGAGTATTTGCCTGTTGCAATACGTTTGTATCAGCAAATAGGTGAACTCTTCGGTGAAACGTTTTGGCAAGCAAAGCAGCAAGTTAGGTTGTTCCAATCTGATGAGGAGTGCGAACAATGGAAAAAAAGATGTTGTGAAACCTGGGGTTTTTATTTCACTGCCAAAACCAAAATATTCACAGTTGACTGTTTGAATAAACGGATCGAGTTCTTGACTCTTTTTTAGCATTAGCTGACACTATGTTTATAAAACACAACCACGCGCAGGAATAGAGATGACAGGATGTCGTAAACAAGATTTTATTGGAAGCGGGGTAAATCAATCGAGTATTTGGGGTCCGAGTAAAAACTTCCCGGGCCAAAGCGAAGACGACTTGATAGTTTTTACTCTGACCCTAAATATTTTATCGATGCCGTTGGCCTGCATGGTCGTGACGATGTTAGATATTTGGAGATATTTGGAGATATTGGAATATTTGGGGTCCGATATTTGGGATATTTGGGGTCAGAGTAAAAACTCCCAACACGCCTGATAACCGTTATATTATTGTTTGATCCAATAAGACATTTTATTCAAGGAGGAACATGATGGCTCGCTTACCTCGACTTTGCCCAGTGGGCATTCTACAGCACATTATTCAGCGCGGCAATAATCGCCAGCCTTGCTTTGCGAGTGATGAAGATTATGCGGCGTATGCCTCTTGGTTGCTAAAAGCCTCTAAGCTT
>NVUJ01000017.1 GCA_002733135.1 Cycloclasticus sp. | reverse complement strand
TGATTCACCAAGCAAAGGTTCTTTAAGCTATTGCCGCTCAACTCGGCCGTTCGCGGGCGGCGCGTATTAATATGTACTCTGGTTCGATTTACCACTGGAATCCCTTTATCTCTACTCCGATCAGTTTACCGTATGAATATTTTGAGAGTTTTTACTCTGACCCCAAATATTCTCCAAGTTTTTACTCTGACCCCAAATATTCTCTGACCCCAAATATTCTCCAAATATTTAACTTTTGACTTATTACACCTTTAAGCCATACCGAAGAAACAATACTTGTTACGACGTTTTTCATTGGATAAAATCAATCAAATCTGACCCTATTGATTTTTTAGCGTATTCAAGGGAACGAGGAAATTTACTAGACCCACCAGCATTAGCAAAAACAATATAATCCTCTCTTGCTTTCAACATATCACCTTTAAAGTTTTCATTTAAGAGACCTAAAAGAAACTGAAACAGTAGCGAATTATTTTGCATCGAATACCAGCATATAAAATTTTCTAGCTCAGCAATTTTAACCAAAGTTAATTCATCTTCCGATGACTCATCCATTTTCATGGCAGCCATATAACAAGTAAATAGATTAGCCTCTGAACCTTTACCCGCTTCTATAAAACCCATATTTAAATGCCATAAAACATCTCTATGCTTCACCTTTATACTTTTTAGTGATTTCTTAGCTTGATAGAAATCATTGCTCTTAACCACGTAAACAATAGCTTGTAACGTTAAATAGCCTGGATCCTTTTTATAAGCACCAAATACACTCCTCAGATAACCATCAATAATTGATATCTCTTGCAAGCACCTAGTGATATGCCACTTCGCAAGCGTTATTCCACAGAGATGTATATATATTGTATTCAATACAGATGTTGTACCAGTTTTAATTGCCCTAATAGGTGGGTTTTTTGTATTTGGTAGTGTACGTAATACCTTTCTAACATCTTCAAATAAAATTTTAGACCTCTGGTAGTCAGAAGAAGCAAAGGCAGCTAATGCTAAAATGTACTTGGAACTTAACGCAACACGTTCAGCTGTAATTTCGAATAACTCATAAATTGTTTCAGCATTTTCCAACTTGTATTTAGAAGCCCAGCCAGAGGAAATTTCTTCTTTAAACCTTTGTTGGTCTTCATCTGTTAGCGGTGCATGTCTTACATATGCTTTTACTGAAAGTTCATGTCTATGACCTCTCTTTTTTACATCTCCATAAATCAACAAATGTCCTTTGCATCTGTGCAAAAGAGTTTGCCCAGCCGCAAGATCTTTTATGTTTTTGGATATGAAATACGGCGCTATTAAAATATCAGCGAAATCATTCTCATTACCACTTATAAGCGAGTCTTTTAATTTTTGAATTAAATCTACTCTAACTTGCTTGTCTAATGATAAATCTTCGCTCTTGATACAAATTAATATGCCAACCTTACCTTTATCAAAGCTTTTTAATTTATTTTTTAATGCCCAACACAACAACCATGACGAAAGAAGAAATATTGTAATGCTCGTATGATATTCACTAGATATACCTTTTACAGGTAAAAGAATAATTAAAAAAATTCCACAAAAAAGCCCAGCTTTCGTCCATAAAGTATTTTCATCCGTAACCTTTCTTATAATCTCATCTTGCACTTTATTTTCAACCTATATTAATTACCCACACTTACTATCCCCACAATTCAAACACGTCATACAGCCATCCATTTTAATCATGGCTTTGGTATTACACTTGGTGCATAACTGCGAGCCTTCTGGAAAAGCTGCTGCGCCTTCTGCTTCTGGTTCGGGGTCTTTTGCTTGTTTTTCGGCTTCAAACTGGGCGCGCTTTTCATCCATGATTTTTTGTTGATGCTCGCTGATTTCTTCGGTTTTTATCAAACCAATGAGTTTCAAGTGCGACTCAACCACGTCGCCAATTTCAGCGACTAATGACGGCATAAATTTACCGCCTTTTTTAAAGTAGCCACCGCTTGGGTCGAACACGGAACGTAACTCTTCTACTAGGAAGGTGATATCGCCACCTTTTCTGAACACGGCGGACATAATGCGGGTTAGTGCGACTATCCACTGGAAGTGATCCATGTTTTTGGAGTTAATAAACACTTCAAATGGGCGGCGTTGTTCGTGTTCTGTGCCTTGGTTTAGCACTAAATCATTAATCGTTATGTACAGCGAGTGCTCGGATAAGGGTGTTTTGATTTTATAGGTTGAACCCAAGAGCATTTCTGGCCTGGCGAGGCTTTCGTGCATTTGGATTACATTGCTTTTTTCATCAGACGTTGCGGCTTGTTCTACGACGGGTTCTTCTTTTTTAACCACTTCGTAACTTGTTATGTTTTGTAAAATTTTATGTGTCATTGTCATTCTCCTGATCCTTGTCCGCTATCTTAAAATTTACCGTAGTAGCCTTCTTTTAAGGCGTCGTACAGGTTAGCGGCGGTATGCGATTCCCCTTCGTATTCGACCATTTCATTGCCTTTGGCTTCGAGCGTTGTGCCATCTTCTAGGCTGAAACGATAAGTGGTGTTTTCTAAGTCGGATTCTTTGACCAATACACCTTGGAATACGTCGGGATTAAAGCGGAACGTGGTGCAACCTTTTAGGCCTTTTTCGTGCGCATAAAGATAGATGTCTTTAAATTCATCAAACGCAAAATCTGTTGGTACGTTAGCCGTTTTTGAAATAGATGAATCAATCCATTTTTGTGCGGCTGCTTGAATATCTACGTGTTGTTTAGGTTTAATAGTTTCTGCTGTTACGAAGTAGTCCGGTAGTTTTTCTTCGGCTACTTCTGAATATGGCATGGCTTTTTCGTTAATAAGCGTGCGGTACGCCAATAACTCAAATGAGTACACGTCTACTTTTTCTTTTGCGTTACGGCCTTCACGAATAACGTTACGCGCGTAATGGTGCGCAAAGCTTGGCTCAATACCATTACTGGCGTTATTCGCCAATGATAATGAAATAGTACCGGTTGGTGCGATAGAACTATGGTGGGTAAAACGTGCGCCAACTTCAGCGAGCTCGTCGACCAGTTTTGGCGCTACGCTAGCGATTTGCTGCATGTATCGACTGTATTTTGCGTGCAATAGTCGGCCTTTTATCGTGTCGCCTAGTTTGTATCCATCGGCTTCCATTTCTGGGCGTTTACGCAGCATATCACCGGTCACTTCAAAGTCTTCATCCATAATCGGCGCCGGGCCTTTTTCTTTGGCGAGTTCTAGGCCTGCTTCCCAACCGGTAACGGCGAGTTGCTTACTGACTTCCTCGGTGAAATCGACAGACTTTTCTTCACCGTAAGGAATACCCAACATGGTAAGGGTTGAGCCTAAACCTAAAAAGCCCATGCCGTGACGGCGTTTGTTTACAATTGCATCGCGTTGACCTTGCAATGGTAAGCCGTTGATTTCAACCACGTTATCAAGCATACGGGTAAAGATACCAACTGTTTTACGGAAGGAATCCCAGTCGAACTTAGCGTCCTTGGTGAACGGATCTAGCACAAACTTGGTGAGGTTAATTGAGCCCAATAAGCATGAGCCATACGCGGGTAATGGTTGCTCGCCACACGGATTGGTCGCACGAATATTTTCGCAGAACCAGTTGTTGTTCATTTCGTTCACTTTATCGATAAGGATAAATCCTGGCTCTGCATAATCGTAAGTAGACGCCATGATGGTTTCCCATAAGCGCTGGGCTTTAATGACATTGTAGATACGGCACGCCACTAACCCTTCGTCATTCACTTTATAACCCTCTGTAATGGGCCAATCACGCCACACTACTTTGTCTGTATCGTTAAAGTCTATGTCGCCTGATGCTAATTCTTTGGCTGACATAGGGAACACTAACGGCCAATCTGCATCGTCTTTTACTGCTTGTACAAAATCGTCTGTAATAAGGAGTGACAGATTAAATTGGCGTAAGCGGCCGTCTTCGCGCTTTACGCGAACGAAATCTCGCACATCGGGGTGAGACACATCAAACGTTGCCATTTGCGCGCCACGGCGACCACCGGCAGATGACACGGTAAAACACATCTTGTCAAAGATATCCATAAACGATAACGGACCCGATGTATTAGCGCCCGCACCCGATACATACGCACCTTTTGGGCGTAGCGTTGAAAACTCATAACCAATACCACAACCCGCTTTAAGCGTTAAACCTGCTTCGTGTGTTTTACCAAGAATATCGTCCATAGAATCGGTGATAGAGCCCGACACCGTACAGTTAATCGTAGACGTAGCTGGCTTATACGCACTAGCACCTGCATTTGAGATAATACGGCCCGCTGGAATAGCGCCGTGTTGTAACGCCCAAACAAACTCATCGTGCCAATATTGCTTTTTCTCGTCTGTTTCTTCAACGTCTGAAATAGCGGTAGCAACACGGTTATACGTTTCTTCAATATTTGCATCAACGGGCGTTCCATCTTGCTTTTTTAAGCAATACTTCTTATCCCATATATCTAATGATGCTGATTGAAATTCAATATCAGCGGCTTGTGCTTTAACGACCTTAAGATTAACTGTGCTCATAACTCCCCTTTAGTACTTGTTTTTATAATAAATACAGGTGTGATATTCCTTACCAACCCAAGTCCTTAGATTAAAAGTTTTTTGGGTAAAACACAAGATGATGTGTTATTTTTTTTAAAATTAACTAGATATTGTGCAATGCATGAAAGTCACTGAAAAGTCAAAAAGTTAAAAAAATCAACTTGTTAGCGAATTAATACGATTAAATACTTAAAAATAAGACAATAAATATCGTTATCTATATGTGGGTTTTTGGTACCAACAGCGTCAAAATAATAGCTGCAAATAAAATAAAACCCGCAGAAGCGGGTCGTATTGCTTGTATGGCGCGCCTGAAGAGATTCGAACTCCTGACCGCTCGGTTCGTAGCCGAGTACTCTATCCAGCTGAGCTACAGGCGCATGAGGGGGGCTATTGTATTCTGCTCACCATAAAGGTCAAGCAAAAAACCACTTGAATTGGAGCATAAACAACTGTTTATTACGTAAAGAATAACTCTGATTTTAGGCTGACAACAATGGCGGAGAGAGAGGGATTCGAACCCTCGATGGGCTATAAAACCCATACTCCCTTAGCAGGGGAGCGCCTTCAGCCGCTCGGCCATCTCTCCGGAATGTATTACTGGTTATATGTTGCCTTCAGAATTCTTTTCAGCTTGAATTTTGTTGTAAATCTCTTCTCGATGAACAGAAATGCTTTTAGGTGCATCAACTCCAATCCTTACTTGATTTCCTTTAACCCCTAGTACGATGATTGATACATCATCACCAATAATAAGGGATTCACCAACTTTACGCGTTAAAATAAGCATAACTTTCTCCTTTTTGCTTCAGTTCCCTAAAGCGTTGCCAACCAAACTATATTTTTTCTTATTATTGGTGATTATTCTAACATAGCTAGCTATTTGCAAACAGCTAGCAAGTGACGATTATTCTTGCGATAAACCAAATGATTCGTGCAAAGACCTAACCGCCAACTCTAAATATTTCTCATCAACCACGACAGAAATTTTGATTTCTGATGTGGAAATCATACGTATATTGATACCTTCATCTGCTAATGTAGCAAACATTTGGCTTGCGATACCTGCGTGTGAACGCATACCAACACCGACAATAGATACTTTGACAATTTTATCGTCACCATCTACTTTTTTGGCGCCCAATTCGGTACAAATATTTTGCAATATGTGCATCGTTTTTTGGTAATCATTTCTATGTACTGTAAATGTAAAATCGGTGGTTTTATCTTCAGCAATATTTTGCACAATCATATCAATTTCGATATTCGCTTCTGATATGGGCTTTAAAATTGCTGACGCGACGCCTGGCATATCAGGCACACCTGATAGCGTTACTTTTGCTTCATCGCGGTTAAAGGCAATACCTGATATTAATGCTTTTTCCATCTCCTCATCCTCGTATGTAATTAACGTGCCTTCCCCATCAACAAAGGTCGATAGAACACGTAATGGAACATTGTATTTTCCAGCAAACTCTACAGAGCGAATTTGCAAAATCTTTGAACCCAAACTTGCCATTTCTAGCATTTCTTCAAACGTTATTTTGTTTAATTTGCGCGCTTTTGGTTCAACTCTTGGGTCAGTTGTATACACGCCATCTACGTCTGTATAAATGCGGCATTCATCGGCTTTTAGTGCCGCAGCAAGCGCAACAGCCGTGGTATCCGAACCACCGCGGCCTAGCGTTGTTATCGCGCCTTCTGACGTAATACCCTGAAATCCAGCGACCACCACAATATTACCCGTGGCGAGATCTGCGTTAATTTTATCGGTATGGATATCTTCAATCCGTGCTTTCGTGTGTGAGTCATCGGTAATTATTTTTACCTGACTACCGGTATACGACACAGCACTTTGACCCAAGTCTTCTAAGGCCATGCAAAGCAAACTAATCGTCACCTGTTCGCCTGTTGATAACAACACGTCCATTTGTTTTGCCGACGGCGCTGTTTGCATTTGTTTAGCGAGATCGGTCATACGATTTGTTTCACCGCTCATAGCAGAAACGACAACGACTAGGTCATTGCCTGTTTTGTTTTTCTCATCAACGAGTTTTTGTGCGACACTTTGGATTTTATCCGCAGTGCCTACTGAAGTACCACCATATTTATGAACGTGTAATGCCATACTATTTAATTAAGTTGTTGTTTGACCCACTCTGGAACAGATTGTAAGGCATCTTTTAACGCCGCTGGGTTATTACCCCCTGCTTGCGCCATATCAGGACGACCACCGCCTTTACCACCTACCTGTTGAGCCACCGCATTAACCAAAGCACCTGCTTTGATACGATTGGTTTGTTCTTTAGACACCCCAGCAATTAAAGTAACCTTATCGCCTTGAACCGTGGCCAGTACAACAGCCGCGTTACCTAACTTATCCTTTAGTTGATCCACCAGATCACGCAGTGTTTTGCCATCGCTTCCTTCAATATGCGCTGCCAACACGTTAATACCATCAACATCAACGGCTTGACTGACTAAATCACCACCAGCCGATTTCGCTAACTGTGACTTAAGTTGCTCTAATTCTTTCTCTAGTGCTTTATTCTTCTCTTGGATTTGCGTTACTTTATCTAAAGCAGAATCGCGGTTTCCTTTAACGGCAGCCGCAATATTAAGTAATGTTTGCTCATTGCCTTCTACCCAGGCTAAAGCTCCCTCGCCAGCAATTGCTTCGATACGACGCACACCTGATGCTATGCCGCTTTCCGATATTATTTTCATAAAGCCAATATCACCGACTCTGTTGACGTGCGTACCACCACACAGTTCTGTCGAAAAACCACCCATTTTCAATACACGAACTTCATCACCATATTTTTCACCAAACAACGCCATCGCGCCATTGGCAACGGCTGTTTTTTGATCCGTTATTAGTGTTTCTACGTCCACATTAAAACGAATCTGCCTATTGACTAAGCGTTCGATGCCTATGAGTTGTTGTTTTGAAATCGGTTCAAAATGACTAAAGTCGAATCGCAAACGGTCTGCTGACACCAACGAGCCTTTTTGCGTTACGTGGTCACCCAGCACTTCACGCAACGCTGCGTGTAATAGATGAGTCGCAGAGTGATTAGCTGCAGTAGCTCGTCGGCTACTTCTGTTAACGGCTGCTTCAACTGTATCACCTGTACTAAACTCACCTTTTACAACTTCACCGATATGAAAATACACATCACCACGTTGTTGTACATCCAGCACGTTAAACGTTGCTGCAGGTGTTGTTAGTTCGCCCTTATCGCCCACTTGGCCGCCTGATTCAGCATAAAAAGGTGTTGAATCTAACACCACTAAACCGGCATCTCCTGTCTGCATGGTGGACACTTCGTTAGCTTCTTTAAATAAGTGAGCAACAACCGATGTTGATTGCAAGGATTGGTAACCCGTGAAATCGGTTGAGTCTTTAATATCGGGAAGCTCGGATAATTCCGAGCCAAACGAGCTGGATGCCCGCGCGCGTTCACGCTGTGCTTTCATGGCGGCATCAAAACCCGCCATATCGACAGTTAACGCGTGTTCTCTAGCAAAATCAGCGGTTAAATCCACCGGGAAACCAAATGTATCGTATAGCTTGAACGCAGTTTCACCGGCAATAACGCCATCTTTTAGGGACTTCACACTTTCTTCTAACAACGTCATGCCGTGCTCTAAGGTTTCGGCAAAACGTTGTTCTTCTTTTAATAAAATATGACTTATTCGCTCAGACTGTTCAACCAGTTCAGGATAAGCATCGCCCATTTGTTGCGCCAAAGGTTGAACCAATTTAAAGAAAAATGCTTCAGTGGTATCCAGCTTATATCCGTGTCTAATCGCACGACGAATAATTCGTCGCAGCACATAGCCTCGCCTTTCATTCGAAGGTAGCACGCCATCTAAAATTAAAAACGCACAAGAACGTATATGGTCGGCTAAAACGCGCAGCGAGGTATGTGTTAAATCACTTGAATGTGTAAGTTTGGCGGCTTCCTGTATAAGCGCCTGAAATAATTCAATGTCGTAATTATTGTGTACGTTTTGTAATATCGCAGCCACCCGCTCTAAGCCCATACCGGTATCTACAGACGGTTTAGGTAGCGGCGTTAATTTGCCTTTAGCATCTCTATCATATTGCATGAAAACCAAGTTCCAGATTTCCACGTAACGGTCGCCATCTTCTTCTGGTGTACCCGGTGGACCGCCAGCAACGTCTTCGCCATGGTCATAGAATATTTCTGAACACGGTCCACACGGCCCTGTATCACCCATCGACCAGAAATTATCTTTAGCACCAATCCGTGACAGCCGATTTGAATCAATACCAATATCTTGCAACCAAATTTTTTCAGCCTCTGGGTCTTCATCAAACACGGTAACCCAAAGCTTTTCAGCAGAAATACCTAATTCATTTACCAGAAAGTCCCAAGCATACTTAATCGCATCTTGCTTGAAGTAGTCACCAAAACTGAAGTTACCCAACATTTCGAAGAAGGTGTGATGGCGTGCGGTATAGCCGACATTTTCGAGGTCGTTATGTTTGCCACCCGCTCTAACACAGCGTTGAGATGACGTAGCTGTTGTGTATGCACGCTTCTCTTGACCCAGAAAAACATCTTTAAACTGAACCATACCTGCGTTGGTGAATAGTAACGTTGGATCATTGCTAGGCACCAAAGAACTTGACGGCACAATTTCGTGGCCACGCGCATTAAAATACGTCAAAAAGGCTGTTCTAATCTCTGCGCTGCTTAATGTCTTCATTACGTCTAACCTTTTAACGCCATGCTATTAAATAATTGATTAATCATCTCGTGTGAATAACCTTTATGTAAAAAAAATCGCGTTCT
The DNA here is from genome assembly GCA_002733135.1 of Cycloclasticus sp. Taxonomy (GTDB): domain Bacteria; phylum Pseudomonadota; class Gammaproteobacteria; order Methylococcales; family Cycloclasticaceae; genus Cycloclasticus. The sequence continues at coordinate 11,560 of NVUJ01000017.1, read as the reverse complement.
TTTTGCTCGTTCCTTCATATCCATCGGGGATTGATTCCCGTATTTCTTACTATGTAGCTCTACAAGTAATTGTTGCCAATCTGGTGCGTGTTCAAAAACGTTGTCGATACTAGCATCAACTCCACGTTCTCTTAGTTCCATCTTAATGCGTATAGGGCCAAACCCTTTATGTAACCGTGAACGACTATAACTTTCGGCAAAACGATTATCACTTTGCCAATTTTTTTCTTTAAACTCGCCCAATGTCGTTTCGATTTCTTCGCGTTCATACCCCTTAGCACTTAACTTTTGAACCAACTCATGTGCACTATGTTCACGCCTTGCCAACATCACAAAACAACTGGCTCTTGCCGTTGCTTGTTGTTTTTTATCGCTATTCAGACGTTAAGCCCCGCCCACTGTTTTTTCAGCGGATTTGGGTTTGGGTGCCGTTTCTTTTTTAGGCAATAACGCTGCTCTGATATTGGTTTCTAATTCAGCCGCTTTATCTGGGTTCTCGCGCATAAATGCTTTCGCATTGTCTTTACCCTGACCAATTTTAGCGTTTTCATAGCTATACCATGAACCTGCCTTTTCGACTAAATCTAAACTAACACCCAAATCAATTAACTCACCTTCACGCGAGATACCTTCGTCATATATAATTTCAAATAAGGCTTGTTTAAAGGGCGGCGCCACTTTGTTTTTAACCACTTTTACGCGTGTTTCGTTACCCAATATCTCATCACCCTTTTTAATCGCACCAATGCGACGGATATCTAAACGAACCGATGCGTAAAACTTTAACGCATTACCACCCGAAGTGGTTTCAGGGTTACCAAACATCACGCCAATCTTCATGCGAATTTGGTTAATAAACACAACCAAAGCATTTGATCGCTTGATATTACCGGTTAATTTTCTTAACGCTTGCGACATTAAACGTGCTTGCAACCCAACGTGGTGATCGCCCATATCGCCTTCAATTTCAGCTCTTGGTGTTAACGCTGCTACTGAATCAATCACCACCATATCAACTGCGCCAGAGCGCACTAGCATGTCTACAATTTCTAAGGCTTGTTCGCCCGTGTCTGGTTGAGACACTAATAAATCATCCATATTAACGCCTAATTTATCGGCATAAATAGGGTCTAGAGCGTGTTCCGCATCAACAAACGCAGCCGTACCACCCGCTTTTTGGCATTGTGCGATGGTTTCTAGTGTTAACGTTGTTTTACCTGAAGATTCTGGACCATATACTTCAACAACACGTCCACGAGGTAAGCCACCGACGCCTAATGCAACATCTAGTGCAATGGAGCCCGTTGAGTACGTTTCAATATCTGGGATAGACGTGCCATCACCCATACGCATAACTGACCCTTTGCCGAATTGTTTTTCAATTTGCAGTAATGCTGCGCTTAGTGCTTTTTTCTTATTTTCGTCCATTTTTTGTCCCCTATTTGCGCCTTTACTCCCTGTAAAAGCATTATTTAAATTAAGCGTGAATTATTACATAAATCATCGTGCTCGCATAAAGATTTATACGCCTAGATATTGCTTATGTTTCTAATGCTTGAATCATTAAGCCTAAGGCGAAATTAACCGCTTGGAACCTAACGTTATTTCGATTTCCTTGGAAAGTCATGCAGCTGGATTCAACGCCCTTTGCCTCTGTTTTTAGACCGAACCACACTAAGCCAACAGGTTTAGCTGTCGTTCCACCAGAGGGGCCTGCAATACCCGTAATGGATACTGCTATAGACGAGGTAAAAATACGCTGAACATTCTCAGCCATTGCTTCAGCCACCGGCTGGCTAACGGCACCAAACCCGTCTAATAACTCGGCATCCACGTTCAATACGTTTTGTTTGGCCTCGTTGCTATAACTGATCACGCCGCCAACGAACCATTCACTACTTCCCGATAAATCCGTTAATTCTTTTGCTAACCAACCGCCTGTGCATGACTCCGCCACAGATACAGTGCGACCTTGTTCACGCAATATTTTTGCGAGCTTAGCAACTTGGTTAGTTATTTCCTCATTCATACGCTTTTTGATGTTCTTTTTTCCATTACAATAAACGGCTATGTGACACGATTGTTAAACAGCTTAGATGCCAACGAAAGATAAAAAAACCACTCATACGCCAATGATGCAACAATTTTTACGCATCAAGGCAGATTACCCTAATACGCTATTATTTTACCGCATGGGCGATTTCTACGAACTTTTTCTTGATGACGCTGTAAAAGCGTCTGGATTATTGTCCATCACACTAACCAGTCGCGGTGAATCAGGCGGACAACGCACACCCATGGCTGGCATTCCTTATCACGCAGCAGACGGCTACTTAGCAAAATTAATTAAAGCAGGTGAGTCAGTTGCCATTTGTGAACAAGTGAGCGACCCAAAACAATCAAAGGGCCTCGTTGAACGCAAAGTTGTACGCGTTATCACACCAGGCACATTAACCGAAGACGCCTTATTAGACTCGCATAAAGACAGTTTGTTATGCGCTGTTTACGAACACAAATCGCGTTTTGGCTTGGCCACTATTGATGTTGCTAGCGGTCGCTTTGTATTGCAAGAGATTGAAAACGAATCTTCACTGCGAACCGAAATTGCACGAATCAACCCTGCAGAAACATTGCTAAGTGAAGATGGCAACCTCTCAAGCCTACTTAGCTCACGACAAGGGCTCTGTCCATTGGCTGATTGGCACTTTGACCTTCAAACAGCGCAACGATTATTAACCAAACAATTTGGCACACAGGACTTGCAAGGCTTTGGTTGTCAAAATATGCCGTTAGCTCTTATAGCAGCCGGCGCATTACTGCAGTACCTTAAAGATACTTACCAATCGTCGCTACCGCATTTGCAGTCGATCAAAGTTAGTCAACAATCTGACTTTATACTGCTTGATGAAGCGACGCGGCAACATCTAGAATTGGATTATCACCCATCTGGCAATATAAACTTTACCTTATTTGGCCTGCTAAACCGTTGTAAAACTGCCATGGGTACTCGCCTATTGAGGCGCTGGGTTCATCTGCCCTTACGGCATCAAGCGACGATTAAACATCGTTATTTAGCCATCGAGCAACTTCGACAATTTGACTGTCTAGATGGCATACAAGACGCATTGAAACTAACCGGTGATATTGAGCGCATAACTAGCCGTATTGCACTACTTACCGCACGTCCTCGCGATTTAGTGGTGTTGAGGCAAACGCTCAAAGTACTGCCTGATATACAAAGTCAGCTTACTCAATTAGACGCACCTAGAATTAGCACATTGTCAAAAAACCTAGGCAATCACCAAGACCTTTTCGAGCTACTTGAACGTGCCATTATCGATAATCCACCTGTACTGATTCGTGACGGAGGCGTTATCGCTCAAGGTTACAATGAAAAACTCGATGAACTGCAAAACATGAGCGCTAACGCAGACCAGTTCTTACTCGACCTTGAACAACAGGAGCGAGAAAACAGCCAGATAAACACCTTAAAATTAAGCTATAACCGCGTGCACGGCTATTACATTGAAATACCTCGATCACAGGCTGATAAAGCCCCTGATTATTTTATTCGAAAACAGACGTTGAAGAATGTTGAGCGTTTTATTACCCCAGACTTGAAAGAGTTTGAAGAAAAAATATTACACGCCAAAGAACAAGCCTTGTCGTTTGAAAAAGAGCTATACATGACGCTGCTAGAAAGCTTTGCACTGCAATTAACCGCATTACAATCGTGCGCAGAGGCACTGGCAGAAATTGACTTGTTGTGCAATTTTTCAGAAAGAGCTCAATCACTTAATCTAGTACAACCTGTTTTAAGCGAAACACCTGGTATCAACATCAAGCAAGGTCGCCACCCCATTGTTGAGAGCGTGCTAGACAGCCAATTCGTTGCCAACGATATTGAACTCCATGCTGATAGACGCATGTTGATTATCACGGGCCCCAATATGGGCGGTAAATCCACGTATATGAGACAAATCGCACTGATTACACTGATGGCACATATCGGCTGCTTTATCCCAGCCAACGAGGCTACGATTGGCCCTATAGACCAAATATTTACCCGAATTGGCGCATCCGACGATCTTGCCAGCGGACGCTCAACGTTTATGGTTGAAATGTCTGAAACGGCGAATATTTTGCACAACGCTAGCGATGAGAGCCTAGTGTTAATGGACGAAATTGGTCGAGGAACCAGTACTTTCGACGGCTTATCTCTCGCTTGGGCAAGCGCCGATTATTTAGCAAAAAACAATAAGTCTTTTACTCTATTTGCGACACATTATTTTGAAATGACTACCTTGCCTGAACAGGCGTCAACGGTTGCTAATATTCACTTAGATGCCATCGAACACGGCGATCACATTGTGTTTCTACACGCCGTTAAAGATGGCGCTGCTAGTCAGAGTTATGGTTTACAGGTTGCCGCTTTAGCAGGCGTACCGAAAGCCGTGATTACAAATGCTCGAAAAAAATTAAACCACTTAGAAAACCAACAAAACCAGCAGTTAGACTCTATAAGCAAACACGATCAAATCGATATCTTCAGCGAAGGCCTTAGCGTAGAAGCAGAAGAATACATTAACCAGTTAGAACCTGACGAGCTCAGCCCAAAAGAAGCGTTGGATGCTATTTACCAGTTGAAAAGAATTATTAATTAGCTTTACCAACCCAAGTGTTTTACTAACTCTTTAGCTGGAACGAAGCCCGGCACCATTGTTCCATCATCAGCGATAATCGCTGGCGTTCCGTTAATACCAAACGCTTGCGCTAGTTTCATGTGCTCATCAATCGGGTTGTCGCACGTTTTTGTCACCACTTTATTGTTCAATTTAGCATCTGTTAACGCTTCATTCCTATCATCAGCACACCATACGGAAACCGCTTTAAAGTAAGACTCCGTATTCGGCCCTGATCTAGGAAAAAATAAATAACGCACCGTAATGCCAGCGTCTAAGTAATTATCTATTCCGGCGTGTAATTTTCGACAATACCCGCAGTCGATATCTGAAAAAATGGTTACCGTATGCCTAGGTTTTTTTGCAACAAAGATAATCATATTTTTTTCGTCTACTTTATCTAGAACACCTTTACGTACTGAATTGAGCATACTCTCCGTCATATTTTCGCGATTGCTCAAATCGACCATATCACCTTGGATGATGTAACGACCATCGTCTGAAACGTAGATAATTCGCGCCCCAACAATCACTTGATATAAACCAGTAATGGGTGTTTTCGAAACATCTTCTTTTGAAATATTAGGTATAACTTTAGATAAATTCTCTGCAATAGATGCTTCGTCGGCAAGAACAACGACGCTATAAAACGCACTAACAATTAAACCCAGCAACAACTTTTTCATTTTTTAACCTTAACTTTTCTTATCAAATATATTAGACACGTTTAAACGCTAAAAACATACATTCTATTTTGCTTTTACACTCATAACGGTAGAGGTTGTTTTTAACAAACAACGAAACCCACTGATTAATTCTACTTTATCCTCTGGGATGAAACTTCTCGTGGATGTCTTTTAAACGTTCACGCGCAATATGGGTATATATTTGCGTCGTTGATAAATCACTGTGCCCCAATAACAGTTGAACAACCCGCAAATCAGCCCCGTGGTTTAATAAATGCGTTGCAAAAGCGTGCCGCAAGCTGTGTGGTGATATCACTTTATTAATACCCGCTTGCGTAACATAGCGTTTAATAATGTACCAAAAAGCTTGGCGAGTCATTCCACTGCCTCTGTTAGTCGGAAAAACAAAGTCTGTTTTTTTCTCTCCTAATATATCCAAACGCCAATGCTGAATAAAATCTTGCAACCAAACTAACGCCTCTTCGCCGACAGGTACAAGGCGGTCTTTACTGCCTTTGCCGGTGACTCTAACAAGCCCTTGTCGAAAGTTTATTTCGGTTAGTTTAAGCCCCACCAATTCACTCACCCTCAAACCACTGGCGTAAAGTAATTCCAACATCGCCCTATCTCTGTATCCCAAGCTAGTACTTACATCAGGAGCTTTCAAGATACGCTCAATGTCTTTCTCGGATAACGTGGTTGGTAAACTACGGCCCAACTTTGGCGCGTCAATAATGGCGGCGGGGTTTTCTATTACTTTACCTTCACGTACGGCGTATACATAAAAACGTTTTAGACTGGATAAAAAACGTGCCGACGATCGTGCCGACGTCCCATAAGAAAGGCGTTCAGCTAAGTACATAGATACATCGGCCGATTCACAGTTTACTAATGTTTTTTGGCGCTTCTTTAACCAAACAGCAAATTGTCTTAAATCAGTTCTATAAGCTGAAATCGTATTTTCACTCAGCCCATACTCAACCCATAGTGCGTCGAGAAAAACGGCCAATTCGTCAGCGCTCAAATTGTTGCCTGCATGCTTACCTTATTCATCTATCAATCTTATCAATAATAGTGCTATTAATAAAAAGTTCAATGACTTAAACGCAAAAAAAAGACTGGATAATCCAGTCTTTTTCAACAAACACGCTAGGTGTTTTATAACTTTTCTTTAATACGCGCAGCTCTACCACGTAGTTCACGTAAGTAGTACAACTTAGCACGTCTAACAGAACCACGTCTTTTTACTTCAACACCATCAATGAGTTTACTGTATGTTTGAAAAACACGTTCAACCCCTTCGCCGTGTGAAATTTTACGAACTGTAAAGGCTGAATTAACACCGCGATTTCTTTTAGCAATCACAACCCCTTCAAATGCCTGAATACGTTCTGTTGTACCTTCTTTAATTTTAACTTTAACAATAACCGTATCACCAGCGCTAAACGCAGGTAGTTCTCTAGTCATTTGTTCTGCTTCTATTTGTGCAATTATATTACTCATGTTTTATTCCTTCGTTTTTAACGCTTTAAATTCTTTTTTAAATTCATCCAATAATAACGCTTGGTGTTCACTTAATTCTTTGTTGTGCAATAAATCAGGGCGCTTTTGCCATGTTTTACCTAATGCCTGTTTCTCTCGCCATACAGCAATCTTTTGATGGTCCCCGCTTAATAATACCTCGGGCACCGAATTATCTTCAAACGTCTCAGGTCGCGTAAAATGAGGATGATCTAACAAACCATCTACGAACGAATCTTCAACAGCCGAATCGTCATGCCCCAACACATTAGGTAAAGTTCTCGTCACTGCATCTATTAAAACTAATGCAGGCAATTCTCCACCGCTTAAAACATAATCACCTATCGACCATTCTTCATCTACACAAGAGGTCAACAACCTTTCATCAATACCTTCGTATCGACCAGCCAGCAAGATTAATCTTGGAAAAGCGGCCAAATACTTAATCCCTTGCTGATCTAATCTACGCCCTTGAGGGCTCAAATAAATAACGTTAGCAGGCGCATCAGAGGCTTTTTTTGCCGACTGAATTGCTTTCACCAAAGGTTCAACCTTCATGACCATACCTGGCCCACCACCAAAAGGACGGTCATCAACCGTACGATGTACATCCTCTGTATATGTTCTAGGGTTCCACGTTTTTAACTGAACCTTGTCGTCTGTAATAGCCCGACCCACAACACCCATTAAGGCAGAATGTTCTACAATCTCAGGAAACAGTGTTATGACATCAAATCGCATAACGTTAGTAATCTACATCCCAATCAACAATCATTTGTTGTTCTTTTAAATCAACTGACTTAATCACTTGACCCATTACAAAGGGAATTAATCTCTCTCTATCCCCTTTTATAACCATCACATCATTCGCTCCTGTTTCTAGCAAATGGTCAATAACACCATAGTTCTCACCACTTAGCGCAACAACCTGTAGGCCTATTAAATCAGACCAATAAAACTCGCCTTGCTTTAAAACTGGCAGTTGATCAGAGGTTGCGTAAATCTCACAGCCAACCCATGTTTCCGCGTCATTTCTATCATCAATACCCTCTAGCAGAGCAATAATGGTCTTCCCATGTGGTTTTCCAGCTCTTAACTTTACCGGCTCACGAGTATTGTTACGTTCGATATACCAGGGTTGGTACGCCAATATATTTTCTTTTTTATCTGTGTTGGCATAAATCTTAAGCCAACCTTTTACACCAAATACAGCCGTTATTTTCCCCAGCTTAAGCCAAGTAGTTTCTTTCTCAATCTGTTTAGAGACGGTTGTTTCAGGCACCTTATACGGCGGCGGCTACAGCCTCTTTAATCAGTTTAGAAACACGTTCTGATGTCTGTGCGCCTTGAGCCACCCAATGATCAACACGTTCCGTATCAAGCGTTAAGCGAACTTCACCACCAATTGCTCTTGGGTTGAAATAACCAATTCTTTCGATATAACGACCATCGCGACTTCTGCGACTATCTGCAACAACAACGTGATAAAAAGGACGTTTTTTTGCCCCAGTTCTTGAAAGACGTATCTTTACCATTTAATTTTCCTTAAATTCTTTATTTTGTAAATCGTGCTAGTTAACTTATGAATTTTACGCGAATTAATTGATTTGGTGAAGTGTTTTTCAGTAATCCGCCGGTAATTATCAAAAAAATCTCATTTAACCTCATCAAAACGGGAATCCTTGCCCTTGCCCCATCTGTCCTTGTAGGCCTCGCATCATTTTTGCCATGCCGCCTTTTGACATTTTTTTCATCATTTTTTGGGCTTGCTTATACTGTTTCATCAACTTATTAACATCTTGAACTTCAAGACCCGCACCAGTGGCAATCCTTTTTCTTCTCGAGCCATTAATTAAGTTTGGGAATATTTTTTCTTTATGCGTCATTGAGTTAATCAACGCAATTTGTCGACTAAAGTCCTTATCATTCACTTTATTTTTTACGTTCTGCGGGACATTTGACATGCCTGGAATCTTATCCATCATCGCACTCATGCCGCCCATATTAATCATTTGAGTTAACTGTTCACGATAATCATCTAAATCAAACCCTTTGCCTTTTTGTAGTTTCTTTGCAAGCTTTTCAGCTTTATCTTTATCGACCTTACGTTCAATTTCTTCGACTAAACTGAGCGCGTCACCCATGCCCAATAAACGTGAAGCAACTCGATCGGGATGAAAAGGTTCCAAAGCATCGGTTTTTTCACCAACACCTAAGAACTTAATCGGCTTGCCGGTAATTTGACGAATAGATAACGCCGCACCACCTCTGGCATCACCATCTGTTTTTGTTAGCACCACACCCGTCAGAGGCAAGGCCTCATCAAACGCCTTCGCAGTATTTGCAGCATCTTGCCCTGTCATACTGTCGACAACAAACAGCGTTTCGGTGGGGTTTGCAGCAGCATGAACTTGACGAATCTCATCCATCATTTGCTCATCAATATGCAAACGGCCTGCTGTATCTACGATTAATACATCGTTAAATTGTTTTTTTGCTTGTGCGATAGCCGCCTTAACAATCTTGACTGGCTTTTGATCTACTGAGCTTGGGAAAAAATTCGCTCCAACTTCGCTCGCTAGAGTTTTTAATTGCTCAATCGCTGCTGGGCGGTATACATCGGCGCTCACCACCATGACTGATTTATTATGGCGCTCGATTAACAAACGCGACAATTTAGCCACTGTTGTTGTTTTACCCGATCCTTGCAAACCAGCCATAAGAATGACGACGGGTGGGGCTGCGGATAAATCAAGAGACTCATTCGCCTCACCCATTGTTTTAACGAGCTCTTCGTTAACGACCTTAAGCAAAGCCTGACCAGGTGACATGCTTTGCATCACCTCTTTGCCTAATGCGCGTTCTTTTACGGTGTCAGTGAAGCTCTTAACAACGGATAGTGCAACGTCTGCCTCTAACAGCGCCATTCTAACCTCGCGCATCGTATCTTTAATATTGTCTTCTGTTAGCCTGCCTTGGCCCTTAATCTTTTTTAAGGTGGCATTTAGGCGATCCGTTAAATTGTCGAACATATCTTTACCCTTGAACGTTAAGCGCACTATTTTCGCACGTCTTTTTATCTTATGCAGTGGATTTTTATCATTCCCATCATAAAAAGCTAATAATTTCGAAACTCAACCCTTCTACCGAACAGTGCTTTGTGACAAACTATCGTTATGCTTTTTTCACTTACTGTATTTAACGGCCTAAGCCTTGTTTCGGCGCTTATTTATTTGCTTGGCGCGATTCTCGCTGCTATTAACATAACTAATGACAAACAGCTGCATAATTTACGCCAACTGGTGCTCTCAAGCGCATTTGCCGCTCTCTTCATTCATATTTTATTGGTCATGCATAGTTACAATGTTAACCATATTATTTCGAATGATTTTTTCAGCATGCTGTCTTTAATCTTCTTAGTGATAAGCCTATTGTTTTTTGTTTCTGCCTTCACTCAACCCATTGAATCTCTGGCTATCATCGTCTTTCCATTTTCTGCGTTAGCCGTGCTACTTAACTTCGGCAATGTCCTTCCCGTTAGCATACCCGTTCAGATGGACGGCGCATTACAGCTGCATATCATTTTATCCGTCTTGTCGTACAGCCTATTGACGGTTGCCGCCTTTCAAGCTGTGTTTCTCTCCATCCAAGAAAAACAACTACACAACCAACAATCGAGTCGATTTATACAACGCCTGCCACCCCTTCAGCTAATGGAAACCTTACTATTCCGAGTTATCTCTCTAGGCGTGTTTTTGTTAACCTTTGCGCTCGTCACGGGTTTCGTTTTTTTAGAAGATATATTTGCCCAACATATCGCACATAAAACCATCTTATCGATCTTCGCTTGGGTTGTTTTCGCCACGCTATTATGTGGTAGGCACTTCATGGGCTGGCGTGGCCAACAAGCCGTTAAGTGGACATATGGTGGCTATGCCGCGTTGATGCTAGCTTACTTTGGTAGCAAATTTGTACTACAACTCATTCTTGAGCAAAGTTAAACGTCCAACTTCCTTTCTAGTTCGACCAATAAACCACTACATGCATCCTCGAGTAGGTCAAGAACCCGCTCAAAACCATTACCTTGCCCGTAATAAGGATCTGGCACTTCTTTAACGCTACTATTTAAAGCGAAATCTAAAATATATTTAATTTTGTGCCTGTGTTCAATTGGACAAGCTTCACGAGTTAAATGGTAATTATCGTTATCCGCCACGAGTAAATAATCAAATTCTTCAAAATCATAATCATCTAATTGACGGGCTGTTAAATCGCTTAAATCGACACCTCTATCACTAGCCGCCTGAATGGAACGCTGATCAGGCTTGTTACCCACGTGATAAGCATGAGTCCCTGCTGAATCAACATCAATTTGGTCAGACAAGTCCTTTTCCAACACCATCTGTCTAAAAACACCATGAGCTGTCGGCGAACGACAAATATTGCCCATACAAATAAATAGTATTTTTATGCGTCTCATATAGTCCTAAGTGTTTGATTATCATATCATTGGTGTTTTAACAGTTTCAGCTAATTTCATACAGTCCCACCCAAATTGGTACACAGGTTGGTACACAAGCTGTACAATCAGGAACAGCCAGTGCGCTAACACTAGCAGAACCCTAGCAATTAAAGTTTATTAAGGAAACTTCATGCCTGAACACAGTATAC
>NVUJ01000006.1 GCA_002733135.1 Cycloclasticus sp. | reverse complement strand
CATTTTGAGTTAGATGAGCCGAGTAAAGCGAGAAATATCCTAGCGCCATTAAAACCGCAGTTTTTAATGACGCAACTGACTCGCCTTTTCCCGCCCAACACGCGTTATCTTGCTGATGCAGGAAACAACGCTGCATGGACTGTCCATTACTTAAATCCATTTGATAGAAGGTTTAACCAACGGCGTTCCGAAAAAAGAATTGGGGATGATAGACGCGTCAAGGGCGCTGGACTAATTCAAATTTGTGCCGAATTTTGCTCTATGGGTTGGTCCGTTGGTAGCGCCATCGGTACTGCGCTAGCACACCCTAATGACCCAGTCGTTTGTATTGTGGGCGATGGAGGCTTTTTGATGTCTGGAAGTGAAATTACCGTCGCGCTACAAGAAAATCTTAACGTTATTTTCTTAATAATGAATGATCAACATTTAGGCATGGTTAAACACGGGCAGCAATTGAATAAATCCGCCAATATTGCCAATAAACTACCGAATATAAGTTATGCCCTAATGGCATCTTCCATGGGTATTATGAGCCAAACCATAGAAACCGCAGACGATTTGTTTAAATTAGATACTAACAAAATATGCAATCGAAAAGGCCCTACTTTACTAGACATAAGAATTGATGCTAAAGAAATCCCTCCCATCGCAACTCGCTTAAAGGGCATGAAATAATGACGGAAAAACTAAAAGAAAAAATCACCACCAAGATTTGGTTTGAAGACGAAGAAGCGGACAACCCTTTTGCAGCCAAAACTTGTTATTGCTCAGGTTATGACGTTTACGGCGACTTATTAGGCAAAATATCTTGGCCAGAATACATCTACTTGTTATTTAAATTAGAAAAACCTCAACCTTGGCAAGCCAAATTATTAGAGTCCATAGCAATTGCTATCGCCAACCCAGGCCCACGTGATTTAAGCGTTCGAGGCGCTATGAATGGTGGTGTTGGTGGTTCTACAGCGGCATCTTGTTTAATGGCCGCCCTAGCCCCGGGTGCAGGCAAAAATGGCGGCGCACGAGAAGTGTACCAAGTAATGCGATTGTGGCAACAATGTGAGTTTGACTTAACCCTGTGGAAACAAAAATTATCCGACTATGAGGATGAACAGACTGTTGAGGTGTGGCCAGCAAGTGAACACTCTCCCGGCTTTGACCCATATGGTGCAAGTTGTTCAACGCCCGTCATGCACACATTAAATTATTTAGTTAGCATCTACCAAGATGGCGCATTAGCTTTCTTGTTAAAAAACCGCCAACAACTTGAAGATTATGCCGATTGCCCTGTCGGTATGACCGGTGTGATTGCAGCGGCTTTCACAGATTTAAACTTTAGCGATGAACAGGCAGAAATGCTGTTTTTACTGCTTCGCCTTCCCGGTGCGGCGGTGCATTCGCTCGAACAAAAAAAACTGGGTTGGCGTAAATACCCATTCTTTGGTGATGGTTTGACACTCACCAATGACCCAGGAGCTACAAGTATTAAAAACTCAACGGAGAACGCACCTTGAAAGGCCCAAAGACTTTAATAAATGCCGAAGATAACTGGCAAACCGATATGGGAGCCTTATTCAATGGTGAACGAGTTGTGTACCGCGGAAAAGATTTATTTGATGAACTGTCAGATACTAGCTGGTTTAAATTAATTATGTATGGCATAACCGGAAGAGAATTTAGTGATGCCCAAATTCAACTCTTTGAGGCAATTCAAGTCATAACTGTCAGTTACCCTGAACCAAGGCTTTGGAATAATCGCGTGGCTTCACTTGCTGGTAGTGCGCGTTCAACTGGGATTTTAGCCACGTCAGCAGCTATTGCTTGTTCCGAAGCTAAAATTTTTGGTAATCAAGCCAATATTGTTGCCTTAGATTTTATTCGTCGCGCCAAATTAGCCATAAAGGATGATGACGACATTGCTGATTTCGTTATTAACGACCTTAAAGATAAACGGGCTATAGGTGGTTACGGCCGACCATTAATAGACAACGACGAACGCATAGCACCCCTACTGGAAAGAGCAAAAAATCTTGAGCTTGCCACTGGACCACATGTTCAATTAGCCTTTAGAATTGACGAATTCCTTTCGAAGAGTAGATACAAACTCATTTTAAATGCTAGCGGCCTTTCTGCCGCCTTGATGGCAGATCAAGATTTTAATTATCGTGAATATTATTACGCCACTATGCTTGCTTTTTCTGCAGGTATTATTCCTTGCCATATCGATGCAATTAATCACAAAGAAGGCACCTTCTTTCCACTCACCTGTCATCGTCTTAATTACACGGGAAAAGACCTCAGACACTGGTAATTTAAGAAAAATCAACTACGCTTAACCTAATCATAAATTAAAAATGTTTAGGAGGTTGTATGAAAAAGAGTCAAGCTTGGTTGCTTTTAACAATAGTATGTTCAATATATACGTCAGCTTACGCACTGGAAGAAAACGGCAATAGTTTAGTTGAAGCCTATGGCGAAGAGGAGTTTTTATACATCGCCACTGGACGAAAACAAACGGTATCTCAAGCCCCGGCAGTAGCTAGCATTATTTCAGCTAAAACGATTCGCCAGATGGGTGCGCGCGATATCGATGAGGTTTTAGAAACGGTGCCGGGTTTGCACGTGTCGTATGATGCCGGTGGCTACAACCCTATTTATCAAATACGTGGCATTACATCTAGTTTTAATCCACAAGTACTCATGCTCATCAATGGCGTTCCCATTACTAATATTTTTACGGGTAACCGTTCTCAAGCATGGGGCGGCATGCCGGTTGAGAATATTTCGCGTATTGAGGTGATTCGCGGCCCTGGCTCTGCCCTTTATGGCGCAGATGCGTTTGCAGGCACTATCAATATTATTACTAAAAATTCGACCGAAATTGATGGCTTTGAAATAGGCGCGTCCGCAGGGAGTTTTGACGAATATCGCGGTTGGTTACAATATGGCGGCTCCCTCGCTGGTTGGAAAACGGCTTTTTCTGCTCAGGTTCTTGATACTCATGGTCAACATGAAAAAATTGATGCGGATCTTCAAACTGCTCTTGATACCGGTTTTGGTACATCTGCGTCTTTAGCGCCTGGAAGTTTGAACTTGGGGCGTCAATCATTAGATACTCGAATTGATATTTCTAAAGACAATTGGCAAATCCGTTTGGGTTATCAAGGAAGGCGACACGGTGAAACTGGCGCCGGTCTATTTCAAGCATTAGACCCCGCCGGTGAAGCCGATGCAGATCGATATAATGCTGACATTACCTACCTAAATAATAATTTTTCTGAGAACTGGGATTTTAAGGCACAGTACAGCTTCTTTAATACCGTCACTAAAACAGATTTAGTCTTGCTCCCGCCGGGTGCCTTTGCAGGGGCGGGTGTTTTTCCAGATGGTGTTATTGGTGAACCCGACGTATACGAGCGCCATAATCGCATTGACTTATCCGCTTTTTACACAGGTTTTCAAAACCATGACCTTAGAATTGGTGGCGGATTCCATCATCAAGATCAATACAAGATTGAAGAAAAGAAAAACTTTGACACTATATTGACAATGTTTGGGCCTGTGTTAATACCTAAAGGCAGTGTTGAAGATGTAACAAATACCATGCCATTCAACCAAGAAAAAACGCGTAAAATTTATTATGGGTTTGTACAAGACGCATGGGACTTCGCACCCGATTGGACCTTGACCGCGGGCTTACGTTATGACCACTACTCAGACTTTGGTAACACATTCAACCCTCGCCTAGCGTTGGTGTGGCAAACAAGTTATCGTTTAACCAGCAAATTGCTGTACGGTCGCTCATTTCGCGCACCCTCTTTCGCTGAACAATTTAATATTAATAACCCCGTAGCGCTTGGTAACCCAGATTTAGACCCAGAAACCATAGATACGTATGAAATAGCTTTTGATTACACCGCAACAGATGATTTAAAAATTGGTTTTAATGTGTTCTATTACAAAATGGCTGATATTATCCGTTTTAACCCGACCACAGCGGAAAATACTGGCAAACAAACGGGGCATGGCGTTGAGCTCGAAGCCAACTGGAAAGCCACTAAAAAACTTTCTTTTTATGGTAATTACGCATATCAATCATCTGAAGACAAAGATAGCCACAGTGATGTTGCAAATGCACCAACACAACAATTATATCTGCGCACCAATTATGAATTAACACCTATTTGGTCAGTAAACTCTCAAATAAATCACGTGCGAGATAGAAAACGCACCTCTATTGATTTACGCCCTGAAATAGATGACTACACCGTGGTAAATTTGACGCTTCGAGCGCGCGAGTTTGCACCAGGATTTGAGTTTGCAGTGTCGGCAAGGAATTTATTTGATGAAGATACCAGAGAGCCTTCAGAAGGCCCCGCCTCACCAATCTCGCCGGTATCAATCCCTAACGATTTACCTTTAGCTGGTAGAGGTTTATTTGTTGAGCTTAGAAAATCATTTAATTAAACAGCAATGTGTTTAGCTAAAATTTATACATTATCAAGGATGATAGGACTTACCACATGTATTTAAAAAAACTTTTAAAAATTTTTGTATTCGTCGCGTTTTTCTGTGTGACAGCCTTGGCTGATGACGCCCTATTGGCTAATGCCAACTTTAAAATTACTGTTTTTTATCCCGATGTTAGAAAACCTTACAGTGATTTTTTTAAAACTATCATCTCGGGAATTAAAGAGCAATCAAACCAGTCTATACACCTTCAGATCATCGATAAATCGACGAATGAGTCAGATATTTTTGAGTCACTTCAACAAAATAAACCCGATGTTGTGATTCTACTGGGTGGAAACTTTAAACCACTACAAGACAAAATAGCTGCATCTTATAATACCATTCATGGTGCTACATTTTTTAATAATAAAGATGCACTTAATGGTCGTGTCGGTATCTCGATGGACCCTGAACCCGCTCAATTATTTACAGAATTAATAAAGATACACCCTGCTATTAAAAAAATTCATGTCGTGTTTGAAGCAAATTCAAATGGCTGGCTAATTCAAAGAGCAGCTCAGGCTGCTAAAAATAAAGGGCTTATTTTAGTTTCGCATGAAGCGTCAAGTACACAGCAAGCTGCTTTAATATATAGAGAGCTTGCTCGTAATAATAACCATTCTGAAAATGCCTTATGGCTGCTCCATCATGACCCCACCCTGGACACTAAAAGTTTGCTGCCTAGAATTTTAGCGGACGCATGGAAATACAAACAAGTTGTCATCTCGAGTAATCCATCACACGTTCGTCGAGGAGCTCTTTTATCATTGCTGCCTGATAATCAGAAAATTGGGCAAGACCTAGCCCTTGTTGCCAACAATATGTTAAATGGACAAAAAATCAACATTGAGCCCATGAGGACATCTCTGGTCGTTGCTAATATACGGACCGCTAAACATTTATCGGGCACTATCCGCTTGCAACAAAAAAACAATTTCGCATTGACTTATCCAAGGAAAAACAATTAATGATTAAACGGCTATATAAATCGTTGACACAATCCAGTTATAAAAACCTACTGGTAACTACCTATGTGGTCGGTATAATACTATTAATTGCTATTGCTACATTAATAACCTCAAACCTTTCTTCTAAATCCGTACACGACAGCTTAAGCAAAACAGGATTGCAATTAATAGCGTCTTTTGCGCACAACAGCCGTATCGCCCTGCTCTACCTTAGTGAAGATGAAGCTACAATTGCCGTTACATCAATTTTATCTTTCCCAGACGTGGTAAACGCCGGAATATATAACAATCAGATGAAGCCTCTTTATCAAAGCACTGAAGGCATTAACAAAAATATTCCAAAACAACAAAATAATTCAGCAATATTGGAACACGAAAGTGAGTCTGAATGGATCTATAGCTCCCCCGTTTTCAGTACCCCTGACAATGAGATATTTCTTTACTCAACGGATACATTTGAACCACAGCTACTAGGCTACGTTCGTTTAACAATCAGCAAAAACGTACTCGTTGCACTTAAGTCTGATTTTTATAAATATAATTTAATCGTTATTGGCATCTTGGCTCTACTTCTATTGTGGGCCCTATTAATAGTCACCAAACGCATTACTAAGCCCATCGATAATCTCGCTAAAAACATGTTAGATGCAGCTAAAGGTTACTCCCAAAAGCGAACAAATATGGGTAGCACGCAAGATATTATGAGAATGGAACAAGCATTTACCGACATGATGCATATTCTTGAAAATCGTGAGAAAGAATTATTGATGACTCGAGACCTTGCTCTCGAAGCTGCAAAAGTTAAGAGTGACTTTGCAGCCAATGTGAGTCATGAATTAAGAACGCCTTTAAATGGCATTTCTGGCATGCTAGAGCTTTTGTCTGACATGGACCTTAATTCTCAGCAGAAAGAATATTTAACCGTCGCTTCTGAAAGTGCTGACTCTTTACTCGAATTAATTGACAACGTGTTAGATTTTTCTGTTTACGATCAAGATAATGTTTCTTTGCACACAGAATCATTTAATTTACGTAACGTGTTAGAAAACCTCATTCTTCTTTTAAGTCCCCAAGCGCAATTAAAGAATATTTCTTTAGCCTATTTTATCGCTGACGATGTGCCTAAGAATTTAATAGCTGATATTTTAAGACTGCAACAAATTTTACAAAATTTATTGGGTAACGCTATTAAGTTCACCCAGGCTGGTGATGTCAGTATTTGTGTCTCCGTTGATACGTCCCATGAAACGAGTATCCGTTTGTTGTTTGAAGTTATCGACACCGGAATAGGTATTCCAATTGAAGCCCAAGGTAAGATATTTAATGCTTTTTCACAGGCTGATAGTTCAACCACTAGAGTATATGGCGGCACAGGGTTAGGGCTAGCCATCTGTCGCCAACTCGTTACAATTTTCGGCGGCGAAATAGGCCTAAATAGCGTAGTAGGTGAAGGAAGTACTTTTTGGTTCACGGTAAATCTTGAAATAAATGAGCAACCAGATATTCAAAACGACGTATTCGAATTACCGCAAGGCATTAATCATAAAATTTTATTCGTGTCTGACAATCAATTTTCAAGTCGTTTTATGACTCAGCATTTTCAAACATTATCATATAATGTCGATTACGTGGAAAACGGGGCAAACGCCGTAAAGAAATTACGGTATCAGCAGAAGTCACAAAATTCTTACGATTTTATTTTGATTGATGAACTTAACTCAGATATCTCGCAAACTTCATTAACGCAAATAATCAATGCTGACAAAGCTTTAAGTGCAACTAAAATTATTCTGCTTATTTCTACCAATTTTGAACAATTGAGTCCGGCAAAAAAATTACATGTCTTCGGAAGTATCACTAAACCTGTTAAACAATCGGATCTAATATCCAAACTTAATTCTACGAAATTAATAACGACAAGCGATTCACCTAAATCAACAGAACTGGATGATCGCCCAGCTAGTTATAAAGACAAAAAAATACTAGTTGTTGAAGATAACCGAGCAAATCAAGTCGTAGCTGAAGCCATGTTAGAGCGCTTCTCATGTAATGTAATAATTGCAAATAATGGCATTGAGGCATTGAGATTGATAAAGAACCAGTCTTTCGATCTTATTTTCATGGATTGCCAAATGCCGGAAATGGATGGATATGAAGCTACATTCCAAGTTCGCCAGTTAGAAAATATTGACGAACACACGCCAATTATAGCAATGACAGCAAATAAACAAGTCGGTGACCGTGAAAAGTGTTTAGCCGTAGGTATGGATGGTTTTATGGCAAAACCATTAAAACTAAATATCTTAGAAGACACCTTACAGACATGGCTTTCAACTACGTCTCAAAACATTCATCCCATTCAAAACATGGGGACTAAGAATGTATTAGGTGCGGTTTTAGACGAGAATATCTACTTGGAATTACAGAGGAATCTTGGGCAAAAACTTAAAATAGTTTTGGAATTATTCCAAGAAGACACACCTGCTTATTTAGCTCAACTAAAGATGGGGATAGAAAAACATGATCGAACAATAATTAAAATCGCTTCGCACACCTTAAAAAGCACCGCTTCAAATCTAGGTGCATTACGTCTAAGTAACGCTTGTGATGTGATGGAGAATGCTTGCGAAAATGAAGATACCCAGTTTTTATCACTTCAACATAAAATGATTTTACTTGAAGCTGACCTTGTACAAAAAGAAATTCCGTCAAAAATTAACCTCTTAAATTCATTGCCAACAGAGCAAGCTGAAGATCACAATCAAACCAACATCTTATTAATTGATTACGATAAAGATACAAGGCTAACCTTAAGAAAAGGCTTAGAAAATAATGGTCATTGGGTGGACGAAGTTATCAATGCTGACCAAGGCCTGATGTATTGTGAACGCAATAGACCTGATTTAGTGATTTTAGAACATGTATTGACAGATAACCATGACGTGGAATTCAAAAAAATATGCCTTCGGTTTAAAGATAACGAAATACCATTTGTCATCACTTCAGCCATCGATACCGAATCGTCAATCAGCAATGCTTTTGATGTAGGGGCGTTGGATTATTTCTCAAAACCCTTGAATCTATCTCTTTTTATTCACCGCATTAATCGAATAATTGCTGCCAAGAAGAGTGAGAAACAGATTTTTGACCTAGCCCATAAAGACCCTTTAACTGGCTTAATGAATAGGTCATTGTTCACAAAAAAAGCATCTGAACTCCTAACAAGACACGAAAAAGATGGAAAAATGATGGCTATTATTTTCCTCGATCTAGACAGATTTAAGCTTGTTAATGACTCGTATGGGCATGAAGCGGGGGATTTATTACTTAAAATTGTTGCCGAACGACTGTCTGGAAGTGTTAGACATGTGGACATTGTCTCGCGATTCGGAGGCGATGAATTTGTAATTGCCTTAACAGACATAAAATCTTACGAAATAATCGAACAATTGGCTCACAAAATACAAAACAATTTATCGCGACCCTTCGTGTTTCTAGAAAAAGAGATGCATGTCAACGCTAGCATAGGTATTAGTGTATTCCCTTCTAGTGGCTGCACTATTAGTGATTTAATAAAAAATGCTGATATTGCTATGTATGCTTCTAAAGAAGCAAAAAACCCATTTATCTTCTTTGATCAATCTATGGAAGAGGTTATCAATAAACGTTTAAGTATTGAAAACGAGTTACGTAATGCTATTTCACGTGATGAATTAAAAGTCTTTTATCAACCTCAATTTGATATATCAACAGGTGATCTCATCGGAATGGAGGCTCTTGTTAGATGGCAACACCCTGAAAGAGGCCTAATTCCACCCAATGATTTTATTGGTATTTCTGAAGAAACCGGTCAAATCCATATAATTGGTCAATGGGTGTTAGAAACCGCCTGTTCTACACTAAAAAGTTGGATTGACCGTGGTGCCAAACCTATCAGAGTGGCCGTTAATTTATCAAACTTGCAACTAGAAGATGGTGAAATTATAAATAAGATTTCTTCTGTATTGGAAAAGACTCAACTCCCCCATGATTTGCTTGAACTTGAAATAACTGAAAGTTCTATCATGCACAACGAACAGCTTATTATTAGCAAGCTGGACACCTTAAAAGAGCTAGGTATTAAGCTTGCCATTGATGATTTTGGAACTGGCTACTCTTCCCTAAGTTATTTAAAACGCTTGCCAATTAATCTATTGAAAATTGACCGCTCGTTTGTAAACAATAGTATTGATGACAATTCAGATGCGGACATTATTAGAACTATTGTCATTTTAGCCCATAGTATGGGTATAGAGGTTATCGCTGAGGGTGTCGAAACTAAAGCACAAAATGAACTATTACATAGCCTTCATTGTGACTATGTTCAAGGTTATCTTTTTGGTAAACCAATGCCAGCCAATGAATTTGAAAAAATCCTTTTTCCGAAAGTAATTCACGATGCACCATCTATCTCTTTGATACAATAAAGTACTTTTATTCAAGAAAGGTTCTTTAATGACCATTATCAAACAAGACGACCTTATTGAAAGCGTAGCCGCTGCGTTCCAATTTATTTCTTATTATCACCCAAAAGATTACATTCAATCGCTTGGTAAAGCCTACGAACGTGAAGAATCCCCCGCCGCTAAAGATGCGATGGCGCAAATTCTTTTAAACTCGCGTATGTGCGCGATGGATCACCGGCCTATTTGCCAAGACACCGGTATCGCCAATTTATTTTTAGAGGTCGGCATGGGCGTTCAGTGGGATGCCACCATGAGCGTGGAAGACATGTGTAACGAAGGTGTAAGACAGGCCTACAAGCACCCTGACAACGTTCTACGTGCCTCCATCGTGTCTGACCCACTCGGTGCGCGTAAAAATACTGGTGACAACACCCCAGCCGTAATTCACACACGCATTGTGCTCGGCAATACGGTTAGCGTACATGTCGCGGCAAAAGGTGGTGGTTCCGAAAATAAATCCAAGTTCGTGATGCTTAACCCAAGTGATAGCTTGGTTGATTGGGTGCTTAAAACTGTACCCACCATGGGTGCTGGTTGGTGCCCACCCGGTATTTTAGGTATCGGTGTTGGCGGGACCGCAGAAATGGCGATGATACTAGCTAAAGAGTCACTCATGCAGCACATTGATATTCAAGAACTAAAAGACCGCGGCCCCAATAATCGTGCTGAAGAGCTGCGTTTAGAATTATTTGAAAAGGTAAACGCTTTGGGCATTGGCGCACAAGGTTTGGGCGGCTTAACAACCGTGTTGGACGTGAAAATCAATCACACGGCAACTCACGCGGCATCTCTACCTGTTGCGATGATTCCTAACTGCGCTGCAACCCGTCACGCGCATTTTGTTCTTGATGGTTCTGGCCCCTCATTTATTGAACCGCCTAAACTTGAGGATTGGCCTGATGTTGCTTGGGCACCCGATGCGCAAACAAAACACGTTAACCTTGATACCGTCACCAAAGAAGAAGCTCAAGCTTGGCTGCCAGGTGATCGATTATTACTTAGCGGTCATATGCTTACCGGCCGAGATGCTGCTCATAAACGCATTGCAGATATGTTTGCAAAAGGTGAAACATTACCGGACGGCGTTGATTTTAAAAATCGCTTTATTTACTACGTCGGCCCTGTCGACCCTGTTGAAGGTGAAGTGGTTGGCCCTGCAGGTCCCACAACCGCTACACGCATGGATAAGTTTACTGAAATGATGCTAGCCAAAACCGGTTTACTCGGCATGATTGGTAAAGCCGAACGTGGCCCGGCTGGTATTGAGGCGATAAAGAAACATAAAGCCACGTACTTAATGGCCGTTGGTGGTGCTGCGTATTTGGTGTCAAAAGCCATCAAAGGTTCCAAAGTTATTGCCTTTGAAGATTTGGGTATGGAAGCCATTAGAGAGTTTTATGTAGAAGATATGCCAGTGACCGTTGCAGTTGATTCAAAAGGCGAGTCTGTACACAAAACTGGCCCTGCGTTATGGCAATCTAAAATTGCTGGCATTCCGATAGTCGCTGAATAGCGCTATTCACATATCAAAAAAGCCAAGCCCGTAATGGGCTTGGCTTTTTTATTATCTACGTAAGTCTAGTTTTAGTCTTTAACCACCAACTCAATAGCATCTGGGTTTTGGTAGCCTCTGGGCAACTTAGCCCCGCGTTGTGCCCTTTTACCTCTATACGCATCAAGGTCTGTCAGCTTTAAATTAATATGCCGTTTACCCGCGTGAATACGAATTGATTGCTGTTCACTCACCACACAAAACCCTAGTGCTTTATCATCACCAGATTTTAAATCCTTACTGGGGATTTGAATCAATTTATTACCCTTTCCTCTTCCTAGTTCTGGCACCTCGCTAACAGGGAAAATCAACAGACGGCCCTGTTTGCTGATAATCGCGACTAAGGCATCATTAGACTCAAATAGCGCCGGAGAAAGCACCGTAGCGCCTTGAGGAAGCGATAACAAAGCCTTACCCGCCTTGTTTTTAGTATGTAGCTCGGTCACTTTCGTAATAAAGCCATAACCTGCATCAGATGACAGCATGATGCGTTCATCTTTACCCGCAAAAACATCGGTAAACATCGCCCCTGCGGGTGGTTTCAGACTCCCCGTTATAGGTTCACCCTGTCCACGTGCAGAAGGTAAGCCATGCACCGGTAAGTTATACACCCTGCCCGTTGAATCTAAGAAATGTACCAAACTATTACTGCGCCCTTTTGCCGATGACAAATATTCGTCACCCGACCTAAACGTTAAACTCACTGGGTCAATATCATGCCCTTTCGCGGCACGTACCCAGCCTTTTTGTGAAATAACAATAGTCATTGGTTCATTTGGAATAAGCGCACGCTCGTCCAGTGCTTGCGCCGATTGCCGGCTAACGATGGGTGAGCGCCTGGCATCACCATGCAATTCAGCGTCCGCTTGAATTTCTTTTTTCACTAACGTTCGTAAACGCTGTTTCGAACCTAAAATTTTCTCTAGCCCATCCCGCTCTTTCGCCAACTCGTCTTGCTCAGCGCGAATCTTAAATTCTTCTAATTTGGCTAATTGGCGCAACTTAATCTCAAGAATCGCATTCGCTTGAACATCCGTAATCGAATACCTATCCATTAACGCTTGTTTAGGCTTGTCTTCTTCTCGAATAATGGCAATCACTTCATCAATATTCAAATACGCAACCAGCAGACCATCAAGAATATGTAAACGGTCATTTAATTTGTCTAAACGATAATCCAGGCGTTTGCGTACCGTATCAATTCGAAACGTTAACCACTCCGTTAAAATAACCTTTAAGTTTTTAACCCGTGGTTTGCCCGACAAACCAATCACATTAAAGTTAACTCGATACGTGCGTTCCAAATCGGTGGTCGCAAACAAGTGAGACATTAATTGATCTATATCCACGCGGTTTGAACGCGGAACAATAACCAAACGCGTTGGGTTTTCATGATCCGATTCGTCACGTAAGTCTTCGACAATCGGCAGTTTTTTAGTCCGCATTTGCGCCGCAATTTGTTCCAACACTTTTGCGCCAGAAACTTGATACGGTAAAGCGGTAACAATAATTTGCCCCTGCTCCATTTCATACCGCGCACGTGCTCGCATGCCACCCAAACCTGTTTCATACATTGTCCGAATATCGTCACGCGGGGTGATTATTTCAGCTTCTGTTGGAAAGTCTGGGCCTTTAATGTGCTCCATTAATGTCGCCACGTCGGCCTTAGGTTCGTCCAATAAACGAATGCACGCTGTTGCCACTTCATTCAGGTTATGCGGAGGAATATCCGTCGACATACCCACAGCAATACCCGTCACGCCGTTGAGTAACAAGTTAGGTAGCCTAGCTGGCAATAAAACAGGCTCATCTAGGGTGCCATCAAAGTTAGCCGTCCATTCCACCGTGCCCAGCCCTAATTCACCGAGCAATGTGTCGGCATAAGGCGCAAGCCTTGATTCTGTATAACGCATCGCCGCAAATGACTGAGGGTCGTCCGGCGAACCCCAATTACCCTGACCATCCACTAATGGATAGCGATATGCAAACGGTTGCGCCATGTGCACCATCGCTTCATAACACGCGGTGTCACCGTGCGGGTGAAACTTACCCAACACATCACCCACCGTTCTAGCAGACTTTTTAAATTTGGCGTTATTTGATAAACCTAGTTCAGACATCGCATACACAATGCGGCGTTGCACAGGCTTTAAGCCATCAGCAATATGCGGCAATGCACGGTCCAAAATAACGTACATGGAATAATCTAAATACGCTTTCTCCGTAAAGTCTTTCAGTGGCAGCGTTTCGATATTTTCAAATTGAGTCGTGCTCATAGTTCTCCTCTACAAATCCGCTAAATTGCCGCTTTCTTCTAACCACGCCTTGCGGTCTGAAGCGCGTTTTTTAGCCAATAACATATCCATTTTTGCGTGTGTTTCATCACCTGCTGTCATGCTCAATCGAACAAGACGGCGTGTATCTGGGTCTAAGGTTGTCACGCGTAATTGGGAAGGGTTCATTTCACCCAGTCCTTTAAAGCGTTGTACGTTAATTTTGCCTTTTAACTTTTCTGCAGCAATACGGTCTAACACCCCTTCTTTTTCAGCGTCATCCAGTGCGTAAAACACCTGCTTACCCACATCTATTCGATACAACGGCGGCATCGCAACATAGATATTACCTGCTTCAACCAAGGGGGCAAAATGTCGTACGAATAAGGCGCATAACAAGGTAGCAATATGCAAACCGTCAGAATCAGCATCCGCCAAAATGCAAATTTTGCTGTAGCGAAGTGACTTTAAATTCGGCGAACCTGGTTCTACACCAATCGCCACAGAAATATCATGAACCTCTTGCGATGCTAAAACATCAATAGGATCCACTTCCCACGTATTCAATATTTTTCCGCGTAACGGCATAATCGCTTGGAACTCACGATCACGCGCTTGTTTTGCAGAGCCACCAGCCGAATCACCTTCAACCAAAAAGAGTTCTGACCGGTCAGAATCTTGTGACGAACAATCCGCTAATTTTCCAGGTAAAGCTGGGCCTGAAGTCACTTTCTTGCGTATCACCTTCTTACCCGCACGTTGTCTATTTTGTGCGCGTTGAATCGCTATTTGAGCAATTTCTTCGCCAATGGCTGGGTGCTGGTTTAACCACAAACTAAAACTGTCTTTCGCAACACCCGATACAAAGGCTGCGCATTCGCGGGATGTTAATCGTTCTTTAGTTTGGCCTGAAAACTGCGGGTCTTCAATTTTAAGCGACAGCACATAGTGACATCGCTCCCAGACGTCATCTGGGGTGATTTTAACGCCTCGTGGCAATAGCGATTGGAACTCACAAAACTCCCGAACGGCTTCAGTTAAACCAGTACGCAAACCATTAACGTGCGTACCTCCTTGCGATGTGGGCACCAAATTAACATAACTTTCGGTTATGCCCTCACCGGCATCGGATGACCAAGCCACCGCCCATTCAACAGACTCTCGTTCACTGCTCGCACCGGAAACAAACCCTTCGGGCGGTAATAAGGTTAAATGTTCTAATTGCCCCAGTAAATAATCGGTTAGTCCGTTTTCATAGAACCATTCGGATTTTTCCGCATTAATTTCATCATTCAGGCTAATGCGTAACCCCGGGCAAAGCACTGCTTTAGCGCGTAACACGTGCTTCAATTTTGCTAGTGATATATTCGCTGAATCAAAATAACTGGGCTCCGGCTTAAAGTGTACCGAAGTACCTGTGTTTCGTTGGCCAACTGTACCAGTTTCAACTAATTCAGTGACTTTATCTCCGTGTTCAAACGCCATATGCCAACGTGAACCTGCGCGTTTAATATCCACATCCACACGGCTAGATAATGCATTCACTACCGAAATACCCACTCCATGTAAACCGCCTGAAAATTGATAGTTTTTATTAGAAAACTTACCGCCTGCGTGTAAACGCGTCATGATCAACTCGACCCCTGGCACTTCGTGTTCCGGGTGAATATCCACTGGCATACCACGACCATCGTCATCAACTTTAACCGAGCCATCATTAAAAACCGTTACATCAATTTGCGAAGCGAACCCTGCAATCGCCTCATCAACACTATTATCTAATACCTCTTGAATTAAATGATTGGGTCGAACGGTATCGGTGTACATACCGGGGCGTTTTTTTACCGGATCAAGGCCGCTTAATACCTCTATATCTGAGGCACTGTAATCACTACTCATAAAGAAATTCGCTTAATTAATTTAATGGGATCAAAGACCTGACAAAGCATAATCATTTCCACACGCTGTCACAATGGTTGAAGTGCATTAATTATGATTTATAGAAATGCTATTTTAATTATTTCAACTATACTCAATTTACGGACAGAACGCTTTAGACAATCATGGAAAAACATTTGGAAAAAAAAAGCATGCTTTTGAATAAGGTTGATAAAGCACTTGCACTACCGCTTTCCGACTTTCACAAATTAAAAATCATCCTACGGCATACACTTGAAGCGCTTAACGCCGACCGTTGTTGGTTGCTGTATCCCTGTGATCCGACGGCTGAGAACTACCTTGTTCCTATTGAAGAAACTACTCCTGGTTACCCTGGGGCCAATATTTTAAAAGCCTACACCCCAACGAACCCCGTCTGTACACATATTTCTGAAGACGCTAAGTTAGCTGAAGCCGTCGTTTATGATATTAATGCTGCAAGTGAGCCTGCACTTCGCGAAGCCTATGACTTATTTAAAATACAGTCTCAAATGAGCTGTAAAATTGAACCGGATGGTACAAGCGCTTGGTGCATTGGCATCCACCATTGCGCCAAACCAGCTAGTTATTCTGACGATGACAAAGCCTTATTAGTAGCAATCTCTAAGCGAATAAAAAAATCTTTGAATCGGTTACTCGATATCCCAAGCCTCATAAATGCTGCCGAACTATCAACTGAAATAATTGATAGCAATTCTTTAGCGCAAGCTATTTTCAATGCTGACAGAAACCTTGTATACGCTAACAATGCTTATTGCACGCTTAACGAGCGTGAGCTTCATGGCCTAACAAACCTACACGGCACCACGCATGTTTCGAAAAAAGACCATCAAATAGTTAAACATTTTTTTGATGAAGTTGAATCCACGGGTAGTAGTTCTGCCCACGGTGAAAAAACAACAGGCTCAGGTAAACTTATTCAGGTTGAAAATATTGGCAGCAAAATTATCTACAATGGACTGTCACATTTCTTAGTAACGTCTAAAGATAAAACGTCTGAATATGAGGCTCACCAAGCACTTAATGAATCTTTAGATGTGCAAAATGCTATTTTAGAAGCTACTGATGATGGTATTTTAGTTGAAGATATTAATAGGAAAGTCATAAGCATTAACCAAAAGTTTTATGATTTTTTTAATATTACAAAAACAGACACCTCAGAGTTACACACCCTTGACTTATTAGCTGAAGGGCTGCGTGTTATTTCAAATATCGACGAAATTCAACACTTAGTAACTGGTTTGCTGCCAACGTCTCGAGACAAAAGTGAAATAACTATCGAATTGCTGAACGATATTGTTTTAAAAATGGATTCTTTCCCATTAATTCATAATCATTCTGTTAAAGGCCGCGTGTGGTATTTCAAGAACATCACTAAAATTGTTAATTCAACAAAGGCACTTCAAAATGCACTTGATATTCATCGTGCCATTATGGAGGCATCAGACGATGGCCTATTAGTTGAAGATTTAAACAGAAACGTAATTACTGTAAACCAAGTATTTTTACAAACATTCAAAATCTCTGAAGATGTCATTAAACAAAAAGGCCTATCATCACTAGGTGTACTGCAATTAGGCATTGGGGAAATTTCTAACGATGCGGAAATTAAAAAAATAGTCACTGAAATATCTCCTTCATCAGATGAAAAGACAGAGGCTATTATCAATTTAAAAAATGGTGGTGTCTTGGATATGACATCATTTCCATTAGTCAATGACCGCATTCACGGACGCGTTTGGTACTTTAAAGACATCACAGAAAAACATAAGCTAACACATAGACTTAGCTACGAAGCAACCCACGACCCGCTGACCAAATTAATGAATCGTCGGGGTTTTAACGATGAATTATGTGTCGCAGTATATGACGTTGATGGTACCCAAAAATCGCATGCGTTGCTTTACCTTGATTTGGATCACTTTAAGTATATAAATGACAATTGTGGCCATGGCGCTGGTGATTTCGCTTTAATTGAAATCTCCCAGCTCCTTTCTCAAACGCTAAGGTCCGCAGACACTTTTGCACGTGTAGGTGGTGATGAGTTTTGCATTTTACTCAACGATTGTTTACCAGCTGGCGCACAAATCGTAGCAGAACAAGTTTTACAAGTGATTAGTAAATATGTGTTCGCTTGGGAAGACAAAGAATATAACGTCGGTGTTAGCATCGGTATAGTCTCGATAGATTCAACCATTACGTCTTTTGAAGATGCATTAAAACTCGCTGACACCTCATGCTATATAGCAAAAGAAGAAGGACGAAATAGGATTCACGTACATACGAGTGCCGATCAAGCCGTGTTATTACGTTTGAAAGAAAATAGCGTTATCAATCAAATTCAAAACGCTCTTAAAACGGATAAACTACTATGTTATGCGCAAAAAATTGGTTCGTTAGAAGATATAACCTCCGAACAGCTCCCTTGTTACGAGGTATTAGTTCGTATGATGGATGATGAAGGTTATATCATTCCACCCGACGTGTTTTTACCAGCTGCTGAGAGATACAAGTTAATTTATAAAATAGATCAGTGGGTTATTCAAGAAGCCATCGTGTCCATGTCAAAAATACAAGATGAATTTGAGTGGGTAAGTATTAATCTATCAGGGCAAACCATCGCCCATGAATCAAGCTATGACATCATTCGAAGCACGATAAAGGCATCCGGCATGAACCCTAGTAAAGTATGTTTTGAAGTCACCGAAACGGCTGCTATTAGTAACCCGCAATTAGGTATAGAGTTTTTAATTAAGTTAAGGGATTTAGGCTGCTTAGTATCATTAGATGATTTTGGCACTGGGCTTTCATCTTATGAATATTTGAAAAAATTACCTGCTGATATTCTAAAAATTGATGGGCAGTTTATTAAAAATATGCTCGATGATGAATTGGATTTAGCAATGGTGAAATCAATGAACGAAATCGCTCATATTATGGGCAAAAAGACCGTTGGTGAATTCGTCGAAAATGAAGCTATTTACAATAAACTTAAAGAAATCGGCGTCGATTATGCCCAAGGTTATTATCTAGACGCACCTAAAGACATCCATGAAGTAACAAAAAAATAAGACAGTCACAATAAAGGTTATTCTAAATCGTTAACCAGTGATGCTCTGAAGTTTTCAGCAATCGGTAGGCAAGCTTGTGTATACGCAGGGTGATCCACACCCATATTAATGGCAGCGCCTTGTTTGGCCGCGTGCGCCATTTCTTTACTAAGTTCAAATCGCAAAAAATGTACCGACGAGGTTTTTTCTTCTGTTTCACGTTCTAAATCTTCGTTAGCGATTGGCGACACTTTATCAAAACCATCTACCTGCACCCACGTCGCGCGTTCTATACCAATCATCTCAGCTAACGCTTTTACACGGTCTTCAACTTTGTCAAACTGAATCATCATCGTTGCCTTCCAATTTTGGCCATCTGGAATCAGTGGATTGTAGGTATCAATTTCTTCATTAATGCCATCGGCTTCAAATATCTTTTCAGCACGCAACATTTCTTGCACTTGGTAGCGCATGGTGAGGTAGTCTTCGAAATGTAAACTCACATTGTCACCAATGCGTACGATACGATTTTCTTTGTGCGCGCGTACTTTTATTCTGTATTCAGGTCGCATCGCTGAGTATTCTTCCAACGAATATAATTCTTCCTTAACTAGTTTCTTCATGCTTATTCCTTAAATTTACAAACCGTAAGCTTGTTTCAACAAACTCATCGGGTTTTTAACGTCTTTTTCATTTTTTAGGCCCGCCGCAATGTGATCTGCTGCCATTGGGCAATCACTAGAAAACACAGTGCCTTGGTCTTTATCAACTCGGTTAACAACCGGGCGCGCAATTTTTCGTGAGATATCATGGAACTCGCTCTTTAGTGCATACGTTCCATCGTGCCCTGAACAACGCTCGTGCGCTTTTACAGACGTATTGGGAATGAGTTCTAGTAATTCCTTAGTCTTTAGCCCTATGTTTTGTACACGCAAGTGACACGCCACTTGGTACGACACATCACCAATTTCTTCTTTAAACTCTGTGTTTAACAAGCCACCCTTATGCCGCAGCATTAAATACTCAAAGGGGTCAAACATGGCATCACGCACTTTTGCTACATCAGCGTCATCCGGAAACATCAGCGGTAGTTCTTGTTTGAACATCAATACGCATGACGGTACCGGCGCAACAATGTCCCAACCTTTGTCTACTAAACGCACTAACTCGGGAATATTACTATTTTTTAGCCTTTCTACTGCCTCTAAATCACCGAGTTCTAATTTCGGCATGCCGCAGCATTTTTCTTGCTTGCAGATATCAACGGTAATGTCATTATGCTCATACACAGACACCAAGTCGTTAACCAAATCTGGGCGATTATAGTTACCGTAACAGGTCGTAAAAATAGCTACTTTACCCGTTGTCTCTGCACAAGCTATAGGTGCACTTGACACAGTGTTGTGGCTAGCCAGTTGTTTTCTGGCTGTATTACTGTGGTACGTTGGAACAACTGCATCAGGATGGATAGCCAAGGTTTTATCAATCCAACCGCGTACCATCTTACTGCTATTCGCAGCATTTACTGCGTTTACTATAATCGGTATAGAGGCTAATTTCCCTATAGCATCTGTCGATGTTAATAGTTTATCTCTTTGTTTAGCACCTTCTTTTTTAAATTTTACTGCTTTCGCACGAAGCATTAAATGCGGGAAATCTAAATCCCATTCGTGTGGAGGCACATACGGGCATTTGCTCATAAAGCACATATCGCACAAGTAGCAATTGTCCACTACATCCCAATAAACTCTTTTATCAACGCTGTCCAGCTCCATTGTGTCGGATTCATCAATCACATCAAACAGCAGTGGAAACGCGTTACATAAATTAAAGCAGCGACGGCAACCGTGACAGATATCAAACACACGCTCTAATTCGTCAAATAGTTTCGACTCATTGAAAAAATCTACATTTTTCCAATCTAACGGGTGTCTTGTTGGGGCTTCTAAGCTGCCTTCTCTCATCTCTTTCTCCAAAAAAAGAGGGTACGCGCGTACCCTCTTTTCCTTTATTACAGCAAAATTACGCGTTTAATGTATCTAGCGCTTTTTGGAAACGGTTAGCGTGTGAACGCTCCGCTTTTGCCAATGTTTCAAACCAATCAGCAATTTCGTCGTGGCCTTCGTCACGTGCTGATTTAGCCATACCTGGGTACATATCTGTGTACTCATGTGTTTCGCCAGCAATAGCCGCTTTAAGGTTATCTTCAGTGCCACCGATTGGTAAGCCTGTCGCTGGATCACCTGTTTCTTCCAAATACTCTAAGTGACCGTGCGCATGGCCCGTTTCACCCTCGGCAGTTGAACGGAAAACAGCTGATACATCGTTGTACCCTTCGATATCTGCTTTGTTTGCGAAGTAAAGGTAACGACGGTTTGCTTGTGATTCACCAGCAAATGCGTCCTTTAAATTTTGCTCTGTTTTAGAACCTTTTATTGACATAATATTTCCTCTTTTTGATTGATATCAATTTGCCTTTTGAATAAGTTTTAGACTTAGTCTAAAGGAAACTTTAAGATACGATAGCTAACTTATTAAGTCAACCATATTTGTTGGCTTAACTTCCGTATAATGAGATAAACAAAAACGACGCACTCACTTATGGCTAAAGCAAAAAAACTAGACTTAGAATCATCACTTCAATCATTGGAAAGCCTTGTTGATCGTATGGAAAATGGTGGGCTGAGCTTAGAAGAATCACTTAAAGAGTTTGAACAGGGCATCAAACTCGTTCAATCATGTCAAAAATCACTGTCAGATGCAGAACAAAAAGTAGAGATACTACTCAGCAAATCCATTTCAGCAAAACCCGTCGAATTTGATTAATAATTCCAAGCTGTTATGACGTCGTTTGAAACATTCCAACAAATAAAGTCAGCTCAAATTGAAGCTGCACTAGCATCTATATTACCCTCTGAGCGCATAGAACCAAAGGGCTTACACAGCGCTATGCGTTACTCTACACTCAATGGTGGAAAACGAATTCGAGCCTTGCTGGTATATGCCACAGGACACTTGTTTGATGTTAAGCAAGACATCCTTGATAGTATTGCTTGCGCCATAGAGCTCATTCATTCTTACTCACTCATCCATGATGATTTACCCGCTATGGACGATGATGACTTGCGCCGTGGCAAACCTAGTTGTCATATTATTTACGGTGAAGCAACGGCTATTTTGGCAGGTGATGCTCTCTTGACACTTGCCTTCAAAGTAATCACAAACTCAAATGCTTCGGCCGAGCAAAAAGTTAATGTCATCCAGCTACTTTCACAGGCCGCGGGCTCTAGAGGCATGGTTGGTGGGCAAGCTATTGACCTAAACAGCGAAAGAAAACAAATCTCCATCACCGAACTTGAAAGCATGCACCTTCACAAAACAGGCGCACTTATCTGTGCCTGTATAACGATGGTTGTATGCATGAAACATGACAGTTCACACTCAGATTATTTACATTTAAAACATTACGCAGGATGTATTGGTCTCGCCTTTCAAGTACAAGATGACATTCTCGACGAAACGTCATCAACTGCGGCCCTCGGCAAAACCCAAGGCAAAGACAAACATGCCAACAAAGCCACTTACCCTGCATTATTAGGTTTAAAACCGTCTAAACAGCTAACAAAAGACCTTTACGAAGACGCTATCTCACATTTATCTCACTTTGGAGAAAGAGCCGATTATTTACGACAAATAGCAGAATTTACTGTATCTCGGCATGCATAATCCTTGCATACTACCTGCTAGCAAACGATAATACGCTCCCTAAATCTAACCGTATTTCAGCGTATTACGTGACACTTTCTGACAACTATCCATTGCTCGATAAAATCAACTTCCCCAGAGAGTTACGCCAACTGCAGGCTGAAGAACTTGGCGAATTATCAAATGAGTTACGTAATTTTTTAATATCCTCTGTTAGCAAATCGGGTGGGCACTTAGCCGCTGGGCTAGGCACGGTTGAATTAACCATTGCACTGCATTATGTTTTTGACACCCCAAATGACATATTAGTTTGGGATGTTGGGCACCAGGCATACCCACATAAAATATTAACGGGCAGAAAAGACCGAATTTCAACCATCCGCAAACAAGGCGGCATTACCCCCTTCATAACTCGCGCTGAAAGCGAATATGACGCCTTTGGTGTTGGTCATTCAAGTACTTCTATCAGCGCTGCACTTGGGATGGCTATTGCAGCAGAAAAAAATGGTGATGAAAAACGCACCGTCGCCATTATTGGTGATGGCGGTATTACCGGCGGGATGGCGTTTGAAGCGTTAAATCACGCAGGCGCTTTAGATGCAAATTTGTTGGTCATATTAAATGACAACGACATGTCCATTTCACCCAACGTTGGTGCAATGAAAAACTATTTGGCCAAAATATTATCAGGCAAGTTCTACACCACGGTTAAGGAAGGCAGTAAAAAGGTCATGTCAAAAATGCCAAGCGTATGGGAGCTAGCAAGACGAACAGAAGAACACATGAAGGGTATGATTATCCCTGGTACATTATTTGAAGAACTCGGCTTTAATTACATTGGGCCAATAGATGGGCATGATTTACCGACCTTAGTTAAAACACTATCCAACCTTAAAGACTTACAAGGCCCACAATTTTTGCACGTTGTGACACAGAAAGGCAAAGGGTTTTCACCTGCAGAAGCGGATCCCGTTGGTTACCACGGCGTGTCTACATTTGACCCGAGTCACGACAACCTACCTAAAAAAGCACCCAGCGCACCTACCTATACCGAAGTATTTGGTCAATGGTTATGCGATACAGCCGATGCTAACGATAAAATAGTAGGTATTACCCCTGCCATGCGCGAAGGGTCTGGCATGGTTGAGTTTGAACAACAATTCCCAGATCGATACTTTGATGTGGGCATTGCCGAACAACACGCTGTAACACTGGCAGCAGGCATGGCTTGTGAGGGGCTAAAACCTGTCGTTGCAATATACTCCACCTTCTTGCAACGTGGATACGATCAGCTCATCCACGACGTCGCTTTACAAAAATTACCTGTATTATTTGCTATCGACCGCGCTGGTTTAGTTGGTCCTGATGGCCCTACTCACGCTGGTTCATACGATTTTAGTTACTTAAGGTGCCTGCCCAATATGGTAATTATGGCACCTGCAGATGAAAACGAATGCCGTCAAATGTTGTCAACTGGCATCCAATATGATGGCCCCTCTACAGTTCGTTACCCGAGAGGAAAAGGGCCTGGAATTAGCGTTAACAATACGCTAGAAACTATTGAGATTGGTTCTGCTAAAAAAATTCGTGATGGTAAAGATATTGCTTTTCTAGCATTTGGATCCACCGTAGCTGCTTCTCTTGAGGTGGCCGACAAGCTGAATGCAACGGTCGTCAATATGCGTTTCGTTAAACCATTAGATGAAGCGATGATTGATACGATAGCCGCCTACCACTCGACGATTTTTACAGTCGAAGAAAATGTTATTAAGGGAGGTGCTGGTAGCGCTATTAATGAATATATAAACGCTCAGTCATCCAGTGTTAACGTTATTAATATTGGTCTACCTGATATCAACCTTGAACACGGCTCTAGAGAAGAGTTACTTGAAGAAGCTGGATTAGACGCCAAAGGCATCTATAACTCTGTTCAAAAACACCTTAAACTAGTCCCTAATAGCGCTAATAAGCGTGTTTCGTAACTACTAACGCAAACTTATGACAATCGAAGACGTACAAAACCGACCTGATTCACGAAATATGCCCATTCATAAAGTTGGTATAAAAGACTTACGACACCCGTTTGTTTTCACCGATAACGGCCATACGCAAGCGACTGTTGGCTCGTTCAACTTATCCGTTAATTTGGCGCATGACCAAAAAGGTACGCATATGTCTCGTTTTGTGGCATTGCTTAATGAAAACTGCCAACAACTTTCCATCAAAAGTTTTACCGAACTATTGGAGAAAATGACTCGTTTACTCGAGGCTAAAACAGGATATATTCACGCTGAATTTCCATATTTCATTAATAAATCCGCACCTGTAACAGGTGTTAAAAGCCTGCTTGATTATCAAGTATCACTTGATGGCAATTGGTCTAAGGCCGAATCTAATATAAATATAACGCTTGTTGTACCCGTTACAAGCTTATGCCCCTGTTCAAAGAAGATAGCTGATTATGGCGCACACAACCAACGATCACACATCACCGTCAATGCGAAAATCAATAATGATATTTTTGTTGAAGACATCATCAAGCTAGTTGAACAGCAAGCCTCTAGTGAGCTATACAGCTTACTCAAACGTCCCGATGAAAAACACGTCACCGAACAAGCGTACGACAATCCTAAATTTGTTGAAGACGTTGTAAGAGACATTGCTAACGCACTAAATGAAGAAGGTCGAATTTTGGCATATACTTTGGAAGCCGAAAATTTCGAGTCAATACACAATCACTCAGCTTATGCAGTTATTAAAAATAATAAATCAACCTATACCGCCGGAGCCTAAACAATGTCTAGCACCTTAGACCTTACAAAATACGGAATAAACAATCCTACAGAAATTATCTACAACCCTTCTTTTGATGTTTTATATGCCGAAGAAACTCGTGATGATTTATCGGGTTATGAAAAAGGAACCGTTACTGATTCTGGTGCCGTTGCGGTTGATACAGGCATCTTTACAGGTCGCTCACCTAAGGATAAGTACATCGTGATGGATGATATGTCACGCGATACTGTTTGGTGGTCTACACAAGGTAAGAACGATAACAAACCGCTTGAAAAAGAAACTTGGGATCACCTAAAAGGTATTGTTACAGATAGATTATCTGGGCAACGCTTATTTGTCGTCGATACCTTTTGCGGCGCTAACAAAGACACGCGCTTAGCCGTGCGTTTTATTGTTGAAGTCGCATGGCAAGCCCATTTCGTCAAAAACATGTTCATTCGTCCAAGCGACGAAGAGCTGGCTAACTTTGAAGCAGATTTCGTTGTCATGAACGGCGCAAAAACAACCAACCCTGATTGGAAAGAACAAGGCCTTAATTCAGAAAACTTTATCGCCTTTAACTTAACCGAAAAAATACAACTAATTGGCGGTACTTGGTACGGCGGTGAAATGAAAAAAGGCATGTTCAGCATGATGAATTACCTACTTCCATTACGTGGTATGGCGTCGATGCACTGTTCTGCGAACATTGGCAAAGACGGTGACGTGGCTATTTTCTTTGGCTTGTCTGGCACTGGCAAAACCACTCTTTCAACGGATGCAAATCGCCAACTCATTGGTGATGACGAACACGGCTGGGATGATGACGGCATATTCAATTTTGAAGGCGGCTGCTACGCAAAAGTAATCAACTTAAGCGCCGAAGATGAGCCTGAAATTTATGGAGCCATTCGTCGTGACGCTCTATTAGAAAATGTGACTGTGTCTGATGATGGCGTTATCGATTACTCAGATAATTCTAAAACTGAAAACACTCGAGTTTCGTACCCCATTAACCACATTGACAATATTGTTAAGCCTGTTTCTAAAGGCGGACACGCTAAAAAAGTGATCTTCTTAACGGCCGACGCATTTGGTGTGACCCCGCCCGTTTCAAAGCTAACGGCTGAACAAACCAAGTATTATTTCTTATCTGGCTTTACTGCCAAGTTAGCCGGTACTGAACGCGGCATCACAGAGCCAACTCCAACGTTCTCCGCCGCTTTTGGTGCTGCATTCTTATCATTACACCCTACAAAATATGCCCAAGAGCTGGTTAAGCGTATGGACGCAGTTGATGCACAAGCATACTTAGTTAACACCGGCTGGAATGGAACGGGCAAACGTATTTCTATTAAAGACACTCGTGGCATTATCAATGCCATTTTAGATGGGTCCATTGAAAACACTGAGACCAAACAAGTCCCCTACTTTGACCTTGAAGTACCGACATCATTAAATGGTGTTGATACCAACATACTAGACCCAAGAAACACCTACGAAGATGCTTCTGAATGGAACAAACGTGCACAAGACCTTGCCCAGTTATTTATCAATAACTTCGTAAAGTACACGGACAACGAAGAAGGCAAGTCTTTAGTAAACGCTGGGCCAAAACTGACTTAAGTTACATTATTTTTTAGTATTACATAGCTTAAATTAAAGCAGGTGTTTTACACCATCGCGTTCTTCTTTAAGTTCGTTTTCTGTTGCAATCATTCTTTCACGACTAAAATCGTTGATCTCCAAACCTTGAACAATCGCATAATCACCATCAGTAACAGTCACTGGAAACGAGTAAATTAACCCTTCTTCAATGCCATAACTTCCATCACTTGAAATACCCATGCTAACCCAATCGCCATCAGCAGTGCCTTGAACCCAAGTACGCATATGGTCAAGCGCTGAACTCGCTGCAGATGCCGCGCTAGATAGGCCACGCGCCTTAATAATAGCAGCGCCACGCTGTTGAACAGCGGGGATATAATCATCCGCATACCAGCTTGCATCAACTTTAGATAACGCATCTTCGCCGTTGATTAACGCATTGTGTAAATCAGGATATTGTGTTGCTGAATGGTTACCCCAAATAATTATCTTAGTGATATCTGTATTATGAGAAGCTGTTTTTTCAGCTAATAAGCTCAGCGCACGGTTATGATCTAAACGTGTCATTGCAGTGAAGTTACGAGGGTTTAAATCTGGCGCATTGTTCATCGCGATTAACGCATTCGTATTGGCAGGGTTACCGACCACTAAAATACGAGCATCACGTTTAGCCACTTTATTTAACGCTTTACCTTGTACTGAGAAAATCGCTGCATTGGCTTCAAGCAAGTCTTTACGTTCCATACCTGGGCCACGTGGGCGAGCTCCAACCAAGAAAGCAAAGTCGATGTCTTTAAATGCCTCTTCAGGGTCGTCGGAAATTAATACGCTTTGTAACAGCGGAAACGCACAATCATTCAGTTCCATTACTGCGCCTTCAAGTGCTCCTAGAGCAGGCGTGATTTCTAACAGGTGTAAACAAATCGGTTGGTCTGGGCCTAAAAAGTCGCCAGACGCGATACGAAATAATAATGAGTACGAAATTTGACCAGCTGCGCCAGTAACAGCTACATGAACAGGTGCTTTCATTTCCAACAATCTCCAATATTTAAAAAACGGTAATTATATATGATAAGTTCATACCAATCCTAAATACAGCTTAGCTTTGGCGTAAAATTTTCTTCAAGTCGTAACAATAAATAAAGCCAGGTAAGGCAAACACGACAAATAAACACAATGTGGTGACATAGAATTCCCAGTCTTGATTGCTAATAGTACCCATAATTTTATATTCCAAACCCAGTCCAAAAGCAAAGCTCACGAAATACCAAATTAACCACTCAAACCATCGTAGCCAACCCGACTTAAATGCTATCGATCGAATACAAAAAAGCTTATCGCTAAACCATGGAAGGTTTGCTGCAATAATGCTAACTATAAGAAATATAATAATCGAGTATTGATTAGTCATGTGTTAAAAGCTCATACCTTTATACATTGGTGCCAAACGTTGGACTTGGTACTGGCAACTTTAAAATAACAAGTGTATACACCCCGATAATTAAAAAAGGTTGTGCTGGCAAATGCCAACACAACCTTTTAATCTCTATTATTCGCTTAAAAAAGCAAATTTATTCTAATCTAGAGCCGGCACCCAACTCGTTGCACGCGCAGGGAGGGTTGGAAGACCAATGATGCCCGCATTGTGCATTTTGGTTGCTGTGGTTCCACCAAAATAATAACGGAAACCTAAATTCACCATAGTTTCTTCTACATTATCATCATCCCCTGAAGCTCTATACGTCCCGTAACTGACGCCATACGTGACCGCTAGACTATTATCAGAGTTAATGCCTGTTTCACCTAAAAAGTTATATTTTTTTAAATCTCCACCTTCATGGGAATCTTCATATTCTTCAGTTCCAGCCAGTTCAGCTTCTAACTTCAATATTGTATTTTCAAAGCCAGTATAAGCGCCACCAACGCGGACGAAATACCCATCTTCAAAACCCCTACTGCTGGCACCATCGTTTTTAGCATGACCATAACCTAGCTGGCCGAACAGGGTAGTTTCAGGAGCTACAGTAAAAAGCCCTTCTACCCCGACGAGAGCCGTCCTATAGTCCTCATCACCACCATAATGTGGTGTTTCATTATATGCTACAAAAGCTCCTATTTTATTCTCACCAATATCATGCAGATAATGAACACCGATTTGATATTGCAACTTCATATCATCGCCATTATCCAATATATCAGCAGAATGTTTATCTTCTCTCAATTCTGCTTCTAAAACCACCGTGCCAGTAGAGCTAATACTGTCTGCAATTGCACCATTCACCGATCCGAAACCAGCTCTTTTATTGTCATCATCGCTATGGTTTTCAGCCCAACTTTGACCAATTGAAGCCCCTACGTAGCCAACCGGTTCAGCCTGTACAGCGACGCCATATATTACTAAAGCCCCTATTATTGGGTAAAATATTCTTTTTCTCATTTGATTAATCCCTTATGTAAAGTTAATTTAAAAGCATGTTTATACTAAACCTAATTTTCTAAAATAACAACAAATAATTACACTAAAAACAACAAGTAATTATGGTGCCGAGAGCGGGACTTGAACCCGCACGTCCATCAGGACACTACCCCCTCAAGATAGCGTGTCTACCAATTCCACCACCTCGGCGTTACATTATTCGGGGATAGGTATATCAGCCGGATTGCTTTTATCTGCGCCAGTTGCTGGCTGCTCAGCCAACCTATTAATTAAATCGTCAGGTGACGATTCTGTTGGCGAAACTGCTGAATTAATAGATATGTTATCGATAATGTTATCAGGAGCTGTTCTGTTAGCGCCTAAATAAGCTAACGTCAAGCTCGTAATAAAAAATGCCGTCGCTAACATGGCCGTAGAACGTGTCAAAAACGAACCTGACCCTTTGGAACCAAAGACTGTTCCAGATGCACCACTACCGAATGCCGCACCAGCATCTGCACCTTTCCCGTGTTGAATTAAAATCAAACCAATCATTAGTGCTGCCACTAATACGTGTACTGATAAAACTATCGCAAACAAACTCATAACCTTTCCTACTTTATGCCATTTGGCAAATTGAAATAAAAGCGTTTGCATCCAAAGATGCGCCGCCTATTAAACCACCGTCTATATCTTCTTGATGAAATAATGTTTCCGCATTATCCGCTTTCACACTACCACCGTATAAAATTCTTAACTTATCAGCTAAGTCACCCGCTTTATTTTTTACAAGCTGACGAATAAATGCGTGTGCTTCTTGTGCCTCATCGGGTGTTGCCGTAAGACCCGTGCCAATCGCCCAAACTGGTTCGTAAGCGAGCACCAAGTTAGTTAAATTAATGCTTTCATTATCGATTAACGCATTAATTTGCTTCTCTATTACTGAAAACGTATCCCCAGATTTGCGCTCAGCTTCTGTTTCACCAACACAATAAATAGGAATTAGGCCCGCTCTTTGCGCTGCCATTACTTTTGTCACCAATTGTTCATTCACTTCATTGAACAGCTGCCGCCTTTCAGAATGGCCGACAAGAACCCAGTGACAACCAAGCTCTTCTAGCATGCTGGCTGACACTTCACCTGTATATGCGCCTGATGTATGTTCTGAAACAGTTTGTGCGCCAACTTTTATTGAAGATTTTCCAGCGACATCTATAGCTAACCCTACATAAACGAATGGTACACACACACCGATTTCACACGATATTTTATCATCAATATTGCTTTGTATCGAATGTAATAAATTGCTAATAAACTGCAACGAACCATTCATTTTCCAATTTCCGACAACTAACGGCTGGCGCATCATGTTTTCCACACTAAAAAACGAGCCAGAGTATCGAGTATTTCCGAATAAAGCAATACGATTTATAATTAATAAGCATTGTAGAGGGTTGCTATCCTTTTAAGATACGCTCTACTGTTTCACTAAGATTTGTAGCCAATGATTCCACTAATTCCATATCCCGTCCTTCAACCATGACACGAACTAACGGCTCTGTTCCTGAAGGCCTAAGCAATACTCGACCATTACCATTAAGCTGACCTTCAATCTGCTTAACCGCTTGTTCTATCTCAACTGTCATGACAAATTTATTAGCGCCTTGAAGCCGAACATTAATCATGCATTGTGGGTATTTTTGAACGTCACCTTTTAACTCGGCTAGTGGCTTAGAACCGCGTGACATTGTTTCGAGCACTTGCAGGGCGGCAATGATTCCGTCACCTGTTGTTGTCCTATCAGCACAAATGATATGCCCAGAACCTTCACCGCCAATGATTGCACCGGATTCCTTCATCATTTTAAGAACGTGTCTATCACCTACCGCAGAGCGTAGCAACTCAACACCCAATCTGTTTAGTGCGTGCTCAACGCCCAAATTAGTCATTTGGGTACCTACTACTGCCGGACCAAGACTACCTTCATCTAAACGCGTTTTAGCTAATATATAAACGATTTCATCGCCATCGAGTATTTCTCCCATGTGATCGACCATGATAAGTCTATCGCCATCCCCATCGAGTGCTACGCCAACATCCGCTTTGTTTTCTAACACTGCTTGTTTAAGGTTATTGGGTTGTGTGGCACCGAAACCATCATTGATATTAATGCCATTCGGTTCAGCGCCAATCTTAATAACTTTCGCACCTAGCTCCTCAAAAACGAAAGGTGCAATATGGTAGGTTGAGCCATGTGCGCAATCGACAACTATTTTTAAACCAGACAAATCCATCATTGGAGGAATCGTGCTTTTACAAAACTCAATGTAACGTCCCGCTGCATCGTCAACTCGGCTAGCCCTACCTAAATTAGCAGAATCGACAACCACTAACGGTTCATCAAGTTTTTGTTCAATCGCATGTTCTATCTCATCAGGTAACTTTTTACCTTCGCTAGAAAAAAACTTGATGCCATTATCATAATGCGGATTATGTGATGCACTGATAACAATACCGGCATTTGCCCGAAGGGTACGTGTTAAATAAGCGATGCCTGGCGTTGGCATCGGACCTAATAACTGAACATCTGCCCCTGCCGACACTAGGCCCGCCTCTAAGGCAGATTCGAACATATACCCCGATATACGCGTATCTTTACCAATAACTATTTTGCAGTGGCCTTGTTCTTCAAATACCTTACCCGTCGCCCAGCCTAATTTTAGAATGAATTCAGGTGTGATAACACCCTCTCCGACTTTGCCTCTAATGCC
Organism: Cycloclasticus sp.; assembly: GCA_002733135.1. Taxonomy (GTDB): domain Bacteria; phylum Pseudomonadota; class Gammaproteobacteria; order Methylococcales; family Cycloclasticaceae; genus Cycloclasticus. Next base: position 86,646 of record NVUJ01000006.1, on the reverse strand, counting down.
ATCCGTGCCAAAATATTTTTTAATCATAATCGTTTATAAATTTAAACTTTGAGCAGCATTATATATTTTTAATGCGTCGAATGTTTCTTGCACATCATGAACTCGAACAATCGATGCGCCGTTGATAACAGCTAATAGAGCCGCTGTAACACTTGCCAACGCTCGTTCATTAACCGATTTACCCAATAAGTCACCAAACATCGACTTTCTGGACAGACCCACTAATAAAGGACAACCGTAAGATTTAAACGTTTCTAGATTCGCCAATAAACTAAGATTATGCTCCAATTTTTTGCCAAATCCAAAACCAGGGTCTAAAATTATTTTAGATTTTTCAATATCTGCTTTTTCACACGCATTGATTCTTTCCTCAAAAAAAGCTTTTACTTCGTCAATAACGTTACTGTAACGTGGATTATGTTGCATCGTTTCAGGTGTAGACTGCATATGCATCAAACAAACGGGGACCTTCAACGACGCTGCCATTTCTAGTGCACCAGGTTGTCTCAAAGCAAAAACATCATTAATGATATCAGCACCTGCTCCGACAGCTTGCTTCATCACTTCGGGCTTACTGGTATCGATTGAAATAACCATATTGGACTTAGACCGAATCGCTTCTATAACTGGGATGACTCTATGCAATTCTTCGTCTATCGAAACAGGTGTGGCACCGGGTCTTGTGGACTCTCCGCCTATATCTATAATCGAAGCACCTTGTCTGGTCATCAGTTCCGCTTGACGAATAGCTTCCGACTTTGTTGTAAAACACCCGCCATCTGAAAAAGAGTCCGGGGTAATGTTAAGAACCCCCATGATTTGGGGGTTCTTATGCTCAGCTATTAAGCTAGAAATATCTAGCATTTAATTAAGTTTGTTCAGCTCGTCCGCCAACAGTTGACTTGGTATCTTTCTTTTCTACTTCTTTTTCCGTAGTGGTTTTAGTGCCCGTACCGGGCTCATCGTTATCTTCCCAGTCTTTTGGCGGACTAACTGCAGTGCGAGCCATTAATTCATCAAGTTGGTCACTGTCTAACGTTTCGTACTTAATCAGCGACTCCGCCATCGAATGCAAAATATCAATGTTATCTTTTAATAGCTGTTCTGCTCGATCATAATTACGATCAATAAACACGCGCACTTCTTCATCAATTAGCTTTGTAGTATCGTCTGAAATCATTTTTGTTTGACCGCCAGAATAACCCATCGGACCCATCGCATTTTCGTCTTCGCCGTAGTTGAGCGCGCCCAACTTTTCTGAGAAGCCCCATTGCGTGACCATGTTTCTAGCGATAGCGGATGCACGTTCAATATCATTTGATGCGCCCGTCGTTACGGCCTCTTCACCAAAAATTATTTCTTCCGCTAAACGGCCGCCGTACAAACTCGATAATTGACTTTCTAACTTTTGTTTACTGATGCTGATTTGATCACGTTCGGGCAAGAACATCGTCACGCCCAATGCACGGCCACGAGGAATAATCGTCACCTTATACACCGGATCATGCTCAGGCACTAAACGACCCACAATGGCATGACCAGATTCATGATAAGCGGTACATTTTTTCTCGTCTTCGCTCATCACCATTGAACGACGTTCTGCACCCATCAAGACTTTGTCTTTGGCGTTTTCCATGTCGTTCATGTCAACAACTTTTTTGTTAGCACGTGCGGCAAATAAAGCCGCTTCATTTACTAGATTAGCTAAATCAGCACCTGAAAAACCAGGTGTGCCACGCGCAATAACATTTGGATTCACGCTATCGCCAGCAGGCACCTTCTTCAAGTGCACTTTTAATATTTGCTCACGACCGCGAATATCAGGTAGTGGAACAACAACTTGGCGATCGAAACGTCCCGGACGAAGCAAGGCTGGGTCTAACACATCAGGACGGTTAGTTGCCGCGATAACAATGACACCTTCATTACCAGAAAAGCCATCCATTTCAACCAATAATTGATTCAGGGTTTGCTCACGCTCGTCATTACCACCACCGATACCGACGCCACGCGCGCGACCTACTGCATCAATCTCATCAATAAAAATAATGCACGGTGCACTCTTCTTCGCTTGTTCAAACATATCACGCACACGCGATGCACCAACACCAACAAACATTTCCACAAAATCCGAGCCGGAAATACTAAAGAACGGTACTTTGGCTTCGCCCGCAATCGCTTTAGCAAGCAATGTTTTACCCGTACCGGGCGAGCCTGTCATCAAAATGCCTCGCGGAATCATGCCGCCTAATTTTTGGAACTTCCCTGGTTCTCTCAAAAATTCAACAATTTCGGCCACTTCCTCTTTTGCTTCTTGAATCCCAGCAACATCATCAAAAGTCACTTTAATTTCATCTTCCGTCAACAATTTTGCTTTGCTTTTACCAAATGACATCGCACCACGGCCACCAGCGCCACCACCACCTTGCATTTGGCGCATGAAGAATATCCATACCCCAATCAATAGCAGCATAGGGAACCAAGAAATTAAAATTGACATCAACGCAGATGTTTCTTCTGGCTCTTTTGCCACAATTTCAACGCCATTTTTCAACAGGTCATCAACTAAATGCATGTCGCCTGGGCTACGAGTGGTGAATCGTTCACCTGAAGTTGTTTGACCAATAATTTTAGGGCCATCAATATAAACTTGACTGACCTGACCCGCGTTTACCGAGTTGATAAATTGTGAATAGCTTAACGTATTATTAGATTTTTTTTGTTGCCCACCAAAGTTATTAAACACAGACATTAATACGCCGGCGATAACAACCCACATAATGATATTCTTAACCATCTCGTTCAAAGCAAAACTCCTTAATTATTATTTAGTCTTAACACAGCTTTCTGACTACGTTAATTGTATTTCGTTCAATACTATATGGGGATAGAGTACTACAATTTCAAGCCCTTCGCTAAGAGGTACACTTCTCTACTTCGAGCTCTTGATGCTTTGGGCTTTCTAATCGCCACACTAACAAATGTATTTTTTACTTCACGTACGAATTGGTCAAAACCGTCTCCTTGAAAAAGCTTTATTAAAAAACATCCTTTTGCTGACAAGCAGTTTTTTGCGAAGTCAAATGCTAACTCTGCTAAATACATTGATTTTGGTTGGTCAATCGCTTTCGCACCGCTCATATTTGGTGCAATATCTGATAAAACCACATCAACAGCTTGCCCATTTATAACTGCTTGAAGTTCGTCATAAACGTCATCACTACTAAAATCCCCTTTTATAAACTCTACACCAACTATGGGTTCCATATCCAATAAATCCAACGCGATGACTTGACCTTTAGCGGACATTTTTTTTATGGCATATTCGGACCAACCACCCGGCGCCGCACCTAAATCAACCACTATTTGATTCGGGCGTATCAACTTGTCCTTTTTGTCTATTTCTTCTAACTTAAACACCGCACGGGAGCGTAATCCCATCTGCTGGGCTTTTTTTACGTACTCATCATTAAAATGCTCATCAAGCCACTTTTGTTTGTTCTTATGTTTTGTCATTTAATACGTACCCGTGTCAGGCAATACAGCGTAGAATGCGCGGCATAACCGCCTAATAATTTTTTTATAGTATCTATGTCTCTTTCAAACCAACAAAAGAAAAATTTAAAAATACATGCCCATGCATTAAAACCTGTTGTCCGACTAGGTCAGTCTGGGCTAACCGCTACCGTGCTTGATGAAATTGAATTATCGATAGAGCATCACGAACTGATTAAAATAAAGATAGTTGCTGCAAATCGCGACGATAAAAAGAACATTATTACTGAAATTGCTGAAAAAACTCAAGCTGAGGTTGTTCAAACTATTGGCTTTGTTGCCGTACTGTATAGAGAAAATATCGACAAGAAAAATTACTCGTAACGCACTTCTAATACCTCGTATTCTGTAACACCTGAAGGTGCTCTAACTTCAGCCACATCACCTTCTTCTTTGCCTATTAATGCTTTCGCGAAAGGTGATGCGTAGGATATTAAGTTATTTTTAATATCAGCCTCATCTTCACCAACGATGGTGTAAACAATAATCTCTTCTGTCTCAATATTCTCTAGCTCAACGGTACAACCAAAAACAACTTTACCGTTCGCGTTTAATGTAGACACGTCAATAACTTGTGCACTGCCTAATTTACTTTCTATATCCCTAATACGTGCTTCAGCCATGCCTTGTTCTTCACGTGCCGCATGGTATTCAGCATTTTCTTTTAAATCTCCGTGAGCTCGAGCATCGGCAATCGCTTCGGTAATTTGCGGACGCTTTATATTTTTAAGCACATCCAATTCATCAGTTAATGTTTTTGCACCTTTTACAGTTAAGGGTGTTTTATTCATGATTTATCCTAAAACTTGTCTATCTAATTTCTGGCTTGTAAGTCGTGCAACTCTCGAACTTCTTTAACAGAGATATCTGCTAGCGCATCGATAGTCGCTTTTGCACCAGCCATTGTGGTGCAATAGGTGGCTTTATTTTGCAATGATTCACGGCGGATAGAAAATGAGTCGGTAATCGCTTGCTTGCCTTCTGTTGTGTTAACCACCAGCTGAATGCTTTCATTTTTAATCACATCAACAATATGCGGACGGCCTTCACCCACTTTATTAACCACCTCACAATCAATACCCGCCGCTGTTAATGCATCAGCCGTTCCACGTGTTGCAAATATGTGTTTTCCTCGTGATACCAGTGTTCGCGCTAAGTCGAGCATTTTTACTTTGTCTGCTTCTCGCACACTGAAAATAACATTATTTTCATCAGACAAATCAATGCCTGCTGCACGTTGAGCCTTACCAAACGCTTCACCGAAAGTATCGCCAACGCCCATCACTTCACCTGTTGACTTCATTTCAGGACCTAATAAAGGGTCGACATTAGGAAATTTAACGAAAGGAAATACTGATTCTTTCACCGAGAAGTACTCAGGAATAATTTCTTCCGTTGTACCTTGCTCTTTAAGTGATTGCCCGGCCATGCAACGTGCGGCAATTTTAGCTAATGGGTAGCCCGTAACTTTAGACACGAACGGTACAGAACGTGAAGCACGTGGGTTAACTTCTAGAATATAAATATCATCGCCTTTAATCGCGAACTGGATATTCATTAAACCAACAACGCCTAGTTCTTTGGCCAAATCTTTAGCTTGCACGCGCATTCTATCTTGTACGTCTTGGCTTAAATCAAATGGCGGTAATGAACACGCGGAATCACCTGAATGAACACCAGCTTGCTCAATATGTTCCATAATCGCGCCAATCAATAACTCTTCACCATCAAAAATAGCATCGACATCCACTTCTACCGCATCGTCTAAGAAACGGTCTAATAACACGGGAGAGTCATTCGACACACTAACCGCTTCACGCATATAGGTACGTAATTCAGATTCGTTATAAACAATTTCCATCGCACGACCACCCAATACATAAGATGGCCTAACAACCAATGGGTAACCAATTTCTTCAGCCAATAAAACGGCTTGCTCTGGCTCACGCGCTGTTCTGTTTGGTGGTTGAAGCAAACCGAGCTTCTCAACTAATTGTTGGAAACGTTCACGGTCTTCAGCCAAATCAATCGCCTCGGGTGATGTACCAATAATAGGCACACCCGCTGCTTCCAAATCTTCAGCTAATTTAAGCGGTGTTTGGCCGCCGTATTGAACAATAACGCCTTTCGGTTTCTCAATATTCACAACTTCCAATACGTCTTCCAAGGTCAACGATTCAAAGTACAAGCGATCTGAGGTATCAAAATCAGTTGATACAGTTTCTGGATTACAGTTGATCATAATAGTTTCGTAACCGTCTTCACGCATCGCTAAAGCCGCATGAACACAACAGTAGTCAAATTCTATACCTTGACCAATCCTATTCGGACCACCACCCAACACCATGATTTTTTCACGGTTGCTTGGCCGTGATTCGCATTCTTCTTCATAGGTTGAATACATGTAAGCAGTAGGCGATGAGAACTCACCCGCGCAAGAATCGATGCGCTTGTAAACCGGTCTAATGTTCAATGCATGACGAGCCGCTCTAACCGCACTTTCATCAACATTTAGCAGCGCAGCAAGGCGAGCGTCTGCAAAGCCTTTACGTTTTAGGCGGAACATCGTTTTTTCATCTAATGAATTTAACGAAACACCTGACAACGCCGTTTCTTCATTCAATATATCTTCTATTTGAACTAAGAACCAACGATCAATTTTTGTTTGCTCAAAAATGCTTTCAAGGCCAAAACCTTTTCTAAAGGCATCGGCTAAATACCAAATACGATCTGCACCTGGCTGTTGGATTTCACGACGTAAAACAGCTTCAATACCTTCTTCATCCAAATCCACGATAGGATCTAAACCGCATTTACCGGTTTCAAGCCCACGCAATGCTTTTTGTAATGACTCTTGGAATGTTCTACCTACCGCCATCACTTCACCCACAGATTTCATCTGTGTGGTTAGACGATCATCCGCCATTGGGAATTTTTCAAACGTAAAACGTGGCACCTTGGTCACTACATAATCGATGGATGGTTCGAATGATGCTGGGGTTGCGCCACCGGTGATTTCATTGCTCAACTCATCAAGCGTATAACCAATCGCTAGTTTTGCCGCTACTTTCGCAATCGGGAAACCAGTCGCTTTTGAAGCCAACGCAGATGAACGCGAAACACGCGGATTCATTTCAATAACAATCATCGCGCCATTTTCAGGGTTGATGGCAAATTGGACGTTTGACCCGCCTGTGTCCACACCAATTTCACGTAATACATCAATCGATGCATTTCGCATAATTTGATATTCTTTATCCGTCAATGTTTGCGCAGGCGCTACGGTAATTGAGTCCCCTGTGTGTATACCCATGGGATCAAAGTTTTCAATCGAACAGATGATAATACAGTTGTCTTTATGGTCACGAACCACTTCCATTTCGTATTCTTTCCAGCCCAGTACGGACTCTTCAATCAGTAATTCATTGGTTGGAGAAAGATCCAAACCACGTTCACAGATTTCGATAAATTCTTCGCGATTGTAAGAGATACCACCGCCACTACCTCCCATGGTAAATGAAGGACGAATAATAGTTGGAAAGCCGATAGAGTCTAGAGCTTCGTACGCCTCATCCATATTGTGTGCCACAAAAGAACGCGGTGTAGATAAACCAATTTTTGTCATCGCTTTTTTAAACAAATCACGGTCTTCGGCTTTATCAATCGCCTCTTTAGACGCGCCAATCATTTCAACGTTATGTTTAGCCAACACCCCGTGGCGGTCAAGATCCAACGCACAGTTCAACGCTGTTTGACCACCCATTGTTGGTAGCAATACATCTGGTTTTTCTTTTTCAATAATTTTTTCGACCGTTTGCCAATCAATCGGCTCGATATAAATAGCGTCTGCTGTTTCAGGATCCGTCATGATCGTAGCAGGGTTTGAGTTAACCAAGATAACTCTGTAGCCCTCTTCCCTAAGCGCTTTACACGCTTGCGTTCCTGAATAATCAAACTCACACGCTTGACCAATAACGATTGGGCCAGCGCCTAGGAGTAAAACGGATTTTATGTCGGTTCTTTTTGGCATAATTCTCTTTTATGAGTTTTTGTGCGATTGCATCATTGCAGTGAATTTTTCGAACAAATAGACGATATCTTGTGGGCCAGGGCTGGCTTCAGGGTGGCCTTGAAAACCAAACGCCGGACAATCTGTACGTTCAATACCTTGCAGACTTTTGTCGAACAATGACACGTGTGTTGCTTTCAAATGGCTTGGCAATGAGTCGCCATCAACTGCAAAACCGTGGTTCTGACTGGTAATCATCACACGTTGTGAGTCTAAATCTTGCACAGGGTGATTGGCGCCGTGATGTCCAAATTTCATTTTGACCGTTGACGCTCCACTAGCCAACGCTAGCAACTGATGGCCAAGACAAATACCAAATACTGGCACCTTTTGTTCTAAAATTGTTTTAATGGCATCAATGGCATAATCACAGGGCTCGGGGTCGCCTGGACCATTTGATAAAAATACACCATCTGGAGACATAGCCAATACGTCTGCGGCTGGGGTTTTTGCAGGAACCACATGAACCTCACAACCAGACGCTACTAATAACCTTAGAATATTACGTTTTACACCAAAATCATAAGCAACAACTTTATAACTCGCTTTTTCTTGGCTAGGCTTTGTTTCAGGCTCTAATTGCCAAACTGAATCAGTCCAGTCATAGGCTGTTTCAGAGGTCACCATTTGAGCTAAATCTAAGCCTTTAAGTGAAACCGCCCCTTTTGCTGATTCTAACGCAAGCGCCTCATCAACATCTGGTCCAGCGATAATGCAACCACGTTGAGCGCCTTTTTCGCGTAACACTCTCGTTAACTTGCGAGTGTCAATATCAGCGATAGCAACAATATTATGACGGACCAAATAATCAGCTAGCGATTCTTCAGAACGCCAGTTGCTGTGTGTTAAAGGCAAATCCCGAATCACTAGGCCGCGCGCATGAACAGCTATAGATTCTTCATCTTCTGCATTAACACCCGTGTTACCAATATGCGGATACGTTAAAGTAACAATTTGATGTGAATATGAAGGATCGGTCAGAATTTCTTGGTATCCCGTCATGGAGGTATTGAACACAACCTCACCTGTTGTAAGGCCTTGAGCACCAATTGACTGCCCGTGAAAAACACTACCGTCTTCAAGAACCAGTATCGCTATGTCAGACAAATTACACCACCTTTAGATATGCAAAACGGGAAGAGCCTAACTGGCACTACCCGCTTCGATTGTTAATATGTATGAGCGCGAATTTTACTGGATTTTATACCCCTTTGTCCATCTCAACTCGAACCAAATTGTATGATTTCTATCGCGCTATATCCAACGATTGAGCCAAATAGGCATTCATTAATAAAGTAGGGTCTTCAGTCAGTTTTTCTTTCCACTCACCTAAAGGTACTTCCGATTGAATCAAGCCTCTCATGACACCAATGTAATCAGTACGGCCAACTGTAATAGCACCCACTAACAAGTCATCTTTAAAGTTTAAACGAACATATTTGTAGTTTTCTTCATCTAATAAAGTGGCCGTTTCACCACCTTCTACTCCACCCCAGCTTCCGAAAGATGTTGACACCAATCCCGCTGTATCTAACACGTTCATGCCCAAACTGCCTTTGTAATTTGCAGAACCACCCATCATGTTAACCGCAGCAATACGACCATGGTCAACCGCTGTTGGTTGAATAGCGTGCACTGATTGGCCACCCGTTGAAAAGTCCACGCCTTGAGCAACATCACCAGCCGCATAAATATTATCCACGTTAGTACGCAATGCAGAATCGACGATAATGCCGTCATCTGTTTCAATACCACTACCTTCTAGAAATTCAATGTTTGCATAAACACCCGTTGCAACGATAATAAGATCGAACTCCGTCAGGCTATCATCATCACGTTTCAAAGCGGGGCCTGGCTCGATAGATTTAATGCTTGATGGCAATATCGTTGTGACACCTTTGGCTTCACACCAAGACTTAATCATTCCGCCTGCTGTCTCATCCATCATTCGGCTCACCATCTGACCTGTACGTCCCAACATAACGGTAAGATCAACCTTTCTTTTGAGCATAGCTTCAACAATAATGCATGCAATAAAGCCAGCGCCTAGTAAAGCAACCTTCGACCCAGGTTTAATGGTGTCAAGAATCTCTCTACCATCGGCTATTGTCCAACAATTAACGACACCGGTGTTATCAGCGCCTGGGAAAGGGCAATTTGCTGGTCGCGAACCGGTAGCAATCATTAGTTTGTCATAATCGTAAACATCGCCATTATCGAGTACTACTTGATTTTTCTCTGCGTCAATTTTTTCAACTTTGGCATGAACATGGTCAATATTTAAATCTTTAAAGTGAACGTCTGATTTTCTAAGGTGAGTACCTTGTTCTTCGATCATTCCACTTAGATAATAAGGCAGTGCCATACGAGAATATGGTGATTCTACTTCCAAGCCAATCATCGTGATAGCGCATGAAGAATCAGCTTTACGAAGTGTTTCAGCTGCCCGAACCGATGCGGGTCCTGCGCCTATAAGTACGTATTTTTTGGATCCGGATGCCGCCGTTTCAACTGCTTTTGATGCTGGTGCCTGAGCAGCACTCTTTGTCGATTGGTCATTTGTAGTTGAAGTCTCCTCTTTATCACACGATCCAAACCCAAACATTGCTGCTATTTTACAAAAAATACCCATCGTTATTTCTCCCCAGTTTCTATATTAATTTTTATTTTAAATCCTTGCTACACAGCAATCTTTAGACTGATATTAACAGATAATCATTACTTAGAAAAAAACATTTAACCCCTTAAATTCAGCACATCCTGCATATCATATAAACCCGGTTGTTGCTGTGACACCCAACAGGCTGCTCTTATAGCACCTGTGGCAAATGTCATTCTGCTCGTTGCTTTATGGCTAATTTCAATACGTTCGCCTTCGTCAGCAAACATTACCGTATGCTCACCCACTATATCACCCGCTCGTATCGTAGAAAAACCAATAACGCCCTCTTCACGCTCTCCCGTAATACCTTCACGCGCATACACGGCACAATCGTCCAAATTCTTACCCATAGCTTCAGCAACGACTTCGCCCATTTTAAGCGCAGTGCCTGAGGGTGCATCTACTTTATGCTTGTGATGCGCTTCGATTATTTCAATATCCACCGAGTTACCAATAGCTTTAGCAGCCATTTCTAGCAACTTTAACGTAACATTTACACCAATGCCCATATTAGGGGAAAAGACAATCGAAATGGATTGAGCGGCAGACGTTATTCGAGCTTTTTGCTCTTCGGTAAAACCCGTTGTCCCTATAACCATTGCTTTTTGATTCGCTTCACAAAAAACCAACTTTTCAAGACATGCATCAGGTTGTGTAAAGTCGACCAATACATCAAACTTAGCAGCTTGACTCTCTAGGCTCTCAACAACTGTTACCTCTTGCGACTCAATGCTTGCTATGGTACCAGCATCTTTTCCAACAGCAGGCGAACCCTCTCGTTCAATTGCTGCAACAAGCAGTGCTGATTTATTTTGCATACAAGCCTTTATTAAGTTAAGACCCATACGTCCACTTGCACCTGATATTGCGATGTCAGCCATGATTGCCCTTTATTAAGATTTCATCTTATCAAAAAAAAATTTAACGCCATCTAACCACGTGTTTTCTTGCGGATTATGACGAGTGCCACCTGTTTTAAATGACGTTTCTAGTTGTTGTATCATTTTATTTTGTTCTGCGGTTAAATTTACAGGCGTTTCCACATTAACTCTGCACATTAAATCACCTATTGCTCCACCCCTAACAGGTTTAACACCCTTGCCTCGTAATCTAAATAATTTACCCGTTTGAGTTTCCGAAGGAATTTTAAGTTTTACTTTACCTTTCAAGGTTGGAACTTCTAGCTCACCACCCATTGCGGCCACAGCAAAACTAATCGGCATATCACAATATAAGTTTGCGCCATCTCTTGAAAAAATACTGTGTTCACGAACATTTACTTGGACATACAAGTCGCCTGAAGGGCCACCATGTTCACCCGCCTCACCTTCACCGCCTAAACGAATTCTATCGCCGGTATCAACGCCTGCGGGAATTTTAACGGATAACGTTTTTTGATCTTTCGTTTTACCTGTACCACGACACTTGCCACACGGGTCTTTTATTACAGAGCCAGAACCACGACACGTTGGGCAGGTTTGTTGAACCGAGAACATACCCTGCTGCATACGTACTTGCCCATGTCCACCACATGAAGAACATGTAGTTGAACCGGCACTTTTTGAACCCGTGCCTTTACAGGTAACGCAACTAACCGATGTTGGAATTTTAATTTTAGTTTCAAGACCTGAAACTGCATCTTCCAAAGACATCTCCAAGTTATAGCGTAAATCAGCACCCCGTGTTACTTGGCTACGTCGACCACCGCCGCCACCAAAAATATCACCGAACACATCACCGAACACATTACTAAAAGAGTCGCCCTGGTTAAAGCCTCCACCACCCATCGATTGACCAACACCGGCATGGCCAAATTGATCATAAGCGGCGCGTTTTTGCTCATCACTTAGGACGGCGTACGCTTCTTGAATGACCTTAAACTTTTCTTCAGCGTCAGGGTTGTCAGAATTCCTATCTGGATGATATTTCATCGCTAAACGCCTATACGCTTTTTTTATTTCTCGTTCACTTGCGTTACGTGTGACCTCTAGAACTTTATAAAAATCTTCTTTTGCCATGTTTACTTATCTTTACACCCAAAGGGCATATGTTTCGAACAAACGATACAACCGTTTGACTTAGCTTTATATACGCCAAAGCCACCGAGTAAATCGGCGGCTTAGTCATCGCCCATAAGGGCCGTTATTGTTAACTATACCCAAAGGGCATAAGTTTCGTTGAAGTGGAATAAAAAACAACCCCAACTTCACTCAGCTTTAAAGCTGACGAAAAATTATTTTTTATCGTCTTCTTTAACTTCTTCAAACTCTGCATCAACCGCATCATCTGCTGCTGAATCACCTTCCGCAGTTGCATCCGCCGGATCTTCAGACGCGCCAGCATCCGCATACATTTTCTCAGCTAATTTGCCAGATAAAGTCGTAAGCGCTTCCGTTTTTTCTTCAATAACCGCTTTATCATCACCTTTAATTGCTTCTTTTAGTGCTTCAATCGCCGTTTCAATATCTGCTTTTTCAGCTTCTTCAACTTTATCGCCCATTTCTTCAATAGACTTTTCAGTCGCATGAATCATACCGTCAGCTTGGTTTCTCGCTGTCACAAGCTCGTGTAATTTTTTATCTTCTTCGGCATGTGCTTCAGCATCGCTAATCATTTTTTCAACTTCTTCATCAGACAAACCACTGGATGCTTTAATCACAATAGATTGTTCTTTGCCCGTTGCTTTATCTTTAGCTGATACATGCAAGATGCCGTTCGCATCAATATCGAAAGACACTTCAATTTGCGGTGTACCACGTGGTGCTAGTGGGATATCTTGCAAGTCAAAACGGCCTAAGGACTTATTACCCGATGCCATTTCGCGTTCACCTTGTAGCACATGGACAGTTACAGCTGTTTGGTTATCATCAGCCGTTGAGAATGTTTGCCCTGCTTTTGAAGGAATCGTTGTATTCTTTTCTATGAGCTTAGTCATTACGCCGCCCATTGTTTCGATGCCCAATGATAATGGTGTTACATCTAATAACAATACGTCCGTCACGTCACCCGCTAGCACGCCCGCTTGAATGGCTGCACCTACAGCAACCGCTTCATCTGGGTTAACGTCTTTACGAGGTTCTTTTCCAAATAATTTAGCAACCACTTCTTGAACTAGTGGCATACGTGTTTGACCACCCACCAAAATAACATCATCAATTTCTGATGTGGATAAGCCAGCGTCTTTTAGTGCCGTTTCGCATGGCGTAACAGTACGTTGCACAAGATCTTCAACCAAAGATTCCAATTTAGCGCGTGTTAATTTAACGTTTAAGTGTTTAGGACCCGTTGCATCTGCTGTGATATATGGCAAATTAACATCTGTTTGTTGATTAGAAGACAACTCGATTTTTGCTTTCTCAGCCGCTTCTTTTAAACGCTGTAATGCTAACGGATCGTTGTGTAAATCCACTGAGTTTTCTTTCTTAAACTCATCTGATAAGAAATCGATAATACGCATATCAAAATCTTCGCCACCTAAGAATGTATCACCGTTTGTAGACAACACTTCAAACTGGTGCTCGCCATCAATTTCAGCAATTTCAATAATGGATACGTCGAATGTACCGCCGCCCAAGTCATACACAGCAATCGTACGATCACCCGTTTTCTTGTCCATACCATAAGCCAATGCAGCCGCTGTTGGCTCATTGATAATACGCTTAACTTCTAGGCCAGCAATTTTGCCCGCATCTTTAGTCGCTTGACGTTGTGAATCATTAAAATAAGCCGGTACGGTAATAACCGCTTCGTTAACCTCTTCACCTAAATACGCTTCAGCATCCTTTTTCAACTTCATTAAAATACGTGCAGCAATTTCTGGCGGCGCCATTTTTTTGCCTTGTGCTTCAATCCAAGCATCACCGTTATCGGCAGCAACAATTTTATAAGGCACCATGCTGACGTCTTTTTGTACAACGTCATCTTTAAACATACGGCCGATTAAACGCTTAGTAGCAAACACCGTGTTAGTAGGGTTTGTTACGGCTTGACGTTTAGCTGACTGCCCAACGAGCACTTCGTCTTCCGCAGTAAAGGCAACAATAGACGGCGTCGTTCTCGCGCCTTCGCTATTTTCAAGAACTTTTGCGCTATCGCCATCCAAGACGGCAACACACGAGTTCGTTGTACCTAAATCTATACCAATAATTTTAGCCATTTGAATATCTCCAAAATTTAATAATTAATTTTCTGTTAGTTCTGATATGGGGCGTTGAATTTAATTTTCAAGCCTACTCATCAACTTTCTTCGTATCTGCCGCCGGTTGTGCTTGAGACACGATAACCATCGCAGGACGAAGCAAGCGGCCATTCAGTGAATAACCTTTCTGGAAAACCTGCATAACAATATTTGGCTCATAATCCGCACTAGGCACCATAGAAATAGCCTGGTGTAATTCAGAATTAAATGCCTCACCTTCAGGATTAATTTGCTTAACGCCCGATTTTTCTAACGACGACAGCAGTTGCTTATGGGTCAGACCCATCCCTTCCTTAATTGCACTAACATCAGAGGATGTTTCGCTTGCTGCCGCTAAACCCATTTCTATACTATCCACAACTGGGAGCATGTCCTTGGCAAATTTTTCGACAGAAAAGCGATGCGCCTTCTCAATATCTTTTTGTGTACGTCTGCGTATGTTTTCAACATCCGCTTTAGCCAATAAAACTTTTTCCCAATTCTCATCAGCTCGTGCATTTGCAGTCTCTAACTCAGCTTGCAAGTCGACAGTTGTTTCTTGCTCAACCTCTCCCTCTAATACCTCATCAACAACTTCACCGACTAAGCTTTCTTCCGTATCGATAGCTTGCTGGCCTTCTTCGTTCTGCTCTGTAGACTCTTCAGAACCCATAATATGCCCTCTTTTTTGAATATATGTTGTTTAACGCCAAGCATCTCCTTACCTAGAAGCAAAAAGGTCAGCTATTGCTCGTTCTAAATGGTGGTGAATTTTAAGATTTCAAGGCTTCGCCCAAAACTTTTGCGGTAACGTCTACCAGCGGTATAACCTTGTCATAGGACATACGCGTTGGCCCTATAACACCTAGCACGCCGATTGTTTGGTTATCGACAGTGTAAGGCGCCGTCACAAGACTACACCCATCAAACGCTTTATAGCCTGACTCGTCACCAATAAATATTTGTACGCCATCCGCATTCATACTGCGGTCTAGTAGGTGCATGATGTCTTGTTTTTGACTGAAAGCCTCGAACAAATCACGCAAATGGTCAACATCTGCTAACTCTTGAAAATCCATAAGATTGGTAGCACCCGATAACACAATATCCTCAGTTTCTTCAGCACTAACGCTTTGACGGGCAAGGCTAATGGCATCAATCATCATCTGATTCATCTGTTCTCGCGTTTCGCTCATTTCTCGCGTAATTATTGACAAAACCTGACGCAGACTTTGCCCAGCGAATAACGTATTTAAGTAATTTGATGCCCGCTGCAATTCTGATGTCGTTAAATCTTTCGACGTTTGTATCACCCTGTTATGAACTTCATCATCATTCGTTACCAAAATGACTAATACTTTTCTTTTTGATAGCGGCATAAATTCAATTTGCCTGAAACTAGCGGACTTACGTTTGGGTAAACTCACTACGCCGGCCAAATGTGTAATACCTGACAATAACTGAGACGCAGAGGTGATAATTTGACTGCTACCGCGTTGTTTTTCGACATTAACTCTAAGCTCACTAAGTTGCTTGTGCTCAGGTAGCTTCACCGTTAACAAAGAATCCACAAAAAAACGGTACCCTAAATTAGTAGGAACACGGCCAGCCGATGTATGAGGCGAATGGATCAAACCTAGTTCCTCTAACTCGGACATGACATTACGAATTGTCGCCGAACTCACGTCTAGACCTTTCTCTCGGGATAACGCAGCAGAACCCACAGGTTGTCCATCTGAGATATAACGCTCAATCAATAACTTCAATAATTGACGAGAGCGGTCATTTAGTTCTTTGTTTAATTCGCTCATAGTAGATGCATTATGAGTTAATTCAACACTCAAAAATAGAGAGTGTTAAAAATATTTCTTTAAAAAAATTTACATTTTAGGCGCAAGCTGACTTACTTCGTGTACACTTTTCACCTCTATTAAGAGGGCATTGATGAACAGCGTATTTAAAAAAATTGGTCTCATATCTAAACCAGACGCAGATGAGATTTCTCCAACGATTCAGGCTTTGACTGGACTCTTAACTCAGTTGAGTATTACAGTCTACATCGACCGTGAAACGGCTCGGCATATCACTGTGCCTAGCGAACAAATACTGGCAACCGACGAACTAGCAGATTATTGCGATCTAATCATGTCAGTTGGTGGCGACGGCACTCTATTATCATCAGCACGGGCTCTGGTAAACAAAGACATCCCTCTTATTGGTATTAACTTAGGACGCCTTGGTTTTTTGGTGGACATTTCACCTGATGAGATGAGTATAAAAATCAAACAAATACTTGAAGGCCATTACCTTGAAGAAGAACGCATCATCTTAAACACAAAAATTATTCGCGACGAGGCGGTTATTTTCGAGCAAGCGGCGTTTAATGAGGTCGCGTTACATCGCCTTAAATCACCAGGCTTAATTGATATTGAAACCTATGTTAATGATAACTTCTTGAATTCACAGCGTTCTGACGGGCTGATTATTGCGACACCAACGGGATCCACAGCTTACGCATTATCAGGTGGCGGCCCCCTTATGCACCCGTCTCTCGACGCAATAGTTTTAGTCCCCATTAACCCACACACACTGACCAATAGACCCATTGTTGTTGATGGGAAAAGTCACATAGGCATAAAATTTAGCCAACGAGACAAACACAAAGCTCAACTAACGTGCGACAACGTCATTCTCCCAGACATTCTTGAAGGAGACTTTATTAGCATTAAACGACACGCCAATAAAATTCGTTTATTGCACCCAACAGACCACGACTTTTTCAAGACCCTCCGAGTCAAACTAGATTGGAGTAGAGCGCCCCAGTCATGAATTAATATGCTTAAATCTATTGATATAAAGGGACTTGCTGTCGTTGAACAACTGAACCTAGAGCTTCAGCAAGGAATGACCGTACTCACCGGTGAAACGGGTGCCGGGAAATCTATTTTACTGACCGCCATGAAACTCTGTTTAGGCGACCGTGCTGATGCGACGCTTTTAAGACCTGGGGTTGAAAAAGCAGACATTTCGTTAGATTTTGATATAGCCCAACGAGTGCCTGCTTTAAATTGGCTTCAACAGAATGAACTAGAAGACAACAAAGAGTGCATCATACGTCGCACCATCAATGCCGATGGCCGTTCTAGAGCGTTTATTAATGGCCAAGCGGTCAATTTAAAATCATTACAACAATTATCAGGACACCTCATCAGTATTCATGGCCAGCACGCTCATTTAGACTTGCTACAAGCTCATAAACAATGTGAGTTACTAGATAATCACCAAACTTCTAAAGACGCTCTTTATGGTTGTCATGCGGCCTATGACCAATGGAAAAAATTGCATAGCGAATTACAGCTTTTAACTGAAGGGAATGATGATAACGGCAGCGAAAAACAACTTCTCAAGTATCAGATTCAGGAATTAGAACAAGCCGACATTATCCACATTAATTATGATGAATTAGTACGGGATCATAGCTTGGCATCTAATATGAATAAGATTATTGAACTGGCCGAAAAGCAGACCGACGTTTTATATGAACACGAGACGAATTCAATTCACACACAACTGGGACGATCAGCACATGAATTGGCTTTATTAGCTGAACTCTCACCCATATTTCAACCCTTATCCGAACAAATTAACGAAGCGGTAATTCAAATTCAAGAAACTAGTCGGGACTTAAGACATCAAATTGATCAACAAGAAACAGACCCAGAGAACCTCAATTTACTAGACAAGCAATTAAGCAAAATACATGATTTGGCCCGAAAGCTTCATATTGAGCCACAACAACTTCTTGAAAATTTTAATTCATTAGTTTCTCGGCTAGATATGCTCGAAAATCGGGATGAACGTTTAAGCTCACTGCAACAAGAAATTAGCCAAGCACTCCACAGTTATCAAAAAATTGTAAAAACATTGCATTTAAAACGTGTGAAAACGGCCGCTAAACTTAGTGAGAAAATCACGGTCATCTTAAAAACACTCGGTCTACCTGACGGTCAACTTACAATTAAAGTAAGCCCCATTCTTAACGAACAACCACGAAGAAACGGCTTGGATGATATATCCTTCTTAGTCACAACTAATCCTGGCATGCCTCAGTCACCAATCGGTAAAGTAGCTTCTGGCGGAGAGCTCTCTAGAATCAGTCTTGCGATACAAGTCGTCACCTCACAAAACAATACAACACCAACGCTTATTTTTGACGAAGTAGACGCTGGTATTGGTGGTGGCGTCGCTGAAACCGTCGGCCTCTGCTTGCGTGAAATAGCGTCTGATCGGCAAGTATTGTGCGTGACCCATTTGCCACAAGTAGCCTCTCAAGGGCATCAACATTTATACGTCAGCAAGAATCAACAAGAACAGAAAACAAAAACGGAAATTTCCTTACTTAACACAGAAAAACGCATCGAAGAAGTTGCGCGTATGTTAGGAGGAATTGATGTCTCAGATAAAACTATTGCTCACGCGAAAGAAATGGTCGAAAATGCTATTTGATGGCTTTTGTGCAAAAGCCTCATTTAGTACAACCTGAGCAAACGCCATAAATATATAAGCTATGATCCGTCATTTTGTAGCCTTTTTGTTTAGCTATATCTAATTGACGTTGCTCGATTACTTCGTCCTGAAACTCATCTACTCGCCCACATTTAACACATAGGATATGATCGTGGTGCTCTCCTTGGTTTAATTCAAATACCGAATTACCACCCTCGAAGTGATGGCGTTTAACCAAACCCGCACTCTCGAACTGAGTTAAAACTCGATAAACAGTCGCTAAGCCAACCTCCTCACCTTCATCCAATAAAGCTTTATACACATTTTCAGCAGACAAATGTTTATTGCCACTATTTTCAAGCATATCGAGAATTTTCAAGCGCGGCAAAGTCACCTTTAAACCTGCAGATCGTATATCTTTGGACTCCATTAGAACCTCAAAATAGGGTATCATCTCAAGCTCTTAATCATACACAGTACAGCCGAAATGCGAAAGCTTCTCATTCTAATATCCATACTTATTTCGATCACCCAATTAATAGCTTGCTCCACGACTACAGATTTAAATGCTAGGATGCTGGAGGCTGCTGACAATTTGCCAGGCATTTATAAAATAAATGTCTCTCAGGGTAACTTAGTCACCCAAGATATGGTCGATCAGCTGCGCCCCGGAATGGATGAACGACAAGTGAAGTTCCTGCTAGGCACGCCCCTACTCATTGACCCTTTCCATGCAAACCGCTGGGATTATTTTTATACACTTAACGTTGCAGGCAAAGAACAAAAGCACGAAAGAATTACCCTTATGTTCGACGAGGACATGAAGCTAAGCGGCCTAAAAGGTAACTTTAAACCAAGCAACGAATTCAAACCGATGACAATAAACACTGAGGTTGTTGACGTGCCTAAAAGAGAAGTTAAAGAGCCTGGCACAATAGAAAAAGTACTGCATAGTATTGGTATTGAGTACAAAGAAAAATATTAACGTGTCTATTAAGTCTTTTCTTAAACAAATCAATCACACACCTCACGCAAAAAAACTAGGATTACAACTGGTCACCGCTGAGGGTTGCACAATTACCTTAAAGCTCCCTTTTAACGATTCAATCATTGGCGACCCTATTAATCGCTATATTCATAGTGGCGCCATTACTACCTTAGTTGACACGGCCTGCGGTGTATCTATATTTCAAACACAAAATAATACCCGCGCGATGGCCACTCTTGACTTGAGAATAGATCATCAGCGCCCAGCAATTTTGGGTAATGAAATATTCGCTACTGCTGAATGTTACAAGCTAACCCACACCATTGCTTTTGTGAACGTTACTGTTTATGAAGACGATATTACTAACCCTATTGCAACCGCAGTCGGTACATTTATGCGCTCTAATAAAGAATTTCCTCATACTGAATAATGTCACTTGTATCACAAATAAATTCGTTAAAAGCCGTTCACGATTATGAGGGGCTCGTTGACTTAATTCCCTACGCCAAATTTATAGGTGTTGAAACGAGTATGGTTGGCGATAAAATCGTCTCTAACCTTCCTTACATGAATGACAATATTGGTAATCCCGCCTTACCCGCTCTTCATGGCGGTGTCATTGCAGGTTTTATGGAAAACTCAGCATTATTTCACCTACTGTGGGAAATTGAAGTTCTCAACATACCTAAAATAATTGATTTTTCTATTGATTATTTACGTCCAGGCCAAGCGGTTACTACCTATTCTCATTGCGATATCATTCGTTTAGGGAAACGTGTTGCTTTATGTAATGTCAAAACTTGGCAAGATGATATAAATAGCCCTATCGCATTGGCAAGAGGCCACTTCCTTCTATCTAACAACGACCCAATTGATTAACTATGTAGAGATAAAAAAGCCCGGCACAATACCGAGCTTTTTTATGCTTTATTAACCTTAAACTCCTTCATAGGTTTGGGGGTGTATCCGGTCCATTGGAGCTATTAATTTATTTAACGCATTGATATATGCCTTAGCAGAAGCTATAGCTATATCTGTATCAGACCCTTGGCCATTAACAATTCGACCAGCCTTTTCGAGCCTTACCGCTACTTCACCTAGTGAATCAGTCCCTTGCGTCACATTACTCACTGAATAAAGCTGTAAATTAGTATCGCTAGCGACAATCTCTTCAATCGCCTTAAATGTCGCATCAACTAAACCACCGCCTGTTGCATGTGCGGTTTTTTCTTCCTCGTCAAACAGTAGTGTGACTGTAGATTGCGGCACTTCACCAGTTTCAGAACAAGCTTTCATTGAAATAAGTTTAATACATTCAGCAAACGTTTCTTCCATTTTAAAGTCAGACACTAAGGCGTGAATATCTTCATCGAAAATTTCAGATTTTTTATCGGCCAAATCTTTAAAGCGTCTAAATGCTTTGTTTAGTTCTTCTTCGCTATCAATAGCTACATTTAAAGTTTCCAAGCGAGCTTTAAACGCGCTACGGCCCGACAACTTACCAAGCACTATTTTATTGGAACTTAAGCCAACGTCTTGAGCACGCATAATTTCGTAAGTTTCACGCGATTTCAACACACCGTCTTGATGAATCCCTGACTCGTGAGCAAAGGCATTGGCACCAACAATCGCCTTATTTGGCTGCACAGCAAACCCTGTAATACCAGACACTAACTTTGAGCACGTCATGATTTGCGTGGTATCCAAACCAACGTCACAAGGCAACATATCCTGTCTTGTACGTACCGCCATCACAATCTCCTCAAGTGCTGCATTACCTGCACGTTCACCCAAACCATTAATAGAACACTCTACTTGCCTAGCTCCATTCATAACCCCTGCTAAAGAATTAGCGACTGCCATACCTAAGTCATTATGACAATGCGTAGAAAAAATAGCCTTATGTGAATTTGGCACACGCTCAATTAATTGGCGAATAGTTTCGCCGTATTGCTGAGGCAAGTTATACCCCACTGTATCTGGGATATTAATCGTCGTTGCACCGGCGTTAATTACCGCTTCAATAACACGGCATAAAAAATCAAGGTCAGATCGCCCCGCATCTTCTGGTGAAAACTCAACATTATCGGTGAAATTACGCGCAAGCTTTACTGCTTTTATTGCTTGTTCAAATACCTGATCCGGCGTCATTTGCAATTTATCGCGCATATGCAAAGGTGACGTTGCTATAAACGTATGAATACGTGCAGCATTTGCGTCTTTAAGCGCCTCACCTGCTCTATTGATATCCAAGTCATTGGCTCGTGCTAAACCACAAACCACACTGTTTTTAACAGCTCTTGCAATGCCTTGAACAGCCAAAAAATCACCTTCGCTGGACACTGGAAAACCTGCTTCGATAATATCCACCTTCATTTTCTCTAAGGCTTTAGCGATACGTAACTTTTCCTCAGGCGTCATTGACGCACCCGGGCTTTGTTCGCCATCGCGCAAGGTGGTGTCAAAGATTATTAATTTTTCTTTACTCATTTATAAACTCCGCTTGTCATCTTTGATGACAAATTTACTAAATAATATATAGGGTGATGGCGTTTCACCTCGCCAGGAATCATCGTTAGCCGCAACGCGGCAGACGGAGAGCGCTCACAAAGAGATCACTATTAAGGCGGCACAGAGCTGCGTCACTGAACGTGATGCTAGATAGAATTTCAGCGCGTGTAATCTCCATAAACAATAATATAATCTATTTCTTTGTTATTTCAAACCCAATCTAATCGTTAACAGCACCTGCTCCTTTTTTCGTCACCTTTCCAGCTTCCGCCCGTTGCCTTCGTACTTCTTTCGGATCTGCGATGAGCGGGCGATAAATTTCAACACGATCACCCTCCCTTAAGACCGTATCCAATTTGCATGGTTTACTAAAGATACCAATCGCATCACTTGATAAGTCTATCGTAGGGAAGCGCGTCAAAATACCTGAGGCGTTGATAGCATTTTCCGCTGTCAATCCCTGCTGAAACGGGACTGCTAAAATTAATTGTTTTTCTGGTGTGGCATGCGCCACTTCAACTTTGCCCATAAATCTCGTCTGCTCGTTTAATAAAGGAGTCCATCAATGAACCGCAAATTTGGCTGAAAATAGCTGAAAAAACCATGTTGCTGATTGAACTCTTAAATTCAAAATCTATTTCCATTGTTATTTTACAAGCATCATCCCGCAGGTGTTTAAAATTCCACTCCCCGTACATGGATTCAAAAGGTCCGTCCAGTAATTCCAATTGAATACTTTTGCCTTCCAGCAAAGTATTCTTGGTACTAAACATTTTATGCAAAACCTTCCACGCGACCTCAAGTTCAGCCGTCATCTCGGTCGACGATTCAGTCAACACTCTACTCGTTTTGCACCATTTAAGAAATTTAGGGTACGAAACAACATCGTTCACTAAGTGAAACATATCTAATGCTGAGTGTTGAACCAGCGCGATTCTTTCGATTTTATGCATGTAATTAAATCAACCCCACAACATTTAAAAATACAATAATAACGGCAATGGGCGATACAAAACGTATCAACAACCGCCAGACCGCATACACCCACGCATGCTTTAGGCTTAATTCATTTGCGCTGACTTCTTTTTTCATTACCCAACCAGCAAACAAAGCAATGCACAAACCACCTAATGGCAACATTATATTTGCTGTTAAGTAATCAAGAATATCGAAAAAGGTTTTATCAAAGAATTTAATATCTGCACCAATATTAAAAGACAAAACAGTACCTATACCCACTAGCCACGTCACCAGCCCTGCCCATATACAAGCACGCATCCGACTCATGCTTTTATTTTCAACCAACCATGCAACGGCTGGCTCAATCAATGATATTGAGGATGACCATGCTGCAAACACCAATAAAACAAAAAACAATGTTCCAAACAACGAACCGTACGCCATATGCCCGAACGCTATCGGAAGTGTTTGAAAAATTAATCCAGGCCCGCTACCAGGTTCAAGGCCATTAGCAAAAACAATAGGAAATATAACTAACCCAGCTAATAACGCCACAGCAGTATCGGCTATAGAAATAATGATGACTGTTGACCCAATCGATACATTTGACGGCAGGTATGCCCCATATACCATAATTGCCCCCATACCCAAGCTAAGCGTGAAAAACGCATGCCCCATCGCCGTTAAAACACCATCGCTATCAATTTTGCTAAAATCAGGTTCAAACAAAAAAGAAACGCCTTGTTGAAATGCACCTTGATCCATTGAGTAACCCACTAATAACACCAAAATCACGAGCAAAGCTGGCATTAAAAATTTAACTGTTCTCTCTAGACCTTTAACACCACGTGCAACTACTAGCATAGTGACAATTATAAACAAGCTATGCCAAGCTAATAACTTCTCAGGATCGGCAATAAATTGTCCAAATATATTACTAACACCATCCGCTGTTGCCCCTTCGAAAACACCAGAGGCCACACGCACAACATAGGCCATTGCCCAACCGGCAATAACACTGTAATACGACAAAATTAAGAAACCTGCGACAACTCCAACCCAGCCTAACCATGACCATAACGGACTAGAACCCGCCTCTTTCGCCAAGTCACGCATGGTATTAACAGGGCTTTGCCTGCCACGACGCCCCAACATAACTTCAGCCATCATAATCGGTATACCAATCGCTAAAATACAGGTCAAGTAAACCAGCACGAATGCCCCACCGCCATTTTCACCGGTTATGTATGGAAATTTCCATATATTGCCCAACCCAACGGCAGAACCTGTCGCTGCTAACACAAATGCCAAACGTGACGACCATTGGCCATGTTGCGAATTTTTACTCATGGGAATTAGTCCTAATTATTATGGTATTTAAATTACCCTAACTTCACTATTTAACCAAGTTATTAACTCACTTTTCTAGCACTATATTTCCTGCTCGCATAGAATACCCCTCATGGCAGGAAAAAAGAAAAAGCAAAAAAACAGCAATAATATTGCGTCCAATAAAAAAGCAACTCACGACTATTTCATTGAACAGCGTTTTGAAGCGGGCATGGTATTAGAAGGATGGGAAGTTAAAAGCATCCGTGACGGTAGAGTACAACTGAAAGAAGGTTATATCACGTTAAAAAATGGTGAAGCTTGGTTATCCGGGGCCCACATCTCGCCCTTACTATCAGCATCCACACATATCGACCCTCAACAAACTCGTTTAAGAAAACTGTTATTAAACCGGCGTGAATTAATTAACTTAGTCGCCCTAGTGGAACGAAAAGGCTACACCATTGTTCCCTTATCTATGTATTGGGTAAAAAGCCGTGTGAAACTTGAAATTGGGGCGGCTAAAGGCAAAAAATTACATGATAAGCGCGCATCATCTAAAGACAAGGACTGGCAACGAGAGAAACAACGCATCATAAAGCACTCATAAAATTATATGAGGTTACATCTCGCCATAAGGATCACTTAAGCCTTTAAATATTCCTTGCGAGGCTTTAAGAATAATATAAAGCACGCCTATCACCACCCAACCCACACTTAAAAGCCAATAGACTGATAAATAAGCTATTTCAAACAAATCTTTTTTAGCTTGCATAAAACTAGAGTCGTAATACGGTAAAAATGCTAAGGGTGCAAACGTTAACACCATAAATGAAAATTCTTTACCCTTTAAAAATTTTGGCAGCCGTGTCTTCGCATAAATAAAAGCACTACCTCCAAAAAACAAGTAAAGAGGATAACAAACCAATAAAATAACGGCTTGTGAGGGCATCACTTCATTCGCTTCGTGAATCACTTGATACCAAGATGCGTCTTGGTGAACAAGAAAACCACCTGCGAAAAACCCCATGAACACTTGCCCGATAACAAACATCACCAATATTAAAAAGCGCGTCACATATGCATTGCCATCAACCATGTCATTCTGTTCTTTATAACTAATTAAGACCGCCCAAACAGTCACTAAAACGACCAGCTCAGCTCTAAAAAAATTAAGTAGAGAAACGCCCTTATATTCTGCTTTAGCAGCATAGCCAAACAAGTCCCCCAAATTTGAGAAACTTGGCCACCAAATAACGCCCAACATTAAAAATAAAAAAACAACTGCCAGTGGTAGTTTATTTTCAGAAACCATCTGTACTCCAAACTAAACGATCTAATTTTAAATGATTATTTTGATAACCATTGTTCGAACATAGTATCAAATCCGACAACAAATGAGTCTGGCTTCGTTACAGGTTGTTGTAATAACCTTCTACTCCGCTCTACCCTTTAGCCATAGGAGCCTAATACGTCAATATATTGCTTATGTAAAACAGCACAACCATCTAAACGGGCATACAACCTCATCAATTCTGAACATAAAGCTTAATACCTTTCTAATTCTCACACAACACCATTATTACATCTCTTCATAAGGGTTAGATAGCCCTTTATAAATTTCCTTAGATGCACTAACAGCTATATGAAATACACCTATAACAACCCATGCAATACTGAGCAACCAATAATCAATCCGATAAAGCCATTCAAAAACACTTTTATTGAAGTCCCCTATACTTGCGTCGTAATAAGGCAAAAAAGCCATCGGTGCAAACGTCAACATCATAAAAGGCACCCGCTTATTACTTAAAAATTCTGGCAGCCTAGTTCTTGCGTATATAAAAGCAGTACCCCCAAAAAATAAATACAATGGATAACAAACCATGAAAATAACAGCCTGTGACTCCATCACATTACTCACTTCATGGGCGGTTTGGCTTGAAGTTACATCCTGATACGACACAATACCGCCCGCAAAAAAACCCATAAAAACCTGTCCCGTAACGAAGAGTAATAAAATACAGTGTCTAATCATGTACTCATCGCCATATACAATGCTTTTACCCTTTTTATAGGTACTCAACACCAGCCACACCGTGAGCAATATAACTAATTCAGAAAAGAATAATTGTGAAAGCGGGATACCTTTGTAATCAAAGTTTTTTGCAAACGAAAACAAATCACCTAAGTTGGTAACATTTGGCCATAAAATAAAACCCAGCATCACAAACAACAACACCAAGGACACGGGAAACATTTTATTTGACATTACTTTCACCCAAACTAAATTAAAGAACTATTCGCTATTTTATGAACTTCTACAGGCGTATAGTATCAAACCTAAGACCAATGGGGGCGACCTGGCTTCGACGTGGGTAGCAAAACCTTAGGTGCATGCCGAGCTTTCAGGAATCTCGTAAAACATCTGAAAAATTATAGTTGCAAACGACGACAACTACGCAATCGCTGCCTAAGAAACAGTGAGATTGCTGTCTGACTGGAGCCGTGCTTATGCGTCCAGCGATCTTCGGATCATCTCAGGCATCATAGCTCATAAGATCGTAGTGAAGCTCGTTCGGGGCAGATCTACTAAAACTTAACCGGAATCGTTATTGGTCTTCCTAGCCTATCGGGTAGCCACTAATTAAACTAAAAGTTATAGGATAAGCATGTAGAGCCGAGGGCGGAGTGCTTGCGGACGCGGGTTCAATTCCCGCCGCCTCCACCAAAAAATGGTTCATTTAGAACCGAAAAGACTTTAAAGCCTGCTTTGTAGCGGGCTTTTTAGTGCCTGATTGCTTTCCATGTAATGTTGTAATCGTACCTCCCCCTAAAACAAAAGCAGTTTATTACTCAGCTACAAAATACTTACGCCTGCGAAAAGGCCTCTTTTAACACCGCTTGCATTAGTTGCTCGGCGTGAGTTTGATTGTCGGTAATTTGGGTTTCTAGTTGATCGCATACGGTGAGTAGTTTTTCTACTTTGGCTACGATGGTTTTTTGTTCTTGGAGTGGGGGGAGAGCAAAAATAGTATTTTTAATTTTTAGGCCATTTAGTGCCGGCTGATTCCCTCCTGATGCTCCACTTCGTGTAACTTCGTAACGTGACAGAAAGAAAAGCCAAATAATTTCTGATGTTATTCCTTTCCGAAGTCGAATTGCAGCTACATTCTGATTTGTAGCTGCATCAATATTTAAAATTGCTGTTTGACCTCGAGTCTTTCCTTGTCCAATCATTGCAACCAGCACACTACCTTTGGGATTTATTTTTGCGGATGATTCATTCACCCCCTTTTCTGTAAGAGTTTCTTTTGTAGTGAAAATATAATTATTCGCCACCTCACCGCTTGATACCCAATTTAAAGTGCCATTCCAATATTCAGGATTCTCTCTTGCTGGAGTTGCCCCAACTTTCACATCTGATATTTGCCCCAACCGACACCAAACCCACCCATCGGGTAATTTAAACGGTTTTTCTTCCTCGCTAATCGGTGGCAGTGGTTTTTGTTTTTTGATTTTTTTATCTTTAATCAGTTGGGCTTTTTCTGCCTGTATGCGTGCTAGTAGTTCATTGGCACTTTCCCAATTCCCCTCCTCTGGAGGGGTGGGCGCAAAGCGGTCGGGGTGGTTCTTTTCTATATGCTCAACCACCCCACCCTTCGGGGAAGATACCACCCCACCCTTCGGGCACCCCTCCAAGGGAGGGGAATTTATTAATACAAAAGCCTCATGCTGATGTAACCAAGATATCACTCCCTCTAAGTTATTTTTAACATCCGCATCTAAAATATGAATAACCGTTAGCCCCAACCCCTCCAAATAAGCATCCCTTTTAGCGTCATACTCCTGTTTATCATCATGACTACTGCCATCAATTTCAATAACCGTCTGAACATTGGCACAATAAAAATCAACGATATAATTACCTATGATTTTTTGCCGATCAAAATCCAATCCCAAAAACTGTTTTCTTTTTACCTGGTTCCAGAACAAAACTTCTGAGAGATTTCCGGCTTTTCTAAGTTCTCTTCCTCTTTGTTTTAGTTTGGGGTTGTAGGGAAGGCTAAGGTAGTTTTTTGTGTTGCGTGATTTGACTATCACCCCGCTCTGCGGACACCCCTCCACAGGAGGTTCAACCACCCCGTCCTGCGGACACCCCTCCACAGGAGGGGAATTTTGTTCGCGCCAATCGGCGGTGAGTTTACCTTCGATGGCTTCTTGTAATATTTGTTGACGGAGTTTTTTTAGTAGGGTTTTTTGGCGACTCAATTCTGAAACGATGCCTGCACTGTCTAATGACCTTTTATGTATAAAAAGAATTTCTGATTCAGTTTCAGCATGAAAATAACACTTCCCAACTACAATGTTATTTTTCCTTAAATCATTGAGAAACATAACTATCCCACGTTGGACTTTTCTATCTGGAATAGGGAATTTAATTTTTTCTATTTGCTTTGGACTTACATTTGGAATCGCAGCGCCCCAGGCCAAGTCTTTAATAGTCGTCTGAACACTTCTTGCAATCCAATATACATATTCACTTTCGAATTCAGATGGGTTTAAAACCTCAAACTTACCAACCCGCTGATTTAAATATAATTTCCCAAGACCATCTTGAACGATCCCCAACTTGGCAATAGTACCTCCAGTAAGGGCAATAATAATGTCTCCAGATTCCAATTCATACTTCTTTAACGATTCAGATTCTTTGTAAAATTTTACATTTTCTAAAACAATTTTTTCATCACTAAAATCAGATATCCTAATAACAGGAACGCCTTCTTCTAAGTAATCCGTACTTTTAAACGCAAATCCACCAGCTATTCTGATATGACTTGATAATGGTTCTGGTTTTATTTGACGAGACAAATAATCATTAATCCTTTGGACATAACTACCAACCGAATTAAAGAAAACTGTATTGTAATCCAATTTTTTTATACTCTTAGGTTTACGCCCCCTTCCCATTAAACTAATTCCTTCCGCAACTGCCCCAACAGTTCATCCCCTTTGGCAAAAGATTGATGCAATAGTTCTAGCAATTCCCCACTGCTATATTGCTGTTCTTCTTCGGGCTGATGTTGGTTTTTAATATCAAGGTTATAGCCATTGGCTTTAATGGTTTCTATATCCACTTGCCATGCTCGTTCGTTTTCTTCTCTATTCGCCCACCATTTTTTTAAGCCATCAAATTCAGCGAGCTGTATGGGTTTGGTTTTAGAGTAGGCTTTGTAGCCTTCGGGTAGTTTATGCTGATAATACCAAACACTTTTGGTCGGTTCGCCTTTGGTGAAAAACAGTAAATTAGTGGCAACTGAGGCATAGGGCTGAAACACCGAATTAGGCAGTCGGATAATGGTGTGTAGGTTACAGTCTTCTAATAGTTTTTGACGGATGCGTTGTTTCACGCCATCGCCTGTGAGCGAACCATCGGGCAATACAATCGCGGCTCTACCACCGTCTTTAAGCAGGTGAATCATTAAGATTAAAAATAAATCAGCTGATTCTTTAGTGCGGTAGGTTTGTGGAAAGTTGTTTTCGTTATTATTGGATACCACGCCACCAAACGGTGGGTTGGCGAGGATAATATCCACGCGGTCTTTTTGACGATATTCTGATAAGGGGCGTTCTAATGAATCCCCATAGCGAATATCAGGCAGGCTAATATCATGCAGAATTAAATTGGTGTTGCCGAGCAAATAAGGCAGTGGTTTATATTCCCAACCTGTGACGTTATGTTGTATCGCTTCGCGCTCTGCCACGGTGGTGGCTTTGGCTTTTAAATGCTCTAGTGCGGCAGTTAAATAGCCGCCAGTACCACAAGCAGGGTCTAATAGCTTTTCATGCGCTTGTGGGTTGGTGAGTTCGACTAACAATTCAGTAATCGCACGCGGGGTATAAAACTCGCCTAATGTCCCTGCGCTTTGCAGTTCGCTTAAAAACGATTCATAAATCTGCCCAAAAACATGTTTGTCTTTGCTGTTGTTAAAATCAATCTCATTGAGCTTGTTAATCACTTGGCGTAGGTGAATGCCCGATTTCATATAATTGTAGTTATTGGCAAACACCTCATGCACCAGCACCGCACGTTTATTGCCCGTAGAAAGATCAAGATTGCCCAGCGTTGGGAATAGTATTTGATCAACAAATTTTAGTAATTCATCACCTGTCATACCCTCATCATTTGCTGCCCACTCATCCCAGTGCAGTTCAACAGGAATCGGTGAAGTGTAATCATCTTGAATCAGCTCAAGCTCTTTGTCTTTATCACTGAATATTTTTAAAAACAGCATCCAACCCAATTGCAGAATACGCAGTTCATCACTACCTGTTCCAATGTCTTGACGCATTATTTTTCGTGCTGATTTTACGATACCGCTGATGTTGCTCATTTAATGTTCCATTGTTTTTAATGCTTGAAAATATTTGTGTCCGAGATTATGACCACAAATCAAACTGTGTCCGAAATTACAAGTAATATCGGACACAAATGGATTTGTGTATGATTCGTCGGACACAAATTTATAATACGGTTTTACCTTCTGCAATATTAATAAGTTCAGGAAATGCCAAGGTGGCAGCCTGATTCCCTCTCGCTTCTTTCACAATGGTTAAATAGCCGGACTCACGAATTTGCCTGATCAAAGGCATTAATGTCTGCTTAGGGATGCCTGTATGCTTCACCAATTCGGAGGTTTTAAAAATGGGCCTAGTGAATAACGCATCAAGGATCTTAATCGAATATTGTGAATGCGTAATATCAACAATATGCTGTTTCATATCATCATATAATGACTGAATAGCCCTTACTTTCACCGCATTGTCATCTGCTTGCAGTGCTATTCCTTTAAGAAAGAAAACAATCCAGCCATTCCAATCTTGTTTAGAAGAAATGGCATTTAATGCCGCATAATATTCATCACGATTTGCTTCTAAATAAGCACTTAAATAGAACATGGGGGAGGCCAACTTTTTCTTTTGGTAAAGAAATAGCGGAATTAACAAACGTCCAATACGACCATTACCATCTAAGAATGGGTGAATAAGCTCAAATTGAGCATGTACCACTGCCATTTGTAACAAGGAATCAATATCTTCAGATTGCACATAAGCTATCCAAGCATCTAAATCAGCTTGCAAGCTTAGTGGTGAAACGGGAACAAACGTCGCTTCTTCAATTTTACACCCAGCCGCACCGATCCAGTTTTGCTTTATGCGAAAAGCCCCCGGCGTTTTGTCTTTACCACGCACACTACCAAGCAACACCGCATGAATAGATTTGATAAGTGATAATGACATAGAGCGGCGTTCAAGCTCTTCGCTAGCAATAGATAGTGCCTTGCGGTAATTAATAATCTCGTGGATATCTTGTGTTTTTTTCTCATCCATCTGGATGCCAGCATCATGTTCTAGCACCTCATCCAATGTTGCCTGTGTACCTTCAATTTTCGAAGACAGTACCGCCTCTTGTGTCGTAATAGGTGAGAGTAATATGGCTGGATTCACTAAACCTTGTAACAATCCATCATAACGAGCAAGAGCAGCGTTAGCTTCACCTACATATGCAAATAGCATTTTATAGTCTAAATTTTCTAATGGTAAAGTGTTGGAAATATAGGGGTTCATTTCACATACTCCTTTGAATAAATGCTAATTTTTTATGACTGAATATGTTTAAAAGCGGCGTCCGCTCCAATTGAAGAACACACAATTCATTACTGCCCGTTCCGATGTCTTGACGCATGATTTTTCGTGCTGATTTAACGATGCCGCTGATGTTGCTCATTTAATGTTTTCCTTGGTGTATTTTTGTTTTGGGCTATTGGGTGTGTCAGGGTGGCTCATTTTTATTAGCCCTTGTTTTAAGGCAGGAAGCAGGTAGTTTTTTCTAAATGTCGGTTTATGCGACAACCCTACTTTCGCCATGATTTGGGCACTGCTTAAATAGCCTTCGCCCATTACAGATAAGAGCTTTTCAACTGGGTCGTCTACTGGGTCGTCTACTGGGTCGCTGGCATTGATGCTATCTAAAATAATCTCCAGCATAAATTCGATAAATACCGTGCTGTCCGCTTTATCATCAGCACTGGCGAGCGCATTATAATAGGCTTGTTGGTTATTCTTAATGCTATTTTCAATTGGTAAAGAATAAAACAGTGGTCGCCATTGGCCTAAAATCAACGTCTGCCAAAGCCGCCCCATTCTGCCATTACCATCACTAAAGGGATGAATAAATTCAAACTCATAATGAAAAACGCAACTACGTATTAAAGGGTGATCATCGGTACGTTTCAGCCAGTTCAGCAAATCATTCATTAAAAATTGAACACGATCAGCCTGTGGTGCAACATGAACCACTTTATCGCCTTTATGAATACCGACATTACCGCGTCGAAAACGCCCCGCATCAGGCAAAACCTCTTCCATCATTTTTTGATGGGCATCCAGCAAATCATCCATGTTATGCGCCTGATACTGCGTCAAGGCTTCATAAGCTTTAATCGCTCCTCGCACCTCAGCAATCTCCCTTTGCGAGCCACGAACAGGCTTACCCTCAATAATCGCCGATACCTGATCTAAACTAAGCGTATTCCCCTCAATCGCCAACGTACCTGTAATCGTCTTAACGCGGTTTTGCTTACGAAGCTGTGGCGAGTTTTGAATTTCAAGCAGATTAGCACCCGCAACTGCCTCACTGATTTGTGCAACCAGTGATAGGATTTTAGGAGTTATTGTGTAGGGTGGGTTGTAGGGCATTAGTTTTGGCTCATTGGCTTGTGTTTTGCTCTTGTGATGTCGCTGTGATTGATCATTGATTGCATTCCATTAGAATTTTATAGTGTGCAGGAAATAGTTTTTCGATCATTTCTAGCAAATATTTCACATTATTCTGGCATTCAGGTACTAGTGATGGATCAAATCCCCCCCCAGTTATATGTGATTGATCATTTGTGAATTTATAAATAGCCGTCTTTTTAGTTTCATCAAAATCTAATTGCTCCATTTTAGAAAACATTTTGTCACTATTAGGAATCATGATCATTAAAAAGTACTCAAGTGTTTTTCTGGCAATATTAGGGATGTGGTAGACGGATGCAATAGTACCGTCCGAACTGAAATTAGACAGTAAGTTAAATAAATACTGATATTCACTATTGTAGCTAGTTAAAAGTTTATCTAGTGGTTCTATCCGAGCAACTCTATCATTACTTTCGTTATAACTGTTTTTGATCATATAAAACTTACTCGGCATTCGTTTTAGCCAACCTAGAATTAGTTTCAGAAAATCAAAATTATGGGTGAGTATAAAAATTTGTTGAGCACCTTTCACCGCATTCTTTAGGAAAGAAAATGCCTGGAATATTGAGTTAGAGTCCATACTGGAAATTGGATCATCAATGACTATAATGCCATTTTGAATATCAAAATCCTGATCTTGTAAATGAATAGTGAAGTACACAAAGGCAATAGCTGTTTTTTCACCTTCACTTAAGTTTTTGGCAGGCTTCCCTTTTCGCTTAATTATGTAACCTTCTTCTACAACTTCAAAAGAAAGTTCGTTTCTCCCTAAGAATGTTTGTAGCTGTTTATTGATCTCATCGCATGCAGTGCCAGAGGCAGATACTTTAGTTTTGTTTTCCACAATTCTATCTTGAATACTCTGAATTCCTACCTCATCATCTTTATCTGGATTTCCACTGTTGAGATGTTGAATGTCAGTTTCTAAACTGGAAATTAGTTTTGTAAGCTTTTCTATATCATCATGAATCTCACTTAAATAATGATTCTCTAATTTTTTCTCTGCGACAGCCTTAGTTTTAGTAAAACTATTAGTTTTTGCATTACAAGCAGTGATAAATGAATTTGCAGTAATCATTGCATCAAGAAATACAGAGTCATCAATACTAATTGTTAGTGTCAATTTTTCAGTCGTATGCTGTTTTTTGTCCTTAACTTTTTTACCTAGATCTTCAACTTTTGATAATAGATCTGTTTTATGATGATTTACCTCTTTTATCGCTGCTTCATAAGAGATTTGAAACTCATCATAGAGGTTTGCTTTATCTAAAATACTTAGTTTATCTATTGACGAATAAAGCTGTCTAATTTTATCAAGTAATATGTCTATCTCCGTTTTAAGTGCCTTATCAGCATCATTAAAATAAGATAGCAAGTCAGGGATTCTACTTTCAGGTAATGGCTGATTACAAAATTCACAAGTAGTCGATTCTTTTTCTTTGTGTAATTTAATGCCATTTTCGACCCATAGGGAAATATCGGCGTGCTCTTTCAGTCTCTCAATTATTACGGTTTCAACAGTTTTTTCTAGAACAGATCTTGAGTCCAAAATAATCTGCTCAATATTTTTGGTTATATCGGTATTAATTAGAGTCAGTGTGGATTTCTGTTGTTGTTTTAAGGTTGTAGAATTTTGCTGAATTTCCTCTTTAGATAACAGGGACGTATTCTTTAGTTGATTAAAAGCCCTCTCAGCATTTCCTTTATTATAATTTCTTGCAGAAACACCACTAGTGTTGGCGCTGATGATTCTTGCAACGTCTGTAAATTTTGTGTTTTTTTCTTTTTCTTTCGTCTTTAACTCTTGCTCTTTTGAGAATAATTCTTTTATTTTCCCTAAATCACCTTCTTTTTCTGGATCTCCATTTAATATTTTTTCATCTTGTTTGATAACTTCGATTAAGTCTTTATTCTCTTTTCCGAGAATAAAAATTGATTTTGCGCTTCCTGAAATGACATCAACATTTTCAGCTATATACTTTTGATTAAATACACGTATGTTTTTGTCATACGGTGTGTTTTGAGAATAAGTTTGACCATCAGCTTTAAATTGGTATTCAAGGCTGGGATAATCCTTCAGAGCCCCATCATTAAACGCTGTAAACAACTCAGACAACGTTGTTTTACCTGTTCCATTCCACCCATAAAGAAGGTTGAATTTCTTAAAGTCTAGGAGAGCCGCATCCGCAGAGTAATCATTAAATAAGCCAAGGTTTTTAATTTTAGTTATTTTTGTAATCATCTTTTACTATGCTGCATAAATTTCCATTTCAAGTTCAGTAATAGCCTGAAGATATTGTTTCTTACCACCAAACAAGCTGATAATTTCCATCGGTGTACCAAAGTCATCAAATGGGTTTACTTTGAGTATTTTTATGTCTTCTATATTTTCTATGCCTTCATCGGCGTATTTTTCAAGCAGGGCTTCCAATACTTTGCGGGCTTGTTCGCCATATTGGGTGAAGTAGTCTCGTTTTTTGACGTTGTTTACGCGCTCTGCTCTAGTAAGTGGCGGTTGGTCAAAGGCGGTGTGGCAGATGAGGTCGAAGATGTCCATATCCTTACTGATCGCTTCTTTTAGGTTTTCAAAGATAATGCCTTGTTCTGTTAGTTCATCAATAATCGCTTGTTTTTTATCGGCGTTATTCCATTTATTGATAAAGTCATCTAATGATTGGTACTGCTCTCGCACTTTCTGTTTGGTGTAGTCTTTTAAACTTCCTGTAATCAACTTTCCGTTGCCATCCATATATTGAATGCGCTCATTGAGGATGGCAACATTGACACCATTGACGTAATACTTTGCTTTTGGCTCGCTGATAATATCGCCACCACCGATAATTTCCGGTGGTTCTGGCGGATCAAAGGTGATTTCTTCACCGTCATCATCAATAATGGGGTCGCCTGTTTCTAATTCATCTTCGGGTGATTCGATTTCATCATCTTCAGCAATGTCTTTTACTCTTACCGGGTCGCCATCAAAATCAGGATCGGCGAAAAGGTCGGTTACATTACGAAAATCCATTATGGTGAAGAATGATTTGCCAAACTCTTCGTTGATTCGTGTGCCGCGACCGATGATTTGCTTGAACTCTGTCATGGAGGCGATGTTGCTATCGAGCACAATAATTTTGCAGGTTTGTGCATCAATGCCTGTGGTCATTAATTTTGAAGTGGTGGCGACTACGGGGTGTTTTTCTTCGGGATTAGTAAAGTTGTCTAGCTCTCGCTTGCCTTCTTCGTTGTCGCCTGTAATTTGCATAACAAATTTGCTGTTGATGGCCATTAAATCGCTATTTTCATTGGCTATGGCGCTTCTCATGCGTTGGGCATGGTCAATATCTGTGCAGAAGATGATGGTTTTATCAAAACGGTTGGTTTTCTTGAGGTATTCGGTAACTTTTCTGGCTACGGTTTGGGTTCGTTCATCTATGATGAGGTTTTTATCAAAATCTTTACGATTATAGATGCGGTCATCAACTAACTGGCCTTCCTTGTCTGTTTTACCTCGTTCTGGTCGCCAGCCTTCCAAATCGACATTCAAACCAATTCTTAGCACTTTATAGGGCGCTAAGAACCCGTCTTGTATGCCTTGTTTTAGTGAGTAGGTATAGATAGGGTCACCGAAATAATCGGTGCTTGAAATGGTTTCTGTTTCTTTAGGGGTGGCGGTTAGGCCAATATGCGTGGCATTGCCAAAATAGTTTAGAATTTCACGCCATGCGCTGTCTTCTGATGCACTCCCACGATGGCACTCATCAATCACGATGAGATCAAAGAAATCTGGGCTGAATTTACGATAGGCATCTTTGTCTTCATCATAGTTGGTTAGCCCCTGGTAAAGGGCGAGATAAATTTCATAAGATTTATCAATGTTCTTATTCTTGATAACAGTCATTTTGTCTTTAAAATGACGAAAATCACCGCGTTTTGTTTGATCAATTAAGGCATTTCTATCCGCTAAAAACAGGATGCGTTTTTTAGTCTTACTTTTCCATAGACGATGAATGATCTGAAAGGCGGTGTAGGTTTTACCTGTGCCTGTTGCCATCGTTAGTAATAGACGTCCTTGCCCTTTTGCAATAGCTTCTACTGCACGGTTAATGGCTATTTGTTGATAGTATCGCGGTTTTCTATCTGTACCATCAAAGAAATAATCTTGTGAAGAAATACGCTCTTGTTCTGGTGTTTCGATACCTTTGTATTTTTTATAGCGTTGCCACAATACCTCTGGCGATGGGAATTCATCGAGTGAGAATTCTTTTTCAATTTCACCATCGGTGCAAGTGCGATCATGCTCATAAAAACCATCACCATTGCTGCTGTAGACGGATGGAATATCCAATATCTCAGCATAGTTTAAACCTTGCTGTATGCCTGCATTCACGGAGAGCTTATTGCTTTTAGCTTCAATAATGGCAATAGGAATATTGGGTTTGTAATAGAGAATATAATCCGCTCGTTTTTGCTTGCCACGGCTTGTTAGGTTGCCTTTAACGTAGATGCGCCCATCAGTAAAAGAGACTTCTTCACGAATTTGAGTGAGCGTATCCCAGCCTGCTTTTACTAGTGCTGGCTGGATATATTTTGTGCAAATATCCCTCTCAGATAGATCTTTTTTAGATGTCATTAGTTATTACTCCCTGTTAATAAACAACGTTCTAACTTTTCGTATGCCGCTTTATGTTTACCCTTGGACATATTATGCAGGTTTATCAGCTTCCATTTTACGGCTGGCAGGTTTTCAATGCCCTCAAGCCCTAATAAACCCCATTGAGGAGCCATATTTTTAAATGAAAGCAAAAACTGTTTTTCATCATCTGATAGTGTTGTTCTGATAAGCTCAGTTAATTCATCTCGTGTCGATTCCAGCTCTTCTAACGATACTGGTATTTCTGTCATATTCAGGAATTCACCTTGATATATCTGCTCAATATCCTTGTATCTAATATCAAGTAATTCAACTATTGGAGAAGGATGACTAATAATGTAGACGATGAGTGCTTTTCTAACGTCATCAGTAAAACCTTCCATCTTCAGCAGCCACATAACATCGAATAAATCACGTGGATGTTGTCTATCAAGTGCCGCACATATTTTGCCCGCATAAAGATCGGCTAATGAAACAACGTTAATCTCCGCATAACCAAATTCATTTTCTACTTTCGTGCAAACATTTAACAATTCTGGTTCAAATACTGTTCCACGCAATACGGGAGAGAGTTCAATTTTTATTTGTACATTGTTGTGAGAAACTACTAATCGCAGAGCATCAGGTTTATTTTTGTAAGCTTCAACTATCTTAGATTTTAGTAGCGCCTGAAGAACACGTTGTTTGATGCGCGTTAATGCCGCTGTAATCTCAGCTATTGCATCATTACGATCTTGCATGGGTAAATAGACCAAATCAATATCAACTGAAAGCCGTGGTAACTCACGTATAAACAAGTTTATAGCTGTACCCCCTTTCAAAGCAAAGCAGCTCTCTTCGGCAACTAGTGGGAGCACCTGAACAAGCAGTTGAACTTGTTTGTAATAAATATTACCGCTATCCATACAAGTGTTCTGGAACCGTTATTAAATATTTCTTATCAAGCTTCCCTCTTTTCGCTATAACGCGGTTACCAACGCCTAAGTCCACACCTGAAAGATCCAACCTTTTGAACCATGCGTACCCTTGCTTTTCTGCAAACCATAAAAACAGCCTTTTACACTTTATACTACGACAACCTTTAAGTAATTTTTCTAACCTGTTAGGAGACAAACTTGTCAGTCCTTGCATTATTTCATTAGCGTGATCAAAACTAATGTTCTTCGGCACATCCGCCATCATTTCTAAAAATGCTTTTTCTGGGCAAGATACTTTTAAAGTTGGCAGACTTTGGTGCCAATCTAGTTCTCTTGAGAATGATTCCTCTGTAAACAGGTTTTCTGTCCATAAAGTTTTAGTGCTATGCCATATAAACCGTATATCGCTTTCTATTTTTTCTATCCAAGAAGGAAGCCTACCCGCAGAATAAAGATGAATAGTAGTAACTGAAGTACCACTTAGATATTGAGCAAGGCCTTGCTGATGTAACGCAGTCAGACCACCAACATATACGGTTTGATCTACCATCAACTGTAATGAACATATTATACTTTGCCAAGAAAGTGGTGACTCCATGCGAGTATAGACTCCAACTGCAAGCGATCTTAGCCTGTTACTTTTGAGCGCGTTATCTATTGCGTGTCGCGTCATTCCCTTAGATGCCAGCCACTTTCTAGTAGTAATCAAGTTATAAGGCAATAGCTCATCAAGTTGTTGCTTTGGTGTTAACGCAGACATGATTTTCCTTTAAGCTTATATGCGGCATATTGCGCCGCATTTCATAGTTATTCTTAAACTATCATGTTTTTTGATTATTTACCAACATTCTTTATTGCGGCGATTATCGCCGCAATTTTATATTCATATGAATTAAGATCCTGAGATTGGTACTCTCACCCATATCGGCATATGGTCAGAAAAATCCGCCTTAACATTTCTCAACAAAGTTTTCTTTTTAGATGCTGTTACAACAGACCAATCATAGGTAAGATCGGCCACCAACTCCTTTAATTTGACTCGTGATGGCTTGTATATGAAAGCCAATCGGCTCACGCAGCCCCCTAGTACCAGGAAAAGCACCCGTGGTATCAGAAATAGTGAGTTTGAAACTTCTACCAAGAGATTTATGCAGCCGCCCAATGCCAGACAATTCATCCATTACCTCTTGAAGCGCTAGCAAATCGCAACGTGAAGCAAAGTTCTTCAAAAGACCCCAATGTTTTACACCATCCTGCCCCCTACCGAGCTTGAGAGTATTGAATGAAGCAATTGTTACTGACCCTTTACGCTTTATAGGCATGCCATAACGATTAGGGTTATACCTAAACTCTTTATTAATTTTCTCCCATTGCCACTCACTAAACCCTGCCATCACCACTCCCTTCTGGTTGATATTCCGTAAATCGACTAACTTAAGTGCCGTGGATGCTTTCAATAAATGTATCACTAAACAAGTATCACTTACCATTCATAGTTTAAAAGCAAGAAAGGGTATTTTTGAGGGTATCTAGTAATGAATGATTAAAAGTTAGTCTTTTATTTCAAGTAGATACAAGAACTTATTGGTAGCAGCCGCCCCAACTGATATCAGTTGGCCTTCATTCATTCAAATCCCAAGCGCATCTCGCGTTAAAGAGCCTCCAGACCCTTGCAAAGGGCCTAGTGGGTTTTTACGTGATTTTTCTGAATCCATAATTGGAATGCCACTCCAAATTTTATACACAGCCACACCCTCATCTAACACGATTAGAGCATCAAAACGCCAACCAGTTTCTATTGTTTTACGTTTAAACCCAAGCAAATCATTAAATACACTACCCACGCGTTTTCTTTTTATGATGCCTGGGTGTGCCTCATATGCAATGCATTTTTCTTGTTTAGCTAAACAGTTCCTCACGCTTAACGGCAGCTGCTCTAATGTGACAGAGTTAGTGGGCATAAACTTTTGGATAACGTCCAAATAAGACAGTATTTTTACATTAGGCGTTGAATACGGGTCAAAACCTAATTGGCGCAATTCTTTCACGGTTGTTTGATTAAGAATGACTTTATCGTATGCTTCCATTGCTTGATTAAATGATTCCCAGGGAGATTTAGTGATATCTTCAGTTCTTGGTAATGGACTACCACAGGCTGATAACCATAAGAAAATGGGTATGATTAATACTAAAAAGATACGATTTACCGAACAAGATTTCATTTTCAAAAGAACATCAACATAGTGTTTATACATAAATTTCATTCTATCCATTTAGAGTGCAAATAACTGATTAAATTCCAGTTTTATGAGCGGGTTCATTTGGGGCAGCGGTTATTCACCGCTACAACCCATATCAGCGTATAATGACTCTTTTCCCAATAGGGAATATAGGTGTTTTACAACCTATCACTATTACCACTTCTTAAGTTAAGGCCCTTAAATGACATCCCAACCAACCATAGGCTTCGCTGATTTAGCGCTGTCTTCGTCTGTTATGGACGCGCTAAAACGCATCGGCTACGAACAACCGTCGCCAATTCAAGCAGAAGCTATTCCTCACCTATTAAACGGTGAGGATTTAATAGGCACAGCGCAAACCGGCACCGGTAAAACGGCTGCGTTTGCTCTACCGCTTTTATCCAACATTGATTTGAAGATAACCGAACCTCAAGTATTGGTGTTAGCACCCACACGTGAATTGGCTATTCAAGTGGCTGAAGCATTTAAAACGTACGCCAGCGGCATGAAAGGCTTTAATGTATTGCCTATATACGGCGGCCAAGCGATGGACACTCAATTACGCCAGTTAAAACGTGGCGTTCACGTCGTCGTTGGCACACCAGGTCGCGTGATGGACCATTTACGTCGTAAAACGCTCAAACTCAACAACCTTCAAACCATCGTATTAGACGAAGGCGATGAAATGTTACGCATGGGCTTTATCGACGATGTTGAGTGGATTTTAGATCAAACACCAGAACAACGTCAGGTTGCTCTGTTCTCTGCAACCATGCCTGCACCAATTCGCCGCGTGGCTGAAAAATATTTAAACAACCCTAAGGTCGTTAAAATTGCCTCTAAAACATCTACAGTTGAAAGCATTGAACAACGCTTTTGGTTGGTGAGTGGCTTACACAAACTGGATGCACTTACGCGTATTTTAGAAGTCGAAGATTTCGACGGCATCATCATGTTTGTACGCACGAAAACATCAACCGTTGAATTAGCAGAAAAACTCGAAGCGCGTGGTTATTCTGCATCTGCGATTAATGGCGATATGACGCAGGCTTTACGCGAACGCACGATTACTCAGTTAAAGAAAAAACAAATTGATATTTTGGTTGCTACAGACGTCGCCGCACGAGGCATTGATGTAAAGCGCATTAGCCACGTGATTAACTACGACATCCCTTACGATACAGAGGCTTACGTTCACCGTATTGGGCGCACAGGGCGCGCCGGAAGAACGGGTAAAGCTATTTTGTTTGTAGCCCCTAGAGAACGCCGTTTATTACGCGCTATTGAGAATGCTACAAAGCAACCCATTACGCCGATGGAACTTCCGACTCGCCAACAAGTTAACGAGAAACGTTCTGACGATTTCAAAGCTAACCTTACGCAAATATTAGCTAATAAGAAATTAGATTTTTTCCACCATCTTATTCAATCTTATTTAGATGAGCACGATGCTGACCCAATTCTACTCGCAGGAGCATTAGCATATTTGGCTCAAAAGGATAAACCTCTTGAACTTGAAGAATCATCTAAAAAATCCGCAAAAAAAGAAAACAAATACCAACGCGACGATAGGCCTGCAAGGGGTGACAGAGGCGACAAGCGCAGCAAGTCATTCAGGCCTGATAAAGAAGACCCGCCTAAAAACAAGCGTGGAAAGCCCATCGTTCCGAAAGAAAACTACCGAATTGAAGTGGGCAAAAATCACAACGTGATGCCTGGAGACATTGTTGGCGCCATCGCTAACGAAGCCGATGTAGAACCAAGACATATTGGTCATATTGAATTGTGCGATGACCACAGCTTTATCGAATTACCTGTAGGCATGCCAAAGATAGTTTTCCAAAGCCTGAAGAAAATTCGTGTGCGCAATCGACCTTTAAACATTGAGCATACCGACCACGTGGCTAAAGTAGCCACAACGTCTGCAAAGCCAGCTAAAGGTAAGAAAAAAACCTATACTAAAAAACCTAAGAAGAAAAAAACAAGTCTGTATAAAAACTAATATGGATAAAAGAATTACCGAACTTGAGATTAAAGTCGCATATCAGGAAGACACTATCCAACAACTGGATAGTGTTATCTGCCGTCAGCAAGACCAGATTGACGCATTAAAAAAACAGTTCAAACAACTCACAGAAACAACCAAGGACATGTCGGAAGACTCTAAAGACAGTCAGTCTATTATTGACGACATTCCACCGCATTATTAACACATCAACTAAATACATGAGCATCAACTGGTACCCAGGGCACATGCACAAAGCCCAAAAGGAGATTAAAAAACGCCTCCCTGAAGTCGACATGTTTATCGAGGTATTAGACGCTAGAATTCCTTACAGTTCTGAAAACCCAATGCTCGCCAGCATTCGTGGCGATAAACCTTGCATTAAGATACTCAACAAAACGGATCTAGCGGAAGAAGATAAAACCAAAGAGTGGCAGAGGTATCTTGAGCAAAAAAATAATACAAAAACGCTCGCGTTAAATTTACACCTACCCAACAAAAGCAAACAAATTTTTTCACTGTGCCGTAAATTTGTGCCTAACAAAGGTACAAAAATATCGCCCATCACTTGCCTAATTACAGGCATTCCCAATGTGGGAAAATCTACTTTAATCAACACACTTTCTGGTCGTTCTATCGCTAAAACAGGTAATGAGCCTGCTGTTACGCAAACTCAACAACGTATAGACTTAGGTAACAACATTATTTTATTTGATACGCCCGGCCTACTTTGGCCGAAGGTTGAGAATAAAGACAGTGGTTACCGCCTAGCTGTAACAGGCGCTATTAAGGACACCGCCATAGACTACGAGGATATTGCCTACTACGCGGCTGAGTATTTCTTAGGCCACCACCCCGATATGCTCATGCAACGTTACGAATTAGAAGAACTGCCGAGAGATGAAACGGCTCTATTAGAAGCTATTGGTCGCAAGCGCGGCGCATTAGTCAGCGGTGGACGCGTTAACCTCAATAAAGCATCGGCTATTTTTATTCACGAATATCGTAATGGAACACTGGGAAATGTCACCTTAGAAAATCCAACGTCAGTTGAAATTGAAATCGCTAAAACAGAAAAAATGATTGCCGATAAAGAAGCAAAAAAAGCTAATCGAAAAGCTAACTGGAAGAAAAAAAGGTAAGCCGTTAAGTTTTACTTTTATACCTATTCGACAAGAAATAAACAAAAATACCAATAAACACTAAATAGATAAGCCAACTATT
Organism: Cycloclasticus sp.; assembly: GCA_002733135.1. GTDB lineage: Bacteria > Pseudomonadota > Gammaproteobacteria > Methylococcales > Cycloclasticaceae > Cycloclasticus. Next base: position 42,050 of record NVUJ01000006.1, on the reverse strand, counting down.
TTTTTCAAAGAAACCAGTACCCAATTCACTCGTTTCCTGAGTAACAAAATAATTTAAGTACCTGCCTGATGTAGCGTCTGCTGATGATTATGCCCTTTAGAATCAGCCAAATCTATCAACAACTGATACTGACCTAACTCCACTTCCCCCAAAGAGATTATTGTTGTGCCAGTCGGATATAACGCTTCCAGTAATTTTTCAACATCAACATAATCGGCTCCTACTAATTTCCTAATGCTTAACCCGATTGGAATAGTGCGCAAGCCTTCATCAATAAAATCTATAACTAGAATCGTTTCGACAGATGTAGGGATTTCCTTGCACAGCTCTTTATCCGCTGAAACACTTGGCTGGTAAGCTGTAAAGCAAATACCCTTCTGTTCTACAGGTACAGGTATCTTTCTCTATATCTACACCACCATGGGTATACGTACTTAGGGAAATAACGCTTAAAATAAGCGCACATAAAAAACCCCGACAATTGGAATAAATGAAGGGGTGTTTTAGAGTATGGCTTAATAAAAATTAGCTCGCTAATCCACATCATCTTCTCTATTCATCCTTTTTGTATACAACATATAGGCCCCGCCAAAAACAAATAACAAGATAACTAGCCACTTTACAACTGTTTGTGTGCTCGATGGCTCACTGCTATTTGGACTGCGTTGTCCGATATAGAAATCAAACTCTCTAGAAGTGTCATGCCCGTCTTTATCTAAAAACATCACTTTGCCGTGATATTTACCAACCGCTTTTGGCATAAACGTCAACAACATAGACCCAGTTGGATATAACGCTAAAGGTAGCGCGCTAACTGGCTCAGCTATATCGCCATTCATATAGGTCACTGAAAATGAGAAAGGAAGCTTTTTTGAATCTTCTTCCATAAAGTCCAACACAATGGTTGTTTCAACCAAATCTGGCGCATCTTGGCAAAAAACCTCCCCCTCATGCGTAGATGGCTGATACGCCGTCAGGTGAATACCCCGTTCCGGCGCTACGTTTAAAGTACAAGCACCGTGCTTGTTGTCGATATTCCCGTGCGCAAGTAGATTACCGCTCACAAAAAACAATACCATTAAAATACCTTTTCCCATCAACCACTCCCCTTTAAATTATATCTATTATTAATAGTTTACTTATCGCACAAAAAGTTCAATGCCCGTCAATAAAATAACGTTTTTTTAACTAAACATCACTCTAACTTAGAGATGCGCCACCCATCTTTTGATTTTTTTCTTTTTTAAGTTTGTTACTCAAGCTTTACAACCCTTATAATATTAGATTTTTCGTTTCGTTAACTCCATTATCTAGGATACTTAAATGAATTTTCTGCCTCAAAGCATAAGTTTTTTACTCCTTTTAGTTCCTACATTAGCCTTTTCGGCTAGTTCAGGTGAAAACACTCAACTTGATCTAACCAGTCACACAGCTGGTTATTTAGCACTTACAGTCTTCGTTTTAGCTTATACCCTAGTCATTTTTGAAGAACAACTTCACTTACGTAAATCAAAACCTGTTTTATTGGCTGCCGGTATTATTTGGATAATGATTGCCTTTGTCTACCAGCAGCACGGCTTTGACCACGCTGCTGAAATTGCCATAAGGCATAACTTCCTAGAATTCGCAGAACTATTCTTCTTCTTATTAGTGGCAATGACCTACATCAACGCGATGATAGAACGCGGCGTATTTGACGTATTAAGGGGCTGGTTGGTCAAAAAAGGTTTTAGCTACAAAGCCTTATTCTGGTTACTAGGTATCCTTGCTTTCTTTATATCGCCGGTAGCAGATAACCTTACCACTGCGCTCATTATGTGTACCGTAGCATTAACAGTGGGAGCGAAAGCGCCTAAGTTTGTAGCCATTTCTTGTGTTGCCATCGTTGTTGGTGCCAATGCAGGTGGTGCGTTTAGCCCGTTTGGCGACATTACAACACTAATGGTTTGGCAAAAAGGTATCGTGCAATTCTCCGAGTTTTTTGTACTATTCCTTCCCTCGGTTGTTAACTACGTGATACCAGCTGCCATTATGCATTTCTTTATACCGACAGGCTCACCCGATGCGGTTGAAGGGGAAGAAATTATAATGAAACGCGGAGGAATCATTATCGTGGTGTTATTTTTACTCACTATCGTTACCGCTGTTAGTTTCCACAACTTCCTTCACTTACCGCCAGCCATTGGCATGATGACGGGTTTAGCATATTTGAAATTTTTTGGTTATTACCTAAAAATAACCACTTATCCCCAAAACACTGATCCTGAAGACGAGTTTGAAAAAAGAATGGATGTTGAGTCTTCACCACGTCAAGGTCTTGAGACAAAGGGCTTTGATGTTTTTCAAAAAGTAGCTGCCGCTGAGTGGGACACTTTGTTCTTCTTCTATGGCGTTATTATGGCTGTTGGTGGTCTTGGGTTTATGGGTTATCTAGCTATGGCTTCTGAAGCAATGTACGGCCAGCTTGGCGCAACCAATGCCAATATTCTCGTCGGTATACTGTCAGCGATTGTCGACAATATTCCTGTTATGTTTGCTGTGTTAACCATGCAACCTGAGATGTCTCATGGACAATGGTTGTTAGTCACTTTAACTGCTGGGGTAGGTGGTAGCTTATTATCAGTCGGTTCTGCTGCTGGTGTGGCCCTAATGGGGCAAGCACGCGGTATATACACCTTCGCGTCGCACCTTAAGTGGACACCGGTTATCGCCCTTGGCTATGCGGCTAGCATTTATGTGCACATGTGGATTAATGCATCTCTTTTCTGAGTATTACTGACATAACATGGGGAACTATTCTTTGCCGCCGGTACTTGGCTTTGCTGCGAGTAGCGGCACAGGAAAAACAACGTTAATAAGCCGCCTCATTCCTATATTAAATGAGCGAGGCTTCAAAGTTGGCTTAATTAAACACAGCCATCACGATTTTGATATTGACCAACCAGGCAAGGACAGTTATCGCTTACGCAAAGCGGGGGCGTCCCCAGTCGTGCTTGTGTCTAGCCATCGCCGTGCTGTTATTACAGAATTAGCATCGAGTGAACCAACGTTGCATGAACAACTTTACTGTTTCTCGAACCAACCTGTTGATTTGGTTATAGTCGAAGGCTTCAAACATGAGCAATTCGCTAAAATTGAACTACATAGATCTGAACTTAATTGTACTTTTTTGCATACTGAAGATAGTTCCATTATTGCGATAGCCAGTAACAAAATCCTATCAACTGACATCCCATGTTTAAATATTAACGAACCCGACCAAGTAGCTGATTTCATTATCCATCAATTTTTTAAAGAAAATAATTGTGAATGACTCTTGCGCAAGCCCTGAATTATTGACACTTGAGCAGGCCTTAGCTCAAATTCTTAACGCCTTACCAAATCACAAAGGCTACGAGTACTTGCCCCTAAAAAAAGCATTACACCGTGCCTCTTACAAAGAATGTATCTCGGCTATTGATGTACCCAGCTTCAGAAACTCTTCCATGGATGGATACGCCATACGCATTAATGATGACCTTACAAGCACATTAAAAGTTGTTGGTACTTCATGGGCAGGTAAGCCATATACTGGCACGCTTACAGCTGGACAATGTGTTCGAATATTTACGGGTGCTTATGTTCCTAGTGATTGCGACAGCGTTGTAATGCAGGAAAACGTTACTCGTAATAATGATATAATTAAGATTAATAATACTCCTCAAATATTTGATAATATTAGAAATATTGCTAGCGACAAACAACAAGGCCAAACGATTATACCTTCAGGAAAATTAATCACCGCCGCAGATATTGGCCTTTTAGCATCCTGTGGCATCGCAGATATTTCAGTTCATAAGCCTATAACAGTCGGTTTTTTTTCAACAGGTGATGAACTTATATCGATTGGTTCCCAACTCAAACTTGGGCAAATTTTTGACAGCAATCGCTACACCCTCCATGCCTTGATTGAACAGGCCGGTGCCACACCATTAGACTTAGGTGTTATAGCAGACAACCCTGAAGCCGTTGAAACAGCACTATTATCCGCAGCAGGGCTATGTGACGTGATTATTACCAGTGGCGGTGTATCCGTTGGGGAAGCAGACTTTATTACTGACGTACTCGCTAAAATTGGAAAACTTAATTTATGGAAAATTGCCATCAAGCCCGGCAAGCCACTCGTTTTTGGTTCAATTAACGACACTGTCTTTTTTGGACTTCCTGGTAACCCGGTTTCCGTTATGGTGACATACCAACAAGTCGTACTCCCCGCGTTACATAAAATGATGGGCTACAGCAAAGAGCTTAAACCTCTTTCTTTACAAGCGATTACACTAGAAACTATCTTCAAACAACCCGGTCGAATAGAATTTCAACGGGGTTTTATCGAAAATATTGATGGCCAATTATTCGTTTCATCAACAGGAGGACAAGGGTCGCACATGCTAAGCTCTATGTCGAAAGCGAATTGCCTAATCGTTTTAGAACAAGATTCTGGTAATATCGAAAAGGGCCAGATGGTCAGCATTCAATTAATCGGAAACAATTTATGAGCAAAGGCGCTATTTTAGTAACTGGCGGTGCAGGTTACATTGGTAGCCATGTTGTTAAGTTATTAGGGGAGCAAAACGAAAAAATTGTTGTTCTAGATGATCTATCAACAGGCTTTGAACAATCGGTTCTTCATGGTGAATTTATAGTTGGGAATACTGGTGACCAAGAATTCGTTCAAAACATCTTACAACAACACAACATTGAATCGGTCTTACATTTTGCTGCACACACTATCGTCCCTGAATCCGTCAAAAACCCATTAAAGTACTATCGGAACAATACCGGCAATACACGTAATTTACTTGAATGTTGCTCAAAGGCTGCGGTGAAACATTTCATATTTAGCTCTACAGCTGCTGTATACGGTGAATTAGAAACTGGCTTTGCCTCAGAAGAAACACCAACGGCTCCTATAAACCCTTACGGCAGTTCTAAATTAATGAGCGAACAAATGCTTCGTGACACGTCAAACGCTAGCGATCTTAAACACGTAATATTACGTTACTTCAATGTTGCTGGGTCCGATCCGGACGGGCAAATTGGCCAGTCAACCAAGGAAGCCAGCCTCCTTATTAAGGTAGCCGCTGAAGTCGCCACCGGTAAACGCAAAAAACTTCTGGTTTATGGCACAGATTACCCGACCCCTGACGGCACAGGTATTCGTGATTATATCCACGTATCTGACCTTGCGACTGCCCATATAAACGCTCTGGATTACCTGAGAAATAATGGCACTTCGGCAACACTCAATTGCGGCTATGGCCACGGATTTAGCGTTAAGGACGTTATCAAAGCAATAAACGAAGAGCACGGTTCACCAATCAATGTTGAAGAAAACCCTCGTCGCGCCGGCGATCCGGCACAATTAATTTCCATAGCAGACGAAATTCGACAAAAAATTGGCTGGCAACCGCAATACGACAACCTCAACTTCATCATAAGAACATCGCTTGATTGGGAGGCCAAACTAGCTAAACAATAGCTGGCACAACTGTATCAATAGTCTTAAGTTGTTCTAATTCACGAAGTTACAAATGACCTGCTAAGAAATCTTTAATGCGTTGTAACCCAAGTTCTATTCGCTCTATAGATGTTGTATAGGCGAAACGAAGATATTGATTAGCATTATTTTCACCAAAATCCACACCCGGCGTTATCGCAACGCCCGCTCGCTCCAATAATTCCATTGCAAACGTATAGCTGTCGGTTGTGAATGCACTGCAATTTGCGTAAATATAAAAAGCACCTGATGGCTTATCACCTAATACAAAGCCCAACTCTGCTAAACCCTCGTATAACATATCCCTTCGTCGCCTAAATTCATCTCTACGCTGCAATAAAATACGTTGCGTAGGCTCATCAAAAGCGGCTAGCGCTGCAAACTGCGAATGTGTTGGCGCTGATATGTATAAATTTTGCATCAAGCGATTTGCTGCCGACACGGCATAATCAGGAACAATAAGCCAACCTAAGCGCCAACCCGTCATCCCGAAAAATTTTGAAAAGCTATTTAATACAAAAGCTTCATCGAAAAGTTCCAATGCGCTTACTGCTGGTTCTTCATAGTTTAAGCCATGGTATATTTCATCCGAAATCAAAAAACCCCTCTTGTCTGACACCAATCCAACAAGCGCACTCAATTGTTCATGGTTAACCATAGTACCCGTTGGGTTTGATGGTGATGCAATCATCACACCACGAGTTGTTGCGCCCCATGCTCGTGACGCGCTGTCAGCGCTCAATTGAAATTTATCAGCCAAAGTAACGGCAACGGCCTTAGGTTTTCCGCCAAACAGTGTTACCAAATTACTATTACAAGGGTAGCCGGGGTCTGCCATTAGCACCTCGTCTCCACTGTTCAATAAGGTTGCTAAGGCCACCGTTAAGGCACCCGATGCACCAGGCGTAATAAAGATACGATCCGGCGACACTAAAACACTGTATTGCTGACGATAGAATCTTGATATTTTATTACGTAATGATGGCAACCCTTGGGCTCTAGTGTAATGAACATCACCCTGTTGTAAAAACTCTATCCCAGCATCAATAATCGGTTGCGGCGTTGAAAAGTCTGGCTCCCCCACTTCCATATGAACAATATCTCGCCCTAGTCCCTCAAGAGTTTTCGCGCGCGCCATAACTTCCATAACAAAAAATGAAGATACGGACTGCATCTTATTCGACACTTTTTTTAAAACCATAAAAAACCTTTGAAGAAATCCCTATTTAGGTCTATATTTTAAACTATGTATTAAGGACAAATATATTCATAAAGAAAGAAAAACATTGCGCTAAATTCTATTATCTGATATCTATGCGCGCTTAAATATTTTTTAACTGTTGGTAATAAGACAATAATGGCTACATCAAAAAAATCATTAGACGCAAGTAACCTAGAATTTAAGCCCTATAGGGCAAAAAAAGGCGAAGAGCACATGAACTCCAATCAATCGGAGCACTTCAAAGCGATTCTCCTTCAGTGGAAAGACTCACTAATGGAAGACGTTGACCGTACCGTTCATCACATGCAAGATGAAGCGTCTAATTTTCCTGACCCAACAGACAGAGCAACTCAGGAATCAGATTTCAGCCTTGAATTGCGCACCAGGGATCGCGAACGCAAATTAATTAAAAAAATTGATGAGTCTCTAATCACTCTTGATTCCGGTGAATACGGTTTTTGTGATTCATGTGGCATTGAAATCGCCCTAAAACGTCTTGAAGCGCGCCCTACCGCAACTCAGTGCATTGACTGTAAATCACTGGACGAGATAAGAGAAAAGCAAAAATTATAATTTTCTTTTTGTTAATATTAACCCCTTGTCTTCAGAGCAAATAGCCTACAGGGGGCGTTTCGCACCATCTCCCACTGGGCCTTTACACTTTGGTTCTTTATATACCGCGGTTGCCAGCTTTCTACAAGCTCGCTCGGTGGGTGGAAAATGGCTCGTAAGGATTGACGATCTAGACCCGTTGCGTTGCAAGCAAGTCTATTCCACACATATACTCAAAACACTCGAACAATTTGGTCTCACTTGGGACGAAACTATCTTTTACCAAAGCACTCGTCACCTTGCCTATAAAACCGCACTGGCCGAATTAAAAAAAGATAACTTCCTATACCGATGTAGCTGCTCTAGAAAAGAGTTGACCGAGCGCCGTATCCCCAACGGTATATACGACCAACATTGTTTAAATTCTGCCGCTCAAAATATTCAACCACATGCGTTAAGAATTAAACTGCCCGTCGATAGACTTATTTTTAATGACCAAATACAAGGAGACGTTAAACAATATTTAAAAAAAGACGTCGGCGATTTTATTGTTTTTCGCAAAGATCATGTGGCCGCCTATCATCTAGCCGTTGCACTAGATGACCATGAGCAGAAAATAACCGATGTTCTGCGCGGTTACGATTTATTAGCCAGCACACCGAGACAAATTATGCTGCAACAAATATTAGGGCTACATACACCAAATTACGCTCATATTCCCGTCATAAGCAACGTAGAGGGCGCAAAACTCAGCAAACAAACGTTCGCAGATGATGTATCCCTTTCGCCCGTTAAACAAACGTTAATAAGCATATTGGCGTATTTAAACTTAAACCCTATAGAGGGTTTATTAGATGGCTCTGTGAGCGACATTCTTAGTTGGGGAATCAAGCACTGGTCGCTAAATAATATCAAAAGACAACCTTCAATCTTATTTCATTCAAATTAATCAACGAATTCAGCTGTACGTTCTTCTCGTGTTTCAATAGAATTCTATTCAATGAGCAATGGTAAATAGTAATGACAAGTAAAACAGAAAATAACGCCTCTTCAATTTTTGAACAATTTAATTCACTGATTGAAAGTAATATTCCTGATGAATACAAAACACTCTTACAAAACTTTCAAGAACAAGGTTTTTTTTACAATCAACTTCTTCAAAGTATACAAGGAAACGATAACCTTGCCAGTTTTTGGGATTTACCAAACACCCTAGGGTTTAGCTCAACAACGCACAGTAAACCTAATTGGTTTCAATCTTTCTTTGATATAAACGGCTTTTCAACATCTGCCAATACCACCGTGGCAGAACAATATACTGCTGCCATACACCAGTTTTCACAACAAGCGCCCGACCATATCAAAACATTCCAATCAGCGTTAACAAAAATGAGTGCCTTACATGGCGAATTGAGCAACGACGCATTACAACGGTTCGAGCGTTTACGAAATGAGGCCGATACAGACTCTAATGAACAGCTGTGTCAGTTATGGCTTAAAGCTGGCGAGCAGGCCTTTTCATACATAAGCCAGACTGATGAGTACGTTCAAACACAACAATCATTATTCAATGCATTAAGCGAATTAAGCAGAACACAACAAGCATTATCAGAACAATTTTCTACTCTGCTAGGCTTGCCTTCCCATCGCTCTATCACTGACTTGCAAAAAGGTTTACATGAATTAAGAATTGAGTTTGCAGCGTACCGAGAACAAACAACGGCTGACATACATCAATTAACAAGCACCATTAAAAAACTTCAGAAGAAATAACCTATTAATATGCCAAGCAACGATTTAACAATGGATGATATTTGGCAAAATGACTTCAGCTTGCTGATGGAACAATTAGGCGACGGTAATAACATCAACTCACCAGAAGTTGGCACCACCCCAAAAGAGCTCATTTACACCGAAAACAAACTTAAGTTATATCGCTACCTGCCTTTGGGCGTTAAACAAAAAAAAACACCCCTATTAATCACATACGCCTTAGTCAACCGACCTTATATTGTTGATCTAGAACCCGACAGATCGCTCGTCTTACGTCTCTTAGAACACGGACACCCTATCTACCTAATTGATTGGGGCTACCCAGATAGTAGTGACTGCTTTACTAACCTAAACGATTATATTAATGGCTTAATGCATCGCTGTGTGCAGCATACAAAACGCAACGCCAACACCCAAAAAGTAAACCTCCTAGGCATCTGCCAAGGCGGTGTTTTTTCTTTGTGCTATGCCGCACTCAAACCCAAACAAATTCGCCAATTAATTACCCTCGTTACCCCTGTCGACTTTCATTCAGAGAGTAACTTGTTAAGCTTATGGGCAAACGGCATCCAACACACCGCTTTAACAAATAACGCCGGCAATATTCCGAGCCATTTAATTAGCCAGTTATTTAAAACACTGAAACCTTTCCAATTAAATCGGGAAAAGTATCGGCAACTCAGTCATGTGGTTAGTAAAAAAAGGCATTTAGATACATTCCTACGTATGGAAAAATGGCTAAGCGATGGCCCTGATTTGGCGGGTGCTGCTGCCAGTGAGTTTATGGAAAGCTTTTACCAAAACAACGGTTTGCTGAATAATCAATTGTTTATCGGTAAAGAAAAAGTACTACTAGAAAAGATCAACTGCCCTGTTCTAAACCTTTATGCAACGAAGGATCATATCGTTCCACCTACTTCAGCACAGGCGCTTCGCAAGCACATCAAGCCAAGCTTATATACGAAGCATCTTCTTCACGGCGGGCATATTGGCGCGTTTACTAGCCTAAAAACACAGCGCGACCTCATCAATACATTAAACACCTGGTTGAAATAACAACTACTTATCAGCCTTTTTAGTCGACACGCTCATACTCTGTGTCATTGCATCCCACATAGTTTTTTGAAAACCTTCCATGGCAGACATTTGTTCTGGCATTGGCATATACAGCTTCATCAAGTCTCGCATATCGTTAGATTCAATACCCGCCAGCATCTTTTCGCGAATTTTCTCCATCGCTTCTTGCTGCAAGCTTTGGACGTCAGGCAGGCCCAGTAGCTCACGCATTTCTTGAGGGGTTGCATCAATTTCTATGGTTGCTTTCATAACTATCTCAATGTAATAAAAACTAAGCGGCATTGCGGCCACTTAAAATCATAATTATTTTTTTGCATCACCTTCGGTTATTGGGCGACCAGATGGCTTTGGCATCTGTAACTTTGCAGCAGGCTTAGGTGCCACTTTTTTAGCAGCTGGTTTGGCTACTACCGCCCTCTTAGCGATTACTTTCTTCGCAGCAGGTTTAGGTGCAGCTTTCTTAGCGATTACTTTCTTTTTAGCGGCTTTCGTTGCGACCTTCTTAGCCACTACCTTTTTAGCTACAGGTTTTGGTGCCGCTTTCTTAGCCATAACTTTCTTTTTAGTAGCTTTCGGTGCGGCCTTCTTAGCCACTACCTTTTTGGCTACAGGTTTTGGTGCTGCTTTCTTAGCCACAACTTTCTTTTTAGCAACTTTCGGTGCGACCTTCTTAGCCACTACTTTCTTTTTAGCAACTTTCGGTGCGACCTTCTTAGCCACTACTTTCTTTTTAGTAGCTTTCGGTGCAGTCTTTTTAACGCTAGCCGTTACCACCATTTTTGGTGCGTCGGCTAGTCCCTCTTTAATGAGCGCACTCATCGCTTCTTTTGTTTCCATCGCAATTTTAACTGATTGTTGAGCGCTTTCTAATACTTTCTCTGATAACTCTTTATATAAACCCGATTGCAAATTCATCAACTCAGCCATTGACGTTGTTTTACCAACTATTTTAGCTTTTTTAACGCCTCCCTCAATACAGCTTTTCACCATGTCCATCTGCAATTTTGTTAATTGCTTTATAGACTTTGTATTCAATATGTTTATTTTTTTTAAGGAATCATTCGCTTTTTTGCTGAGTTGAGTCCACTTTTTAATTATATCTTTTTGCATATTAACCACCCCTTGTTATTAAAAGGTACGTAACTGATGTTAGTAATATCGTTTCCAATCCACACTGTCAATAAAAAAACACTGTTAAAAGCTCGTAAATAAACCGCCGTTTACCGGAATATTGGCACCCGTTATGTAATCCGCTTGATTAGACGCTAAAAAGTTAACCGTATTTGCAATTTCAGTTGGCTTACCCATCCGCTGCATTGGAATTTGAGATATTAATTCATCACGAATGTCTTCATCTATACCCATTACCATCGATGTTGCAATATAACCTGGGCTAACTGAATTTACGGTGATACCTTTTCGCGCAACTTCTTGAGCTAAAGCCATTGTAAAACCGTGCATACCCGCTTTAGCTGCAGAGTAATTCGTTTGACCAAATTGACCACGCTGGCCATTCACAGAGGAAATATTGATAATGCGGCCAAACTGTCGAGACAACATAAAGTCCAATACGTTTTTGGTCATATTGTAAACGCCGTCTAAATTAGTAGACAACACTGCGTCCCACTTGGACTCATCCATATTCTTTAAAAAGCTATCACGAGTAATACCCGCACAGTTAACAAGCACATTAATTGGGCCTACTGTGTCTTCAACCTGTTTAATCATTTCGCCGCAAGCTTCAAAATCCGTAACATCGGCTTCTTCCACTAAAAAGTCAAAACCCGCTTCCTTTTGCTCTGCCAACCACTCATCAGATTTTTCAACCTTTTTATTAAAAGTTGTTGCTACAACGGTATAACCACTATTCGCTAATTTTCTTGAAATTTCGGTACCAATACCACCAAGTCCACCTGTTACTACGGCTACTGAATTACTCATATTATTTGAATCTCCAACTAAGAGCTTAAGTTATTTATATTGCAACGCAGTATACCATCTATCAAATCGTTTTATAATTAATCGCAGGTATATTCTTTAGAAAAAAAGAGGCTATCAATGATTGATTTATTACTAATGAATACCCCAATTACAATATTTTATATATCGTCGTACAATGTACCCTCTTAACGACAACACGAGTACTCGCGATGCTATTGGTTATTTCTCCAGCAAAAACTTTAGATTTTGACACCCCTGCCCAAACGCGGCAATTCTCTCATGCTGAGTTCATTGACGATTCTGCTGAACTCATTGATCAACTTAAAACATTGTCTCCTGCGGATATTTCCTCGTTAATGAGCATTAGCGATAAATTGGGCGTACTCAATAGCAATCGTTTTATTGAATGGACCGTACCCTTTACACTTGAAAACAGCAAACAAGCATTATTAGCCTTTAAAGGGGATGTGTACGAAGGCATGGATGCTAATAACTTTTCTGAAGATGACCTAAATTGGGCAAACGAACACTTACGTATTTTGTCGGGATTATACGGTCTACTCAAGCCGTTAGATTTAATGCAGCCGTATCGATTAGAAATGGGCACTCGCTTTAATAACCAACGCGGTAAAAACTTGTATGAGTTTTGGGGTACTAAAATCACTGACAAACTGAATCAGGAATTAACTGAACAAAAAAGCCCTGTTTTAATTAACCTCGCTTCAAATGAGTACTTTAAATCAGTAAAACCAGCACAATTAAAAACTAAAGTGATTACACCGATTTTCAAAGATTGGAAAAATGATAAATACAAAATTATCAGTTTTTATGCCAAGAAAGCCCGCGGCATGATGAGTGCTTACATCATTAAGAACAGATTACAAAGCCCCAGTGATATTAAACAATTCGATACTGCGGGTTACGCTTTCTCTGCCGAGCAATCGACAGAAGATGAATGGGTGTTTCTTAGAAAAATAGAAGCTTAATCAGTAACTTAGAATATATCTATCTATCTATTTATCTGTTATCAATATAACCCGAATAGCATCCAGTTTAAATGAAGCTCGCTCTATATAGGTTTTAAGGTCAACCATCTTACGTTGCTGCTCGGCAATTTCAGTGTCACGAATGTTAACATTTACTCTCGCTAATGAAGTAAGCCGTTCCAAGTTTAACGATTCATGCTGCTGCATGTTGCCGACACTTTCTTCTATCAATAAAGCCTGATGCTCAACGACTAGATCTTCTGCCTTTTTGATTAATATTTTAATCGCTTCTTGCCCATGTTCAATAATATTCAAGGCAATTTGTTTTTTAACGAACGTTATGCGTGACGCAATATGTTCTGGCTTAAGAATATTACTCATATCCAAACCATTTGAGCCCACCACAATTCGTTGCATTGTTTTTGGTAAATAACGATGCAGCTGCAAGCGTTTTGGCGCTGGGCAGTGTGTCGTAAATATTGCCTCTAATATCAATGTTCCTGCTGGGATTGGCGGCAGCGCCATAGTGCAGAACGTTGAGTTACCGAATTCACTGTTAATAATCTGTTCCATTGCACCCGTTACCATGGGGTGCTCCCACGTCAAGAAATGGAAATCTTCACGCGATAAGGCTATTTTTCGATTAAATGTTGCAGTCAACCCCTCTTCATTCAAACCTGGAAATTTTTCTGCCTGCATATGCCCTGTGGGTTTGATAACAATACTATCTTCACTGTGATACTGCTGTTCAACGCCAAAGTTTTCAAAAACTTCCTCCATATAATGCGATAATTCTAAATGGCTAGATGATAAACTAATGTTATCAATAATAGTCTGTGCCTCACCTTTCCTACACGAATTAAGTTCTAGCATTAAATCACGCCCAGCGTGCATATCTTCAATGCTTTGCTGCATCAAAACAGCTGTTTTTTGGATAATTTTTTCAAACACGTCATCCGTCGTGTCATCATCTAACAAAGCATCTTTTAACTCTGCTTTAACAGCAGCATAAACGTGATGCCCGGTCGAACAAACTTGGCTAAATGCATTCAGCCCTTTGTCATACCAATGCATTAACCGCTGTTGTGGTGAACCTTCAATACAAGGCACGTGTATATGTACCGTGTCTGTTTGCCCAATTCTATCTAAGCGTCCGATACGTTGCTCTAATAAATCTGGATTGAGCGGTAAATCGAATAGCACGAGGTGGTGCGCAAATTGAAAATTACGCCCCTCACTACCAATCTCAGAACAAATAAGAATTTGCGCACCATCTTCAGCATCAGAAAAATACGCGGCAGCCCTGTCTCTAGCAATCAAGCTCATGTCTTCATGGAAGACTGCTGAAGAAAATACCGTGTGCGTTTTTATAAAGTCGTGTAACTCTTGCGCTGTTTGTTGTTGCGCACAAATAAGTAATACTTTTTCATCCTTATGCGAACCCAACCAATCCAGCAACCAAGGCACTCGTGTGTCCAGCTCAAGCCAGTTATCACCTAATAACACGTCTGACAACAATGCTTTTGCTAGTGCCAATTCATTATCAAGTTCAAATTCAGGTTCTACATCAAGGGCTGGCAGCTCATACACATGTAGTTGCCTAGATGAGAAAATATCAATATTTTCACGCGTGTTTCTAAATAACACGCGACCTGTGCCATGCCGATCTAATAGAGCGTCAATAATCGACTCAAGAGTAAGCACATCAGACGACATCACCTCTTCTCCCAATAAGCTGAGCAATTGCTGGTTTAACTTTAGGTCTAACGACAGTTCTTCAACCGATTTAAGCGTCATCAGCTGTTTGATGAGATTATTGACGCCCTGATAACCCGCCTGTTCTTCTTTAAAAGTAGCTAAGTTATAATATCGATCTGGGTCTAATAACCTCAAACGGGCAAAATGGCTCGTCACACCTAATTGTTCCGGCGTTGCCGTTAATAACAATAAACCCGGAATGCGATTCGCTAACGTTTCTATGCAGCGGTAATCATCACTGACTTTTTCTTCATTCCAAAATAAGTGATGAGCCTCATCAACAATCATTAAATCCCATTCCGCCGATGTTGCCAGCGCATGATAATTGGAATGTTCTGATAAAAACGATAGTTGGCAAAGTACCAATTGAGCAGTTTCGAATGGGTTAATATCGCCCTCTTCTCGAATCGCATCACAACGTTCGTGGTCCAAAATGGTAAACGATAAATTAAAACGTCGTAGCAATTCAACCAACCATTGGTGAATCAGCGCATCAGGTACAACAATCAACACACGCTCAATAGAGCCCGTTAACAACTGCTGATGCAATATCAAACCGGCTTCAATGGTTTTCCCTAAACCCACTTCATCAGCAAGTAACACCCTTGGCGCACTGCGTTCTGTTACTTTGCTCGCTATGTAGAACTGATGCGGCAACAACTGAACACGAGGCCCCGTTAAACCAAAACTTGGAAACACATCTAATTGGCGTTGAAACGCTAGTGTCTTAAGACGTAAATCAAACAACTTGTTTTTATCAATTTGGCCAGTAAATAAACGACTTTGCGGTTTATTGAAGGCCCCAACACTGTCTAGGTCCACCTCATGAACAACTGCTTCTTCACCCTGTTCATTGGTGCACAGGTACATCATGCAATGGTTGTGTTCTTGCGTTTGATTAACTGTTAATGCCGCACCGTTTACATGACGAATACTATCACCAACACCATATATCACACGGCTTAACGGCGCATTATCGAGCGCATAGACCCGTGTTTCTTCAACTGCAGGAAATAACAAGGTCACGTGCCTACCTTCTACATCCTCAACCATGCCAAGACCTAACTCGGTTTCAGAATGGCTAACCCAACGTTGCCCTGCGTGAAAAATCTGCTGACTCATTGATTAACAATCCTACGGTTCGATTTAAAGTCGGCAATGATAAGAGTTATCACCATCTATCGCAATGCAATATTACTATAAATGCTTCTCACCCAACTCTCGTGTTTGACGTATTTGTGCTGCAATTTCTTCTATAGAAATAGCGGTTACATTTAAAAACGGAACCTTTTCCAACTGAAACAGTTCTTCCACTTGCGAAACTTCCCGTTGGCACGTTCGTAACGATGCGTATGGACTCCCTGGTCGACGCTCTTCACGAATACGGCTCAACTGCTCGGCACTGATAGTTAAGCCGAACAGTTTCTTTTTATGCGGCTTAAGTGCGCGTGGCAAACTGTAATTATCTAAGTCACTGTCCGTAATCGGAAAATTTGCCGTATATATACCGTATTGAAGCGCAAGAAACAAAGACGTCGGTGTTTTACCAGTCCTAGAGACACCCACCAAAATAACATCTGCTTGGTCATACCGATCAAGTTTTGCACCATCGTCATATTCCAGCGCATAGTTGACCGCCCTGATACGCGATTCGTACGAATTTTTATCAACTAAACCGTGGCTCTTTCCTACTTCATGAGACGACTCCTGTCTGAGATCACTTTCCATTCTAGCAATATAATCGTTAAATAAATCATAGAATATACAATCACTTGAAGATAAAATTTCACGTAAATTATCGTTTGTAAATGTACTAAAAACAAGCGGCCTGCCTTCGTTGACAGTATAAGAAGCGTTAATACGCTCCCGAACTGCTTCAGCTTTCGCTTCACTATCGATAAATGGAATAACGTGACGCTCACGTTCCACGCCCGCAAACTGCGTCATCAAGCTGTTACCCAACGTTTCTGCTGTAATGGCCGTTCTATCCGACACGAAGAAGATTGTTCTATTTTTCATTATATATAGATATGCTTTTTTGTTAAAATGGTGGATTAAGAGGCCTTTGCACGGAAGAAGATTTTGTTTCCAGACAAGGCAAAAGCGCGCGGAAAGAGGAAGTTTACTTTAGTAAATGACCGATTGAGCACACTTTTAACGCAGTATGGGGGCAAAAGAGCTTTCGTGCAAAGGCCTCGTTAGCATAATTTTAAACTAATTCAGAGGGTACTAAGTTGAAAGAATACATCGTTTGGCTCGATTCAACAGGCATGGATGACGTGGAGCATGTGGGTGGTAAAAATGCTTCTTTAGGTGAAATGATCAGCAACTTGGCATCGGTCGGCGTGGATGTTCCAGGCGGCTTTGCAACCACAGCAACGGCTTTTAGAGACTTTTTATCACAAAGCGGTATTGACGATAAAATCAACGTAAAACTTAGCGCCTTGGATGTTGAAGATGTTAACACCCTCGCAGTTGTTGGCAAAGAAATTAGGCAATGGGTAATTGACACCCCTTTCCAACCCGAACTGGAATCGGCGATTAGAGATGCCTATGCAAAGATGCAAGCCGATGCAAAAAGCGAATTTTCTGTGGCTGTCCGCTCGTCTGCGACAGCTGAAGATTTACCGGATGCCTCTTTCGCTGGTCAGCAAGAAACCTTCTTAAACGTTGATGGCATTGATAATGTTATCCGTTCAATTAAGGAAGTATTTGCCTCGTTGTATAATGATCGTGCCATTTCTTATCGTGTTCACCAAGGGTTTGAGCACAGCGAAGTCGCCTTATCTGCTGGCATTCAACGCATGGTCCGTAGTGACATCAGCGCCTCTGGCGTATTGTTCACATTAGACACTGAATCTGGTTTTCGCGATGCGGTTTTCATTACCTCCAGCTACGGCTTGGGTGAAATGGTGGTGCAAGGCGCSGTTAACCCCGAYGARTTTTATGTACACAAACCWACAYTAGAAGCSGGTCGCCCKGCTATTTTGCGSCGYAATTTAGGYAGCAARYTSATTAARATGGTGTAYGACGATKCRCCWGATGCWAAAGARCCCGTWAAARTCATTGATACCGACCCWGMAACWMGSMTTGTKTAYTCRCTWACCGAYGCWGAAGTTGAAAAACTRTCTGAAATCGCSATMACCATTGAAAARCATTATSAGCGCCCTATGGATATYGARTGGGCAAAAGACGGTTTAGACGGCCAGYTGTACATCGTRCAAGCGCGCCCAGAAACSGTRCAAAGCCGYGCCGGTAAAGARATTGAGCGTTACAGCTTAAATGCAACATCCAAGGTGCTCGTTGAAGGCCGCAGTATTGGTCAAAAAATCGGCGCTGGCCCAGCTCGCGTGATTAATAGCATTGCTCAAATGGATGAAGTTCAGGACGGCGATGTATTGGTCACCGACATGACGGACCCTGATTGGGAACCGATCATGAAGCGCGCCTCCGCGATTGTTACTAACCGTGGCGGCAGAACCTGTCACGCGGCGATTATTGCCCGCGAGCTAGGCATTCCAGCCGTTGTAGGTTGTGGCGATGCAACCGATCACATTACACAAGGCCAAGAGATTACTGTGTCTTGCGCTGAAGGCGACACGGGCTTTATTTATGAAGGTTTATTGGATTTCGAGATCAATAAAATCAACTTAGACTCGATGCCTGAAATCCCTGTCAAAATAATGATGAACGTCGGCAACCCTGACCGTGCGTTTGATTTTGCATCATTGCCACACGAAGGTGTTGGTCTAGCGCGTTTAGAATTCATCATTAACCGCATGATTGGTATTCACCCTAAAGCACTGTTAGATTTTGATAAGCTACCGGCTGATTTACAAAACACCATTAACAAACGTATCTCTTGCTACGACAGCCCTAAAGACTACTACGTTAAACGCCTAGTAGAAGGYATYGCAACCATCGCWGCSGCCTTTTCACCYAARWCSGTTATYGTRCGYATGTCWGAYTTTAARTCTAACGAATACGCTAACTTAATTGGTGGCGAYCGTTACGARCCAGAAGAAGAAAACCCAATGATTGGCTTTAGGGGCGCATCRCGTTATATYTCTGATTCMTTCCGTGAATGTTTYGACATGGAGTGCGACGCACTSAAATACGTTCGTGATGAAATGGGKYTRACCAATGTTTGGGTGATGATTCCATTCGTTCGCACCTTAGAYGAAGCMAGACAAGTGACCRAGCTRTTAARAGAAAACGGCATTRAAMGCGGYAAAAACGGMCTKAAACTYATCATGATGTGCGAGYTACCGTCTAACGCGTTRATGGCKGAYGAATTYYTAGARTACTTCGATGGTTTCTCTATYGGCTCAAACGAYTTRACSCAATTAACACTCGGGCTTGATCGTGAYTCWGCKCTGATTGCWCATTTGTTCGACGAACGCGACCCAGCGATTAAGAARYTAYTSTCRATGGCGATTCAAGCYTGYMTYAAACAARRYAAATACATYGGYATTTGTGGCCAAGGCCCATCCGATCACCCSGATTTAGCYAAATGGCTGATGGAAGAAGGCATTGAAAGCGTTTCAYTRAACCCWGACACGGTGATTGAAACGTGGATGTTTATGGCTGGCCAAAAAATAGAAGGATAAKCAGAACATGACCATTACAAGCTTTAACCCACCTATTCGCACGCTCATGGGTCCTGGCCCGTCAGACGTTCACCCACGCGTATTATCTGCCCTAGCGCGCCCAACCATCGGCCATTTAGACCCCAGTTTCGGCATGATGATGGATGAAGTTAAAACCTTGCTTCAATACGCGTTTCAAACTGACAACCAACTCACCTTCCCTGTTTCTGCCCCCGGTTCTGCCGGCATGGAAACCTGCTTTGCTAATTTATTAGAAGCGGGCGATACCGTGATTGTTTGCCAAAACGGTGTGTTCGGCGGCCGCATGAAAGAGAACGTTGAACGCTGTGGCGCAACGGCCATTATGGTGCAAGACGATTGGGGCAACGCCGTTGACCCGCAAAAAGTGGAAGACGCACTTAAAGCGCACCCAGAAGCGACTGCTTTAGCCTTTGTACACGCCGAAACATCCACGGGCGCCTTATCAGACGCGAAAACGCTATGTGCTTTGGCACACCAATATGATTGCCTTTCTATTGTTGATGCCGTTACCTCTGTGGGCGGTAGTGAGTTACGCGTAGATGATTGGGGTATAGATGCCATTTATTCAGGCACACAAAAATGCTTATCCTGCGTACCGGGTTTATCACCGGTTAGCTTTAGCGAGCGCGCACAAGAGCGCATCAAACAACGCAAACAACGTGTGCAAAGCTGGTTTTTAGATTTGAACTTGGTCATGGGTTACTGGGGCAGCGAAGGCGCACGTTCGTATCACCACACCGCACCGGTTAACAGTTTATACGCGTTACACGAATCCTTATTAATGCTTCAAGAAGAAGGTTTAGAAAATGCGTGGGCACGTCATGGTCATCTACACGGCGCATTAAAAGCCGGCCTAGAAGCCATGGGTATTGGCTTTATCGTGCCTGAAGCATCGCGCTTACCGCAATTAAATGCCGTCATTATTCCAGAAGGTGTTGATGAAGCGGTGGTTCGCAAGCGCCTATTGAATGAATACGACTTAGAAATTGGTGCAGGCCTTGGCTCTCTTGCCGGTAAAGTATGGCGTATTGGCTTAATGGGGCATTCCGCAAGTGCCAGTAATGTTATGTTCTGCTTAGCCTCGTTAGAATCTGTTCTCAGCGATATGGGTGCTAATATCCAAACCGGCGTTGCTATACCCGCCGCTCAAAAAGCTAATTTGAGATATTTGCACGGAAGATGATTTTGTTCCTAGACAAGGCAAAAATGCGCGGAAAGAGGGAGTTTACTGGAGTAAATGACCGATTGAGCACTTTTTTAACGCCGTATAGGGGCAAAAGAACTTTCGTGAAAAGGTCTCAATTTCATCAAATAGGTTAATAACATGGCTAAACTCTTTATTCTTCTACAACACATTTTGCCGCAACACGGCTTATCCGCTTTAATGCACAAATTGGCGCGTTGTAAAACGCCGTGGGTAAAGAACGCCATCATCAAAACCATCATTAAGCAATTTGGCGTTGATATGTCTGAAGCGGTTGAACCTAACCCTCAGGCATACGAAACATTTAATGCCTTTTTCACCCGTGAACTGCGCGAAGATGTGCGCCCATTAGAACGTGGGCGTAAAACAATCGCCTGCCCGGTTGATGGTGCTATTAGCCAAATCGGCAACATTGAAAACGGCGAGATATTCCAAGCGAAAGGCAAATCGTTTAACTTATCCGCTTTATTAGGTAATGATGAGTTAACAAGCGAATTTGAAGACGGGCAGTTCACCACCATTTACCTGTCACCTAAAGATTACCACCGCATTCATTTTCCTATTGGTGGCACGCTTAAGAAAATGGTTCATGTGCCGGGTGAGTTATTCAGCGTGAATCAAACGACAGCCGAAGGGATTGATGAATTGTTCGCTCGTAACGAACGCGTTATTGCATTTTTTGACACCCCCGCCGGCCCAATGGCGATGGTGATGGTTGGCGCTATTTTTGTTTCCAGCATTGAGACCGTTTGGTACGGCGAAGTAACGCCACCACGCCATAACCAAATTCGTAGCTGGGTGTATAACGACAAAAAACTGACGTACAAAAAGAACGAAGAAATGGCCCGTTTCAATATGGGTTCAACCATTGTCTTGCTGTATGGCAAAGGCAAAGTGGCTTGGGCGGAAGAACTTACTGAGGGCGCTGCCGTGCAGCTGGGTCAAGTCATTGGGAAAATCAAAAAATAGAACGCCTTATTTTTTGTTTAAGCGCGGTTAATAGGGAACGTTAGTACCTCGTCGATTGATGACGCACCCGTTATCAACATCAGCAATCTATCTAAGCCCAAGGCAACGCCGGAACAATTCGGCATTCCTGCTTCTAAAGCCGCTATTAAGTTGTTATCCATAGGTACCTGCTGAACACCTAACTGCCTCCTTTCTGCTAAGTCTTCGTGGAAACGTTGTTCTTGAATGGCAGCATCCGTTAACTCTTCATAACCATTTGCTAATTCTACGTTGTTGAAATACACTTCAAAACGCTTTGCTGTTTGTGGCGCATCACCACTTAGCTTTGCCAACATAGCCAAACAGACTGGATAATCCGTAACGATGTAAATCAAACCCTTCTTCAATTTTGGTTGAATATATTGACTAAAAACGTAGTCCAATCCATTCGCAAGGCTGTCGCCACAAATATGAACAGCTTCGGGGTTAGCCTGTTTTTCGGCAAACTCTAAAAGCTCGTCTAACGTAGCTTTATGTGGATTAATTCCTATCATTTGTACGAATAACTGAGCATAAGGAACCGTTCTAAACGCCAAGTTTTCATTAAAACTTAACATGAGTAATTCGACAACCTCTTCGATTAACTCAGTCATGCTGAAACCGACTCGGTACCACTCCAGTAAACTAAATTCAGGGTTATGAAAGCGCCCACTCTCGCCTTGTCTAAATGATTTTGCTATCTGAAATATTGAACCCGAACCAGACGCCAAAAGGCGCTTCATTGAAAACTCAGGGGATGTTTGCAAATAATAGCGCTGTTGAGCCAAACCATCTCTACCAAACAGGGTGGAAAAACTATCTAAATTAGCATCACAACTAGTTGCACTAGACAATATGGGTGTATCTACTTCTAAAACGTTTTTTTCTAAAAAGAATGTGCGTATTGCTTGGTATAACTCAGCCCGTTGATGCAATAAAGCCGCCGAACAAGTCGGCGGCCATTGTTTGTCATCTTTAACAGCCACAAAGGAACTAATTTTTTACCCGCGCAGAATATTCTCCTGTACGTGTATCTACCTTAATCACCTCGCCAATTTGAACAAATAAAGGAACACGCACAACCGCACCTGTTTCTAAGGTCGCTGGTTTACCACCACCGCCAGACGTATCACCTTTTAAACCCGGATCAGTATCGGTTACTTCTAACTCAACAAAGTTTGGTGCTGCTACCAATAACGGCGAACCATTCCATAATGTCACGGTGCATTTATCTTGATCTTTTAACCATTTAGCTGCATCGCCAACCGCTGTTGCATCACCTGATACTTGCTCATACGTTTCTTCATCCATAAAATGCCAAAATTCGCCGTCGTAATACAAATATGACATTTCTGTTTCCATCACATCAGCCGCTTCAACCGTTTCGCCCGATTTAAACGTTTTATCAATCACTCGTCCTGTTTTTAAATTACGAATTTTAACGCGGCTAAAAGCGGGTCCTTTACCAGGTCTTACGAATTCATTCTCAACAATGTTACACGGTGAATTGTCTAACATAATTTTTAAACCACTTTTAAAATCACTTGTACTGTATGTCGCCATGCTAACTCTCGTTATTTGTTAAGTTTAATTAGTCATTGCTCATTATACCCAATGGGCACCAGTTTCGTTGAAGTAGATGAAAAATCGCATCTGCTTAATTCGGCTTTATAATAACCAACATGATGGACGTAGAAAAAACTTCTTTAATTCCAACTTGGCAACAAGAACTCCAATCAGCATTCATCGATATTGATCAGCTTTTAACCTACTTACAATTAAAGAACTCTGATTTAACTCTTCACAGAACTGCTAGTAAAGGCTTCCCTTTACTGGTTACTCGTAGTTATGCGGATCGTATAAAAAAATCCGACTGGAATGACCCACTGCTTCTTCAAGTACTGCCACAGCCTGATGAATTACAACAACACCCCAGCTATTTAAATGATCCTGTTGGTGATGCACAAGCCAGCGTACTTCCAGGCCTCATACACAAATATCATGGCCGTGCGCTAATCATCACAACAGGGGCCTGTGCCATACATTGCCGCTACTGCTTTCGTCGTGAATTTCCATATTCAGACAACAGTGCGAACCGCTCACAACTAAATTCTATAAACCATTATCTTTCACAACATAAAGAAGTCACCGAAGTGATTCTTAGTGGAGGCGACCCTTTAACACTCAGCGACTCAAGGTTTCGTCACCTGATTGAATCTTTATCAAAAAACCACCAAATTGAACGAATTCGCATTCATTCGAGATTACCGATTGTATTGCCCAGTCGTATCACTAAAGGTTTGCTGAATACGCTCAATGCATCAAGCAAAAAAATCATTCTGGTTATTCATGCAAATCACGCAAATGAATTAACCAACGAAGTTGCAGACGTATTATTTGCATTAAAACAAATTGAAGTTACGTTGCTCAATCAAACTGTTTTACTGAAAGGCATCAATGATAACGCCAATACATTAATTCAGCTGAGTCTTCGTCTATTTGAGTGTCATACTTTGCCCTATTACTTACATACTCTTGATAAGGTATCAGGTGCTATGCATTTCGATTCGGGCATTACAAATACATATAAAATTTACCAGCAAGTGCAGACACAGTTGCCTGGATATTTGGTGCCTAAACTAGTCTCTGAAGATGCTGGCCAGCCATTTAAAACCATATTGCCGACAAACGACTAAGTCATTAACATTTCAAGAAATAAAGCGCATAATATTCTTTCACTAACGGCACATTTGAAAAAAAACATCAAATACATTTAGGTGATTAATATGGATATTCAAAAACAATTCACGGATAGAATAGGTTCTGCAATTGTCAGCACCAACACTCAACTGCCATTCGAACCCACTATCGAGTCATACAAATTATGGGAAGAGGAGCTACCTATCCTTAACCTACAAATTTCGGCTGAAATACTGTCCGATGCTGCGAAAGGCCTTTTATCAACCAACATTAAAGCCATTAATAAATTTAACCTTGCTGAAGAAGCTATGCCCTGTCTTTATAGACTCTACCTTGTATGTAACCAAGAAATAGAGAATGCAAAACTACCACTTACAAAAAAGCAAAATATTAGCTCCTCAACGTTAATAAGCCTCTTAACAAATTTTGGCAACGTTTATTTGGACATCGCCAGTTCAAAAGACTTCCTGTCTAGCGAGACAATCGAACAAGGTGAAAAGAAACAAATATTTACCGACAGCCAAAGAGGCAGCGTTATATGTAGAGCATTCGAGCTTCTTGGGCTCACACAATTTTTAATGGTTAAAATTTACATGATTCCTAAATTTAACTTTTGGAATCCCGTTAACGCCTTGTTTGATCTCGCAAACAATCTAGATATGCGACACCTTGAATGTACAATGTTAAGTGAGCACAATCGCACAACGATCGAAAATGAATTTAAAAAAATACAGCTTTTATATTTATCTTTTCCTAATAGATTCCGTCAGAATGATATAGCAACAATTCAAAGCATTTTAACCCAACAGGTTAATGAAATTTTAATATCACAAACTAACAACGGAAGCTTCGGCTTTTATGTGGACCTATCCACTTCAGCACCTGCCAATTACCTACCAATATCAACCAGCACCAGCTATAAAACATTTTTTATTAATAATGAACAGCTCGTAAGTTTTATGCAAAGCGATAAAGTTATTGCACATGAAAGACACAACTTCATAGCAATACACTCAGACTCGCCGGTACTAACAAAAAAAGTTATCAAGCAACTTTTATCAAGCTGGACAACCAAACATGCAAGGCAATCTCAACGGCAAACAAAAACCGAGGAGATTTCTGTTTATCCTGGTTTTGAAAGTATTATCAAAGCTATTTTGATCCAACAAAACCCTGATTTGTATAAAAAAGAACCGAGCACATTTGCAAACCCAAACTCTATGGACATCCCAAATCTTGAATTACTACCCATCGATAACCAGAGGCGCCACCACACTGTATATACGGATAGCATGGCTAATAAAATGCTCAAAGCATCAATTGATGATGAATTTACTACAAAAAACATATGGCAAAAGAAGCATTCTGTTAAGCCAGGCGCTAAAGGTCAAGAGCTAGCCGCTCAAACGAGTGATATGAGTAAGGAAGGCATGCGCTTTACGATTAACAATAACAACAAAGCGCTGTTAAAAACGTCTGATGTTATTGGCATTCAATTGGAAGCACAACCGCTCCAATTAGCAATTATTAGATACATAAACAACTCAAATGAAGGCAGCATCTCTGTTGGCGTTGAATTAATAGCATCTGGCCTTCAAGTAGCATCCATTCAAAGCCTTGATGACACAGTTGCTAGTAAAGCCGCCATATTTCTCAAAGGAACCCATAGTAACGAGAATATTGACACTCTTATAAGTCCTGTTTTCATTGAAAACACAGATATCAAAATTGTACTCAAAAAAGGTAAAGAAAAGACTTACTTTGTTATTGAAAGAACGATGGAAAGCAACCAAGTTTTCACCAAATATGCCGTTTCAATACAGTCGAATTTAGGCTAAGGTATAAACAATAATAACAATCAGCAAAGTGATGAAAAAAAGAAACATTCTCAACATAAACTTTGAGCAAAAAGAAAACACTCTTATTGGCAAAGAATTAAAAAAAATTGATGCTGATATTCAAATTACTACACTTTCTTTAGATGATTTAAACGCTCAAACAGCTAACTTATCGGCCATAGGGCTAGTACTCATAAACCTAAAAGGCGATACAGATACTGACAAATATTTGCTCAAACAAGTAAAAAATCACTTTGTTCACTTCCCAATAATCGTCATATTGGACGCAGAACACATTAATAAAAACTCTGCACAGTATAAAGTAGAGAATATTATCGATGTTCGCCCCCTTGAACCTGTTTTTCTAGTCGCCAAATCTATAGAAAGAGAGATTAAATCACAACAGAATAAGTATTTAGCGCATCAAATCATCTCCCAATCTAAAAACGAATCTTTTCGCTTTGAATCATTTTTAAGAAATACTGAGGATGGTGTTGCTCTAATTCATGATGGAATATATTGGTCTTGTAATCAGGCTTATAAACGGATTTTTAGCTTACCGGAAGCTGACGATATTAGCGGCACTCAAGTTAAAGAGTTTAGTATGCCAACAACGTGCTCAATTGAATTAGAGTCAGAACCAAACAAAAGAAACCTCAATACATCGTTGGAAGCGTTGCCAGACGACACAACAGTTTCAGTACTCATTCAAACAAAAGACAGTCAATCATTTGTCACAACAATCTACAAAACACATTGTTTCGTTAATGACAAACTATGTACACAGCTCTTAATTCATAACCCAGATGCTTGGAGCAATATTGACAAAGGTTTTACTGATTTACGTACATTCGACCACGACACCGGATTGTACAACAAACGATTCACTCTAGAATATGTCAATAAAGAATTAGAGGAACCAAGCCCTCATGGTTCACTTGCTATTATTCTAATAGATGAATTTCGATCCATACGTGAGCAATACTCAGATAATTACATTGATGAAGTTTTACGATTAATTGCTTCCATCATCAAAAGCCACAGTTCGCGCACCGATATTCTAGCTAGGTTTAGTGACGCTACTTTTACTTTATTTTCCGGACAATTAACACGTGCTGAATTTCTAATTCACTGTCAAGAAATTTTAACCGAAGTAAACGACACCTTATTTGGCAATGATGCGCAATATATTAAGCTAACCGTTAGTATAGGAGTTGGCTTCATTGACTCTAGAATAACGACGGCAAAACAATTGATATCCCAAGCAGACAAGGCTTGTGATAAAGCCTGTTTACAAGGTGGCGGTCAAATTCATGTCTTTGACTCAGTCACAACACCCTTAAAAGTAATCATTGATGAAGAAAAAAATGCTCGCATCATACAGTCTGCTCTCGAAGAGGGTCGGCTACACCCTTTATATCAACCGATAGTTGATTTATCGGAAAAATCAACTGAGAACTACGCGGTACTATTGCGCATTCTAGATAACAAAAACAAACATATACCCCCAGATAACTTTATCCTTACCGCCGAAAAAACAGGTTTAATCAGTGCCTTAGATGAATGGGTATTAAAAAACACAATCGAACAAATTAGAGAGACATCTCGCCAGGGCATCAAAAGAAAATTCTTTATTTCATTATCTAGCGTTACTTATCGTAATGCAGCATTTTTAGAAACGCTTGTCAGTAATATAAAGCTTTTTAATATTGACGCCAGCTCAATAGTCTTCCAAATTAACTTTTCTGATGTCCTCACTGACCCAACAGTTTTAAAAAACTTCATCAGCCTCATAAAAAACAAATGCGGATGCCAATTAGCCTTCGATCATACCGGGTTTACTCAAATTACTGATGACATGCTAAAAGAGTATGCCGTCGATTATATAAAAATAGATGGTAGCTTCAGTCAAAATCTCTTAAATAATGAAGAGTCCCAACAAACCATACGCAAGATCGTTGAAGTCACCAGAAGAAACAATGTTAAAACTATTGCTAAATCAGTTGAAAACTCAAACACCTTAGCGATACTTTGGAATATTGGCGTAGATGCTGTTCAAGGTTATTTTCTACAAAAGCCAGCGAGCAAGATGAATTTTGACTTTACCCATAATGACTAATTATTGATTAGCAACTCCATGTGGCACATGCCCTGTTGCAACGTGCTCATTAGCTGATTTGCAGTGCAATGTCTGGTCGTCAAAGAATATATCCGCGCCGAAAGACTTTAAAAACTCTCCTTTATCCAGCCCTCCTAAGAACAACGCTTCATCAATCCTAATACCCCACGATCTCAATGTCCTTACTACAC
Source organism: Cycloclasticus sp. (assembly GCA_002733135.1). Taxonomy (GTDB): domain Bacteria; phylum Pseudomonadota; class Gammaproteobacteria; order Methylococcales; family Cycloclasticaceae; genus Cycloclasticus. The sequence continues at coordinate 13,535 of NVUJ01000006.1, read as the reverse complement.
GCTCATGTGCTGGTGCTGAACGAGCTGTTACTAGCGCAGTTCTCACAGGTGACACATCTTCAGGGAACTGACTTTGGATATTGTGCAATGCTGATAGGAAAGACTTAAAAGGGCCACCGGACATCGGTTGTTTAGCCGATTTTTTTTCATTCTCAGTAAAAGCGTCCAACCCTTTCTCTTTGTATATACGCTCTGATTCATCAGAGAAAATAACGGCGTCACCATCAAACGCGATTTTCAATTGATCATTGTCCAACACATTCCCTTTTCCTGCTAGGATAGTAGCTGCAGCGTGTCCTGCGTCTAATGCTTTACGAACATCCGTAGGTTCAGTTGATAAAAACAAATCCACATTAAAAGCTGAAACATATCCAAAAGGAGTATTACCACTTGTAAACGCAGCACGCTTAATATCTAAGTTATGTTTATCAATTGAATTAAAAACCCTAAGGCCTGTATCAGCGCTGTTTCTTGATAATAATATGACTTCAACAAGTGGTTCAGGCAATTTAGTATTCAAACCCAGCATTTTTTTAACCAACGGAAAAGCAACCCCTGGCCCTAACACCTCATCTTCCCGTTCAATTTGATATTTACAATACGCTTCTTTACCTTCCGTTTCGAAAACTTTATTAGATTCTACTAAATCGAACAACGCCATTGAAGAAATACCGACCGTTAACTTATGTGCCTTTTCTTTTTTCATACTGGGTAAAAGTTATTTTTTATTACTTATTCATTAAAACAAAAAAAACGCCCCAAAAGGGGCATTTTCTCAACTTACTTTAAACTACTTACTAACAAGCAATAACAAAACCTGCGCGATTGAAACATGTACCTGCTTTCATATCTTTAAGTTTCATTTTACCTTCTGTAGAAAGAAATCCAACGCTCTTTTCAGCAGATCTTTTTGATACTGAAGAACTGCTTTTACCAGACCTTGCCATTACCTTCCTTTCAACTTTCTTTTCTTCACAAATATTAAATCCTGCTCTATTAATACAACCTGGGGCAGGTTCATTAGAAGTAGAGCTTGATGAAGAAGAGCCAGTAGGCATACCGCCTTGCATCGCAGCCGCTTTATAATCAGGACCCTCTGATGATGGGATAGTCGCAATGATATCGCCATTTTTTGCCATTTTAAGTGTGCCTGCGGCTACTTGTTTTCTGTAATCATAAAGATTAAAACGAAGTGGCTTGCTAGTGTCTTCTGGTAACACTTGAACTGTACCGTTGTTCACTACAATATCAAACAATCTTGGGTCACCTGATTGTGCCCAAATATAACTATCAGCATCAACGGGAGGCTTAGAAAATTCAGCTGCATTATTGTCAGCAAATACCAAACGCAAGCCATCAGAATCTAAACTAACTGAAGCAAGACGTCCTGCAATAGTTGGCGGAGGGAATACAGCCGTATGATCTAGCACTAATACGCTATCAACCAATTCAGCGCCTGCTCTGTCGATAGATAACAACAAGTCAAGGTCAATGAAGATGGCGCTTAATAAACCATATAATGGAATACCAAGAACACGCACGTCATCGATTTCATAAACCATTTTGTTATCATCACTAAGAACGATATTGCCACCTAAGTCTGCTGGCAAGTAGATACCAGGGAACCAACTCCAAAGCTTCAAGCCGCCTTCAACTTCCAAATAATTATCTGACGTCGTAATGGTTAGGTCATCCAACGGACGAGGCCAATAATCCAAAATATGGTCATTAAATAAGTCGGCGATAACTTGAGGACTTAAAACAACCGTTCCGCTATGAACATTAATAGTAAAGCTTTCGACATCGTCAAAAACAACAGGATCCCCTGCTACTTTAGGCTCTAGCGTTACTTTTAATTTTTCGACGTAAAAACCGATGTTATCAACCACATCGAAGTTTACATTATGAAGATACATAGACACGTTGTCTGCACCTGAATCACGCTCTGTACTAGCGCGTGCCTCACCAGACTGCATACCAGATGGAATGTTTTTTTCCGTCCAAGTTGCTCTTGCTGATTGAAGATCTTTTTGTTGTTTATCACTAAATGAACCGGCCATCAAACTGCTAGAAACACCCACAGTTAACAGTAAGCCCATCGCTATTTTTGTAATTTTTTTATAATACATTTTATTTGCTCCTAATCGGGTCGGATGCCGTCTTTAATTTTTAAGGTAGGCCAAAATTGCGCCATCTTCTTTTAATTTTAAATGCCCTGCAGATAGTTGATCTCTATAGTCATAAAGACAAAAATCAAGGTCTGCGCTTGCAGATTCACTCATTACTTGAACTCGAGCATTTGTAGGCACGGCTTTCATAAACTTAACGTCACCACCTTTTATCAAAATGTAGCTATTGCTGTCTGCCAACGTGGCTGAATCTGTTTCAGCTCCTGGGTTATCAAAGCTAAGCACCAACCCACGATCTTCCATCGCGGCTTTTGAAATATTAAGGTTCAATACTGGTGGTGGAAATAACTTCAACGTATCTAACACAACTGTACTGCCAATCAATTTCGCACCTGGCGCGTCAACGGTTAGCAATTCATCAATAGCAACGTTAGCCACTTTTAGAACCTTAGTTGCATCTTCACCGTCTGTAATTACTTGCCAAGGCGTAAAGTTAAGAATATGACCATCTTGAAGCTTTATGTCACCTTTAAGCACGAAAGGTACCCACAAGCCTTTACGAATCATTTGACCCGACAAGGTTAAGACATTCGTTGCTGTTTTAACTTTAATATTTCTTAACGTAGCACCTTTAAATGCAAATACTTTCTTATTAAGTAGCGCTTCAAGCTTACCGCTGTCTAATACAACACTACCTTGTAATGGTGTTAGCGAAAATGACGTAGGGTCATCAAATACTAATGGTTGACTACTATCGTTAGGCGTTGCTCTAACCACTAAATCTGGAATGTAAAAGCCAATATTATCGACTACCCTAAAATTGGTATTCTTAATATATAGAGTACTACCATCTTGCTCTGAGCTACGGTAGTTAGAAACTTTATACTGTTCTGCTGCGTCGAGTTTCGCTTCCACGATATCGGTCTCAGTTTCGTACGCTAGCGCACTAACAGAGAAACCAAGAAACAAAAACCCAGTTATTAATTTCAGGCTTGTGTGAGACATGCCTTCCTCCTATTAAATTATTATGATTTTAATTAACGATATTAAATCGCTTTCGTGACTACAACATCTTTAAATAAATAAATCAACCTGTAAAACTGGATTAGGATTGGAAAAGCCCCGTTTCCGAAACGCTCTTATTATCAGGTTGGTATATATCAAGCCACTTATAGGCAACAAATAAAGCACAAGCACTCAAAAAAGCAGCGCTGGAGAAAGCCCAAGTAGGCCCAAGACTGTCCCACATATAGCCAGCCATCAAACTACCAAACATGCCACCCGCTCCAAACCCAACACTGCTATATAACGCTTGGCCTCTAACTTGATGTACGCCCTTAAAATACGTATGGATTAACTGTATACAAGCCACATGAAAAGCGCCGAAGGATGCCGCGTGTAATATTTGCGCCACTAATAAACTACCCAGGTTATCTGAGAACCACGCTATCAGTAGCCATCTAACTATGGTTAATACAATGCTAATCAGTAAAATTTTTCTCAACGAAACGTATCTAAACACGCGCTGCATAATCAAAAATAATAAAATCTCAGCTACAACACCTAACGACCAAAACTGCCCAATTGCCGTTTCGCTATAGCCCTGCTCCTTTAATAGAATAGAAAAAAATGAGTAGTAAGGGCCGTGTGACGCTTGAATCAAAAAAAGCATCGCAAAAAAGGCTAGCACTTTCTTTTCCTTAAGCATTGCGCCTAAGGGTCGTTGTTCTTTATGTTTTACCGAGCGACTTGAGTTTCTAACAAACAAACTGGCCGCAAAAACAAACCCCAAGGTAACCAAGGTAACCATTGGCCAGCTCGCTACGCCTAATCGCTCTAATAAAGCACCCCCGCCAGCAACAGCAACGATAAACCCAACAGAACCCCACAAACGAATCTTGCTGTATCTGTTTGTATTATCGGCCAATAAGGTTAATGTCACCGCCTCAAATTGCGGCAACATTGCATTCCAAAAAAAACTAAACACGCAACAGACAATAAGAATCGTCCACAGCGTATTATCAAACGATATAAAACTAAACGTCACGGCACTTAAAAGAGCAGCCACTTGAACCAATCGCATGCGGTATTGATAGGTGTCTGCAATCCAAGCCCAAATATTGGGTGCAACAATCTTAGTACCTTGAATAACCGCAAAAACCAGACCGACTTGGGCAGCCACAAAACCAAGCGACTTTAAATACAAGCCCAAATAAGGCATTAAAATACCTAACGAAGCGAAGTAAAAGAAGTAAACACTAGAAAGTCGCCAGTACGGTAGCGTTGGAGTGGCCATATATTTAAAGGCTCAGATAAATAAACGTGTATGTATAACGAGTTGGAACGTACAAAGCACTACTGCTTAGCCTGAAGACGAACTACTCCAAGCCAGCAGGAATATCAGGAACAGAGGAAACCACACCTGCATTCTGCGCGCGATGACGCAACATGTGATCCATAATTACAATCGCCATCATCGCTTCAGCAATCGGTGTTGCACGAATACCCACGCAAGGGTCATGGCGCCCTTTCGTCACCACCTCAACTGCATTACCGTTCACATCAACGGAGCGACCCGGCAAACGCAAACTAGAAGTGGCTTTTAAGGCAATACTGGCTTTAATTGATTGGCCCGTCGTAATGCCACCCAAAATTCCACCTGCATTATTGCTTAAAAAGCCATCCGGGGTCATTTCATCTCTAAACTCAGTGCCCAATGCTTCAACGCAATCAAACCCACCACCAATCTCAACGCCTTTAACGGCATTAATGCTCATCAAAGCATGCGCCAACTCAGCATCTATACGATCAAATATGGGTTCGCCTAAACCAACAGGCACACCAGTAGCTTTTACGTTAACGCGAGCACCAACAGAATCACCCGATTTTCTAAGCGCATCCATATAGGCCTCTAGCTCTGCAACTTTGCTTGGCTCTGGGCAAAAAAACGGATTATCGTGAACCGTGCTCATATCAACAGGCTCAAGCTTTATTGGGCCTAACTGCGCTAAATAACCCTTAACCTCAATGCCGAAGCTTTCTCGTAGATATTTTTTAGCAATACCGCCGGCAGCTACTCGCATGGCTGTTTCTCGAGCCGATGCCCGTCCACCACCGCGGTAATCACGGAAGCCATATTTCTGTTGGTAGGTATAATCCGCATGGCCCGGTCGAAAACTATCCTTTATATTGGTGTAATCTTTAGAACGCTGGTCAGTATTTTCAATCAGCAATCCAATTGGCGTGCCCGTGGTTTTACCTTCAAACACACCGGATAAAATCTTGACTTGGTCGGCCTCACGTCGCTGCGTGGTATGTCGAGAGGTGCCAGGCTTACGTAAATCTAAATCACCTTGCAAATCCGCTTCACACAAATCCATTCCCGGGGGGCAGCCATCAACAATACAACCTATTGCAGGGCCGTGGCTTTCGCCAAACCCAGTAACAATAAATAATTTTCCAATTGAATTTCCAGACATGCGCTAATTGTATCTCTTTCAGTTAATGAGGTTAACTAGAAACTGTTCTTTATATTCCAGTAGCTGGCTTTTTGTTAGCATAAAAATCCCGTGTCCACCGTATTCAAACTCTTGCCACAAGAATGGTACATGTGGATAGCATTTCTGCAAGGCAATATCAGTATTCCCCACCTCAACGTATAACACACCGTCGTCATTTAAATAGTCTGCCGCAGACGCTAAAATTTTATGCACCAAATCCAAACCAGACTTACCGCCGTCCAAACCAAGTTGTGGCTCTTTGTAAAACTCATCAGGCAAGGTGTTTAACTCCTCGTGCCCCACATAAGGCGGGTTACTAACAATCAAATCAAACTTGCGAGCCTTCAACCCCACAAACAAATCAGACTCAACAACCGTCACTCGAGACGACACATCATGCTTTTCAATATTTATCTGCGCTACACGCAAAGCGCTAGGCGAAATATCGGCTAACACCACGTCAGCATCAGGGAATCTGGTAGCACATGCGATACCAATACAACCGCTGCCGGTACATAAATCAAGAATATAATTAACTCGACCGTATTCTAACCAAGGGCTGAATTGATCCATAATTAATTCAGCAAAAGGTGATCGCGGCACCAACACATCTTCGTTAACAAAAAATGGCAAGCCCGCAAACCAAGCCTCACCTAATAGATAAGCAGCCGGAATTTTCTCTGTGATACGTCGTTCAAAGTAATTTAAGATAACCTTCTGCTGTTCATCATCCACCGACTGTTCGTAAACAGAATCATCAGTAGCCGTTATATTCCCAGTTACCGTCAAAACAATGTAAGCAGCTTCATCCAAAGCAGTAGTAGTACCATGCCCATAATGAAGGGAGTGCTGAAGAAAAAGCGACTCGCCACGGCTAATAAGCTCAGAATTTGTAGCCATAAGTAATCATAAATATAAAACGGCGAATTATAGAGTGTTCAACATATAAAACCTACTAAGTAACAAACGAACAGCCACATAAGGCGATAAACAGATATTTTGATGCAAAAAAGCAAAAAAAACACTGTGCAATTATTCAATATAAACAACAAGTTAGACTATTCTTTTAATAAACAACTAAATTGTTGCAATATTGGTAATCATCCTTTATATTATGCCCACTAATAAAAATATTAGTAACTTTAAATTAAAGCTATCTAAAAACATAAAAATGGGGAACTCAAAAATGAGAACATTTAACAAAACACCTATAGCACTTGGAGTAGCAGCGGGCATGGCCATGCTTGTTGCATCTACAGGCGCTCAAGCGGCAAGCGCGGGTACAGACCTTAACTTGTCAGCACACACTATTGCAGGCGGCATGGCGGGCGCTGCATATACACGCCCACAAGAAGCTTCGGCTGCTGTTTTCGGCAACCCTGCTACGTTAACGCAATTTCCAGGCGTAAACTTTAACTTTGGCGCTACGCTTATTAGCTTAACGGATGTACAAGTTGAAACTGATACTCTCCTCGATGTTGGTGGTGGCGGTGAGTCATCACAAACAGTAGTTCCTTTTCATGTAGATCACGATTCAGGCGCTGACAACTACATTGTACCAACGTTAGGCATCACACTTCAGGTATCACCAAATTTAACATTAGGTTTAGGTCTTGAAGCTGATGCAGGTTTAGGTGCTGATTACCGTGATGACCCATTACAACTATATGCTGGTGCTGTACAAGGTGCTGAAGATGCTTTTGGCCCACTAGTGGGTTTAGAACTATTAGATGGACCAGTTGCCGCACCATTATTAGTTGAAGTTATCTCATTTAACGCCAACATAGCCGCAGGCTATAAAGTAAATGACGCTTTATCTGTTGGTGGTGCATTAACCATTGGTTTTGGTCTTGCACAACTAGGTACGGCTGGGCCAACAACAGGATTTGATGCTGTTAGTGATTTAGTGATTGATGGAGCTTTAGGGCTTGGATTCGTTGGCGATGGAGTCATATCTAATGGCGGCGTATTAAGTAACTGGGGTGGCTCAACGTCATCAGTACATGATATTGGCTTAGGCTGGTCTCTTGGAGCGACGTATATTGTCGCTGATGGTATTACTACGAGCTTAGCTGTAAAAAGCCCAGTAGAATATAAATTCAAAAACATCATCTACGGAAACCCAGCAACAACGGGCGGCGGATTAGTACCTGGTAACTCAGAAAATGGTTGGCAGCACTTAGACGTAGAGCAACCTCTTGAAGTGATTGCCGGTATTGCAATGGAAGATGGTGGGCTATTAGTCGAAATGGACGTTATTTGGAAAAATTGGTCTGATGCTGATGCATACGAATATGCGTATAAAGATCAATTCCTTGTTAGCCTAGGAACTCAATACGAGGCGGGTAACTGGAGCTTTAGAGCTGGCTATGTTTGGGCTGAAGAAATCTTGCAAAACACGCCTGAAAGTACTCTAGGTCAAGTAACTGGAGTAGGCAACTTACCTCTAGGCGAAGGCGCCGCTGCACTAGACGTTGCAACTGGTCTTGGCATTGTTGAGCCTTTAGCTGTCGACTTTATTGAAATTGTTCAAATGAGTCTCTTACCGGTTATCTGGGAGCACTCTTTGACTGCAGGTATGGGTTATAACTTTACAGACGCTGTCAGTGTGAATGGCTTTGTATCTTACTCATTCGGTGAAGAAGAGACTAGAAACCTTGAAGTAGCAGCTGCTGCGCTTGATATTGGTTTAGGCTTAATTGATGGTGCTAATGGCGGCTCAGGTGCATTTGTATCTAATGGAACACAATCAAGTATTACCCAAAACATGGGTTCTGAAATCTTTGTTGGTATTGGTATCAATGTAGCATTACCATAATCTAAAGATTTTATTGGATTAAAAAACCCCGCAATTGCGGGGTTTTTTTTGCTACATTACAAACTAAAAAATAGCCACATGGAATAATACCTAAGCAATTAAAACATCAGATTGATTACCGAAACTTATAGACCCATGCCTCAGCAAAAAACCATACCTATTACCATCAATGTTACCGCCTTTTCAGTGTCGTCAATAAAATTAAACGTCACAGATAACTGGTTAACATCAGTCTTTACTATTAAGTATGATTCATATTTCGATGACGACTCAACGTTATCAAAAAATTCTGATGGGCTAGTTTATGAATTAGCTTATAGAATCCAACTGCTATCGAATGAGATATTACGTCTGACGAACATACCGGCTTTCTTTGCAAGTCACGAAATCGAATTAATTAAAGGCAAAGATGATGAGAAGACTTGGAACGTCGTTATTCCATTTCCTTTTATAGAAAACGTAAGCATTAAAGCATATGAAATTACCGTGAATGCCGCGTTCGAACTGTTGTACTGGATGGGTTCTAATAAATTAAGCACAAGTAACATTGAAACATTATACAAATTAGTTGAACAAAAGATTAATGCGCCACTTGCTCCTTATTTTTCAGGCTGGAAATCAACACTCCCGATATTAAAAGCCGCTTACAACAAAAACATCCCATTTATAAATTTTGGTCGCGGTCTCTATCAATTAGGTTGGGGAAGTAAATCACACTTAATGTCTGATTCTGCGAATGAGTATGATTCAGCAATCGGCGGACAAGCTGCTCAAGATAAAACAAAAGCCGTTTCAATCCTTAAAATGGCGTGCTTGCCTACGACCACTCAAATGTCTGTGAGCTCAGTAGAACTCGCTATCTCTGCCGCAAATAAAATTGGCTGGCCCGTCGTTATTAAACCCTCCGCTCGTGACCGTGGCGAGGGCGTTACTATTAACGTTAATAGCACTGAGATGTTACAGAGCGCTTATGATAAAGCTCGAGAACTATCACCCCACCGCCCCATTCTTATCGAAAAAATGCTGAAAGGCACCTGCCATCGTATTTTTATTTCGAACTACCAATTTTTATACTGCGCTAGGCGCTGGCCCCGGTCAGTAAAAGGCGATGGCCAGCATACAGTTGCTCAGCTTATTTCAGACAAGAATGCGGAAGAAAATAGTAAAGCACCCTGGCTTAGATCTAAAAATTACCCTAGCGACTCTTTCGCCAAAAAAATAATGAAAGAAAACGGTTACACACTAAAATCTATTCCTAATGCGGGAGAACTTGTCCCTCTAAGGCCTTTTCAGTCAGACGAATGGGGAGGTTCAGCAGATGATGTGACAGCCGATGTTCATCCTGAAAATGTTGACCTTGCCATTAGAACCGCTCGGCTTTTTAATCTTTATAACTGTGGCGTTGATATTATGAGCACCGATATAAGTAAACCATGGCACACAAATGGCGCTGCCATTATGGAAGTTAATTACACGCCTTCTCTTGGGGACTCCCCCGTTTCCATCCATTATGTAAATCCATACCTTGAACGGCTTATCAATGGTGATGGCCGAATACCCATTCACTTTTATATGGGCGGTACTTCAGCCCTAGAATCTGCGAAGCAAAAACAAGCAACCTCTATAGAATCTGGCATTAATAGTTATTTAACTTCACATAAGCTTACCCTTAATGCTTCCAATAAAGAAACAACCATGCCCAACGATGAGCTTATGAAACGATGTTTTGCTCTTTTGCTAGACCGACAAGTACAAGAGCTTATCGTTGTTGTTCAAACGGATGAATGTCTTTTTGAAGGAGTTCCTTTTGATCAAATCAATAGTATGGTGGTTGTCGATGAGCTTTTAACTTCATGGAAAGACTCAAATGTTGCCATTCCTGCACATGCAGCTGCTAACGCTCGTCAATTACTTGAAAAGCTTGTCGTAAATCAAAAATCTAATTAGTTATCCAATTATTATGCCCGCTAATATTAATAATGCTATGACTGGTTTAGATCCATTACTTGACGTTTTTAAATTAAGTGGTGAACCATTCGAATATTTAAATGAATCTGATGTACATCATGCCCTAACTCGTCAACCTATTGAGTATTATCAGTTTGTAAAACAACGGTTATTAAATATTGCCCAAGGTCACGCTACGCTAATCATGCCACCTAAGTCCGTATTTACAGACAATGATACGAACGGTGATTTCCGAATTATGCCCTGCATTATTGAAGATAACCTTGATATCACCAAATCAGTTAAATTGGTTGGCACCAACGTTATACAAGAATGCGTACCGAACCAAATTACAGTGGGTAAAGCATGCATACTTCATCCAACAGAAAATTTCATAACACACATAGTTGAGGCTTGCCTTTTATCTTCAGCGAGAACTGCCATTTGCGCTATGCTTGGTATAGACCTTTTGTCTATTAACCAAAAGAAACTAACCATTATTGGCGCTGGTCGTGTTGGCTACTACTCAGCCTTTTATGCATCTGCACTAAACTGGTTTGAAGAAGTAACCATTCACGATGTTGACGCGACTCGCGCACATAATTGCGTTAATGCTTTAAAAACATCGTTTCCAAACATAAAGTACCGCGTGTGTTTGAAAAAATCTTTGCCCGATACTGACGTACTGATACTAGCGACCACAAGTTCTACACCCATTTATTCAATTAATGATTTTAGAGCCCAGTTAATCATTAGTGTTGGCGCTGATATTGATACGCAAAGAGAACTGGATGACAGTTGCGCTAAAACAGCCCCTATATTCGTCGACAGTCTTGATACCGCTCGATATGGCGATATTAAGTCATGGTTGGACAACAAACTCATAAATGAAGATAGCCTAATTGATTTATTTACCCTGTTACGAGATAACAATTTAATCAGCAACAATAATCAATCTCGTGTTTTCGTTTCGACGGGCACTGCTTTCTTTGATAATATCTCACTTTCATACATCTTAAAAACTCTCTAATTACAGATTTAATCTTTCTTGCTATGAGCACCCTAAATCACCCTGCAATCTCTGATTCATGTGTTATGCAAAAATATCCTAATGCGCGAAATAATGAGCGCAAAGCCCTATTGAGCTTAGTCTCCTTAACACCGGGTGTTTCTATTGTTGATGTTCAAGCTGCTGGCGGATACCTCTCCGATGGAGTTAACGCACTACTACAAGGCAATGTTGATTTGATTTGCATTGAGCCAGAAAGCTCATTAAGTCAACGACTTAACCATTCCTACCGCGTCGTAGAAGATAACATTGAACACTGGCCAAGTATAGAATCTGAATCAGTTGATATCGTGCTGGGGCTTGCAGGGCTACATCACAGCAACGATCAACAGGCAACGATTAATGAAGCATTTCGTGTGTTAAAACCTTGCGGGTACTTTGCTATATGTGATGTTATCGACGATTCTGACATTGCAAATTGGCTAAATAACTATGTTCACCAACATAATCAAAGCGGGCATATAGGTGATTTTTTAACACCCGGCGAAATTTCAACCATGATGAGCGATGCTGGTTTTAACGATATTCATGAATCTATAAAAGATGTGCCATGGGTTTTTTTATATGATTTGGATGTCCCTACTTTTTTTAAAGGCTTATTCGGATTAAAAAATGACATAAACCAAATCAAAAAAGCCATACCTAATTACTTCAATTTACATAAAAAATTTAATTGTACAGAGGTTCCTTGGCAGCTTATTTACGCAGTGGCACAAAAACCTGGGTAACGTTTTACTTAGGTAACTGATTTTGCATTATTATTTTCTAAATTAACTTAGTTGTTATCAGGCTTCCTTTGACATGTGAATCGTTCACTGCTTGGTCAATATTTCGTAAAACTTTTGTCCGTTGAAGCCATCGGTCAGTGCCATCGTATTTAGCTTTGAATGCACTACGACCATGTACAATTCTACGGTTATCAATAATCAACATATCACCTGCCGACAAAACTAGGCTTTGTTTTTGATGCTGTAAGATTTTATGGACTTTATCTAAAACTTTTTGCGCCTCGACCGTCTCCCCTACCATTAGATCTTGATCATAACAAATAAAAGGTGATGTTCTATCCCCATAAAACACCGCCTTAACTGGACCGTTTCCAGGTTTTTCACTGTTATTACCAAAAATATAACTCATTCCCGTGCGGTATAAAGGTTTAAAAAGCATATCAATACTATGTTTATCAAGGCTTTTAAATACATTCTTTACACTTGAATGGTAAGTTTTAACCTCTGGAGATGAGCGCAAACAATATAACAAAAGGTAATCTGGCGAGTGGGGGTGAAAATGAGTCTCGGTATGAAAATGTAACGCTTCTAAAGAACTAGCATTGGACTGCTTATGTTCAGAATTAGATCTTGGTATGATATTTTGGAATAAGGAATTTGCACCTAATTGCGAGTAAGTAAAAATTTGCCCTAATCTTGCTGCCACCATTGCTAAACAAATTTCACTAACAAAACTAGGCTTCTGAACTTCGAATAAAGGTGTTGGAATCATTTCAATGTTAGGCTCCTGAGGACATGACTTTAAAATCATTGCACCATCGTCACTACACCCATCACGGAATTCAAGTAGCATCTTTCTTATTGGTAATGGAAAATTATCAGCCGCAAAATGCGATTCACGCAAAAACTTACTAGTTTCTGTATATGGGTTAGCGGTCACTTGCCGCAACAAATTATCAAATTGAATTTCGCTACAATCTAGCTTACGTATTGATACCATAAAATATTATTTTGAACCTTAACCTTGATGATATTCAATATTTTTTGTCATAATTATTCTTTTAGCCTCAAAACTATCAACCGCTTTGTCCATGTTCTTCGCTATACACTTTTTCAAATGCATCAATATTTGTTGGTGTTGGGTACGCAACGATTAATTTTACTCCGGCCATGATGGCGCTCCTCTTGTTATGTTATTTTTGATGTCGATTTAATGATTTAATCGAACTTGTTATCGTAGTTTGATGGATAACCCATCGGTAAGCTGGACTTGAGTTTTATCTGGATTTACCTGATGCCGTTATTGATTGCGGCATTAAGTTTAAATCTGCTGGCAGAAGAGAA